>DATHOH010000059.1:0-116910 GCA_035485155.1 Solirubrobacteraceae bacterium
CTTTGAAGTGCAGCTCAAGGAGCTTGGTCTGCTCATCCTCAAGGGCTTGGAGGCGGCGGCCGTGGCGCGTAGCGGCCCGCTGGATGACGCCGATGTGCTCTTGGGCGACTGCCTTGACCGCGTCCCGTATCTCGCAAATCCGCTCACGCGAGAGTCGGAGCGACCAATAAAGGGCGGCGACCGCGTCCTCGACCCGATTGACCGGATAGTGGCGCGACGGGCATGTGCCGGCATTCCGAGCCCGGCGACGCACGCAGCTGAAGTATTCGTACACGCCGCCTTTCCCTCGATGCCGGCCATAGATCAGGCGCGCTCCGCATTCGTCGCACGTCAGGCTGCCCTTGAGATAGTGATGATGCCGTCGGGGGCGATCCCCGGCTGCTCGCTGCGCATCGAGTCGAGCTTGGACGCGGTCGAAGACGGCGTTGTCGATCAGCTTGAGGTGTCGCCCCTTGGCCTCCTTGCCCATGTATACGACGATCCCGACGTAGTAGGGGTTGCGCAGCAACGTGTGTACGCCGGTCCGCGACAGCGGCCGCGAAGCCTTCTTGCGGGTGGGGCGACTGGTCAGACCGTGCGCTTCAAGAGTGTCCCGCAATCGCGTGATGCTGTACTCGCCGGTGTCGTAAAGGTCGAAGGCGAGCTGCACCAGGTGAGCACGATCCTCATCGAGGATGATCGAGTTGATGAGGCGCCCTTCGAATTCGACGGGTGCGTGCTTATAGCCGACGGGCGCGGTAAACGGCGTGCCTCCGGCTTGGTGCTTCTGGATCTGGCCCTTGCGGATCTCATTCGCGAGGTTCTCGTTCTCATACTCAGCGAAAGCCGCGTGGATGCGGTGGTTGAGCTTCCCGGCGGGAGTGTTGTCAATGTGCTCTTGCACCGACGCGAGTTGAGCGCCGGCTTGGTCGAGCCGGTAGTCGATGACGGAATCGTCCATCGCCTTGCGTGCGAAGCGATTGAGCTTGTGGACGATGACGTAGTCGACGTTGCGGTCGCGCTCGATGTCGGCGACCATTCCCATGAACCGCGGGCGATTCTTAGTCTTGGCGGACTTCGCAAGATCGACGTACTCAGCGACAACGGTCGCCCCGAGCTCAGAGGCCTTGCGCGTGCAAGCCTCGCGTTGGGCGGGCACCGAGTAGCCCTCATCCCATATCCGCGCTCCACCTGCTGATCGCTCGACACTCGCAGGTAGATGACGGCTCTCTTGGTGTGGACGGACGGCTCACTGTCTTTCAATGCTGCTACTGATGTTGACAAAGCGCCTCCCTTCTGTGAATTTTCGCTTAACCATTTTCCCGTTAAGTTGGCGGTTAAGCAACCTGTTAATTAGTGAACAGGTCGATCCGGGCGTTAGCCCAGATCGACCTGCTTTGATCACCGCAGCGTCTCCAGCCGCTCGGTGATGGCCTCCTCGCGCTCCTTAGCGCTGTCCCTGAGAGCCTCGTATTCGGCTTTGGCCTCTTCTGAGCGGCCTTTTGCGACCTCGACCTCGCGGTCGATAGAGTCGACAGCCCGTTCGAGAGTCGCTCGGGCGTCCGCGAAAGCGTCATCGGGTTGCGTCTCGCGACGGCGGGTCCGTGGAGGTTTGGCGGCCGAGTCACCTCCCTTCATCTTGCGCTTGTGGGAGTAATACGACCCGCGCAAGCTGTCGAATGGTCTCCCGGTCTCCTCGGCCAGCGCCTTGAAGGCGTCGGCCTTGTCGACGCCGGAGGCGATTCTTCGCTCGACCTCCTCGTAGATCTCCTGGGCCTTAGTGGCCATTGATGAACTACCTCCTTGTGTTGGGTTGGATGGCCATGTCGGCCCGCAGAAAGGCTCAGAGCCCTTCCGCGGGCCGGGAGGCCATCCAGCTCGCCGAAGTAGTCTTGGCGGATGGTGATGCAGGACGAAGTCGAGAGCTACCGCGTCGGGGAGACCGACGCGTTCGTCGTCTGCCTTGTGGTGAGAGACCGAGCTGATCCCGACGCATCGAGCTGGACAGTCGAGGTAACTACGCGAGATCTGCCAGGGCCGGGGGGCAGCTTGGCGGAAGCGACGCTCCGGATGCCAGCAGGGTCTGCTGGGGCTGGCGCCGCTGCTGGTCAGGGCGGAGGTCCTGCTGTCCCAGCTCATCGAGGGCGGCACGGGCGACCTCCCAGACTTCCCGCCGGAGTAGGCCCACAGTCGGTCTCACCTTGACGACTCGTGTGCCCAGTGGGTAAGCCGAGCGCAAGCGATGTCGATGTACTCCGGCTCTCGCTCGATGCCCAGGAAGTAGCGATCCTCGAGCACGGCCGCGATTCCGGTCGTCCCGCTCCCTGCGAAGGCATCGAGCACTATCCCGCCTCGCGGTGTGACCAGCCGAACCAGCCAGCATAATTGCCTCCTTCCCTGTTGTTACGTCATATCGTGTCCTCCTTGACCCCCTCATTCTGGGCGAATAAAACCCGAACATCGACGTGCATTCCTCCATTTCCAAGCGGAATGAAATCGCGATTGATTGGACGGTCTGACGTGTGCTTGCCAGCGCGGTCATGAGCGCGTGTAGTAGCGGACCAGCTGCAAGACGGCGACCACTGACGCCGACAACCAACACGAGTGGGACCAGCACTTGAATGAGGCGCACGATCGTGGGACCGGCCGCGATGAGCGCCGCTAGTCCCACGGTTCCGAGCACGAGACCATCGATAATCCGACTCACCTGGTCCGCCTCTCGCGAGCAACGTCCATCGCTACGCCGAGGAGCACGTCGCTCGCCTCGAGCGCCACGCGCAGCTCGTCGTTGCTACGACGCAGGCCCTCTATCTCGCGCTCCTGCTGGCCGGTTCGGGTGTGCAACCAACTGACCGCCGCCCGTAGCCGCTCCCTCTCGCTGCGCGAGTTGATCTGCTTGCCTTTGCTCATCGCGGCCTCCGGTGGCGGGGCTCGACTTCGGCCCCTGTTCCGTCGATGACCTCCCCGGTTTGGGCGGCGTTGAACATGGCGTGGATCGCCGCTCGCTCGATCGCGTGGATTTCGCGTTGGGCACGCTCGTGACGCAAGCGATCATGCGCCTCAAGCGCCCGCTGGTCGTTCCGCGGACTAATCAGCAACACCCAAAGCAGCCAGAGGGCAAGAGGCACGAGCAGAAACGGCAGTCCGGGCCCGAGCGGGTCCCAGAAGGCCAGCAGGAGCTCGACGAGAAGCGCAATCAGATGGATGCTCGCCATCACGCACCTCTCCCCGCGTCGAACACCACGCCAGCGATACCGAGAGCCGCCGCGCGACGCACCATCTGCAGCTCCGGCATGACGTGCGGTGCTGCCTGGGCCACAGCCGCCTCCATTAGGCCGACGCGGGCGACGGCCTGCATCCCGGCTTCCGCGGTCCCGGTCATTCGTTCGATACGGGCGACATCCCGGCGCATCCCGACGAGATTTGAGGCCTCTATTCCGGCCAGAGCTCGACCAACCTGACGGTCGAGCTTTGATGGGAGAAAGACTCCCGTGGTTGCGGGGACACCGCTCATCGTCGACACCTCCCGTCTGGAAGCTGCGCCCCGGCCATGAGCGCCGCAGCTTGCTTGGGATCGAGTCGGTACTTCCGGGCCGCGCGATGCACGGCGTCCCGTGGCTGTACGCCTCTGGCGATGAGCCGACCCATCGCTCCATGTACTGCGGTTGCCGTGTCGATGTCGCTTCGCGTCTGGTGATGCATACGAACCTCCTTTGTTGGGCGCGCCCCACCCTGCGGGGCGCGCTGCTGGCGATGCCGGTTAGGCTTCACCAGTGCCGAGGCGACTTCCACGAAATCTCTCGCAACCTTCCGCATCCCTCATGCCAGAGCCAAATCTCACGCTCGTTGAACAGGAGGTTGCTTTGATTGCGGCTCACGGCCAGCACGCGTGGCGCGTCGAACCAGGAGCAGACGTCCCGCTTCTCCTCAGTCTCTCGGCGGTGCAACACGAGCTCAGCGACTCGCTCGCAGACGCCGAGATCGACCGCGACGCCGAACTCAGCGCCGTCATCGCTGCAATTGGACGCGCCATCGGCAGATTGCCGCAGCCCTATCGCGATGCCGCCACCGAGCAGTTTGGCTTCAGCGATCCTGATCTCTCCACGGCGCGAAAGAAAGGGGCGCGCGAGAGGGCAGCGGCCGAGAAGCTCGGGATCGCGCAGCGCATGTACGAAAAACCGACGACGAAGTACGGCGGCCTGTCTCGCCGCGAGCACGTCATCGGCCTCGTGACGGTAGCCCTCTGTGATCCAGCCGCCGCACGATCCAGCCCCGCACCTGAGGCGTCTGGAGCGAACGGCGCGACGTTGATCGCGCCGCCGCGGCGGCGATGGCAAGACGTCTGGGGGAGCCGGCGCGTGATCGCCCTCTTTGGCGGAATCGCAACACTGCTTGTTGTGGGGCTCGGCATTGGCGCTTGGCGCCTCGACCAATCGAGCGAAGCAGCCCCGCCACCTCCCTTGGGATCGGTCATCGACGCCTCGAGCGGCAAGCTCTACTCGCCTCATCCGATCGCTGAGCTCGTGACCCCGATCGGCGGGCTCGACACGAATGCAACCTTCCTCACGCCGTGCGACCCAGGGCTTGCGCCGTGTGTGAACGGGGCCAAGGACATCGCCGTCAGGCCGGGCGACACGATGACGATTAGGCTATTTCTGACAACCAACTATGAAGCCCCGATTTCTTGGCTCAAGCTACTTGTTGAGTGGGAGCCCTCCAAAGACGACCTCGATGCGCAGGCGATATGGCTCACCCCCCAGAAGCAGTCTTCCTATGGGAATGGCTATGAGATGCAGCTCACCGACCAACGGCTCAACCACCATCTCGACTACGTGCCGGGCAGCACTCGGCTATCCACCGTGTCACAGGAATCGGAAGGCAAACTGCTCGCACGCTTGCCAGACGGCATCATGGCCAACGGAATCGTACTGACCAACGTCGGACCGCCAGCGGGATGCGCCGGGTGCATCGACGAGTACTCTCGCGTTGTCACCTTCAAGGCGCGCATGCTTGACGGTAACGCGAAGTGATGTTAAAATGTACTCGCTTAGTGAACTTCAGCGCTCGGCCTTGGTACTGACCTCCGCAGCCTAACTCCGTGGTCGGTCCTGAGGCCGATTGGCGGCCTCTCGATAGAAAGCGAGGTCGCCATGATGATAGGCGTAGCAGACCAAGAGGCGTATGATCGGGCGATGGATGAGTTCGAGTCGCAAAGGCTCATCCGCCTCGGATTCGATCCTTGTATCCCGGTGTATGAAGTCGAAGCGATCGACTTTGACATCGAGGATGTTACGAGGGCGCTAGTCGACAGCGACTACAGCAAGCCGCCCTCCTGCAGTTCATCGTCCCCGACACTGACGTGGCAGCGCCCGATGGAAGCACCGAAGCACCAATGGCGGTCGAGTTGGTCCAGGCGTCGTATGAGTCGTACGAGACCACCATCGACGGTGTCGGGGTCGGAGCCCTTGCACTATGGGCGCCCACAACGTCCGCATAGCTGACGGATAGCGTCAGCAACCCGGTGAGCCGAGCAATCGGCTCACCGGGCAACCAGCATTTATTCAGCCAGCGGTCGCTCGGGCTGCCTCAGCCTGGCGATCACGGCTAGCCGCCATGTTCCCAAGACGGATGGATGAAGTAGCCTTTACCACGAGGAACCAGCTAAGAATCGGGTGGTTCGTGATGGTGTACTGAAAGCTGCCACCATGCGCCGTGGTGTGCTCAGGGATGTTTTTAGTGTCGTATTCCCGCCCCCCTTGCCATTCGCCGTTCGGCAGTTGGTGGTAGATCAATGACACTTTAAAGACCGCCCCTATTGGGTAGGGACAGATCGCCACATTCTTCTTAGGTGACCATTCATAGGTTAGGATGGCTTCTTCGAAACCATCGTCTTCATTGAGTTCCACGTTGAAATACTTCGTATCACCCCGATAACCCGGCTGGGTCTTTTCGACTTGGAGGGGATGGCTACAGCTGGAACCAAGGAGCTGGTTAAAGCAGCTGGCGCGGCCCTTGCTGGTGTGATACTTCTTTTCACACTGGAACTGGGTTTTGGGGGCGGACTGCGCCAGGCTGGTGGCCGGTGTGCTAAGCATCACGGCCACCGCTGCCAGGCAGCTGCCGAGCGCTGCTGCCCAGTGGGCGCCGGTCGTTGAGGAATCCCAACGCTGCCGACTGTCGGCTTGAGTGCTTGCTGGTCGCATCCGGTATCGCTCCTTTGGTCTCGGGCGCGCCCTGTAGACACCTGCGGCAGTGGGCCCCCCGCCGCCCGCCTACAAAGCCCGTCTACTGGAATGTCATGGCGGCAACGTAGCGGATTGTCTGCACTGATGTCTACCCCGATGTCATCGACACAGCGGGCGGCAGCGGAAAGCTGGCCGGATGCCTGCCGCCCCAGCCTTCCAGCTCGCCCTTGGCCTGGCCGTCAAAGCCCGCCGCGAAGAGCTCGGGCTCACCCAAGAGCAGGTCTATCTCGCACCGAGATCCACCAGCGCTACATCAGCAACGTCGAGAACGGCAAGCGCAACCCCAGCTACGCCAGCCTGCGCCGCCTGGCTGACGGACTCGAGCTAACTGCCTCTGAGCTGATCGCCCGGGCTGAGCAGATCGAGGCCAACAGCCGCTCACCGTTGGCCTGAGCAGTCGGCCGACGGCGCTGGCCGCACACCTTGACCACTCGCCGGCCTCAGCCCTAGCCTGCCCGGCTCCATAAGCCCAAGTGGCCCCTGCGCGGGCTAGTGGCCCGCGCCGAGGCCCGGACACGAGAGGTGGATCTCCGATGCCCGATGCTCAGCCTACCCCTGACCCTGCCGCGCGCACCCGCGCAACCGAACTCGAGATCCTCTACACGCTCACCAAACCCGACGACAACCCGTTCCTCTGGACGGTCGAGGAGCTGGACCGCGAACTCGGGAAATGCTTCCACTTTCAAGACGCCATCATCCGCCCGCACGGAGCCGGCCTCATCCACCGCACCACTGACGGCTTCATCTTTGCCAGCCGCGCCGCCGTCCACCAGATCGAGCTCGTCGGCTACGGGGTCATCTGATGCCGGAGACAAAGTCGGCCGACACCAAGCTGCCAACCGACGAGCAGTTGATCGCAGCGATCGACCGGGCCGAGCGCCACCGCGTTCGGCCCGACGACCTCCCCGCCGACAGTCGCAGGCCAGAAAAGCCCGGCGTATGGCTCGAGATCGTCAAGGAACACCTCGGCCTCAACCGGGGAGGATGGACCACCCGACAACTACGCCCGCAGCTCGACCGGCTCGATGCCGCCGGGCTCATCGAGCAGGTCCGCCGTACGGCTCGAAAGTCTGGCACGTCACCGAGGTCGGACAGGGGTATCTAGCTGCAGCGCAGAAGGCTGGGCGAATCCCGCCGCTACCTGAGTCGCCGCAGCACCGGGCATGGCGAGAAGCTCGTAGCCAGGCCGAAGAGCGGATCGACAGCTTCCGCCTCGACATGCGTGAGCGACTGACCGGCGCCGCCAGCCTGCTCGCGGCCGGCGATGAGGTCGGCTCAGACCCTTGGATCACCATGAGCGAGCGGCTGCAGTTCGCCTGCGAGCGACTGGCATCAGTCGCCTACTGCATGTTTGAGTGGGCCGAGCCCGACGACGCCGCCTCAGACCAGGCCGAATACGGCTACCGCATGCGGCGCGACATCCACCGATGGAACCGCGACTGAACGGCGCACCCGAGCCTCCCGCCTAGGGGTAATGCGGCGGTCCGTCCGACAGGACAAATAGCATCGCGCGGTCGTTTCGGCTGGGCCGAGACTGGCGTGATAAGCACTATGGCCGTATATTAAACTAGATAGGTTTGATGTAACAAATGAACACCAATGTGAAAAGCGTACACAATCCTCCGGAGCTGAGCAAACCTCTAGGTCAGCTCGACGCCATTTATCGGCACCCGCTTTCGGCTAGTCGCACTGGCCCGCTTTACAACGCGTTCTCATATCCCACAAAGATTGCTCCTGAAACTATTGCTCTATACATTGCGACCCATACTGATCCCGGTGATACGGTGCTCGATGTCTTCGCAGGAAGCGGGACCACGGGCCTCGCGGCGAAGCTGTGTGATAAGCCAACCGACGCCATGTTGACGCAAGCTCGACAGGCAGGGTTGAACCCGGTGTGGGGCCCTCGTAAGGTGGTGCTTTATGAGCTCGGCGTCCTAGGTGCGTTTATTTCGCAGGTGATGTGCAATCCGCCGGACCCGGACCGCTTTGCCACTGCTGCAAATAGTCTTCTCGAGAACGTGTCAGAGACTCATGGATGGATCTATGAGGCCTTCGACGACAACGGTCACGCCGGCGACATACGGCACGTCATATGGTCAGATACGTTGGTATGTCCTAACTGTGATGGCACGTTGTCCTATTGGGACGCCCGGGTACGGTTCTCCCCGTTGCGCCTAGCGGATTCCTTTGCATGCCCGCACTGTGGCGTTGAAGTATCGCCGGAGGATTGCGAGCGCATGATGAATAGGGTGTACGACCCGTTGCTTGCTGAGGAGGTCGAGCGCAAGCACCGCGTGCCCGCGATGGTCTACGGGATAACCGCTGGCCGCCGTTGGCGGCGAGCCGCGACCGACGACGACATCCAACTCGCGGCCCGTGTCGCGGGCGAGCCAGTGTCTTCCGCTGCCCCGCGGAGGACCGTGGAATGGGGCGATCTACACCGATCTGGCTACCACCGCGGGATCACCCACATGCATCACTTCTACACGCCGCGCAACTTCCTCGCGTTGGACGCCTTGTGGACGGCGATCGACGACCAGCCGGACGATCTTCGCGACGCGCTGCGCCTGCTCGTGTTGAGCTTTAACGCCTCTCACGCGACCGACATGACGCGCATCGTTGTTAAGAAGGGGCAAACAGACTTCGTGCTCACCGGCGCCCAAAGCGGGGTACTGTATATCAGCGGCCTTCCGGTTGAGAAGAACGTATTTAAGGGCGTCGCTCGGAAGATTGGCACACTCAGAGACGCGTTTAGCTTGGTGTCCGATAGCCGCAGTCAGATAGATGTGGTGAATCAGAGCAGCACCTCGTTGGCCATCCCGGATGCCTCCATCGACTATGTGTTCACAGATCCGCCATTTGGAAGCTACATCCCATACGCTGAGCTTTCTCAGCTCAATGAGGTCTGGCTTGGAGCGACGACAGACCGGCGGGAAGAGGTCATTGTGAGTCGCGGCCAGGAGAAGAGCGTCGACGACTACGGCGAGCTGATGACGACCGTCTTTTCAGAAGTAGCACGCGTCATGAAGGACGACGCGAGCATGACACTGATCTTCCACTCTGCACACTCGTCGGTGTGGCGCGCTCTCACCGACGCAATTGCGCAGTCCGGCCTACACATCAAAGGGGCGAGCGTTCTTGCGAAGGCTCAGGCAAGCTTCAAGCAGGTTGTATCCAGCGGCAGTGTTAAAGGCGACGCCGCGATTCTGTTGACGAAGACCGAGTCGCGACCTAGGCGTCGCGATGTGCGGAGCCGCTCGGTCGACGAAATCGTTAGCAAGGTCGTCTCGGCAGCCGTTCGCAGTCGGCACCCTGACGAGCTGAGCCGTGAGCGCATGTTTTCGCGCTTTGTGACTACGTGTCTGACCGAGGGCGTGCCTGTGACGGTCGATGCTGCGTGCTTTTACGACTTGAAGGCGGTCGGCGAGGTTCTGCGGTGATCGCGACGCAGCGTTCGAGCGTCGTCGGCGCTGCAGGGACCAAGAAGCGCCTCGGGCAGTATTTCACGAGCGGAGGTCTCGCCAGACTTCTAGCTGACCTCGCACAAGCCCACCGCGCCAGCTCGATCCTCGATCCGATGGTAGGCGGTGGAGACATGCTTGCCGGTGCCGTGGCGTCGGGCGCGCGCCCACAAGTGCTCGCCGGTGTTGAGATCGATGCGCGATGCGTAGCTGCCGCACGCGCCCGCCTTCGAGGGCCGGTTTTGGCAAGTAGCCGGGTTGTGCACGGCGACGCGTTCTCGCTGTCGACGCTGCAAGGGCTGCCGTCGCTCGCCTGGGATCTCGTAATTACCAATCCGCCGTATGTGCGGTACCAGAGCACCGCTAGTGGGGATGCAGCGCGGTTCCCGAGTGCTACCGAGGTGCGCGCTCGGCTCTTGCAAGCACTGGATCATTTTGACGCGCTCACAGATGAGGATCGTGCGCTATTTCGCCACCTGACGGCGACGTACTCGGGGCTGGCTGATCTGGCTGTACCCGCATGGCTTCTGTGCGCTGCCCTCGTGGCGCCAGGCGGGACGTTGGCGATGATTGTTCCGGACACATGGCTAAGCCGCGATTACGCGAGCCCAATCCAGTACGTTCTCGCTCGGTGCTTCGATGTCCGTTTCGTCGTGCGCGATACCGATGCAGCGTGGTTCACGGACGCTCTCGTGCGCACCACGCTTGTCGTTGCCGATAGGGTCTCCCTTCGCCGGAGCGCCTTCGAGCGACCCGCCGATGCGGGCTACCTGGATATCGCGCTCAGACGCGACGCAGGCGACGCACGGAGTCTTGTGGGGGCTCTTTACCCGGAGGCGAGCGACCCGGACCATGCATTCGCGAGCGACGCTCACCGTTGGCTAGCGGCGCGCGGCGGACCGGCGTCAGGGGTTCTAGACGCGACCTGGGTGCCAGCTGCCCACACCGCAGCCCTACTAAGTCGCGCAGCGCGGAGTCAGAAGTGGCTGGAGGTGGCCGAGGGCCGCACCGGTCGGCGTCCACCGACCGCGGCTGCGCCTACATTGCCTCTGCGTGTGAAGCGGCTGATCGGTCGGAAGAAGCCCGCGTTTGTCGGCCTCGACACACTTGGGTGGAAGGTTGGTCAAGGTCTGCGTACAGGCGCCAACGTATTCTTCTATGGCGAGGCGACCGCCGAGCGCGCGAACAGTGTCGAGCTTACAATGTCTCACCGACTTGGAGGGCCGGTGCTGCGCGTCTCGGCGGATGCTGCTGTGCCGGTCGTGAGGAACCAGGCTGATCTACCAGAGTCTTTTACACTTCGGCCGGAGGCCGTACGAGGGCGTGTCTTGGTGTTGTCCGAGTACGCATTGCCAGAGGACGCGGAGCGTGATAGCGAGACATCTTCGTACCGCGTGATCGGGGACGAGCTCGCTGGCTTCGTCCGCGGAGCGGCGCGAACGAATATCGGCTCAGCAGCGAGCCCCAAAATAATCTCCCAGCTCTCCGCGGTCGTGACGAACGTGCGCCCCGCGAAGCGCAATGGCTCGGTTGTACGAGCTCGTTACTGGTATCAGCTGCCGGACCTCGCAGCACGACATCGTCCGGAGCTTTTTGTGCCACGGGTAAATCATGGCCACCCAGTGACGCTATTGAACTTCAAGCGAGCCACGGTGATCGACGCCAACTTCTCGACGCTGTGGCGTGCGACCGAGATCGGTCCCGCTAGCTCCTACGCGATGTTTGCCCTCATGAACAGCACTTGGGCACGGTCGGTCCTTGAGCTTTCGGCGACCGTGCTGGGCGGCGGCGCGCTCAAGGTGGAGGCGAGCCATCTGCGTCGCCTCCCAATCCCGGTTATGAGTGATGACAGCTGGCGCCAGCTTGAGCTGTTAGGCAAAACTCTTGCTCGTAGGTCTCGTCGAGGCGGCGATGCCCTTCTAGGGCAGATCGACGATGCCATTGCGAACGAGCTGACATCGCGCCGCAAAGCGGCCCCTCTGGTTTCGGACTTGCGCGAAATCGCCGCCGTCGCCGTGGCCGGACGCCGTCGGTGACGCGCGCTGACTCGGTCGACGCCGGCGCCGTCGGCACGTTCGCTCGCACTGCGACAGAGCTCCTCGGTACTGCGCCCAATGAGGAGGTGCTCAAGCAGAACTTCCTGACGCATCTGCCAACGATGTTTCCGACGCGCCCGGCTTGGATCGCTCGGCACACCCGCGGGGCTGAGGCCCAGACCGCCTACGGCGATGCCGACCGGACGCGGAGCGCCTTCATTGACAACCTCGTGGGGTACACGAGTATCGAGTGGGAGCACGATCTCCGGAAGAAGTCGATCTTTGACACCGGATACTTTCAGGTGCGCCAGCACGCCGCCGGTCTTATCAACTCAGGAGCCCCTGTAGAGCAAGTGATTGGGGTACTGTCGGACACGGTCCGATGGTATGCGTACCGAGTCGGCTCGTTTTCAACGCCGGCTGATGGGTCGCCGCTTGGCCCGGACGACATCCAGCTCGAGGAAATCGGCAGGGTTGACGTAACACTCAACACCGCTCACGAGCACACGGCTCTTGCAGAGTTTCTCGCCAGATATCTCGGTCGAGAGGGATCGCAAGCGCTCACCGCCGATATGGTCGCATTTGATCTCGGTATAAGGAGCGAGTTCTGCAAGCGGCACATGGCTTCGCTCTCCGAGCTCGTCACGTCTGCGATGAATGATCGGCCCGACTACGCTGGCATCATCGAGAATCTATGGCTCGATTTTGTTGCCTACCTTGGCGACGGCCAGGTCGCGGGACCGTTCAGCGTCGATGTGTATACGGCCGAGTTCTACATGGTGACGCTAGCCAAGCTGATCTGCGCGAATGTTGTCGCGCACGACGGACTGCATAGCGACGACACTGAGCTTCGAGGGATTCTCGGCGGCAACTACTTCAAGGCGCGTGGCTTGCTCAACCTCGTCGAGTACGACTACTTCGGATGGCTCAACGCCGAACCCCACGTGGATGCACTTATACCGATCGCTCGCGATATGCAGGCGGACCTGCGCGCGTACGACTTTGTCACAACGCCGGAAGAGGATGTGTTCGGGCAGATGCTCGCGGAGCTCGCGGGACGACTCCAGCGGCTTCTCCTCGGCCAAGAGTGGACGCCGACCTGGCTCGCGAGGCAGATGGCCCGCGAGCTGGTAGGCGCGTTGGCTCCTGGTGAGGCGCCGCGATTCGTCGACATGTGTTGCGGCTCTGGCTCGATGCTCGTTCAGACTCTTCACGCGTGGCGAGCGCGGCTTCGTACCGATGGCCGCGCAGGTGGCCTCGCGAGCGATCTGGCGCAAGTCGCAACGGGGTTCGACATTGACCCTCTCGCTGTGATGCTGGCCAAGGTAAATTGGGTGATAGCGGCTCGCGACGAGCTGCGCTTGGACGAGGCGCACCCCGTCTCAATCCCGGTCTACCTGGCCGATTCGATGTGGGCTAAGACCCCGATCGGAGTCGTAGGTACCGTTGGCGCGGAGAAGGCGTACCCGCTGATGCTCCATGACCAGCCACTTGAGCTTCCGGAGTTTCTTGTACGTCCAGAGAGCCGGCCTCTGTTTGACGCTCTGCTCGACCACGCCTACACGCTGGGCCTGGCCCACGCCCGGAGCGGGGCCACGACCGGCAGGGGTCAGGACCTCCGCTTGGCCCTCGACGAGGCCTGCGAGGATGCGTCCCACGACCTCATATCGGTGGAGCTTGCGGCGACGGAGCGATTTTTCGATGAGTTGGTCGGTGCGTTGGCCACGCTGCAACGCAAAGGTCTTAACGGAATCTGGGCATTCGTCTTGCGGAACAGCTACAGGCCGGGGCTTATGGTCGGTCAATTCAACGGGCTCATCTCGAATCCGCCCTGGTTGGCCCTGAGCAAGATCTCCAGTAACCCCTATCGCGAGACCTTGCGCACGGAAGCCGAGACCTACGGCGTGAAGCCCAGCGGTGCCTCTCATTTGCATATCGAGCTGGCGACAACGTTCTTGCTGCACGCCACTGACTATTACCTCAGGGGCGGCGCACTCATAGGTTGCATCCTGCCGGATGCCGTCTTGAATGGCCACCAACACACGCCGTTCAGACGGCGCGAGTATGCGCACGCAACGCGCTCAGTCGATTTGGTAGTGAGCGAATTGTGGCGCGTCGAGACTGGGACATTCAAGAACGAAGCGGTTGTACTCATCGGACGTCGGGACGGCACCAAAACACCCGAAAACATCCCCGGATACACCGTCGGGATGACCGACCGAACGCCATTGGAGTTCAGAGCTATCACTCTCGGCGACAGAGTTGTGTGGTCTGATCGACCCGACGCCGAAGCGGGCATGTGGTTTGGCGACATCGCATTTCGTCAAGGTGCAGATATCATGCCGCGCCGCGCCGTATTTCATGAAGTGACCGCGGTAGGGCGTGACCGGTGGCGGATCGCTTCAATCGACGCGAGTCGGAGCCCGCTAGGCTATCTAGTCAGCGAGGGCAAGAAGCTAACCGACTTTCGACTCACGCCGACAGTTGTTCCCGCGCGGTATCTCTTTCCCGTTCTGCTCTCGAAGCATGTGGTGCCCTTCGTCGTGGGCGAGCCCGCGGTTGGGTTTCTCCCCATCGAGCGCTCGGAAAGCGACGGGAAGTGGCACGCTGTAAGCGCGGGGCGTCTCGCAGCGACACCTTCTGCGGCCGCGGCGTTTGAGGAGATCCTCGCGGCGCACGGCGACGGCTTCTCGTTGTCAGACTACTTCGAGGCGCTTGACAGCCAGCGCAAGAAGCTAAGCGCGCAACAATTTCCAGACGGCGGATACCTCGTGCTGTACGGAGCCGGCGGGTCGTCCCCCTGCGCGGCCTACGTGGACCTCAACGACCTGGAAGCTCGGCGCTTGGTGGTGGACCAGACGCTGTACTGGCGGCTCGTAGAGGACGAGGACGAGGCCCTCTATCTCACTGGCCTGTTCAACAGCGACGCGCTGGAGGAGCTGATACGCGAGTATCAGCCAAGAGGGCAGTTCGGACGCAGGCATGTTCATGAGCTCCCAGGGCGCGTCACGCCGGGATTTGACCCTACTCAAGCAGTGCACGCTGCGGTGGTGGACGCCACTCGTGCGCTGATTGAGGACCTGTCCTCATCCCTCGCGTCGGACCAATACGCCGCTTTTCTTGACCCAGCTCGAAGCCTGCCGTGGAGACGCCGATCCATACGTCGCGAAGTGCTCCCCAACTGCCAAACATTCGCTGTGTACGACCGCGCCTGTCGAGATCTTTACGGCCTCCCCTGACCGCCACGTGCGGGTCGCTAGGCCATTCTCGTGGCGCGTCGGACGAGCGCTACGCTACCCTCGCGCGCAGTGCTTCGCTTTGGACCAACGTCGCGTCGGGCTTCTCATATCCTGACCGAGCTTTGGGAGGTTGATCGTCCACGAACGGTGCGGGTAGCTGCGGCGTTCGCCACCGAGGCAGGAGCGCGCGCGCTTCGGAACCTCGTGCCGGCTCCTGAGTTCGACTCGGCGGAAAAGCGCTGGCTAATCGGTATCGAGGGCGGCATCACGCAGCCGGAGGCACTCGTCTATCTGTCTGGGCTGCCCGATTCCGAGGTTAGGGTTCCATTTGGGCTCGAGACGCTCGAGTCGCCTGCTCTGCACGCCGCGACGTTCTTTCATCTAAAGCTCTACGCGTTTACGAGCGACCGCCGGTCGACGATCGTCTCGTCCTCAGCCAATCTCACCGAAAGCGGCCTCCGCAACAACCTTGAGCAGTTCCTCGCTTGGGCAGGTGACACGATCGAGCCAACTTCAACGACATTCGACGCTTGGTGGAGGCGAATGTGGAGCGTGGCCGATGTCGCCGATGCGAGCTTTATCGAGAACTACACTCGGCTACGTCTGGCCATTCAACCGCCGGTCGCCCGGCCCGGGCCACGTGGCCCCATCCTTGAGACAGAGCCGGCACCCGGTGATCTCAAAGGTGCGGAATGGATGTGGGTGGAGGCGCTCCGACCCCTGGAGGGCGGCAGCAACAATCAGCTCGAGCTCTTCCTCAACGGCTACCACTTCTTCTATCCGGATGCGGAACCCCAGCGAGCCAGCCGAAGGCAGCTCGAGTTCGTTGGACCGGATGGTCGTGTCTACGACAACCCAGAGCGGGTCATCCATTTCAACGGGCCGCCGCTCATGGCGAGGGGTAATTCTATGTGGCGTGTTCGGCTTCCGACAGCAGCGGAGGGGCTCGTCGGTTACCAAGACGGCGGCGTAGTCCTGCGGTTCGTCCGGACGCCTACGCCAAATCGCTATCTGGTGGAAATCACCGACGTTGGAAGCGGCCTGGCAGATAGGTGGGAGCGGGATTCGCGAAAGCTGGCGAGCGTTCCCGGGCCGCCAACGCGTCGCATGGGCTGGGCCTGATCGATGCTCTTCGACCTTGCTGATCTGCGGCGCCGTGATTTTCGGGGGATTTGAGCCCGTCGGCAGCCTCGAGCGCCCGGAACCGGGCATCCTCCCGGTTGACAGCGGCGTGTATGTGCTCGTTCGAACCGAAGACGGACCGCCGAGGCTGCTTGACCGCAGTGTTGGCGGATGGTGGAAGAACCAGGACCCGACCGTGTCGCATGAGCGTCTTGAACGCGAGTGGGTAGACAGCGCACAGACCCTCTACATCGGCAAGGCAAAATCACTCCGGCAACGCGTCGGCGAGCTTATCGAGTTTGCGGCAGGCGAACCAGCTAGACATTGGGGAGGACGACTCGTGTGGCAAGTCGAGGAGTGCAAAGACCTGTTGTTGGGATGGCGCGCCGACCCGGACTACGGTGCTCTCGAGACGCACCTAATTGACGAGTTCCGCGAGCATTTCGGACGCCTTCCATTCGCAAACCTCAGACGAGGCAACCGCCTTCCGTAGCCAGCCTCGCTTCCCGTGCCATAACGAGCTAGAACGGAACGGTGTCGGGGTGTTGCGCCTCGGCCTTGGCGGGAAGCTGCGTCGCCTCGTCGTCAATCGCAAGCATCCGCTTCGCGCGTGCAAGAACGTGGTCGAACGTAAGGATCGTGAGATTGAAGTAGCTAGCGTTCAAAATTCGGTACGCCGCACGCTGATCTTCAGTCCAACCGCGGGAGCGACCGTAGATCAGTACACACCTCGGCTTGATTGCCCGGACGCCACCGACGCGCCGAATGAACTTGTCGCTATTGGCCTTCCGTTCCACCTCGAAGATGTAGTGGCTCGCCTGCGTGATTGCCTTGACGAGATCGGAGTGTGGTACAAGGTTGCCATGGTCGAGAGCGTCGGACCAGAACTTGAGCGCTCCTTCTGGTCGCTTGATCTCGACCAGATCAAGGAAGCCATCATACGCTTGCATGAGATAATCGGCGATGTGCTCCGTGTCGATGTGGCGATCGTCCAGGATTCGGACGAACTCACTACCGAGAACCCAGTCGTTTTCCTGAAACCAACGCTGCCAGGGTTGCTCCGCGAGGTCCTTTACGAGCATGTCTTCAAGGTCCTTAACTGCCCGACAACGCTTGTGATATGTGAGGCTGTTAACCAAGTCGGTAGGTAGGATTTCGTGATCGCTCAGGAACTTCACGAGCTGCTGCTGATCCGGATTGGCGAAGAGCGTCTTAAGCTGGGCGACCTGGGCGGGACCGAGTTCCTTATCAAGCGCGATCCATTTTCGGGCGCCTGCGCGGAAGGGCTCAAGATTCTCTTCGAGATACCTGACTAGCGCGGCGAGCTCGTCGGGGTCCAGGGTGAGCTCTGACTTTGGATCATCAATCTCCGGGCGCTTCCCGTCGACGAGCGTATAGCGACCCAGCTTGAGACTGAGCTCTTCGCTGCCGCTTCGATGCTTGATCTTCCACAGCGCGGCCTCGGTAACAACGCGAGCCTTTTTCTTCAAGGTGGCCTTGACATATGGAATGCCGCGCTGCGATATCTTTTCCTCTCCCATAGTGGTCAGTATGCTCCTGCGGCGGTGGCATGGCTAGGGCTGTACTCACGTACACGGTAGGCCGTCACGATCGTCAGCTACGTAGGTGCAGGTGGGCGAGCGCGTGGTCGAGCATGGCGTCCGTGTCCTGGTCGGTGGCGATCACCGCGAGCCGGTTTCGGGCCTTCGGGCCGTTGAAGTGATCACGGTGGACCTCGACGCGCATGCTCTCGTACACTGGCGGCAGTAGGCTGTCCTCGCCGGGGGCGAAGCCCTTCTTTCTCGCTCCATCCTTGCCGCTGATGAGGGCGCCGCGCTCGCCGGTCGCCTCGAAGTCGTCAGTCTCGAGGAAGTTAGCCAGCTGTTGCACGGGTCGGCCGTTGACGACGTGCCAGACCGAGACCCAGCCGCGCTCGGCACCGTAAAGCGTGAGCCGCGAGGTCGGCTGGCCGATTGCCAACCGGACTGAGCCGTGGTCGTCGCGAGTCTCGTAGACGGCCATCGGCCCGTAGTACTCGTAGCCCTCCGGCCAGCGCGTGACGAAGTCCTCGATCACACCAACTTGTTGCCACGGATCAAGCCGACCGAGCTTCGCGGTGGCCGTCGAGTCCTTCGCGTGAGCCGCGCCGCCTCCCGAAGGAGCGCCAGCTGCGTTGAGCAGAACCGCGAGTAGCAGCTCGAGGACGTCGTCGCCGTGCTGTTCGATGAAGTGGGCGAGATCATCCCTGGTGATCTTGTTTGTGCCCTGGGTAAGGCTGCTCATGTAATGCCTCCGATTCGATTGACTATGGAGTCAGACTGGAAATCTAGCGGAAATCGAACGGAAAGGCCATGCACCCTAGCGCGATGGGCTTGTCACGCCGTCTGCGCCATGAGATCATCGGTGCGACCCGCCAAGGCAGGCCGTGTCAGTCGTCTCCGGCCTCAGCGGCACTCCGGACGCTTCGGGCGGCCCGAGCCCGGCGCTCGCGACCAGGTGCTTCCAGTAGTTCCGTCAGGAGCGCCTCGACAAAGGCGGGTTTGACTAGCGTCCCCGCGGGCGCGTGCGGAAACTCTGCCGGCGGCGGGCGCAAACCCCACATCTGCGGTATTCAAGAGGTCCGAGCGTCGTGTAACGCTGAATCCATGACGATGTGCGCACTACTGGGACACCGCTGGCAGTGGCGACGGAACTCGTGCTCGCGCTGGTGCGAGTGCAGCCGCTGCGGCGTACGGCGCTAGGCGAGAGCGCCGGCTACGAGCATTTGAGCGCGGCGAACGCCTGTTTGTAGTCCGCCGTGAGCTGATTCTCGGCGGCCTTGATCTTGGGTTCGGCCGCCTTCAGCGCTGCTTCGGTGTCGCCGGATTTGATCGCCGTGGCGGCGAGGGTTGCCGTGATCGTGCCGATCTGCGTCAGGAACGCCTTCGTGCCCGCTTCGACTTCTTCCTTGCGCGCCGGTTCGAGGTTGGGCGCGGCGCTCTTGACTTCTTTGAGGCTCTTTGCGATCGCTTCGAGGCTCGTCACGGCTTCGGTGGGGAAGCTGGTGTTGATCGGCAGCCCCTCCAGCTTGGTGAGCTGCTTGGAGATTTCGCTGCTGGCGGCGCACACCTGCTTGCGCGCCTTTTCCTGGGAGGATTCGCCGCATGCAGCGAGCGCCAGCGGAGTCACCAGGATCAAGGGGACGGCGAGGAGCCTGCCGAGCCTCACGCGTCCTCTCCCTGCCTCGACGCTGAAGCGGCGTAACCGGAGCCATGCACGCCGTTGACCTTGTCATGCGGGCAAGCCACCGCCATCGCCCAAAACGGACGAAATCGCTGCGGCACCCCTCGAGGGGGCGTCTGGCGCTGACCGCTAGCGCATGTCAAAGGTGAAGCGCCCGACCGTCTCGGCGCGGCTGTCGAGCACCGGGAGTGATCTGTTCTGCGCAGCGAGCAGGACCCGACCCTCCACGACGCCGTGGCAGCCCGGCGGTTGCGGGACGAATTCGCTGACGTGAAGACGCTGACCACGGGCGATGTCGCGTTCGATCGACTGCCCCCAGATGCCGCCGCGCCCGCACGCCGGCGAGCTCGGCCGGGTGACCTGGACGCCGTAGGCGATGCTCGCGTTCCTCACGGCAGCCGGCGCGGTGAACGTGAGCTCCAGCTCATAGCCCCCGGGAACGCTGCGCGCCTGCAGCGCGACCCGTGTATGCAGGTCGTGCGGGATCTTTGGAGCGAGCATCCGTTGAGCGGCGAGCTGAGTCGTGCACTGCGGCGGACCGCCGGGCTGGCGATCGAACCCGGTCTGGCAGAGACGGCCGTGGAAGCGGAACATCAGCCGCGAGACGACTTCCCCGCGTCCGGCTCCGATCGGGAAGCCGCCGAGCAGACCGCCTTTGCCGCCAAGCACAGGGAAGTTGTGCGCGAGCTTCGAGGGCACGGGCAGGACGATCAGGTATGCGCCGAGCCTGCCGGCCGTCGCGACCGTGCGCAGCCGTCCGTGAGCCACGTAGGAGACGCTGACGGCGTGGGGACCGAGCACCCCGAATCCGATCAGCCGCTCATCGCGAGCGGGGCAGCGCGGAGGGCTGAAAGAACGGGCGCTCAACCATGGGGCCAGACACGATGTCGTCGGGCTCTGGAGCGCTCCCGCGGCAGGCACGCCGACGTCGCTCAGCATGCTCCAGGCGCTCGGCGTGATGCAGGTATTTGGTTCGAGCGCACTCGCCGGCAGTTCGTGAAAGAGCCCGTCGTCGTTGAACTCGTCGTCCTGACCGAGCACCCCTAGGCGCCCGTCGAGCAGTCGCCCAACCTGCGGACACAGCAGACCCCTGGTCGTGCGCACGATCCTCATGCCCCACGGCAGCCCGCCGGCGGGGTCGGGGACGGAGATCGCGAGCGCCTGCGCGGAGGCGGGGCTGCCCTCGCCGTTCGCCGCCGGGAGCCCTACGCCGGCGGTCCGCGACGGGCGTTCGCGTCCGGGCGCGTGAGCGGGCGTTACCGGTGCGCCGAAGCCGATGATCTGGGTTGCGCCGAATGCGGCGGCAGCGAGGAGCAACGCCCCGAGGGCGATGATCGCCAGCAGCGGCATGCGGCGCGGACGCCGGATCTCGAGTTCGCGAGGCGCACGCGGCGCGCCGAACAGCGAGCCGGCGGCGGTCACGAGCTGACGCTTGTAGTCGTTGTGAAAGTCGCTCATGTGCTTGCCTCGCTGGCCTCACGCAGAGTCGCGATCGCGCGGCTGACCCGCTTGCGCACGACCGCCGCCGAGCATGCGAGCTCCCGGGCGATCTCCTCATAGCCGCGTTCGTCGAGGACCCGCGCACGGAGCGCGTCGAACTGGTCGGCGGGCAGCTCTTCTGAGAGAGCGATCAGCAGGTCGGTCTCCGCTGCAATTCGCAGCACCCGCTCGACGTCGCTGTCGTTGATTTGCATCGGTTCGAGCGCCAGCCGCCGGCGCGCCGTGCTTTCAACCCTGCCGCGGCGGTAGCTGTCGATCATCGTGTTGCGTGCGATCGTCAACAGCCACGGCGCCGCCGAGCCGACGATCGCGGGCGGCCTGTCGAGCAGCGCGACGAGCGCTGCCGCGAACGTCTCGGCCATCAGGTCCATCGCCACCTCCGGGTTACGGGTGCGCTTGAGCAGAAACGCCAGCACCAGCTCGTGGCGTCGTTCGTAGAGCTCGCCGAACGCCTCTCGATGTCCGGCGCGCGTGCGTTCCAGCAGCTCTCCGTCTGTCGGTGCGTCCGGTCCTCGCGCCACGCCCTCCATAACGATCGAGCGAGTCCGTTTGTGACCGTTCATTCAGCAGGCAGCAAGCCGGGGCGCAGACGTTCGTAGTCCACGCGTCGTTCAAGCTCGCGGATGCGCGCCTCGTATGGCTCGGCCCGGGCGCGTTCTCGCAGGCCATGGGAAGAGCGTTTGCGCTCACGCAACTGCGCGAGCAGGTGCTTGGCTTCGCGCAGCCGCACGTCGAGTGGTTCCGGCTCGTAGGCGCCAGGGCCGTAGCCGGCAATCTGCTCGGTCTGCACGTGTCCGTCGCTCAGTCGCACGGTGGCGGTGAGGTTGCCGCGTAGGAAGTAGCCGTCGTAGACCGCGAGGATCGCGTGCAACGGGCCGGTGGGTCGCAGAGTCCGCACGTCGCTCGGAGTGCTGAGCGTCACCGAGACGACGTCCGGCCGGGCGACGCCGGTGACGATCGTCCTGCCGGGGAGCGTGCGCCACTCGATTTCAGGCTGGCGCAACAGCTCGGGTTTCTGCAGGAGCGGGTCTTCGCCGGTGCTGATCGGCTGCTGGTCGAATTCGACGGGCTGGTGCTGCTCGGCGGCCAGCTCGAGACCTCGCGGATGCGTCGCGCAGCTCGAGCTCGATCCGCTGATCTCGGACCCGGGCCTTAGCACCCCGTCCCACAGATCGATTTGCGCCAGACGGCCTGCGACGATCCGTCCCACGGCCGTCGCGCAGTTGCGGGTGGCCACGAACCCCCACGGCGCCGCTCCGTCCGGGTCCGGCGCACGCACCTGAGCCACCGGGTCTTCTGTACCTCGCTCGTAGCGTCGCGAGCCCGGAGGCCCGTGAAGCTTGCCGACGCGGCGACCGTGGAGCAGGTAGGAGATGCGTGGGCGCGCGTCCCAGTAGCGACCGGGGAGCACTACGAGGAACGCGTTGTTGGCGTCAACCGGGAGCGCCCGCGCGTGGCCGACGCCGAGCAGCACCGGATCACTCGCGCCCGGCGGCAGCATCCCGCTGAGGACGGCGACAGCCGGATGCGGCGTGTATTCGTAGGGATCGTCGAGGAAGCCTTCGAGCGCGAGCATGTAGCGGAAACGCGTCAGGTCCTTGGCCTGGTTGCAGCGTCCCCCTTCCCGACTCAAAGCGACGCTGCTGGCGCTCGGTGTCGCGCTTGGTTCGACCAGCGTGCCGTGCCAGAGCACGCCGAGCTCGGTGCACAGGAAGCGTTCGCTGCCTACGCCGCTGACGCTCCGGTTGGCTTCTCCGTGCCAGCTGCGCAGCACCCACTCGGGCCCTCCCGCCGAGGCCGAGGTGCGGCGCGTTTCTCTGACCGTGGCGGCGATCGGGAACTCGAATGGTGGAGGCAGGGTCGCCGCCACGGGGACTGGAGAGCGATACGCGGGCACGGCCTGTGGCCCGATTGGCGCGTTGCCGTGCGAGGCGAGCAGGCCGGTCGGGTGGCGGAAGCTGAGGATGGCCCCATCCCTCAACTTGGCGCTCAGCGTCAGCGACCGGGGGTCGACGTGTCCGTCGAGAACGGCCATGAAGGCGCCGCCGCGGCGATCGATTTCAAGCGTTCGCGCGGCACCGGCGCCGGCGAGCTCTAGGCTCTCGACGCGCGGCGCGGCGACGCCGTAGACGATCGTCCGCGAGGGCGAGTCACCCCAGGGGAACGGCGTCGCGTCTTCGCCCGGGACGAAGCGCCGCATCTGCACGAACAGCGGGCTGGTGCTGAGATGGCCGCAGATCTCGGGAGTCAGCGGCAGCGTCACGTGGCTGGGTTCTGTCTGGCTCGGCTGGCGGGTGACCTGCACGCAGTCCTCGTCGGGGGACGCGTCCGGTTCGAGGTCGGCTTCGGAGCTGGCCGCCCAGGTGGCGCCCCCTTCGGGATCTGGCGTTTCAAACGCGCCGGACTGCTCGAGCGCGATCGTGTGGGAACGCCCGTCGCGGGTGACGATCACCACGCGCGGGCGTACTTCTTCAGCCTCCCCCGCGTAGACCGTGATGAAGCTGCCGCGGGGGCCCAGCTTCAACAGGCGTCGACTACCACCGGTCTCGATGGTCACCGATCGCGTGCCGCTGCCGGCGATCCCGCTGACGACCGTGCGCGCTTCAGCTGGCGTTTTGCCGACGAAGCTCTTGGCTCCCACCAGCACCGGCCCGACTCCGGTGTCGGTGCCGCAGCTGTCCACCGAGCCGAGCGGAAGCGGACGGAAGACGCGGTCGAGGCCGACGATGCCGAAGCGTCCGTCGAAGACCTGGCCGACCGCGGTGCACGTCTCGCCGGTGCTCGTTCGCGACAGGCGCAGATCCCATGGCGGCTGCGAGGCTTCGGGATCAGGCGCACCGATTCCTGCCAGATGCGCGCTTCCCGGGAGCGGGATGCCACTCGAGCGCAGATCCTGTGCGTGCGGCGCCGGCAGCGGCGAGCCCTGTTGGATCAGCAGCACGGCTGCCGCTGCCGCGGCCACCACGAGCAGCAGCACGACGCAGATCGCCGCGACACTCAGCCGTCCCACGGGCGCCCGTCGCAGCCCACCACGAGAGCCGTGGTTTTCGCGCAGCGCCGTGCGCGCGACGCGGTCGAGCTCGTCTCCGAGCTGCGCGAGGGCTCTGGGGCGCTCGTCCATCACGCCCCCTCCGCGGCCTCGTCGCGATGGACCACGAAACCCTCGTCGGCGTCGTGATAGGGCTCGAGTGCCCGGCCGAGGGCGCGCAGCCCCCTCGATACCCGGGCGCGGACGGTCTGCTCTGAAACCCCCAGCTCGACGGAGATCTCCGCATAGCTGCGCTCCTCGACGACCCTCAGGTGCAACGCATCGCGCTGAACTGCGCTCAGCCTGGAGAGCTCCAGCTCGACCGCACGTCGCAGCTCGGGAAGCCCCGCACGACGCTCGATCAGCAGCAGATCCTCGTGATCGACCGGCGGCAGCTCCATCCCCAACCGCTGTAGCGCCTTGCGCTCGACCCGTGCCCGGCGCAGGTAGCGCCCGAGTTGTCTGCGCGCGACGGTGAACAACCACGCGCGCTGTTGCTCGCGCTCGAGCGAACGCAGCTTGCGCCACGAGCGCAGAGCCACGGCGAACGTCTCCGCGGTCAACTCGAGCGCCGTCTCGCCGTCCCATGTGCGCCGCGTGAGGAAGATCAACACGGACTCTCCCTCGCGTCGATAGAGCTCCGAGAACGCATCGGCATCATCCATCACGACAAGAGTGCCGCGAGCGCCGATTCTGTGACGGCAGACGTCAACCGCGGCCTGCGCGCCGACGAGCTGGACGTCAGGCGGGTAGTTGCGCCTCGATCGCCGCTGTCAGCTCGTCTGACTCGGGCTCGATCGTGGGGCGAAAGCGAGCGACCGGCTGTCCCGCGGATGAGATCAGGAACTTCTCGAAGTTCCACTGCACGTCGCCCGCCTCACCTGCTTGATCGGTGGTGGCGCTCAGCGTGCTGTACAGCGGGTGGCGTCCGGGACCGTTGACGTCGAGCTTCTCGGTCATCGGGAAGCTCACGCCGTAGGTGGTGGAGCAGAACGTCTGAATCTCCTCGGCGCTCCCCGGCTCCTGTTCGCCGAACTGGTTGCAGGGCACCCCGAGGAACGGTGAATCCGCGCTCTCCGTAGCGCTCCTGCAGCTTCTCCAGTCCGGTGTACTGCGGGGTCAACCCGCAGCGAGAGGCGACGTTGACGACCAGCACCGCGCGCCCATCCAGCGCCGTCGCGTCGAGCGGGTCACCGGCCAACGTGCTGAGTCCCTCGAAGATCGCCATCGCGGCAATCCTACGCGAGCGTGGACGCGGGGCTGCGCTTGGCCCACCCTTGGCGCAAGAGCTCCAGCAGCGCGTCAGGCGGTTGCGCGCCCGCGGCGCCGAGCCGGCGGTCGAGCACGAACGTCGGTACCGCGCTGATCCCGAGCTCGCCGGCGGTGCGCTCGTCGTCGCGAACCTCCTGCGCATAGCGGTCGCCGGCGAGCAGCTCGCGTACCTCGTCTTCATCGAGGCCCACCTCCCCCGCCAGGCGCACGAGCGTGTCGTGGTCGGACAGCAGCTGGCCTTCGGTGAAGTACGCGCGCAGCAGGCGCTCCTTGATCGCGTCCTGCAGCTCGTGGCTCTCGGCCAGGTGCACGACGCGGTGCGCGTCAAAGGTGTTGCCGCTGCGGGCGATATCGAAGCGGAACTCGAGGCCCTCGCCGGCCGCGACATCGGTCAACTGCTGCTCGGCCGCGCGCGCCTGCTCGAGCGTCATGCCGTACTTCCGGGCCAGGTGCTCCGCGCGGTCGCCCTCGCGCTCGCTCGGCGCCTCGGTGTCGAGCTCGAAGCTCCGCCATCTGACGCGAACCTCATCGCGATGCTCGAACTCTGCAAGCGCCGCTTCGAAGCGACGCTTGCCGATGTAGCACCACGGGCACGCCACGTCGGACCAGATCTCTACTTCCACGACGACCTTCCGTTGAACGGGGCAGCTGCTTCCACTATAGGCCGCTGCGGAGCTGTGCCTACCACGCAACCCGCAGCTTCACCGGACGCGGAAGGCCGCGGCGATGTCCTCGGGAAGCTCGTCGAAGTCGCTGCCGATAACGTGCGCCGGCATCCGCTATGTCTGAGCCTGCTCACGCCGCGCCGCTCTACTACAGCCACCCAGCATGCCTGGAGCACGATCCGCGCGCGCACATTCCGGGCCATCCAGACACCCCGGAGCGGCTGCTGGCGATCGAGCGCGCGCTCGAGGATGCCGGATGGCTCGGCTGGGAGCGTCGGCAGGCACCGGCAGCGGATGCGGCTCAGCTGGAGCTGATCCACAGCGCACGCCTCGTGCGCATGATCGAGGAGCTGTCGCTCGCCGGCGGCGGCGCGATCGATCCCGACACGTCCGTCGGCGAGCCGTCATACCGTGCGGCGCTGCACGCCGTCGGCGGCGCGTGCGAGATGACCAGGGCGCTCCTCGCGGGCGACGCGCGCGCGGGCTTCTGCGCGGTGCGTCCGTCGGGCCACCACGCCGAACCGGACCGCGCGATGGGCTTCTGCCTGTTCAACAACGTCGCCGTGGCAGCGGAGCTGGCGATTCGCGAGCTCGACCTGAGCCGCGTGTTCATCCTCGACTGGGACGTGCATCACGGCAACGGCACAGCCGAGGCGTTCCGCCGGCGCGCAGATGTCCTGTTCGCGAGCATTCATCAGGCCGGCATCTACCCCGGCACCGGACCGCTCGCCGACGTCGGCTCGGGCCCCGGCGAGGGCTACACGCTCAACCTTCCCGTTCCCGCCGGCTCTGAGGAGGAGCTGTGGCTGTCGCTGATCGAGCACATCGTGCTGCCCGCCGCGCGTGCGTTCGAGCCGCAGCTCGTGCTCGTGTCCGCGGGCTTCGACGCGCATCGCGCGGATCCGCTCGCGGGCTGTCGCCTGGAGAGCAGCTCATTCGCGGAGCTCGCGCGGCACGTGCGCGCTTTCGCCGAGCAGTTGGAGGTCCCGCTCGGCGTGGTCCTCGAGGGCGGCTACGAACCGGTCGCGCTGGGCGAGTCCGTGCGTAAGACGCTCGCCGCGCTGGCCGCCGAAGAGCCGCCGCGCTCAGCTGCGCCCGACGCGCTGCTGACCGGCCGGGCTGCGGCCCAGTTCACGCGCTACTGGCCGTTGTGAGCGCACAACCGGCGCGGCAGCGCGATCGTCGCATTGGCGCCCTGTGACGCTGTAGCGTCTGCGTGTATGAAGGCGGTGGTCGTCCACGAGCCCGGTGGACCGGAGGTGCTGCATGTCGAGGAGCGCCCGATCCCGCAGGCGCGCCCGGGCTGGATCCTGGTTCGCGTACGCGCGTTCGGTCTGAACCGTTCCGAGCTGATCACGCGCGCGGGTGGGTCGGGTGACGCGGTTCGCTTTCCGCGCGTCCTCGGCATCGAGTGCGCCGGCGAGGTGGTCGAGGCGCCCGACTCGGACCTGCAGCCAGGACAGCGGGTGCTCGCGGCGATGGGGGGGATGGGCCGCGACTACGACGGCGGCTACCAGCAGTACGCGCTGCTGCCCGCCAGCCAGGTGATCCCCGTGACGAGCACGCTCGAGTGGCCCCAGCTGGGCGCGATTCCCGAGAGCTTCGGTACGGCCTGGGGCACGTTGCAGGAGATTGGCCTCGAGCAGGGCGAGTCGCTGCTCGTCCACGGCGGCACCTCGTCGGTCGGCATGGCGGCGATCGCGCTCGGCAAGGACCAGGGCCTCGTGGTCCTCGCGACCACGCGCCAGGAGGCCAAGCGCGTCGCGTTGCAGGCGGCGGGCGCGCAATATCAGCTCGTGCTCGACGGCCACGAGCTCAGCCAGGTCGTTCGCGCGCTGCGACCAGAGGGCGTCGATGGGGTGTGCGAGCTCGTCGGGTCCGGCGCGATGCTCGATGCGCTCGGCGCGCTCGCCGCCGGCGGACGCGCCTGCATCACCGGCTTCCTGGAGGAGGACTGGGATACCGAACGTGTCGAAGCGGAGGCGCAGCGCCGCGGCGTGACGCTGCGCCGCTTCGCCAGCAGCGTGATCAACCGCGACAGTTACGCGAGCGTCTTGCAGGGGATCATCGACGCGGTGCAGGGCAATCGCTATACGGTCAACCTCGACCGCGTCTTCGCGATGGCGGAGATCGCCGAGGCCCACCGATACATGGAAGCCAACCGCGCCGCCGGCAAGGTCGTGATCCTTCCCCCGGATGGTTGAGCGCCTGCGCTCAACCCTCGCAAGCCCGGCTGCGAACCATGTATCGATCATCGACAGCTCTCCGACGCCGGCTGGCCGTGGCCGCCGCGATCCTCGCGACGAGCGTGTGCTCGGCACTCGCGACGCCCCTGCCGTCCGTCGCGCTGGGCGCAGCCGCGGTGCCCGCCGCGAACACCGTCGCGCCGGGCTCGAGGCATTCACACGGGCCGCACGGGAGTCCGCCGGTGAGCGTCGCGGTCGAGCCTCAGGATGCGTTCGGGGCAGCGGTGCCGGAAGACTTCCTCGGGCTGTCCTTCGAGCTCAGCAGTGTGCCCGAGCTCGCGGGCTACTCGAGCCGCGGCGACCTGGTCAGCCTCCTGCGCACGCTCGGAACCGGCGTGATCCGCCTCGGCGGCATCAGCGCGGACACCGAAACGGCCTGGCAGACAGAAGCGGCGCCGCCGACGTGGGCGCGCACGACGATCGGCCCCGAACAGCTAGCCGGCATCGCCGGCCTCGCCCGCGCGACGGGCTGGCGCGTGCTGCTGACGGTGAACCTTGGCCACTACGAACCTGCCGCCGCCGCCCAGGAGGCGCAGGCTGCCCAGTCGTCGCTGGGCGCGAGCCTCGCGGGGATCGCGATCGGCAACGAGCCCGACCGCTACGTCGCCGACGGTCTGCGCACCACGCCGTGGTCGTTCGCCGACTACCTCACCGAAGTCGCGGCCTATCGCGCGGCGATCGCCGCGGCCGCGCCGGGCGTTCCGATCGTCGGTCCCGACGCATCGAGTGGTGGGCTGAGCGTCAGCTGGGTCACCGAAGCGGCGACCGGCGAGCACCCGGCGCTGCTCACCGAGCACTACTACCCGCTCACGCGCTGCCAGGTCTATGCCCCCACGCTCGGCGACCTGCTGAGCCCGTTGACGCGCGCCCACGAGAGCGCGTTTCTCGCGCAGATGGCGGCGGCCGCGCGCGCGAGCGGCATCCCGCTGCGGATGGCCGAGACCAACAGCGTCTCGTGCCGCGGCCAGCCGGGTGTCAGCAACGTGTTCGCCTCGGCGCTGTGGGCGACGGACTATCTCGCCCGCGCGATGAGCAGCGGCGTCGTCGGGATCAACTTCCACGACCTGATCGGCGAACCCGAAAGCTACAGCCCGCTCGTGGCCGCCGTCCCCGAACAGCTCGCCACCGGCGCGTTGCACGCCAACCCGGAGTGGTATGCGCTGCTGCTCGCCCGCGCCCTGCTCGGCGATCAGCCCGTCCGTACGAGCGTCGCCGGGGGCGATGACACGCTGACGGCGGCCGCATTCGCCAGCCCGAGTGGCAACGTGCACATCGTGCTCGTCGACTTCCGGCCGACGGGAGCCGGCTCGCGAGTCGTCAGGCTACGTCTCCCACGTCGGTTCCGCGCCGGGCCAATCCTGCGGCTGAGCGCCCCGGGGATGCGCTCGAAGACGGGTGTGACGCTCGGTGGACGTGCGGTCGCGCCCGACGGCACCTGGCACGCCGGCGCGGCTCTGCCGCGCGTTTCGGGAGGGCCCGGCGCGCTCGAGCTGAGCGTCGCGGCAGGCAGCGCAGCGCTCGTCACGCTCTATCCCGTCCGGTGATCAGCGGATTGTTGACTAACCTTCTCGGAGCGCTACCTCGTCTGAAGGACCTCGCGTGAGACTCAGCAGATTCGAATCCAGCCGGGATGGCGGCGCCCAGGCCGTCGATCCGCCAACTCTGATGCTGACGCGCCAGCGCGGCTGGCGCCCTGTTGTGATCGTGCTCGGGCTGCTGCTGTTGCTCGTGGTGCTCGCGTTCGCCGCGCTCGCGTTCGTGTTCTCGCGCCCGACGGTGGTCGCCGATGCGGCTGCGCTGGCGCGCGTCGATCTGCCGGTCACGCACGGTTCGATCGAAAGCGTCAGGGTGCTCGGACCGCACGGGGGAGCGATTCCGGTGAGCGTCAGCGGCGGGCGGCTGTGGCCGCAGGTAAAGCTCGAGCCGGGCGAGCCGGTCACGGTCGAAGTCGCGGTGCGTCGCCCCGGCTGGATCGCGTGGCTCGCCGGTCGGCACGCGAGCGAGCGGCTGCAGTTGCGTGCGCCGAGCGCGGCCGTGCGCGAACGCTACGTGACGCTCGCGGCGGGCTCGCCGCTGCAGCTGGCGTTCACCGCGCCCGTCAGCAGAATCTCCTACGGAGCGCCCGAACATCTCCACCACCGCTCGCTTGCGCGCCCCAGCAGCGAGATCAAGCTCGCCCGCCGCAGCGAAGCCGGCTCGATCGAAGTCGCGGCTGCGCCGCGCACGTGGGAGCGGCTGCCCGCGCCGTCGTTGGTGACGTGGTTCCCGGCGGGAGCCGGCCCGAGCGCCGTGCTCACCCCGACGCCGGGATCGAACATCGCACCCGCGAGCCCCATCGATGTGACCTTCTCGCAGCCCCTGTCCACGGCACTGGGCGGCAGGCACCCGCGGCTGGAACCCGCGGTGTCGGGCCACTGGCGCACGATCGACAGCCACACGATCGCGTTCACTCCAAGCGGATACGGGTTCGGGCTGGACACGCCCGTCAGGCTCGTGCTGCCACACGGCGTGCGTCTGCTCGACGGGGCGGGCGGTGGCGACACGAGTGTCGCCACATGGACGGTGCCGCCGGGCTCGACCGTGCGCGCACAGCAGATCCTCGCGCAGCTCGGCTACCTGCCGCTGAGCTTCACCTCGGCACACCATGTCGCGCTGACCCCGGCGGCGCAGGTGCGTGCGGCCGTCGATCCGCCGTCCGGCAGCTTCTCGTGGCGCTACGGCAACGTGCCCGCGCAGCTCAATGCCCTCTGGCGTCCGGGCACCACCGACGAGATGATGCGCGGAGCAGTCATGGCCTTCGAGAACGCCCACGAACTCACCGTCGACGGGCTCCTCGGCCCGGTCGTGTGGCGCACGCTGCTGCACGCGGCGATCGCCGGTCAGAAGACCACCGCCGGCTACACCTTCGTGATGGTGAGCGAGGGCTCGGAGACGCTCAGGCTGTGGAACAACGGCTCGATACCTCTCACCACCCCGGTCAACACCGGCATCGCCTCCGCGCCGACGGAGCTCGGCACGTTCGCGGTCTACGAGCACATCGCCTCCGGCACGATGAGCGGCAACAACCCTGATGGCAGCCACTACGAAGACCCCGGCGTTCCGTGGATCAGCTACTTCAACGGCGGCGACGCGCTGCACGGCTTCGAACGCGCGCAGTACGGCTTCCCGCAGAGCCTCGGGTGCGTGGAGATGCTGCCCGCCACCGCCGGTCGCGTGTGGCCATACACGCCGATCGGCACCCTCGTGCATATCGAATAGGCCACCTCGGCTACCAGCGCCCCCAGTGCACGACCTCGTCGAACGGCCGCCGGTCCGGCTTTTGAATCGGCTTCAGCGGGCGGTCGCCGGGATAGCCGAGCGGGATCAGGTAGGCCACGAAGTGGTCGTCCGGCACACCCAGGATCGCGCGCGCCCTGTCCTGGTCTCCGACGGACGCATGACCCGAGCCGACGCCGAGGTCGGCAGCGGCGATCTGCATCGCCATCGTCGTCTGGCCGACGTCGTATTGCGCGCGCCTGCGCTCGCCTTCGTCGTCGCTCTGCGCCAGCACGACCGCGATCGTGGCCGCCGAGCTCGCGACCTGGCGTGCGCCCTGCCAGACCGTCGCCAGTTCACGTAGCTGATCGCGATCGGTCACCACCACGAAGTCCCAGGGCTGCCAATTGCTCGCCGACGGCGCCCGCCGGCCCGCCTCGAGCACTCGCTCGAGCGCCTCTCTCGGCAGCGAACGGTCTTGAAACTGCCGCACGTCGCGCCGCGAGGTGATCGCATCCCAGGTCTCCATGCCGGCCCCTTCCCGTTGAGGTAACCAATAGGACAGTAGGTCTACCCGGGACCCGTACAAAGGGCGTCGCCTCCCGGCATCGGGCGGCGCGGCTACGACACTAGAAGCCGGTGACGTGCACGTACACCGCGCCCGCGCGCGTGCGGCTGACGCCGCCGGACTCGCTCGGCCCGCGGGGCGTTGCCGCTTCCTGTACGAACGTGGGTGCCTCGTCCGGAGCCTGCCAGCGCTCGGGCTCGGCCTCCTCGGCGGGGACGTTCTCCACCGGCGCCGGCTGCGGGCCCGACGCCGTGAACACCCCGCCGAGCTCGAGTTCGTCCGCGTACACTTCGTTCGCCAGTGCGTCGGCCGCGGTTGGGTCGAAGATCTCCCGGGCGCCCGGCCATTCCTGTGCGGGATCCGAGCCGTTCTGCGCCGATGTCGACTCACTCGCCTGCTCCGCTGCGCCGAATTCCGTCCACACCGCCCTGTTGACCGGGTCGCTCGCTCGCCGCGCCGCACCGTTCTGCGTGCGCGGCTGTGAAGCTGCATCCCAGCTGAGTGGCACCGCCGTCACGACCGGCAGCTCTACTGTGTCGCCCTCGGCCCACGCGGGGGCGGGTGTCGCCTGCGCGTCCTGCTCCCACGCGGGCACGTCGAGCTCGTGCTCGGGGGTGGGCGCCGGCGCGTCGAGCACGAAGCGGAACTGTCCGCTCTCGTCGGCGACCCAGAAGGCATGCCCCTCCTCGCTCATCTCGTACAGGATCGAGCGGTCGTAGTGCTCGGCGATCCGCGCGAGCGCGTCGATGTCGGCGACGTCGATCACGGGCACACCGGGCAGTGGCCAGACGCGGGCGACGGGGACGATCAGATGTCTGTATCGCGCCAGGATGCTCGCCCCCTCGTCTCGTTGTCGTGGCGCAAAGCGCGCGACTTTTGCTCGAAGCAGCGCGAGCGTCGCCAGCAGGACACCGAGGATGATGGCAATCGCGCCGATTGCCACCGCTCGCGCCGTTGCGTCCGACGGCCGCACGATCCCGAGCGGCAAGGAAGTAGGTTCTTCCTGACTGCCCGTCACCGAGCCGGAGCTCGATGGAGCGAACTGGTTTGGCGCCGAGGATCCGGAGCTCGACGACGACCCCGTGCCGGCTGAGCCTATCGCGGCGGAGGATTCACCCGTACCTTCCGGCTTGATCTCACCTTCCACGACCGCGAACTTGATTTCCGGTGCGAACGTGGCCTTCAGTGGCGCGTGACCCACCCTGCCGTCCGCCTTCACGTGCGGGATGATCGTGAACGCATCGGTGCCGCGCACCTTTGTCGTGGTTTCCACGCTCTTGATCAGCGCGACGACAGATCCCAGGTCGAGCGTTCCCGTGACGAGCGCGTGATCACCTCGGAAGTACGTTGGCGCACCGAGCGCGAGTGTCGTGTGCCAGCCACTCGTCGAGGTGATCTTCGCTGACAGCGAGGCCTTCCCGGTGATCGCGTGCTGACTCTCGCTTGCAAAGTGGTAGTCGAACCGGACCCCGACCGCGTGCAGGACATTTGTGAAGAGTGGTTCGCCGGTGCTGGCACGGCCGGTGGGGTAGGCGGGCGCCGGCGCCTTCTCGGCTGAGTAGGAGAGCTTCCCGCTCTGCTTGTAGGGGATGTTGACCTGACGACGCTTGGCGAGGGGGCGGTCGAAGGCGAGCAGCGCCAGCGCGAGGAACGGGAGCAGCGCGAGCGCGCCGATCGTCAGCACGCCGACGACAGGGTGCCCCGGGCGCTGCGACAACTGCGGGGATGGACCGATGATGCTCCCACCCGCACGCTGCTGCCTGTGCCGCCGCCGGCGGCGTTGCGTGAACGCCCCACCGGTGAGGAGCAGCATCCCCACGAAGATCAGGCCGCCCATCACCGCTGGGGAACGGATCGACTGCAGGCGCACGCCCGCACCGGGGATGTGTATCCACAGCGCGCCCATCAGCTGGCTTGCGAGTGGGTGTTCGGGGTCGATGAAGTTGTTGTTATCGCCCTTGAAGATGTACCGGTCGCCTTCGCGCCCGATGATCCGGTGCAGCACGATCGTGTGGAGCTGTCGGCTGTGGTAAGCGACGATTTCGCCGACGTGGTAGCTGCTCTGGCTGCGCACGATCGCCAGGTCGCCGGTGTGGAACCGCGGCTCCATGCTGATGCCGTGGGTGACGACATAGGTCGCCGAGCCGCCGAGCTGGGTCGGGGCGACGTAGAACCACAAGGTCCCCAGGACGATGAGCCCCAGGGCGGTGGCGAGGAGTGTTCTGATGCGTCGAGGTCGCATGCCTGCCGTGGTGTTGTGAATGTGGCTGTGGGGGCCGGCAGCGCCGGCCCCCACGTTTGCCACTCGTTCGTTACACCTATGAGGTGACGATGGTTTCCTGTACGACGTCTTCTTCGACTTCGGTGTTCGTGAGCGGCGATCCAAATGTGCACGTGAACGTGGCCGACGTGCCCGGAGTCGTCAGTGCGCAATGCGTCCAGACCGGCGTTCCGGCCGATGGCATCACGTTGATTTCGGCTTCTTTGGCGTCTGCCTCTCCCGCGATCGCTTCTGCCGTGAACACGGCCTTCGTGGCAGTTCCGTTTTCAAGCGTGAATTTGAGGTTCGACGTTTTGTAGCCGGACACAACTGCGACGTTCGCACCAGCGCCGGATTTTTCCGCCTGCGTGTTGCTTGCCGTGAACGCGTACGCGCCTACAGCCACTACGCCTGCGAGCGCAAACGCGCACAGGCCCGCTATCTTCCGCTTGCGGCTAGCGAAGGTTCGCTTGCCTTTACGCATAAACACTTAGGGCCCCCTTTTCGGGATCGTGGACACCTCCTTGGTGTCCTTGCCGGACGCATCGGCCCGCACTTAAAGACGCTTTATCGATGCACTTGCGGTTGCACGTTTGTTTGGCTCTGCAGGCGTTTTGCGCCGAGCCTCGTGGAGGCCGCGCGGCGGGGCCCCGCGATACGCCGCTGCCTGCGCGAGCACCCGTGGCCTGCACGATGCCGGCGCGGCGGCCGGCGGCCGGCGGCAACCGCGGCGAGCGATATCGAAATCGTCACGTTTCGTTCACAGGCGGGTCTCTCGACTGTCGCGGCGCCCCACATCGCGGAGCGCCGTCGCTGCGACTGCGTTAGACTGGCTCGACAGCCAGTCTATGTTTACGCCCTATCAGTGGGCGTTCGGGGACGCGCCCGCGCCGCGCATCGAAAGCGGCGTCGTGGTCTAGCGCTTTGCCGGCCGAAGGCCGGTAGCTTGGCGTTGTCAAGTCTCCAGACTTCGTGATAAGCTTCCGCCCTCTATCACGGAGAGGTGGCGGAGGGGGGATCCCACGCAGCCCACGTGCAGCTAAGCGGCCATCGCCAGATGGCCACCAGCTCAATGAAGCCCTCAGGGCGAAAGCGAGGACTCAGGAGAATGAGACGCGTCAGGGTTCTAATCGGGTGTGCCATATCGGTGTTCGCGTTCGCCGCGATGGCCGCCCCGGCGTTGGCCAAAAAAGAAGCACCGAAAGTGCAGTTCGGGAAATTCATCGCGAGTCTCCCCGGGACCACGATCTCTGAAGCTACCCCGGCGACCGCGACCGGTCACGGCGAAGTGCTCGAAGGGCCCAAGGGCCCCGGGATCGAACTCGCCGGTGGGGCGTTGACGATCTCGAAATGCACGAAGGAACTTTCCGGGACGGGAAAAGTCGTCTCCGAAAAGTCGGAAACCTTCCTGCAGAACGTTACGTTCAAGGACTGCTACGCGCAGTCGTTCACCGGCAAAAACAAAGAAATCATCTCCGAAACGAAGCTGCCCACGTTCAAACTCGCCATTGAATTCCACTCGAACCAGTCCGCGGTGGCCGGCGAAAGCGAAACGGGCGAAGTGAAGATCAAGGAAAACAGCACGGTCGTGATTCCTGTGCCGAGCAAGAAGTCTCCGTGCGCCGTCACGATCCCCGCGCAGACGATCCCGACGAAAGCGGCGACCAAACCCGAAAGAGAATACGAATCGGCGTTCTACGCAACTGAAACGGAAACCGTGGAAGGCAAGAAAAAGCTCGAACGGTTCCCCCGTGGCTTTTATGAACTGCTCGACGTCGAAACGGAATTCTCGAAGGTCGAAACGTGGGTCAAGCCGGGCGAACACTGCCTCTACACGAAGGGCGAAGAAGGCTCGTTTGACAAAGAAGAAGGAACGCCGGCCTTCGGCTACGTCGTATACGCCCAGGGGTACTTCTTCATCGAAATCGAAGAAATCAAAATCAAGAACGGCAACCTTGGCTTCGAGACCAAAGCCGAAGTTGAAGCCGAAGAAGCGGTCTGATCCTGAGTAGTCAGCTGGTTTAGCCGCCGTGAAAGGGCGGGGGAGGGCGCAAGGATGCGCTTCTCTCCCGCCCTTTGGCTATCTGGGCCCGCTGGGAACCTGTTGCAAACGGGTGCTAGGCGGCGGGCGCGAGCACGGGCAGGCTCTGCCCGTGCTGCTTTGACTGGTACATCGCGGTGTCGGCGCGCCTGACGAGCTCCTCGGAGCTGATCGGCTCGCCGTCCGAGCAGGCGACGCCGACGCTGGCGCTGAGCTCGGCGATGCCGCACGAGAGCTCGAAGCTTCCGCACAGGGCTTCGCAGATGCGGTCGGCGGCGCGCATCGCCATCTCCGGCCCGGGGATGTCGCGCAGAACCACGAGGAACTCGTCTCCGCCGAGGCGCCCGACGAGGTCGCTGTCGCGACTGGCGAGTTTCAAGCGCTCCGCGACGAGCACGAGCAGCTCGTCGCCGGCGGCGTGTCCGAGTTTGTCGTTGACGGGCTTGAACTTGTCGAGGTCCACGTACACGACCCCGGTGCTGCTCGAGTCCTCGCGCTCGAGCTCGACCTCGAGCGTGCCGAGGACCGACGAGCGGTTGTGGCAGTGGGTGAGGGGGTCGAACGTCGCGCGCCGCTCGAGCTCCTGGCGCGCACGGGCGCTGTCGGTGATGTCGAGCACGCAGGTGATCGCGCCGCTGACCTCGCCGTTGGGCCGCAACAGCGCGCGTAGGCTCATCAGCGCGCGACGCCACGTGCCGGACGGCAGCGTGATGTCGACCTCGACGTCGTGGTCGATCCCGTTGGTGAGGACCTCCTCGAGCGTCGAGTTGAGCTCCGCGAGGCTGTCGTCGGTGAGCGTGTGCAGGAGCGTGGTGACCGATGCGAGCGCTGCTCCGGGCTCCGGGGGGAAGGCCTGCGGCTCGCTGTGCCCGTCGGGCGCGTCGCCGCCGAACAGGATCTCGAGCAGGCGTGCGTTGTTGTAGGCGACGTTGCGATCGGTGTCGATGTGCAGCAGTCCGACGGGCATCGCCGCGGTGAGGCGGCGCAGCAGCTCCTCGCGTTCCTGCAGAGCTTCCTGGGCTTGCATCTCGGCGGAGATGTCGATGATCTCGACGAGCACGTAGTTGCGCTCGGGGGTGTTGAGCAGGTTGCGCAGCGTCGTGTCGACCCACATGTAGGTGCCGTCCTTGCGCCGGCGGCGCAGGCGGGTCTGCTGGTCGCGGCGCGTGGAGAGCACTGCGAGCCAGCCCTCGACGGCGCGTCCCTGGTCCTCGGGGTGGATCTGGTCGAGCACGGAGTTGCCGAGCAGCTCCGCCTCGGAGTAGCCGAACATCTCGGTGAACGCGTCGTCGCAGCCGAGGACTTTGGCGCCCTCGTCCTCCATCAGCGAGCAGAAGCGCGGCGCTGCCGGCGCCTGCTCCTCGATGTCCTCGCGCCCGTCTGCCTCCTCGTCGCTGGGAATGACCACGCCGAGCAGCACGCCGTGCATTTCGCGCAGATCGAGGAAGTGCAGCGTCGTCCACGTGGACGGTTTGCGCAGCAGCCGAACTTTGTCGGCCGCGGCGCCCTCCTCCTGCGCGCGCAGCCAAAGCTTGACGACGGTGCTGCGGTCGGCTGCGACGACGTTGTCGATCAGCGCTCGGCCCTCGATCAGCCCCTGTCCCCACAGGCCGACCGACTGCGGCACCGGAACGATCAGCCCGTTGCCTGCGAGCCCGCACACGAGCGCGTCGGGATGCTCACGCAGCAGCGCCTCGGCCCCGATCGCGACGCCCTGGGCGTCCCGGGTCGTGAGGCTCTGTGGATCCTGTGTGGCGAACGTGTCCATGTTTGGGCGAGATCGGCCATACGGCGTATGGGCATGAGCGCGGAAACGGTGCCTGGACACTGTGACGAGGCCCCCTGGACGGGACTTTGGGTTCGCCCTTGACATTGTTGATCGATTTGGTAGGCTTTATGAACATTGCTCGAAGACCACGACAGGCGGCTGGATCGTCCGTCGTGGAGCGGGCGATGTGGACCCATCTGACGTTTCTCTCCTCGCTGTCGAGCGGCTTGGCGCCGCTCGACAGCCCCTCCACAGGACTGGGCCGGCTCCCCCTCGCCGGCCCAGTCCCTGTGGGCCGAGGGCGGCTGGGCCGGCTCCCCCTCGCCGGCCCAGTCTCTGTGGGCGCAGGGTGAGCCTTTTCGACGTGTGTGGCCGGCTCCGCCGCGCGAATCCTGGGAGGATGGCGCGATGCGGCGCGATTCCCTCGTCAACCTGCCGGCGGTGCTGAGCTCGGAGCAGCCGCGCACCGACGCGCGCTACGTGATGGGCGTCGACGGCGGCGCGACGAAGACGCTCGCGGCGGTCCTCGACCTGCGCGCGCTCGAGGACGCAGGCGAGAAGCTTGTGCATCTCGGGCACGGCGGCCCCAGCAACGAGGACGCCGTCGGCGCGCAGGCGGCCGTCGAGGCGCTGCTGGGAGCGGCCGACGAGGCGCTCGAACGGGCCGGTATCGAGGCGTCGGAGCTGGGCGCGGCGGTGTTGGGGATCGCCGGGACCGATACCGCGGACGTCGAGCGCAACGTGCTCGCGGCGCGCACGGAGGCATGGATCGTCGTCAACGACGTCGTCGCAGCGTGGGCCACGGCGACGAACGTCGGTCCGGGCGTTGCGGCGATTGCGGGGACCGGCTCGAATGTGTTCGGCGTCAACCTCGACGGCGGCGAGACGCGCGCGTGGCGCGCAGGCGGCTGGGGCCACCTGCTCGGTGACGAGGGGTCGGGCTACTGGCTGGGCGTGCAGTCGATCAAGGCAGCGCTGCGCGACCGCGAGGCTTCGGGGCCGGCGACGGCGATCACGGACGTCGCGCCGGCGTTCTTCGGCGTCGCGAGCATCGACGCGGTGGCTGCGGCGGTGTACTCCAAGCCACTGACCAAGGGCGAAATCGCGGCGTTCGCGATCGAAACGGCGAGGCTCGCGGAGCAGGGCGACGTGGTTGCGTGCGAGCTGTACGAGCGCGGCGCACGCGAACTCGGCGAGCAGGTGGCGGCCGTGATCGAGCAGACGGGGCTCGGCGAGCCGGACGCGAGCGGGCGCGCGCGCGAGTTCCCGGTGGGCCTGATCGGCAGCGCCTACAAAGCCGGGCCGGTGTTCGTCGATCCGCTGACGCGCGCGATCCACGAACGCGCTCCGGGCGCTCTGGTGAGGGCCGTGGAGATGGCCCCCGTCGGCGGCAGCCTGCTGCTCGCCGCACGCGCCTGTGGCAGGAGCGATGCGATCGCGCCGCCGGCGCTCTCGCGCCTGCTAGACGAGGCTCTGCGCGCGACCTCCGTATAGCAATAGTCATACAGCAAACGAAAAACAACATTTAGAGGAGAGGAGCGGCGTGCGCGTGGCGCCGCCTGCGCCGGTCCCGGCCCTCAGGTCTGTCAACCGCTGCGCGGACTCTCCGTCGCTAGCAGCCGCGCTTCGATCGCGCCGCGCTCGCCGATCGCGCCGGCGCCGGCGCCGCACATGCGCACCGCGGCGGCGGCGCTGGCGAACCGCGCGGCCTGCAGCGGCGACTGGGCTTCGCTGAGGGCGATGAAGAACGCCGCGGCGAACACGTCCCCGGCGCCGAGGTCGTCCACGTGCGCGGACAGCGCCGGCACCGGCACCTCGTGCGCGGGACGGGCGGGCGCGAGAACCGTCACCGGCGCGTCTTCGTCTGTCACCGCTACGACCGCGCCGGCGGCGCCGGCGGTGGCGATCAGCTCGGCACAGCACGCGCGCTCGGCCTCGTTGACGACGAGCGCGTGGCAGCGCTCGGCGAGCGCGCCGGCGGCTGTGTCTGGTGCTGCGTGGGTGATCTGGCCGGTGCTCTGATCCCACCGGCGCGCGAGTCCCTGTGCGGTCAGGCCGACGAACGCGGCGTGCCCGAGCCAGCTGCTTGGGCCCTCGCGGACGACGGGGGCGAGATGCAGGATCGAGGTGTCGAGCTCCAGCTGCTGCTTGATCGGACCGGCCCAGGCGAGCAGCCGTTGGCTTCGCTCGTCGCCGCGGCCGGCTGTGCGCAACGTGGTGGTGGCGGAGGCGGGCAGCACGGTCAGCTCGAGCTCGTCGCGGTAGGGCGCGAGCAGCGCGTCGATCTCGCGGGGCACCCCCTGGGTGATGATCAGCGTCCGGCGCCCGAGCCGGGCGGCCTGCAGGGCGCTGTAGAACGCGGTGCCGCCGGCGCGGCGCGAGCCGTCCTCGAGCACGTCGATCGTGACATGGCCCACCGTGGTGTAGTCGAAGTGCAAGTGGTTGTTCACTCTCTCTGCGGAGCCTGTGGGAACATGGCGAGACGTGAGCGGCAGGCGGGGGAGCGCCCGATCCGTCCGCGAGGTGCACTGCGTATACCAAATCGAACGTGCGTCTCGCTTGTTGTGCTTGGTTGGAGTCGATGATCTTGATGAGCCTCGTTCACCGCGGCGCCCGGGTGCGCCTCAGGCGTCTGCTCGCCTCGCTGGCGATGCTCTCGACGCTGCTCGTCGGCGTCGCGCACGCGGCCGTGGCGGGCGCGTCCGCGTATCCGGCCGGCGCGACGCGGCCGGCTCACGTCGCGAGCGCCGTTGGCGGTTCGCAGGCGCCGGGTGGCCCGGCCTCGAAGCCGACGCCGGCGAGATCGAAGAAGCAGGCGAAGCCCAAGAAGCCCGTGCTCCACGGCAACCCGGCCCGGGCGCTGGTGGCGTTTGAAGCGATGCAGAAGGAGTACTACGTAGCCGGCTCCGGCCTGTACGCGGGCGAACCGTTCTCGTATCTGTGGCCGTTCTCGCAGGCGTTTGCGGCGACGGTGAGCATGGCGTTCGTGCCGCACCTGGGCGTGTCGCTGGCGCGCGAACTCGAGTCGCGCCTGACGGGGCTGAACTCGTATCTGGATACGGACAACTCGGGCGCCGCGGAAGGCACGTATACGAGCACGCTGGCGGCATTCGACGGCACGGTTGTGCCGCCGACGGGCCCGGGCGGGACGAAGTACTACGACGACAACGACTGGATCGGGATCGAGATGGTGCGGCTGTACCAGCTGACCCACAACTTGGCGCTGTTGGGCAGCGCCGAGGGGATCATGGCGTTTGAGATGGCCGGCTGGCAGGAACGGCCGGGGCTCGCGTGCGAGGGCGGGATCCCGTTCTCCAACGACGCGTCAAACGGCGAACGCAACACGGTGACGACGGCGCCGGCGGCGCAGCTGGGCGCGCTGCTGTATCGCTACACCCACAACGTCGCCTACCTGCAGTTCGCCGAAAAAGCGTACACGTGGGTGCGCACCTGCCTGCAGCAGCCGGCGAACCTGTATGCCGATCACATCGGCCGGCGCGGCGTTGTCGAACCGGCGCTGTGGAGCTACAACCAGGGCTCGATGATCGGTGCTGGGACGCTGCTCTACCAGTTCACGCGCAACCCCGCGTACCTGTACGAGGCGCGACAGACCGCGACGGCGTCGCTGGCGTACTTCACGAACGAACGGCTCGGCTCGGAAATCCCGTTCTTCGTGTCGGTGTACTTCCGCAACCTGCTGTACCTGGACTCGGTCACGCACGACCCGCCTGGCCCGTCGATCGCGCAGAACTACGTCAACTACGCGTGGCAGCACCTGCGGTTGAGCAACAACCAGTTCGTGTCCGGCTCGCCGCCGTCGGCGCAGCTGCTGGTGCAGGCGGCGATCGTGCAGATCTACGCGCTGCTGTCGAGCCCCGCAACCACGTATTTCTAAAAATAAATATGGGGGGCCGGCGCTGGCGCGCCGGGGGGCGGGCCGCCGGGCCGTCAGGCTGGTTGGAGTAGGCTCTGGGCAGTGAGCGACGGATCGAACCTGACGACGGCCGCGGGCCTGCTCGAGCTCGAAGCCGAACTGGCGGCGCTCGAGGGCGACGGGCGCAGAGAGATCGCCGAGCGCATCAAGACGGCGCGCGAATGGGGCGATCTGAAGGAGAACAGCGAGTACCACGACGCCAAGAACGATCAGGCGCATCTGGAGACCAAGATCGCGCGCCTGCGCGAGAAGATCTCCGACGCGGTGGTCGTGGAGGAGGCGGCGCAGGGCGCGGGTGGGGTCGTTGGCTTCGGCTCGACGGTCGTCGTTCGCGACCAGGACGGCGTCGAGCAGACGTGGCGGATCGTGAGCTCCCACGACGCCTCGCCGCGGGAGGGGCGTCTGTCGGCGGAATCGCCGGTCGCGGTGGCGCTGCTGGGTCGCGCCCCGGGCGAGCAGACCGCGGTGTCGCTGCCGAAGGGCAGGCGCACGCTGACGGTCCTCAGCGTCAGCTGAGGCAATGTAGCTGCTACGATCACGAGCATGACGCTACTTGCCCAGGGGTATGAGGTTGGGGTGCGTGAGCTTCACGACCGGTTGAGCGAGCATCTCGAGCACGTCGAGCAGGGCGCCGAGGTCGTGGTCACCCGTCGCGGCAAGCCGATCGCTCGGCTCTCTGCAGTCGATGGTGCGGATCCGCTCGAGGATCTGGTGCGGCGAGGTCTCGTCACTCTGCCGGCACGTGCGCGCAGCTCGCGCCGGGCACGTGTGAACGCGCGCGGCTCGGTTTCCGAGCTCGTCGCCGAGCAGCGCCGCTGATCCTGTATTTCGACACCTCCGTGCTTGTCAAGCTCGTCATTGTCGAGCCCGGCTCTGAACTGGTGGCGGAGCTGTGGGGTACGCGGCTTCGGGTGGCATCCAGCATCCTGTGCTATTCCGAGGGTCGCGCGGCGCTCGCTGCCGCACATCGTGGCCGTCGGCTGAGCACGACGGGGTACGGTCGGGCGCGCGAGGAGTTCGAGTCGTTGCAGAGCGAGCTGGCCCTGGTCGGGATCGACGGCCGGCTCGCGCGAGGGGCGGGCGAGCTTGCCGAGGAGCACAAATTGCGCGGATACGACGCCGTCCACCTCGCGAGCGCGCTCGCGCTCGGTACCGATATCGCGCTTGTGAGCTGGGATGAGGATCTCAAGCGTGCCGCGGCGCAGCGTGGATGCGCCGTCGCTCCGACGGGCTGACCGCGCGCACGCGTCGTACGAGCTGCTTTGGCTTGGCGCGGTACAGCCGCCGGCCCTGGCGCAGCGCGCGCTTTCGCAGCACTCGCCGGCGCCGTGCGATCGCCTTCAGCAGCAGCTTGCGTGTGCGCCGGCCGCAGCGCCACGCCTGATCGTGCCCCCGCGCGTGTGCGCCGGCGCGCAGGCGCTGGGCGAAGACGGCGAGGTCGTGGTCCTCGCCGAGCAGTTCGCCGAGCTCGTCGGCGCGGCGGCTGAGCTTGCGCAGGCGCTGCTGGGAGCCGGGGCGGTCGAGAATTTCGACCGCGTAGCGGAGGTCCTTGACGCGTTTCCGCCACTGGTGCATGGTGATCGTGCGCTCGCCGCGGTCGCGCGCGGTGCGCCGGTAGCGCTTGCGTCCCTGCCCGTACAGGCGCGCGAGGTCGCCGCTGACGAGCGCCAGCCCGTGGCTGTCGGGCAGCGACCAGGAGACGACGCGCCAGCGAAACGCGTGCAGCTCGCCCAGCAGCTCGGCGCGAGCGGCGTCGTCGGCGAGCGCCTGCCGTCGCTGGCGCTTGTGCTCGGCGGCGAGACGCAGGCGCAGCTCGCGCACGCCGCCCCGGCGCCCGAGCCGGCGCGGGTGCCGGGCGATGAGCGCGTCGAGCGTGGCGAGCATGACGGCGGCATCGCGTGCCTCCGATAGCCGGCGGGCGATCTCGCGCAGGGTGTCGTTCTCGCGTGCGAAGGCGCGCTCGCCGAGCTCGTGGCGTAGCAGCCGCAGCAGCGCCCGCAGCCGCTTGAGCGCCTTGCGCGCCTCGTGCACGCCCTTCTCGCTGGGCCCGACGCCCTCACCGCCGGCGAGCGCCTCGAGCGCGAGGTCGATCTGCGCGAGCGCCATCCGCTGCAGCGCGGGGCTCAGCGGCTCCTCGCGCGCGCGCCCGAGCCGGCGCTCGCGCCGGAGCTGGCGTGCGCGGCGGCGCTCGCGCTCCGCGCGTGCCATGGCGACGCCGACGCCCACGGCGACGGTCGCCGCGATACCGGCGCTGAGCGGCGCAACAATGGAGCCGTGCCCAGCCTTCCGCACGCCCCATGGTGGACGGTGCGTCCAGCTGCGAATCGCAAGCCGGCGACGTATCGCTGTCCGATTTGTGGTCATTCGCTACCTGCTCTGAGCGAGCATATGCTGATCGCGCCCGAAGGCGACACCCGCAGGCGCCGCCACGCGCACGCGAACTGCGTGCTCGCGGCGCGCGCTCGCGGCCAGTTGCCGCTGCGCGAGGACTGGCTGCGCACGCAGCCACGCCGGCCGTCGCTGTGGTCGCGGCTGCTGCGCCGCGCTTGAGCGCCCGCGACGTTCAGTTGCCGTACACGCGTGCGCGCTCGGGCTCGACGCGCACGATCACGCGCTGTTCGCCGGGCTGGCGGTAGGGGTACTCCTCGGCGCCGAGATACTTCTTGGCGAGCGCGTTGATGTGCTCGTCGGCGCCCTCGTGCGTGCGTTCGGCGATGCGTCCACGCACCTCGAGGTACTCGTAGGGGTTCTCGAGGTTGGGAATCGTCAGCGTCACGCGCGGGTCGCGTTCGAGGTTTCGCAGCCACGCGCGCCCCTCCGCCGTGTTCAGCACGGGGCGCCCGTCCTCCACGTCCACCCACACGGGCACGCCGTGCACGGAGCCGTCGGCGCGCAGCGTGGCGACGTTGCAGAAGTTCTTGGCCTGGAGCAGCTCCTCGGCCCGGCCTTCGATCTTTACGCTCATCGGTGCAGTCCCTTCTCGGTGGATGATTGGTCCCCCAGAACGGTAGTGGCCGTCAGCGTCTGGGCCGGCTGACGCCGGCGCTGGGTCCGAGTGCGGTGCACGGCGGCGGGTGCGCGCGGGTCAGCGAGCTGGAGCGAGGTGTGCGGTTCTGGAGCCGCGGCGGCTGTGTGCCTTGTCCTCGTACATCGCGGCGTCGGCGTGGCGGACGAGCTCGGAGACCGTCTGCCCGTCGTCGGGCCAGATGCCGCCGCCGACGCTCGCGCCGACGGAGACGCTGAGGCCGCCGACGTCGAACGGCGCAGTGAACGCGGCCCTGACGCGGCGCTCGGCGGCGCGCACCTGCTCGTCGAGGTGAACGTCGGCGAGGATGATCGCGAACTCGTCACCGCCGAGCCTGGCGACGTCGTCGTCGCCGCGACACAGCGAGCTTAGGCGCGCACCGGCCTGGCGGATCAGCTCGTCACCGGCCTCGTGGCCGTGGAGGTCGTTGATCCGCTTGAACTCGTTGAGGTCCACGAACAGCAGGCCGATACGTCCCTCGTCGGCGCCGACTCTTGCGAGCGCGGCGTCGATCTGCTGCCTGAAGCCGACGCGGTTGAGCAGCCCGGTGAGCCCGTCGTGGCTGGCCTTGTGGCGCAGCTGATCGACGAGCTGGCCGTTCTGGATCGCGGGCGCGGCGAGCGCGGCGACGCCGGTGAGCCGCTGCAGCAGGTCGCTGTCCGGTCGCAGCCGCTCCGCAGCTTCGGTGACGGACACGGCGAGGATCCCGAGGAACACGTCGCGCACGACGATCGGCACGACCGTCATCGCGACCACTTCGAGCTTCGACATCAACCGCGTGATGAACGGATCGTCGCTCGTCGCGTCGAAGAAGTGCGGACGCGGCTCGGTGAGCATGCTCTGCAGGTGCGGGGTGTTCTCCGGGGCGATGCTGAGGTCGTCGAGCGGGTTCGTGCGCTCTGGCACGCGGGTCCAGCTTGCGAGCGTTCTGAGGCACTGCTCGTGCCCGTTCCAGATCCACACCGTCATGCGGTCGCAGTCGACGACGTCGGGCACGGCTGCGACGAGCCGCTCGGCGACCTCGAGGCTGGTGCCGGCCTTGGCGAGCGCGTGGGAGAGCGCGAGCAGCGCGCTGACCTGTTCGTGGCGCTGGGCGGACTCGCGCAGCGCGAGCGCCATCTCGAGCACGGCCGCGGCGTGCTTGGCGTACAGGCTCAGCATCTCGCGTTCCTGGGGGAGGAAGTCCACCGGGTGCGGATAACTCGCGATCAGCTGCCCGTATGCGCGTCGGCTGGAGACGACGTCGACCACCAGCGTCGAGCTGGCCGACGCGGGAGCGTCGGCGGATTGCGCCTGCGCGAGCGTCTTGTGTGCCAGGGCCTGCGCCTCGCGCTCGCCGATGCCGTGGCCGTAGACCTGCAGCTCTGCGTCGGGGTCGGGGCGCACGGCGAGGACGTGGCTCGGCGCGCGCACGGCGTCGGAGGCACGATCGACGATGCGCTGCAGCACGGTCTCGACGTCCTCGGTCGAGACGAGGTCGCTGGCGATCGCGTACACGCCCTGCAGCCGCTCGGAGGTTGCCAGCAGCTGCCCCTCGAGCGCGGTGACACGCTGCTGGGGATCGGCGGCGGTGGCGGCCTCGTGTGCGTCCCAGGTGACGGTGTACAGGCAGCGGGCGCCTCCGCGCGCCTGGCATTCGCGCTCCTCGATGCGCGCGGGCGGCAGCCCGAACAGCATCGGGCAGCTGGCGAGCAGCCCGGTCGTCCAGTCGCAGTTGAGCGCGTTGCGCGTGAACCCTGAGCGCGCGGCCGCCTTGACGAGGGCGTGCCCGGGACCGACTTCGACCGCCTCGAGTTCGGTGGCGGCGCTGAGCTTGGCGGTCGTCTGCGCGACCGCGGTGAGCACTCCCTCGACCGAGCCGAGCGAGCGCAGCAGCGTGGCGACCTGCTTGCCGGCGTGCTGGCCGACCATTTCTTCGCCGACGCGCCGCGCGAACGCGGGGTCGCCTGTGACGTGGACCCCAGCGGCCTGCAGTGCGTTGGCTTCGTCCTGCGAGATCCAGTTGTCGAGGTCTTCGAGGTAGGCGGCGTCGTAGTTGGCGCCGGCCTCGCGAAGGACCGCGGAGACGGCCTCCTCGCCACCCTGGGCGCGCACGAGCTTCAACAGCACGCTCGACATCGAGCAGCCGATGTGGCGATCGGCGTCGCCGGACGCCTCTGCGGGCCGTGCTTCAGAGTCCATAAGTACGCGATCGGCGCAAAACGCCCGGCGCTTGAGCATTCGGCGCGGCGTCTGCGCGCTTGAGCGTTCTAGCGGCGGGCCCCGCCGGCGGTGGAGCTGGCGGGCGGAATCGCGTTCAGCGCGGTGAGTTTGCCGTTGTTCAGCTGGAAGTGGACGGTCGCCACGCCCCCGCTCGGGCTCCCGAGCGGGTCGCCGGTGCGATACAGCGGATAGCCGAGCGTGACTTCGGTGTCGCTCTGGGAGAGCACCTTGACGCTGGCGCTCGGTTCCTTGGTGTCTGTGCCGATGTAGCGGCCGCCGACGAAGAAGAACGCCTGCTGGTCATAGCCTTCGTTCGAGCCGGCCTTCGTGCCGACCAGTACCCGCAGCGTTTGGTTGGGGTGGTACTGGGAGGTTTCGGCGGGCGCGTAGCCCCTGGCTTTCAGCACCGCCGCGGCTTCGCTGACGCCTTCGGCGTGGCTTTCCTGCTGGGTGAATTCCGGCTCGGGCGCTGTGCGCGTGGGGCCGGGCGCCGCGGTGCCGCCGGCGGTACCGGTGGGGGCGGTCGCTGCGGTGGTGGTCGTGGTCGTGGTCGTGGTCGTGGTCGTGGGCGTGCTCCGGGTGCCGGTGCTCCTCGGCGTGCTGTTGTTGGTGATCGCCGGCGCGCCGGCGACGGACACCGTCTTGGTCTGGGAGGAGCCGCAACCGCCGAGCACGGCTGCACAGGCAGCGAGTGCGAGCACGGTCACGGCCACGATCAGCTGACGCCTCATCACAGCCATGGTATTCGCCGTCGGCGCGGCCTCCCCTCGCCGCGCAGGCGAGGACTAACATCAGACGTGGTGTCCGCGCCCTCAGCCGAGAAACCGCCGCAGGGTCGCTCCGAGCGCCGGCTCGCGCGCGGGCGGGGCGGCGACCGCCGCGAGCTGATGCGCGCGAGCGCGTTGTTCGTCCTGGCGGCGCTCGCGATCGTGTTCGCGGTGCTCAACCTGGACGAGGTCGAGGTTCACTGGGCGTTCGGCTCCGGCAACGCGCCGCTGATCGTCGTGATCGTGATCTCGCTGCTGGTGGGGTGCGTGTTCACGTACTTTGGGGAACGGGTGAAACGCAACCGTCGACGCTAGTCGCGCTGGGCGCGCGCTCATCGGTGACGATCTCGATGGCCGCCTCGGCGCCGATGAACGGGGCGAGCACCACGCAGCTGAGGTGATCTGAGACGGCCGCGAGCAGCTCGATACGCCCGCCGGCGACCTGGCAGCGGATCGTGTGCCAGAGCGCGCCCGCGACGGCCTCAGTGACGAGCGCGCCATGCGCTTGGTTGGGTGCTCCCTCGGTGAGCCGCGTCGCGATCGTGTGCACGAGATCGGCGATCTGCTCGAAGGCGTCGCCGCCGGTGCACAGCGCCTCCTGTGCGAGCACGCGCGTCTGCAGCGGATGGCTCGCGAGATAGCGCATCAGCTCGCCGAGCACGCGGGGCAGCGCCCGCCCCCAATCCTCGGAGATCAGCTCGGGGTCGGCGACGATTGCGAGCAGCTCCCCGCCGATCATGTCGATCGCGGCGAGCAGGCAGTGGTTCTTGTCGGCGAACAGCGTGCAGAAGGCGTCGATCGAGACGTTGGCCTCGTCGGCGATCTGCGGCGCTGTCAGCGTGCAGTAGTCCTCGCGCGCGACCAGACGCAGCATGCCCTGGAGCAGACGTGTGCGCTCGTCTCGACTGGGCGCTTCGGCGCCGTGCGGCCCGCAACCGTATGCGGCGGAGATCTCGCGCATGCGCGCGGTCAGGCCTGTGGCCATCCGCTCGGCGAGGCTCTCGGCGGCGGGTGTCTGAAACACCAGCGTCCAGCGCAGCATCTCCTCGGCGAGGTCGACGTCGCCGGTGTCGCACGGGTCGCGCAGGACGCTCGCGGCGATCCCCTGCAGGCCGCCGGCGATCGCCCTCACGATCGGCACCGGCAGAGGCGTCGCGTCGGGGGATTCGGCGAACCCACGCCCGAGCATCTGCTCGCACGCGCGGGCGGCCCTGCGCACACGCAGCAGGCCGGCGGCGCCCGCGCGCTGCGCCTCGAGCACCACCAGGATGCTGGCCTTGCGGTCCTCCTCGATCGCCTTCGCAAAGCGCTCGCACGCCGCGCGGGCGCGGTGCTCGAGTGGCCCCTCGGCGGCGAGGTAGGCCCTGCGGATCTGCTGGAGATCGCGCTTGACGATCAGATCGAAGGTGACGAGGAAGCAGTCCTCCTTGTTGGCGAACTGTTCGTAGAACGAGCGCCGCGAGACGCCTGCCAGCTCGATCACCTGCTTGACGCTTGTGCCTTCATAGCCGTCGTGTGCGACCGCCTCGATCAGCGCTCCGTGAATCCGCGCTCGCTGGTTGAGCACGACCTCGTTGCGCTGCAGACGATGGGGCCCGTGTGGCAGGCGCTTGTAGAGGGGGGCGACCCGCGGAGCGCTCTTGTCTGCGGCGGCCTCCTCGGCTGTCGCACGCTCCTCACCTGCCGTCAATGACGGTCTGCGTGCGGATCCCATGCTTCCCTCTCCTTCGAACGATCTTCGAAAATGCGGACTCGTGTCAATGCCAACTAGTTGGATCATTTCATGTCAGCAATCTTTTGTCTACAGGCAACCGCGCAGACCCGCGCGGCGCAGAGATCGGGCCTTCGGGGCGATCAGTGCAGGACGATTTTCAGCGCGATGATCGCGACACCCATGGCTGCCCCGGCGCAGCCCTCGAGCACGAGCTCGCGGGCACTCGCGTGTACGCGCAGCCCGGCCACGAGCTCGAACAGGATCAGGCTGGCGACCGCAGTCCACAGCGCCGCCGTGACGGCCGTCTGCTGCTGCGCGCCGACGATCCAGCCGACGACGAGCGCGGCCAGCGGCACCATCGCGCCGCGCAGGATCGCCGATTCGTGGGCCAGCGCCCGCCAGATCGCGCCGACGCTGAAGTGCTCCTCCAGCTGCAGGCGCCGCGCGAGCAGCTCGGCGTAGGCGTGCGCGAACCAGAACAGCGCGGCGGCGATCGCCGCCGAGGCGATCGTGTCGAGGTAGGTCTCGTGCAAGCCGCTCTCGGCGGCGAGCAGCGCCGCGATCGCGATGATCCCGTAGACCACCCGTGCAGGGTTCTCGGCGGGCACGAGGCGCTCGGCTGCGCGCACCGTCCACGAGCGCCGCGGCTCCTGGGGTTGCGGCGGTTGGCTGGGGGCGGCCTGCTCTGCGATCGACCGATTATCCGTCGCGGCTCAGCGGATCAGCGCGAGGTGGCTGCAGGTAGTCTGATGCTCGGCGGCGGCATCGGCCGTCGGGCGTGTTGCAGACACATTTCCACGGGGAGCGAGGGCAGTGGCCGAGGGTCTCTCAGCAGCGGAGGTGGGCAAGGAGATAGGCGAGCTCGGAGCGCACCATGCCCACCACGCCGACGCGGACGCCGAGGAGCGCCGCGATCGTCTGCTGTCGATCACCGAGGCGCTGTTGCTGTCGCTCGTGGCTGTGCTCGCCGCCTACTCGGGCTTCGCCGCCGCCAAGTGGAGCACCGAGTCCTCGGTCTCGTTGGCGACCGCGTCGGCGGCGCGCACGAAGGCCAACCGCGCCGATCTCGAGGGACTGCAGATTCGCACGCTCGACTCGGTGTCGTTCAACGCGTGGTTCACGGCGTTCACGGCCGGTAACGCCAGCGCGGAGCGTCTCGCCGAGAGGCGCCTTCGCCCGGGCTACCGTCCGGCGTTCTACGCGTGGCTGGCCACCGACCCGGCGCACAATCCCAACGCGCCTCCGGGGCCGTCCTTCATGCCCCAGTACGTGATCCCGCAGGAAGCCGTCGCGACCAGCGAGGACCACAAGGCGGACGTCGAGTTCGCCAAGGGCTCGGAAGCGGGTTCGACCTCGGACAAGTACGTGCGTGACACGGTGTTCCTGGCCACGGTCCTGTTCCTGGTCGGGATCAGCAGCCACTTCCCGGTGCGCTCGGCGCGCTACGGCCTGATCGGCGTCGGCGCGCTGATCCTGGTGTTCGCCATCGTGCAGCTGCTCGGCCTGCCGGGACCCCCGGGAGGTCTATGAGCCGCGCAGCGCATCGAGGCGGGACGCGCGTGCGTAGAACTGGGGAATGACGTGCGATGATCGATTTCGCCGAGGCACGAGCACGTTTCGAGCAGTCGCTCGGTGGAGAGATCCTGGACGAGATGGTGCGCATCGAGGTGATCGACCGCGCGCTTGCGCTCGCGTCGAAGCTGTTCGTCGCGCTGATTCCGTTGAGCATCATCCTCAAGGCGATCGTGCCCGGCTCGGGGAGCTTCGGCCAGGATCTGGTCGTGCGCTTCGGACTGTCGGGCTTGGGCGCCAGCGCGACACGGACGCTGTTCGCGACCGGCAGCGAAGTGCGGGGCGCCGTCAGCGTGATCGGCATCGTGATCGTGCTCTACTCCGTGCTCAGCTTCACGCGCGCGCTGCAGCGCGTGTACCTGAACGTGTGGCGCCTGCACCCGCAGCCGTTCGACGCGCTCAAGCGTCAGCTCGCGTGGATCGTCGGCTTTGTCGTCTACACGGCCGCGATGTCGCCGCTGCACGACCTCGAGCACGGGCGCAGCTCAGGGGTTCTGTACGGCGCGACCGTGATCGTGATCGGGGCGGCGTTCTGGCTGTGGACGCCGTACATCCTGCTCGGCGGCAGGATCCGATGGCGTCGGCTGCTCCCCACGGGGCTGCTGACCGCGCTCGCGGTCAGCGTGTTCTCGGTCGGCACCGGCCTGTTCATACCGGCGATCTTCACGCGTAACGCCGAACGCTACGGCTTGATCGGGATCGCCTTCGGACTCGTCACATGGCTGTTCGCGTTCGCCGGGGTCGTGATCGTCTCGGCTGTGCTCGCCGGCATCTGGGACCGCCGTCGGCAACCAACCGAGCTCGCGACGGGCACGTGAGAACCTCTTCGCCGAGGGCGACATTGCCGTTGTGGCAGCGCGGTCGTCGCGTTCGCAGCCATCGCCTCTGGGCGGAAGCGCTCGCGGGCGGCGAGTGCTGCTTTTCGTCTGCAGCGATCACCTCGGATGTGGTTTCGTAGGTGCTCGCTTTGCCCCCGAAGCAACACTCGGCGCACCCGCAGCCCGCCCTGCCGTCGTGCTCCTTCGGTCGAGGGGGAGAAGAGTGTCCTCGTCTGGCTCCAGTCGGGGATACTGCGCTAATGGCGTCGGCTGACGTGGAGTTGGTGCGCCGGATGCACGAGGCGCTTACGTGCGGTGGTTTCGCTGCCGCGGCCGAGTTCGCTCACCCGGACTTCCAGATGCGTCTCATGGCCAGCCACCCCCTAGGTGCGGCCCTTCGGGACCCGGGCGACGCGACGAGGGCGATGGCAGGCTTCATGGAATCGTTTGACGACTTTCGCGCTGAGGCGGAGGAGTTCGTCGACGCGGGCGACGACCGGGTAGTGGTGGCCTTTCGCGAGCGCGGGCGGCCGCGTGGCGGGAGCGTCGAGCTCGATCAGCAATTCGGGATCCTCTACACGATGCGCGACGGCAAGATCGTTTGCATGGAATGGTTCGACAGCTTCGACGAGGCGCTCACCGCCGCTAGGGCCGAGGACTAGCCTAGGCGTTACGACGCTCGCTCTTGCGTGAGTCCGAGGTCGGCGAAGGCCCGACACGAGTGCTTCCCCGCGAGTGCGAGCGTTCCGACGGACACCGCCCGGGCTCCCGGGTTGGACGAATAGCAAGAGCGCCAGAGCCATGATCGTGCGCGACTGCTTTTGCGTGATGGCGGTCGTAGGATGATCGAGCCTGCATCGGATGAGGGGGCTATAGCACTCCGTCCGAGGGCGACATTGCCGCTTGTTCTCTTCATAGCGCGCGGTCAGGCGAGTGCCAGGGTCCGCTGCCTCGGGGCCTACGAGACGCTCAGTCCAAAACTGATTGTGAAGCCGAGCGCGAAGAGGAATGCGAGCATCTGGAAGAGGGCGAGCCTGCATCGGATGAGGGGGCTATATCACTCCGTCCGAGGCCGACATTGCCGCTGGTGTAGGCGCTCTCCTTGAGTTCGGCTGACCGGACCGTGCGACGAGGCGAGGCGTGGTTCGGATCCTCGTATCGGCGCATAAACTTCGCTCTTTGCGGCAGTTTTTGCGCCGGCGGCGCTCACAGGCTGGTGATCTCGAAAAATGGGCGTAGTCACGGCGTAGGGCTGTTATCAGCCGCTACCGCTCGGATCTCTCGCGCAGGCTGCGGCGGCATTGCCCGCCAACCTCACGGGTCGCTTCGTTCGTAGCGACGGAAACGCCATCTATCCCAGCAGGGCTCGCCCTGAGTCCGGGGGCCTTGCGCTCCTTACAGGTCCTCCCGCCTAGGCGGGTCCGGCATTGCTCACGAACTCCAAGGAGGCCCCGAATGGCGACCGCCGTAAAGACGACCAAGGATCAGGACCGCGCCGACACGAAGAGGCCGAGCACGGATCCCGCGGGTCCCACCGGCCGCCTGGCCACGTGGCTAGCAGACGTCACCCTCGAGGATGTGCCAGCGTCGGTGCAGGAGCACGCGAAGTATCTGCTGCTCGACGGTGTCGCGTGCGCGCTCGTTGGCGCCCAGTTGCCCGTGTCCCGCAAGGGCGTCGAAGCGATCACCGCCCTGGACGACGCGGGGAGCGCACAGCTCATCGGCTGGGATGGCCTCAGCACGAGCGCCCCGTCGGCCGCGATGCTCAACTCCAGCTTCATCCAGGGGTTCGAGCTCGACGACTACCACCCGCTGGCGCCGCTGCACAGCAACTCGCTGGTCATCCCCGCGATGCTCGCGGCCGCGCCGCACCTCGGCACCGTGTCCGGTTCGCGGTTTCTGTTCGGCGCGATCCTCGGGTACGAGACAGGCCCGCGTGCGGGCCAGGCGCTGCACGGCCTGGAAATGATCTCCCGCGGCTGGCACTCAGGCGTCGTTTTCGGCACCCACTCCGCCGCCGCCGCCGCCGGCGCCCTGTATGGCCTTGACGCGGCCGGCTTCGAGGACGCCCTCGGGATGGCAGGCACTCAGTCATGTGGCCTGATGTCGGCGCAGTTCGAGTCGATGGTCAAGCGGATGCAGCACGGGTTCGCCTCGCGCGCCGGCCTGACCGCGGCCGCGCTGGCCGCTTCGGGCTACGTCGGGATCAAGCGCGTGTTCGAGCGCGAATACGGCGGTTGGCTGCCGGTGTTCGGCGAGGGCCACCACCCCAACGCAAGCGAGATCAGCGCGGGTCTCGGCACCATGTGGGAGACCGCGCGGATCGCAGTCAAGGCGTATGCCGCGATGGGGCTTCTGCACGCCGGGATCGATGCCGCCCTCAAACTGCGCTCCGAAAACATTCCGGTCGACAAGATCAAGCACATCGAGGTCGACCTCTCCGAGGGCCCCTACCAGCATGGCGGCTGGCAGGCGGTCCGACCGCTCCAGCCGATCGGCGCACAGATGAACATCGCCTACGTCGTCGCGGTCGCACTCCTGGACGGCAACGTGCTAATCGACCAGTTCGCAGAAGACCGCATCAACCGCGACGACGTGTGGCGACTAATCGACCGCACCCAAGCCCATCACGAAGAGTCCTACGACAAGCTCCCCGTAGACGAGCAGCTCAGAACCAGAGTACGTCTCACGCTCGACGACGGCAGCATCCGGGAAGCGACCGTTACGCACCCCCGAGGGACCGGCCCCAATCTGCTGACCGACGCAGACATCGTCGAGAAGTACCGCAGCCTGACCCGCTCCGTGATCTCGCCCGAGCGCCAGGTGGCGATCGAGAAGGCCGTGCTCGGGGTCGACGATCTCGACGACATCTCTGAACTGATGGCGCTCCTGACCCCCATGGTCAAGCCCGCCCTGGGCTGACGCGAAGGAGACTCGTAGTCATGGCATCGAACACGACAATTATGAAACGCGATCCCTACGTCGACCTTCCACATGTGCCGAGTTTTTCTCTCGAGAGCAGCCTTGTTGCGGACGGTGAGACTATGCCGATCGCTCAACGAGGTGCGATCTTCGGCGCCGGCGGTCAGGACACCTCGCCCGATCTCACCTGGTCGGGGTTCCCCGACGAGACTCAGAGCTTCATCGTCACGATGTACGACCCGGACGCACCGACGCCGAGCGGGTTTTGGCACTGGGCCGTCATCAACCTTCCTGCGTCCGTCACATCGTTGTCGGCGGGAGCGGGCGAAGGAGACCAGACCTTGCCGGAAGGATCAACGCATTTGCCTAACGACGCCAGTTTGCGCCGCTATATCGGTGCTGGGCCGCCACCAGGCGATCCCCCACACCGATATTTCATCGTCGTATCGGCGCTAGACCTACCCGAGGCGGGGGTCCCCGCTACGGCAACCCCTGCACTGGCCCTGTTTCACACGCGCGCCAACGTCGTCGCGCGGGCAATACTGGTTCCCGTCTACGGCGTCTGAATGCGCGGAATGGACGGCGGCGCGCGGCACGCGCAAGAAAGCCCGTGATCGCCCGCGACCGCCTTCCGGTAACGGCGGTCGGAGGATGATTGAGAGTGCATTGGATGAGGGGGCTATATCACTCCGTCCGAGGCGGACATTGCCGCTGGTTGTGCGTGGCGCCGCCCCTTTCGGGCGCCCACATGAAGCCCGTGCCCCGCGTCGTCGAACTCAGGAGGCTGGCGGCCTACGCGGGCGGTGCCTGCTTTCAGCGCTTTGCGGGGCTGCCGACGTGGCCGGCTCGACGCCTGTCCGGGCCGAGGAAGAGGTGTCCCGTTTCCCCGGTCCTCGAACGAGGCATGGGTCGGCCCTGAGGGACCGACGGGCTAGACTTCAGCGGTCGTGTCGCTGACCGCCCTGACGTCCGCGGAGATCTCGCTGCCGGCCCAGGCCGATGGCGCGCGCGTCAGCGACCGGATCGCTGTTCTGGCCGACACCGTCGACGTGGTCGGGTTGACCGACAATCACGCCGGGCAGCCCCGGATGTCGCCGCTGGCTGCGGTGGCGCTCGCGCGGGAGCAGGGCGTGGGGACAATCGTCCACGTTTCCTGCCGTGATCGCAACCGGCTTGCCCTGCAGTCCCAGGTCGTGGGCGCGGCGGCGCTCGGCGCTGAGGCGGTCCTCTGCATGCAGGGCGATCCGGTGCCCGGCATCGAACATGTGGCTGACATGACCGCCACGCAGCTCATTGCGAGCGCGTCGGCATGGAGCGCCCCGCACCCGTTGGCGATCGGGGCGGTCGTCAATCCCTTCGCCGAGGACGTCGACCGGGAGTTGCGGCTCCTGCGGCGCAAGATCGCCGCTGGAGCAACCTTCCTGCAATCGCAGATGATCTTCGACCTCGGGCGCCTGGAAGCGTTCCTCTCGGCCGCCGAGGACATCCTCGCGGACGTGCGGTTCTATGCAAGCGTCGCGCTGCTCCGCAGCGCGCGCATGGCAGAGCGCGCCTGCGCGCTACCGGGGATCGCGATTTCTCAGCGAGCCGTGGCGCAGATCAGTCGCGGCGGCGGCATCGACCTAGCGCGCGAACTGGCGGCCGGCCTTGCCTGTGTCTCGCGCGTAGATGCGCTTCACGTATTTCCGCTCGGAGCCGAGGCGGCGACACGCGAGGTCGCCGCGGACTTTCGCGTCGCGCGGGGTGTCAGCGCCCAACGCCCGGCAGGGACCGGTCCGTAACCGGAAGCCCGAGCGGCGACGCGAGAGCGTCATTCGTGCTGCGTCACTGCCATCACGGTCGTGATTGTCATAAGACCCGCCCGCTGAGAAATCCCGGGACAGGGAGGCCATACGGACAGCGCTGCTGGCGCCGCTCGATCTTGCCGGCAATGCCCGTCATGGCTGAGAAGCAGGTCTCCGGCGACGATACGTCGCTTACCTGCTGGTGGACATTGCCGCTGGTTGTCTGCTGGCGCGTTCGGCCACCGTCGCAGCGTCGCCTTTGGGCGGAAGCGCTAGCGTGCCGGCGAGCTTCGATGGGTGCTGCTTGTCGTCCGCTGCAAGCGTGAGCACAGCACTGGGTCGAACGCTCGCTTGTCTGCGAAACCGCAACTGCGGGGCGGCGGCTCCCGCGAGTGAAGTGGTAGTTGTGCGCCGGCGGGCCGGTTCCGGTAGCGTCCGTGCCGGAGATGACCGGCAGCGATGGGAAATCCGCGAACGCAGAGCGCGTACTCGAGCTGAAGGTATTGGGGGATCCAGAGTTCGTTGGCGATCTCGCAAAGGAGTGGGCCGGGCTCCAGGGCGTGGACACAAGCCCGCCGCGCGAGGAGCCGGAGTCGACCGACTTGTCGCTCGCGTTGGGGCTCGTAGTATCCATAATCGCGCTGATCGAATTCGTCGCGTTGGAGGGGCCTCTGGTGCCAAGGCTGTGGAACGCCTTGAAGCACAACAAACCCAGTGAGGTAGTCCTGAAGACGCCGACTAACACAGTCCGCCTCGAGTGGACAGGGCAACTGTCGGAAGCTGCGGTTCGCCGCGCGCTGACGCAGCTGCTCGCTGATGAGTCCTAGCGCGTTTGAGCCGCCGCATGTCCTGCGGCTCACAAGCGGCCATGCGGCTGTTCGGCTACGAGGCATGCAGTCAGACTTTGGGGGCTACGATCCGTGCTTCCTTGGCCTGACGATTCACCTGCGCAGCGACCGTGCGGTTGAGATCGCACTGTCCGAGCCCGGCGACGCGGCTGCCGACGTTGGCCTACAGCAGGCCGAGAGTGAGGGCGCGGACGCACTGTTCGAGCGACTGGCGCTGTCGAGCGTGCGGATTCACGAGACGCGACACTTTCACGATTCGCTGGTCGCTCCGATCGGCGCCGAGATCTTCTGGCGGAGGTTTCTCATCACCTTCTACGGCTTGCAGCTCATCTCTCTCGTCCGCGATCTCGCCGCTGAGCTGGAGAAGGCGGAGTGGCTGCTGCCGGTGCCGCTGACGCGCTGGCTGCAAGCCGACGAGCGTGCCCGCTCGGAATGGACAGAACGCTGGTGCAGACATTTCGGAGCCGGTGTTCGAGTCCTCGATCTGTGTGACGCCGACCACGACTTGGGTCCTGATTCCGCGCGGCTAATAGACACCGTCAACCGTCACAGTGCTGAGATGGCGAAGATCTTTCGCGAGGACTGGCAAGTGAGCCGCGATATCAGATCCATGCATGTGTTCGAGGCGTCCGCGCTGCTCGCACAGTGGGTGTCGATCGGCGAACTGTACGGCGAGGCGCGCGCGCAACACTTCATCGACTGTCTGTTCGGCGACCCCCGCTCCGCTTATGCGGCGGCGCTCGAGTTCATGCGGGTGATCGCCGTCGCGCGTGGCTCCGATGAGCCTGGCCTCCCGGCGCTCCAGGCTGCTCTCACGTGGTCCCAAATCGGCTATGAGGAGAAAGTCGACGAGAGCAAGCGCCCACTCGTGCGCCTGGCCCGGCTGGTGAAATGGCTCGCCAAGCGTGGACTTCCCTCGACTGCGGGAGTCGCCGACGCGCGTCGAGTGTTCGACGAGTGGGACGCCGCGCTCGGGGAACCCTCGACATTTGACGGGCTCATGCGCTCGGTGCGCGACGACGAGCTGATGGCCGAACGCATCCAAGCTGCGGCCGAAGGGGAACCCAGTCGCGGACAAGCCTTCGCCAAGGTGATGTTGCCGTCCCTGCAGATGTGGCTCGATGCCCGCCGGTCGATGGTGAGCCGGTTCGTGGCCAACCCGGGGCTCTACTGTGATCCGATCGGCTACGTGCGCTCGGGGCCAGAGGAGTATCTGTCGCCCGCTTCGCTATACATGCTTGGCGCCGGCTCGATTCCGGCGGAGGCCTTCCATCGGCTCGGCGCCGCGCGGTACGGGTACATCCCGCTCGAGACGATTGGTGAGGGTGAGAACGGCAGTGTGATCGCGTTCGGAGAGATCTCGCCCAAGGGCTCTGAGGAGGAGCTCGAACAGGCGTACGACGTGACGAGATGGCATATGGCATGCGACTACCTCTACAGCGAATCCAGACGAGACCTCAGTGGCTACGAGAAGGCGCTCGCGCGGGAGACACTCGGTTCCCGGCTGCGTCCGGTCGAGATCCTCAGCTGAGCGATCGCGGGCCGACGCTCACCCGCGAGTCTGCCTACCGCCGGCGGCGATCGCCCGGTGCAGAGCGTCCTCGGCTGCGCCACGCTGCTGGACATGACCAAGCCCCGGAGGGCGCGGGACGAGCGCGTTGCGCTGGCCCCGTCGACGATCGGCTTGCCCATGCGGACGCGAACGGTGCCCGACCAACTGTCATCGCCGCTCCCCCGGCATCACAGGTCGGGAGCTCTGCTGCGACATCTCACTTCTCACGTCCCAGGGCATCGAGTGCCTCGTCGCGGTCGCGGAATATCTCGACCCGCACGATCTTTGCCAATCGGACGGTATAGACGTAGGCGAACAATCCGCGAACCTCTACGCCGCTGGCCCGTCCACGCCCGTGATGTCTCGCAACCACGAACACCCGCTCAGCCACGCTCCGAAGCTCCTCGACCTCGAACCGATAGTCGTCGGCAAAGGACCTGAACCATTCCGCGAACCATTTGCCCACCTCTTCTCGGCCAAGATACGTTCCGGCTGCCGTTGGAAAGGCGTCCGGGACAACGACCATGACCACGTTTTGATCGAAGGCGTCCAGGGCCGTGCCGAAGTCACGCCGACTGGCGGCTTCGAACAGTCCCCGCACTATGTTCTCCGGCGATATCGCGTACTCCTCGGACATCAGGCAGCCAAGTATCCCTCCGCGCCCTGACCGCCGCTTTGCGAAGTTAGAGCGAGCGTCCGCGCTGCAGCAGGGCAGACGACCGGAAAGGACGATCAGCCTATTGGGCGTTCGCTGCGGGGACGAAGTCAAGCGGAGCGGCCGCGGCCGTCGATCACCGCGGTCGGCGGGCTCGCTAACACCGGCGGCGTGGAGAATGGTCGTGAGCCAGTCCGTAACGTGCATGATCTCGTCGCTCACGGCTTCTTCGCTCACGCACCAAGAGGAGTCGGCATCCTTGCGGCAGCTGATGTCGGCGCATTCCGGAACTTGATGGATCTATAGAATCCTAGGGCCTCGGCTCGGGTGTCCGTGTAGTCGGGTCGCCGCGGTCTGCGCGGTGCAACGCCAATCCAGATCGGGGCCCCAATGGGAGCAATCACAGGTCTAGCAGCGATCCGCAATCTCTCGAGCGGTCGTCAAGACGGCCACGGGATCGCGATCAAGCGCAGACAGCACTGGCAGATCGCGGGGGCGCTTAGGGCGCGCCTCGTGCTCATCGGGTGCATGGCGATCTTGACCGGCGCCGCCGCGACCACCGGCGCGGCACCGGCCGCAGCAAGCGTGCAGGGAAACATCGAAGGAATCGAATTCGGCTTCGAAAACAGGAACGGACCTGAAACCGAGTACCTGTGGGCCGCAGCCAGCAACGCGACGCTCGAGGAGCTCGGTGCAAAGAGGGTCACCGGCGTCGCCTGCCGCGCTGTCACCGACGACGTCCCTCCGCTCACGCTCCTCTGCAAGGAGCTTGTCGCTCCGCTGGTGCGCTCGTGGATCAACACAGGCCACGGGCGAGCCGACCACGGCCACTGGGTCGCGTACTACCCACATCTGAAGCCGCATTTCCAACACGGGCGCTTCTAACGTTTGCGCGACGAACTGTGGCTGCGTTCAGCAGGCCGGCGGTCTTCAATGAGCCCTGCTCGGCGGAGTATCTTGGTGGTTGGGAGGCTCCGGGACGAAAGGCACATGTATGGGCGATGACGTGGTGGGCATCAGCGTCCTCGGGGCTTTCTCGATCACTGTGGGCGGCTATGTCGTCCCGGAGGACGCTTGGCGGTTGCGCAAGGCGAAGACCCTGATCAAGCTGCTCGCGCTCGCGCCCGAACGTCGCTTGCACGCGGACTGGGTGACCGAGCTGCTTTGGGGGGAGAGCAAGGATGCCTCCGGCCGGAATAATTTGCACCAGGTGATGTTTGCGGCGCGACGGGCGCTCGACTCGGCCGGGCTCGAGGGTCGCGAGTGTCTGCAGTTGCACGAGGACGTGATCTCCCTCTGTCCTGATGATCCGGTGCGGATCGACGTGCTCGCTTTCGAGGAGGCCGCCGCGACAGCGCGAGGGGGCCGCGATCCCGTTGCCTACCGGGACGCCCTTGATTCGTACGACGGCGAGCTGTTGCCTGAGGACCGCTACGAGGAGTGGACGGCATCGCGGCGCGAAGCCGTCCGCGAGCTTCGCCTCGCTCTGGGGGTCGAGCTGGCGGAGCTTGAGGCGCCGGGCGATCCCGCTGCGGCGATCGACCGTCTGCGATCGGTGTTGGTCGACGCACCCCTGCACGAGCCCGCACATCGGGCGCTGATGAATCTCTACGTGGGGGCCGGGCGGCGGCAGGAGGCGCTGGCCCAGTTTCAGGAGCTGAAGCTCGGTCTGCGGCGCGAGTTCGAGGACGAGCCCGACGAGGAGACCCGCCGCCTCTACCGGGAGATACTGACGCGCGGCGCGGGTGAGGCGGAGTCGGCGCGCCCACCCGCGGCGGCCGCGGAGCGATGGCCGGCCGAGGGGCCGAACGACCTCCCGCGGCAGCTGACCAGCTTCATCGGCCGCGAGCGTGAGCTGGCCGAGGCCGCCGCGCTGCTCGGTAAGTCGCGGCTGTTGACGCTGACGGGGGCGGGTGGATGCGGCAAGACGAGGCTCGCTCTGGAGCTGGCGGGGCAGCGGTCCGGCGATTTCTCCGCCGGCGTCTGGTCGGTGGAGCTGGCCGCGCTAGGGGAGCCCGAGTTGATCGGCCCGGCGATCGCCCAGGCCTTGGATACGCGGCTTGCCTCTGACCGCGCCCCGGAGGTCGCGATCGCCGGACACATCGGCGATCGCCAGCAGCTGCTTCTGCTCGACAACTGCGAGCACCTGGTGGAGCCGGTCGCGCATCTCGTCGAGGCGCTGCTGAGACGCTGCCCGCGCCTCACAGTGCTGGCGACGAGTCGCGAGCCGCTTCGCGTTCCTGGCGAGGTGACCTGGCGGGTCCCGTCACTCTCCCTCCCGGGGCTGGTCGATTATTCCCCCTCGGTGGGATCGCTGGAGGCGGAGTCGGTGCGGCTATTCATGGCTAGGGCGGGCCAGGGCGTCCCCGGCTTCGAGCTGGACGACGAGAACGCGATCGCGATCTCGACCCTCTGCCACCGGCTCGACGGGATGCCGCTGGCAATCGAGCTCGCGGCGGCGCGAGTCGGCGCCCTGACCCCCGCACAGATTGTCGAGCGTCTCGACGACTCTCTCGACCTACTCTCGGGGGGAAGTCGCACGGCGATGACCCGGCAGCAGACGCTGCGGGCAACGCTCGCCTGGAGCTTCGATCTGCTCGAGCCCGACGAGCAGATCCTGCTGCGGCGCCTCGCGGTGTTCGCCGGGAGTTTTGGCTTGGAGGCAGCCGAGGACATCTGCGCGGTGGATCCGCTGCGGCGCCAGGAGGCCGTCGCTCTCCTCGGCCGCTTGATCGACAAGTCGCTCGTCCACGTCGAGGAGGGCCCCGGCGATCGCCGCTACCGCTTGCTGGAGACGGTGCGGCAGTACACAGCAGAGCGGCTCCAGGAGGCCGGCGAGCGAGATGCCTTCGGGCGCCGCCATCGCGATTGGTACATCGAGCTGGCCGAGAGCGACCCGACGCCGGCCGGAGACCTCCCGGCGAGGGACCGGCTCCAGCGGCTCGATCTGGAGCGCGACAATCTCCGCGCCGCTCTCGCCTCGGCCCTCGCGGACGATCCTCAGGTCGCCCTGCGCCTGACCGTCGCGCTCTGGCGTTTCTGGCTGATGCGCGGCTACCTCGCCGAGGGCTACCGCTGGCTCGACGCGTCCCTGGCGGCGGCGCCGGAGCACACCGCAGATCGCGCCCGTGCCCTGCTCGCCGCCTGCCTCGTGGGCCTGCGGCGGGGCGTCCATGGGCGTCTGCACGAGTTCATCGGAGAAAGCGTCGCGATCTTCAGCGAGCTCGGCGACCACGCGGGGATGTTCGACGCGGTCGAGGTATCGACGGCCTATCGCGCGATCGTCAGCGGCCCAGCGGACGTCGAGGCGCTGCTCAGCGAACACGAGACGCTCCTCGTGGACGGGCTCCCCGCTGCCCGGCCGCCGACATGGGCGGCGCACACGCGCGCCATCGCGGCGTGGTTCCGGCGTGAATATCCGCAGGCGCGCCAACATTTCGAGCTCGCGCTGAAGCGGGCCGGAGAGCTGGTCGCCGAGGAGCGCCCGGCACTCTGGCCGATGAGCTACTCGCTGATCACCGTCGCACCGGAGGCCGGCTACCCGTTGCTTCTACAGGAGGACACGGCGATTGTCTGTCGTCGGGTCGGTGGCGAAGCGGCGGTTGCCTACATCCTTGGCAATCTCGCCGCTGTCGATCGGGTCGAGGGTGACTTCGTTCGGGCGGGTGAACTGATCGAAGAGAGCCTCGCTCGCTTCCAGCGACTCGCCGACCTGCAGGGGGAAGCATTCGCGCTGGGCGCGCTCGGCAACCTCGCCCGCTCCAGCGGCGACTTCGACCGCGGCCGGGAGCTGCTCGCCCGCAGCCTCGCAATCCGCCAAGAGGTCGGCGACCGGCGCGGCACCGGGATCACGCTCGGGTGCGTGGCAGTGCTGCTCGCTCGCTCTGGCGACCTGGCAGGCGCCTGGACCGCCGCCGAGCAAAGCCGCGACTGGTTTGCGGAGAACGACGACATGATTGGTCTCAGTGCCGCCGAGCTCAGCCTGGTGAACGTGGCGCTGTCCGCCGAGGATCGCACTGGTGCCCGCGCGCATCTGGAGGCAGCGGCCTCGGTGTTCGGAGATATCGAGCGCACCCCCCAGGAGGGTTGGGTACTGGCCGTGCTCGCGGCGATGTCCGCCGAGGACAGCGAACCGGCGACTGCGCGCCGCTGGCTCGACCGGGCGATCCGGCATTTTGAGTTGCTCGGAGGCGCCGCCGGTATGGCCTACTGCCATGAGGTGGAGCGCGGGCCGGGAGTCGCCGCGGGCAGCGCGATAGCCGAGTGACGGGACTTCGAGGAGCCCTAAGACGCTGCAAAGTCGTCGCTAAGAGGCGGATCGTAGGCTCGGTGAGCATCGTCAAACGACACGTCGAACAACCGAACTGAAAAGGGGGCCGGCATGGCTATGCAAGGGGTGCTTGGAGCGGCAACGCTGAAGGAGTTTGAGGACGGGCTGCACGGAGAACTAATCCTGCCCGGCGACGGCGCCTACGACGAAGCTCGTACGATCTGGAACGGCGCCCATGACGCCCGCCCGGCGGTGATCGCCCGCTGCGCCGACTCCTCCGACGTGCGCCACGCAATCGGTTTCGCGCGCAGCGAGGGACTCGACATCGCCGTGCGCGGCGGCAGCCACAGCATTCCCGGCTTCTCCACCTGCGATGACGGCATCGTCATCGACCTCGCCCCGATGAAGGGCATCACGGTGGATGCGAGCGCCCGCACCGCCAGCGCCGAGGGCGGCCTCACCTGGGGGGAGTTCGACGCCGCCACCCAAGAGCATGGCCTTGCCACCACCGGAGGCCTGATCTCGACCACAGGCGTCGCCGGCTTCACGCTGGGCGGCGGGATCGGCTGGCTGATGCGCAAGTACGGCCTGGCCTGCGACAACCTGCGCTCGGCCGAGGTGGTCACCGCCGACGGCCAGATCCTGACCGCGAGCGCCACGGAGAACCCTGACCTCTTCTGGGGCCTGCGCGGCGGAGGAGGCAATTTCGGCGTCGTCACATCCTTTGAGTTCGATCTGCACCCGGTCGGCCCGACCGTGGCCGCCGGCCCGGTCTTCTATCCGGGCGAGCGCGCCGAGGAGATCATGCGCTTCTACCGCGATTTCGCGCGCGAGGTGCCGGATGAGCTGAGCACCCTGGTCAATCTGATCACCGCGCCACCCGCCCCCTTTCTGCCCGAGGATTCGCACGGCAAGAAGCTCGTCGCCCTCGTCGGCTGCTACTCCGGCGACCCCGAGGAGGGGATGAAGACGATTCAGCCGATCCGCGACCTGGGAGACCCTGTCGCCGACCTGGTCGGCCCAATGCCATACGTACAGATGCAGAGCCTGCTCGACGCGCTCTGGCCGAAGGGCACCCAGGCCTACATGAAGGCGGGCTACTTCCGCGAGCTCGACGACCACGCGATCAAGACGATGGCCCGCTTCCATCAAAACGCGACCTCGCCGTCCTCGGAGATCCACATCCAGCACTTCGGCGGCGCGATCGCCCGTGTCGGCGAGGACGAGACCGCGCACGGCGAGCGCCAGGCGCCCTTCGTGCTCAACGCGATCGCCACCACGCACGAGCCGCACGGGGGTCTGGAGACCCACGTCGACTGGGCACAGCGGCTGTATGCCGAGATCGAGCCGTCGCTGACCGGCAGCGCCTACATCAACTTCCTCTCCTCCGAGGGTGAGGATCGCGTGCAGGCAGCCTACGGACCGGAGAAGTTCGCCCGGCTTCGCGCGCTTAAGGACCGCTACGACCCGACCAACCTGTTCCATCTGAACCAGAACATCCCGCCATCATGAGGCGGGACGTTCCCGTGATCCGCATCGGCTGAACTGAGGGGTCATCAGCCCGGCGGCCACCCGGTCGCCGGGTTCGTGCCTGGCCAAGGCGGGCGCGACGACGAGCTCAGACGCCGGGCTCGGCGACGATCTCGCCGCCGGCGGCGGCCTCCGCGAGCCGCCGGTGGTCAAGCTCGTTCTGGTCGGCGTAGGCGCTCGAGAAGCTGGCAATCGCACGGTCGAAGCGGCGACCGCGTCCGAGGTAGGCGGCGATCGCGAGCCGGTCCCCGGAGCGTGCGTGCGCGCGTGCCAGCGACCACCCGCACGCGCGCGTGTACGCGTGCAGAGCGGCCTCGTCCATCGTCGCGAGATCCGCGGATGCCTTCCAATCCCACAGCTGGCGGACGTAGAAGTCGTACCGTGCGCCGTCGAGGCCGTCGCTGCGCAGCCAGCCGAGGAAGATGTCGCTCGCCGCCTGGGAGATGCGTTGGCCCCGCACGACGCGCTCGCCCGCGCATTCGAACTCGCTCGCGCCGACGTGCGGCTCGAGCACCGACGGCTGCGCCTCCTTCGCCTGCAGCACGAGCGGGTCCCTGCCTTCGCGGCCGACCAGCAGGATGACCCAGGCGCGCGTGCCCACGCTGCCGACGCCGACGACCTTGCGCGCCATGTCGACGAAGCGGTAGGTCTCGAACAGGTGGCGATAGTTGACCGAGAGGCTGGCGGCGTAGGCGTCCATCAGCCCGCGAACGTAGGCGCTCTCCTCGCCAAGATCGCCGGGGTCGAAGAGCTCGCGCATCGGGACCAGCAGCGGCGGCACGCTGCGGAAGCGCAGCTTGCCGTCGACCCGCTCTGTCAGTTTTTTGACCGCCCGCAGGCTCGTCTTCCTGCGCGCTTGCGCGAAGGGCTGCGCGAACACGATCCGACCCGTCCCGTTGAGCCGCCCGCCGAAGCGATCCACGAGCTCGCTCGCGTTCAGGCGCTCATACCAGACGTCGAGGTGGCTGCGTTCGGCGAAGCCGGTCATCGCCTCGCGGTACTCGCGCACGCAGGCCATCACGATCCAGCGCCGGCGGTTGGCGGGCAGCCCGACGTCGCGTCCCGCGATCTCGACGCTCGCGGCCATGCGCTTGACATCCCACTCCCACGGGCCGGGCAGCGTCTCGTCGAAGTCGTTGGGGCTGAAGACGAGCCTGCGATCCGGCGCTGCAAACGCGCCGAAGTTCGAGATGTGCGCGTCGCCGCAGGCCTGGACGACGATGCCCGAGCTCGGCGTGTGCGCGAGGTCGGCCGCCATGATCGCCGCTGCGCCCCGGTAGAAGGTGAACGGCGAGACGAGCATCCGCCCGTAGCGGATCGGCACGAGCTCCTGCACCCGGGTGGCCGCCTGGGCGGCGAGCAGCGCGACGGGGTCGGCTCGGTCCGCCGCGGGCGTCCAGTCGCCGTGTGCCGAGCGGGGTGCGGTCTGCCGGGCCGCCCGCCCGCGCTCGGCGGACTCCCCGGACTCGAGCGTCGCGTAAGACGAGCGGGCCACCTGCTACCCCTCGAGGCCCGCGTCGCGGGCGGCCTGTTGACGGAATCGACCGAGCGACACCCGTCAAACTGTACGCCGGTGCGAGCGCCGGGAGGCCGGCGAGCGCCGGATCAGCCGCCCTCGCCGTCGAGCTCGCGTGCGACCTTGACGACCGATGTGCGCTGGTAGAAGTCGACGGCCACGATCGCGCCCTTGGCACCGTCCTGCGCCAGGCAGCGCTTGATGCGTGTGCGCAGAAAGGCTTCACGGCCGATGGCTGCGTTCAGCGACGGGCTCGGCGGGAACGGCGGGATCCAGTGGTTGATGAGCAGCAGTGGGCTGTGTTGTTCGCCGCGGTAGCGCTTGCAGCTGAGCTGGTCGGGCCGTGTCGCGCCGAGCGGCGTGTCCTGGATGAAGGAGAACGCGGGCATGTACCACGCGGGTGTCCCGCCCTTCTCCTCGGCGAACACCATCAGACGCTGCCCGCGGGCGATCAGCGCCCCGAGCGTCGGGGGCGGCTGGCCGCGCTCGAGCGTCGCGACATAGTGCATCAGCCCCGCCTGCTCAAACGACCGCTCGATGCTCGCCGGCGGCACGTAGTCCTCGACGATCACGATCAGAACCTGGTGGGGGTGGCGATCCAGGAAATCCCTGATCACCTCGAGTTCTCGCTCGAGCGGCTCCGCTCCGAGCTCGCACAGCGTGTGGCACAGGTAGAGCGCGGGCTTGCCGCTGAGCGTCCCCACGCCGACGCGGCCGGCAACCCGGTCGGCGAGGCGCAACGCGAGCGGCGGAACCTGCTTGGCGACCTTGTTGCGATCGGAGCCTTCCGCGCTCAGGTCGGTCCGCACGCGCCCCGTCGCGGCGTCGTACACGCCGAAGTGAACGTCGATCAGCAGCGCTCGAATGCCGTCGTCGAGCTGGCGCGAGATGCCGTAGCGCTGGTTGGCGAAGGACCAGCCGGGCTCGTCGCTGGCTGCCATCGAGTTGTGTGTGCCGGCGAAGACGACTTCGTTGAGACGGCGCTCACACAGGCCGGCGGCGCCGTTGCAGCTGCTCGGCGCCGTTTCGGCGCGCTCCTTCGAAGTCGAGCAGCTCGCGAGCACGAGCACCGCGAGTCCGGCGAGCAGCGCCGCCGGCAGCCCGACGGCCGGGCGAGCCGTCTGTCGAGGCCTCCGCTGGGATGTCTGGCGGGCAGGCCTCATCGGCTGCGGAGGAGGCTAATGACATTCGGCGCGAGACGCCGCTCCTATCTGGCCAGCGTCACGAGTCCTGAGCGAGCTGGGTGGGCCACGCTGCGCACATCAGGTCGGTGAGCAAGGCGTCTTGTTCCTTGTGGTCGCGTTCGTCGATGTCGTCGATCACCTGGATCACGAGGCCGGCAGCGTACACCGGGTCAAGCGGCCACTCGCTGGGTTCCATCACGCGGCCCCCCGTGACGAGAGTTGGCCGAGTTGTATAACGCGTAGATAAAGCTGATGGGAGGAGTTTGATGCTGGCAAGATGCCCCCGAGGTCTGAAGATGTCCTGTTTTCAGGGGTAAAAACCCAGGGTCACCACCGTTAGTTCCGCACGTCACGAGCGATTCGCGTCCAAAATCCGTATTCCGGCTTGGACGTTTTGTCCTACGGAGACAAGCCCGCGCGTTGCCGGCCGGCTCGCGCTGGGCGGATCAGGGGATCAGGTGCGCGGCGTCAGTGCTCAGCGGATGAGCACTGGCGGGCTGTACGCGGAGACGTGTGCACCGTCGGAGACCTTGACGAGCGCGCGGTACAGCCCGCGCTGCACGCGCACGACGCGGCTGAACTTCGACACCGTGGCGGTTCCGGCGCTGAGCACGGTGCCGCCCTTGTTGACGGAGTGGCCGGGCTTCAGCAGCTGGAAGCCGACCAGCGCGCCGACCTCGGCCGGGGCGACAGTTCCGTACAGGCGGGCGTAGCCACGGCGGCGGGTGGCGTGCACGTGGAAGCTGACGTGCACGGCCACGTCCTCGACCAGCACCGGGCTCGAGACTTCGGGTTTGCCCACCGTCACGACGCGTATCTGTGCGTTCTCGAGCAGGCCGAGGAACGGGAAGAAGAAGCCGCCGTTGGCGCTCGTCAGCTGGGGGTTGCCGACGGTCTGAAAGCCGCCGAGGTAAGGGAACGGATTGGCCTGCAGAGCCACCGGGTGGTTGGCGGCGCCGGTACCGGAGAGCGTGCCCTCGACGAGGAACGAGCTTCCGAAGACGACGGGGTTGGGCGTGCCGTCGATCGCGAGCGACAGCGGTACGGGCCCGGTCTTGAACTCCCGGTCAGCGCCGGTGGTCGCGCCGGCGGGACTGCTGGCGAGGATCCGGTAGTGGTAGGTGGTCAGCGGCGCGAGGCCGGTGAGCGTCTGGCTGACCTGCAGCGAGCCGCTTCCGGCGCCCGCGGGAGCGAGCGGGGTCTGTGAGCCGTATTTCCTGTTCGTGCCGTACTGGAAGACGTAGTTGGTGTCCTGGCCGCGTGGGTTGATCGTGGCGAACACGATCGCCGAGGAGAAAGTGACGCTGGCGCTGCGCCCGGTGACCGCCGCGGGGGCCGTGGCGGCGCTGGCGCCGGCGGCGAGGCACGCGAGCACGCCAATGCTCACGGTCAGGGCCAGCAGGGTGTGATGCGCGGCACGGCGGGGGATGGCTCGACGAAGTGTGTTCATGTGGGCTTTATGTCAGGCAGGGCACGAAAGTTGCGGTCTCAGGCGGTATTCCTCGCCGGCAGGCTATCCGGATCGACGCTCAGCTAAACGTTGGCAACGGCCTTTTCAGGGCGCGTCGTCGAGCGATTCGAGCAGCTGCACGTCGGCGAGATCCTGCGGCCGGCCAGCGGCTCGGACGCGCCACGATCACCATCGCGGAGTCCGCGCGCGGATCGCGAACGGCCACCGGGAGCGGCTGCTCGCCAGCATGGACGGCTCTGCTGATCGTGGCACGAGAGACAGCGTATCGGTCGTTGAAAGCGCCCCTGCGCCTCCTGTCCGGCGTCTGAGTTCGTCTGCCAGAACTGTGTTGACTGTGGAGCTGGTGTGTGGGAGCGTTGTGGCGTGCAGGCAGACGGCGTGTTCTCGGGTGGCGGGATCAAGGGGCTGGCGTTCGCCGGAGCACTCGAGGTGGCCGAAGAAAGGGGCTACACCGACTGGGTCCAGCTCGCGGGCACCTCGGCGGGTGCGATCACAGCGATGGCGCTCGCGGTCGGCTACAGCGCGAAGCAGCTGAGGGAACGCCTCGAGGACTACGACTTCAAGAAGATCGCGGACTACGGCGCGCCGCTTGGCATCGGCGAGGCCGAGAACCTGCTGCTGCGCCGCGGGCTGACGCACGGCAAGGGGCTGCACGAATGGATTGTCGAACTGCTCGACCAGGCGCCGAAACCCGCGAAGACGTTCGGTGAGCTCGAAGGCGAAGATCCGCTGCGCGTGATCGGGACCGACCTCGCGCACGAGCGCATGGTCGTGTTCCCTGAGGACGTCGTCCTGTACGCGGATGACGACGGCAAGCCGTACACGCCCGACGCGTTCCCGATCGCCGACGCGGTGCGCATCAGCGCCGGATACCCGTATTTCTTCCCGCCGGTGACGCTGAAGGACGCGGCCACCGGCAAGGACGGCGCGCTCGTGGACGGCGGCGTGGTCAGTGCGTATCCGGTGTTCCTGTTCGACAAGGAGCAGCCCAAACACCCGACGTGGGGCTTCCGGCTGTTCGGCGGCGTTCCACCCGAAGCGGCGCCCTACCAGCCGATCCACGGACCGGCGTGGCCGATCGACATGCTCAAAGGCGTGCTCGAGACCTCGATCAACGCGCTCGACAAGCTCGAAATGACGGCCTACGCGTCGCGGACCATCGGGATCCCCACGGGCGACGTCTCCACGCTCAACTTCGAACTCAGCAAGCAGGAAAAGGAATTCCTGTACGACTCGGGGCGCAAGGCCGCGGAAGCATTCTTCGCGACCAGGCCCACCGCGCGCAACATCTTCGGCGCGACGGCGCCGGCGAGCGCGCTGCCGAAATAGGGACAAACCGCGGCCGGGACCGCCGGCCCCGTGCTGAGGCGGTGAACGGGGTCAGCGACGGGTGAGGGTGTCTCCTCCCAGCGCTTGGGCCACTAGAGCGAGGTCCTGCGTGAGATCATGGCTTGCTTGGCTCCTGCAAATAGACGAGGCGGTCGGTGAGCTGCTCGTCGGCGATGTCACGGACCGCTGTAACCAGGGCGCCGATACCTGCCGCACGGCGCGAGAGCCGGGACGAGAGCGCGATCAGCACGCCAGCGTGATGCTGTCCGGCAACGAGATGCTCTGCCGAGATGCGCGCGAAGTCGGCGACGTTCTCGGTGAGCAACGTACGCCCGTCCGCGATCGCCGCCGCAAATATCTCAGGGTCAGAGCTCCCGGCCATTCCGAGCTCAACGACGGTGCGGGCGTCGACACCGGTCGCTCGAAACGCATCGGCTAGGCCGGGCGAGTACATCTCGTCCAGCAGCAGCTGCGTCTGTTGCGCAGCATGAGCCTGCGCCAGCGGATGAAGGATCGCGCCAAGACCGCGCTGTCGGTCGTCAAGTCCTTCTCGCTCGCTGGGCCCGCGGGCATCAGGCTGCAACTGGACGTTGACGCCGCCGCGGGCAGCGCCGATACCGGCGACATCGAGCAGGATCTGGCCGACCTGCTGGTGGAGATCGGCGAGGTGGCGCGCGCGGGTGGGACGGGCGCTCTGTTCTTGATCGATGAGATGCAGAATCTCGACAGGGCCTCGCTCGGGGCGATCTGCATGGCGTTGCATCGCGTCAGCCAGCGCGATCTGCCGGTGGCGCTCGCCGGGGCCGGGCTGCCGACGCTGCCGGCGATGCTGCGGGCCGCCAAGCCCTACGCTCCCCGCCTGTTCTCCTACCACACGCTCGGGCAGCTGTCCGTCGCCGAGGCAAGGCTTGCCCTGGTGGGACCGGCCGGGCTGCAGGGCGTCGAGCTCCAGAAGCGAGCTGTCGATCTGGTCGTCGAGCAGTCGGGCGGCTACCCCTACTTCCTGCAGGAGTACGGACGTGTGCTGTGGGATGAGATCGACGATCCACCGATCACAGCCGAGCACGTCCGTACCGTCGAAGAGATCGTCAACGACAGCCTCGACCGTGGCTTCTTCGGCCCTGCGTTCGAGCTCGCCACCGACGCCGAGCAGCGGTATCTGATCGCCATCTCGAGCCTCGGCGACGGCCCTTACAGGACCGCCGATGCTGCTCGTGCCGCCGGCTACGCAAACATCGGCGGAGCGTCCGTCGTGCGCGACGAGTTGATCGAGAAGGAGCTGATCTGGAGTCCGCGGCGGGCCTACATCGACTTCACGGTCCCCCGCTTCGCCCAATTCCTGCGAGCGACCTACGGCCAGGACGCGTGAGCCGCTCTATGGCCCTTTATTTGTATGTGTAAATAAAGAGCATCCATTCGCGCGCGTACCATTGGGGCATGAAGGATGTGCCTGCTGAGTTTCCTGGCAGCGAGCTCCCCGTTCAAGGCGGTTCGCGCGACCCTCGAGGGCCACAGGCTGAAGACGGTGCGCAAGGGCGGCTACGTCCTCGCGACGGTCAATCTCGAGGGGTTGCTGTCGGGCGGCTTCACACTTGGGATCCGCGCCACGACCCTCCTTGGACTGCATCTCGCGGGAAGCCGCAGGTACCACACGTGCGCGGAGACGCCAAAACAGCACAAGCCCGGCAGGCTGAAGGTGAGCGGACGGGTGAAATCGTGATGGTGAGCGGATCGATGAGCCGCGTTGAAGCGAACGGAAGAAGTCGGATGGCTTCGCCGTTGATATGAGGTTGCCGCGCATCCACACCAATAGCATTCCGCGCGGGCGACGATTGAAAGCTTTGCTCCTGCTCCTGCTGTTCACCGCAACGGCGATGACGCTGCTCGTCGGTGTCCTCCCGGCGGTGGCGACATCGAGCATCGAAGGGGTGTGGTCCTTCAACGGTGGGCAGATCGCGATCCAGCCTGAGGGCGACGGCAAGTTCGAAGGCATAGTGGTTGTGCCAACCAAGTTCGCGGAATGCACCCACGTAGTTGGCGAACAGATCTGGACGGAAATCACCCAGCAGCCAGACGGCTCGTACTGGGGCCTGCACCAGTGGTTCCTCGGACCCTGCGAAAGAAACCCAGCGCGCGGACCGACCGCTTGGCGCGTGCTGCAGGAACCGAATGGGGCCAGCTACCTAAAGGTCTGCTTCAGCCACCCTGGCACCTCGCAGCCGACGATCGCGGCAAACGGCACCGCGGCTGGCGACACCTACGGCTGCGACGACTCTGCGCTGACAGCTGCCCTGCCGGGCTCCTCCGGCACAGCCGCCGACCACGAGCGCCTGACGCTCCCGAGCGCCAAGAAGTGCCTGAGTCTCAGGGTGTTCAAGATCCATCTGCTCGATCCGAGGTACGACCCGCTCAAGACGGTGACGATCACGCTCAAAGGGCGCAAGATCACGACGTCACGCAAAGGCAAATACATCGTTGCGACGATCGACCTGAAAGGTCTGCCGCGCGCCGCCTTCACAGTCAAGATCCACGCGACGACGATCCTCGGGCATCACCTCTCGGCCAGCCGCACGTACCACACCTGCGTCAAGAAAATAGTCACGAACTCGGGCAGGAAGAAATCGGGCAGCAAAGGCTAGTCGTACCAGTCCGCGCCGAGCGCCTGAGCTGCGGCTCTTCGAGTTGAGCCGCAGCGTCCTCATCCCGGTATCAAGACGCGATGGTGGACCCCGAGGGGTGGAAGAAAGTTCGATCAGCAGGAGTTCATAGAGTGATGAGGACTCGGTACGTGGCCTTCGGCTTGCAGCTTCGGTCCTCGTTTGCGCTTGCGGGCATGACGCCCGGCGTGGCGCCGGAGCTGCCGTCGCTAGGGCTGGATCTGACGAGCCTCCAGGAGCTGCAGCTAGCTTGGGGCGGCTTGAGCGGGCCACCCGAATGGCGCGGGCGCTTGGGCGACGGCCTCGACCTGACGATCGAACGGGGAGCCGCTGGGGATCTGCTGTTCACCTATGGCGATCGGGCTCGCTTCCTCCTCGACGCCGGCGAACGTCGACTGGACTGCGCCCCGAGCCATACGGGTCTCGACTGGCAGCGGGCGCTCATCAGCAAGGTGATTCCGGCGATCAGCGTGATGCGAGGCTATGAGGCTCTGCACGCGGCGGCGGTCGACTCGCCGGAGGGCGTGGTCGCGATCATGGGACCCAGCGGAGCGGGCAAGTCGACGCTCTCGATCGAGTTGCTGGGCCGCGGCCGGGCGCTGTTCGCAGACGACGTGCTCACGCTGGAGGACACCGTTACCGGCGTATGCGCCCATCCGGGAACTCCCCACATGAACCTCGCCGAGACCCTCCCCTCTCCCGTCGACCCACAGTCACTCGGCGGCACCCTCGGCATCCTCGACGGCGAGCGCTGGCTGGCTGCGCATACGATGACCGACCACCCCCGCCCAGTGCGCATACTGTGCGTGCTGGAGCGCGGCCCTGGCCTGCCGCTGGAGCTTCACACCCTTCCGACCAACCCGCTGCCACTGGCGCCGTACATGCTCGGCCTGTCGACCGACCCCGAGCGCAAGCGCAGCCGCTTCAGACTGTACGCCGATCTGATCGAATCCGCCGGGCTCGTACGCCTGACAGCCGGTCTCGAGCATCGACCCGAGCAGCTGGCCGATCTCGTCGAAGAGTCGTTCGCGCGGGCACCCGAGCCCGTGGCCCGAGCCGAGCGCATGGTCGAGGGGATCGCGTGACGTCGCGCTCACTCGAGCTGGCCGAGCCGACGCAGGGCAAGCAAGGCAACATCGGGCTCGCGACGACCGCCAGGGCGCCCGAGCGCAAGCCGACGGCGGCGCCGATGGTGCTCCGCGGCCTCACCAAGCGCTGGCGTAAGGACCTGCCTCTCGTGTTGGACGACTTGAGTCTGACGCTGGAACCCGGAACCATCACCTGGGTGGGCGGGCGCAACGGCGTCGGCAAGACGACGATGCTGCGCGTCGCCGCGGGGCTGATCGACCCCGACAGCGGCAGAGCCGAGGTCTGGGGAGTCAGCGCCCATGCGCACCGCGTCCGCTATCAGCAACTGGTTTCCTTTCTACCCGCCGGCGATCGCGGCCTTTACGCGCGACTGACGGTGCGACGACAGCTCGAGTTTTGGGCTCGCATCTGCCTCGTGCCACGCAAGACTTTCCGATCGACGGTCGACCACGCGATCGACACCTTCGATCTCCGCGAGCTGGCTGACCGTCGCGTGGATCGGCTCTCGATGGGGCAGCGCCAGCGGCTGCGTATCGCGATGACCTTCCTTCCCTGTCCGGAGGTCGTGCTGCTGGACGAGCCGATGACGAGCCTCGACACGGAGAGCGGCGTTCTGCTGCAGGCGGCAGTCGCGGAGGTGCTCTCCCGCGAGGGGGCGATCTTGTGGTGTTCGCCGAGCGGCGAACATCTCGACCTCGAGTTCGACGCCAAGTGGCAAATCGAGCAGGGACGACTGATCGCGGCATGAGCGCCCCGATCGAGAGCATCTACGCGTTCTTTGCGGTACTGAGGCGCGACCTCCATGTCTATCTGTCCTATCGCACCCGCATGGTCAGCCAGCTGCTGACGACCGTGTTCAGCATCACGTTGTTCTACTACGTCTCGAAGTTGGTTCACATCAGCGGGTTCAAGACCCACAACAGCTACTTCGGCTTCGTGGTGGTTGGCATTGCGTTGATTGGGGTGATCTATTCGTGCTTCTCGCTCCCCGAACTGTTTCGCCAGGAGCTGGTCGCCGGCACGTTCGACCGCCTGCTGCTGTCGCCGTTCGGCGCCGTACGCAGCATCATCGCCATGACGCTGTTTCCGTTGATCAACGCCTTCTTCGTCGCGTCGCTGACGCTCGCACTGGCGTGCTTGCTGTACGGACTACATCTGCACTGGTCGACGGTGCCGCTCAGCGTGCCGGCCGTGGGTTTGGCGCTGCTTGCGTTCATGCCGTTCGGCCTGCTGTTCGCGGCGCTGACCGTGGTCGTCAAGCAGGGCAGCATCGGCGCTACGTGGGTGATCGCGCTGCTGACGATCATCGGAGGCCTGTACTTCCCGGTTGCCTTGCTGCCGCATTGGGTGCAGACGGCGTCGAAGCTGCAGCCGTTTACACCGGCCACGAACGTACTCCGCCATCTACTGGTTGATAGCCCAGTCCCGGGCGGTTCCGTGGCTAGCTCGCTGCTGAGAATGGCGGGATTTGCAGCAGTGCTGCTCCCGGTGTCGCTCTTTGTACTATCCCGTTCGATCCGCTTCAGTCAGCGGCGCGGGACGATTATCGAGTACTGACTATCGGGACTCCACGATTATGATCCGCGGCACATTGAACAGCAGTACCTCCGCACTTCTGACTGCGAACGTCAGCGTGCCCCAGCACGTCGTCTACCGTAGCTTCCCGGCGGAGACTGTGGTGCTGAATCTGCACACGGGCAAGTACCACGGACTCAATGCCACCGCTGGTCAGATGCTCGAGGCGCTCGAGCAGGCCGCCTGCGTGCGCGATGCAGCAGTGACCCTGAGCGAGCGCTACCAGCAGGAGCAGAGCACGATCGAGCGCGATCTGTGCGAGCTCTGCGAGTCTTTGCTCGACCGAGGGTTGATCGAGACGGATGGCAGCGCCGCAGCCTGAGCCGCGCACAATCCCAGCTCGTCTGATGTCGCCCGCGGTTCATGCGCGCAAGCATCGCATGAGCCTGGCTGGGCGCATAGGACTCGCAGTTGAGATTGTCGCGGCATACGTGCAGGCACGTCGCGCGCTGCGCCGCGCTCCGATCATCACGGTCGTGAACAGCCTGCGCTCGGAATCCTCTCGCGCCGTGGCGCAGACCGCCGCCACGCTCGCGGAAGCTCGCCGTCTTGGTTGGATCGTTACGCGTGTACTCAGGCACGTGCCGGGCGACACCCGCTGCCTGGCGCGTTCGCTCGTCTTGACGCGACTGCTGGCCCGGCGCGGCATCCCCGCCAAGCTCGTGATCGGGGCACGTGGCAATCCGAGCTTCCTCGCCCATGCATGGGTCGAGCACGATGGCAATCCAGTTCTTACCCCCGGCGATGGGTCGTTCGGCCGGCTGGTCGAGCTCTGAGATGGAGCAGGCGATATCGACCGCACAGCGGTCAGGCAACTCGCGCGCGGACCGCAAAACGAAGGCGAGCGGCACAACGACCAGGAGTGGCACGGTCTTCGGACTCGACGTGCACGCTGAGATCCCGCTCTCATTCCTGGAGGGCGCATCGGCTGAGCCCGGCGGGCGCCGACTCGAGATCTCAGCGTCGAGCGGGGATGGGACGAAGCTGGAATGGCCCCAAGACGCCGAGCTTGTCTGCGACGAACGCGCCCCGGACGGCGCTCAGATCTTTCGCATCGAGTCCCATCCGCAGGCCGGATACCTGATCTCAGGACCACAGTACGGGTCATTCCTGCTCTCAGCCGATGGGGGGCAGTTGCGCTGCTGCAGGGAGGATTGCCCCGAGAACAACTTTCAGCAGCTGCTGATTGCACAGGTCCTGCCGTTCGCGTCACTGCTGCAAGGTCTTGAGGTCTTTCATGCCGGCGCCGTAGTCAAGGACGGGCAGGCGGTCGCCTTGCTCGGCCGCTCCGGTGCGGGCAAGACTTCGATCGCGCTCGAGTGCTGCCGCCGGGGAGCGAGCTTCCTGGCCGACGATGTGCTCGCGCTGGAACCCAACGGGGACGCGCTTCTGGCTCATCCCGGAACGGCGCTAGCCGGAGTCGACCACGCCGAGGGCGAGCACATCGGCACAGGCGCGGGGCTCTCATCCGAGCAGATCTTCACGGTCGACTCCCGTAAGCAGCTCGTGCGCATGACGGGCGCCGTCGAGCCGGCGCCGTTGGGCGCGCTGTTCTTTCTCGATCGAAGGCCAGATGGGCCTGAACATCCGCGCTTCGAGCCCGCCACCGACGCCCGGATGCTGCTGAGCTCGACGTTCAACTTCGTACTCTCAACGCCCGAGCGCCTGCGTCGCCTATTGGAGGTGTGTGCATTGGCAGCGCAGCTGCGCGTGGAGCGGATGGTCGTCGGTTCGGCGGCGGATTCCTCTGAGCTGGCGGGCGCGATCGTGCAACGGCTGAGCCCCTCCCCGTGACCCGCTGGCTTGCGGGAACGTTCGACCCACGCGGTCGCGCCGATCCATCGCGCCTCGCGAGTGCGCTCGAGCCGTATCCCGCGACGATCGCCGGCGACGGCCAAGCGCTTCGGATTGCATACACAGGATCCGAGCGAGACTCCCAGATAGTTCTGTGCCTGCTGGACGGATTCCTGGACAACACGCGGGAGCTGAGCCTCGCGCTTGAGATCCCGATCAACGCATCGCCCGAGGACGTCCTCGCTGCCGGATACCGGCGTTGGGGACAGAAGCTCCCGGCTCGCATGCGCGGAGACTTCGTGCTGCTCGTCTGGGATCACGAGCGCCACGAGGGGCTGCTCGCGCGCGATCAACTGGGAGTGCGCTCGCTGTTCCTTCATGACGCCGGAGGGAGCCTCTGCTTCGCGGGCGAGATCCACCATCTCCTGGCCCTCCTGCCCCAACAGCCGGCGCCCGACCCCGTGAGCGTGGCGCACTGGATCGCGATGAGCAACCGGCCGGGGGCGACGACCATGTATGCCGGCATTCGGCGCCTGAAACCAGGCGCCATGCTGCTGCTCGGTCGCGACGGTGTACGCGAACAGCCCTATTGGACGCCGCGCTTCGCCGAGCCGCTGAGCGAATCCGAACCGCAGCTTCTCGCACGGACGCGCGCGGCGCTCGATTGTGCGATAGATCGGCGGATCGCCCCGGAGGGCCTGACAGGCGTGCTGATGAGTGGCGGGCTCGACTCCGCGTCCGTCGCCGCCGTGGCCACAGTCCAAGCGCCGAACCGCGTATCGGCTTACTCAGGCGTCTTCCCCGAGCATCCAGAGGTCGACGAGTCCGCGCTGATTGAGGAGCTGAGAGGTAGGCTGGGCCTCGGCGGCATCACCGCTGAAGTGCGGGCAGGCGGGATGCTGGCGAGCGTGCTGGAGTATGTCGGCGCTTGGGACACTCCCCCTGTAGGCTGGGGCGAGTTCTGGTCGCTTCCCCTCCTGCGCGCAGCTGCGGCCGCGGGGGTGACGATCACGCTGGGCGGCGACGGCGGCGATGAGCTGTTCGGCTGCCGTGCCTACCTGCTTGCGGACCGGCTGCGCGCAGGGCACCCGCTGCAGGCGGTGAGGCTCGCCCGCGAGCTGCCCGGCGCTGGAGACCGGCCCGGGCGGCGGGCCGTCGCCAGAATGGCCGCCGATTTCGCTATTGCGGGCGCCCTTCCCTATCACCTGCACAAGCTGGCGCGAGGGCCATTCGCGGGTCGCCTCGCGCCCGGCTGGCTACGCCCCCAGCCCTCGCGAGACCTGCACGAGACTGAAGACCCGCTGGCGTGGAAGCGCATGGACGCCCCGCGCTGGTGGGCCGAGATCGCCCACGGGCTCACGCGCGGGATCGAGGAGGTTGGGTTGTTCGCACACCAACGCCGGCGGGCGGCCTCGGCGGGCCTCGAGGCACGCCATCCGCTGTTCGATATGGATCTCGTGGAGCTCTGCCTCCGCCAGCCACCGCTGGCCAGCTTTGACCGCTATCGCAGCCGGCCTGTGCTGCGGGGCGCTATGGCGGGACTGCTCCCGGACACAGTGCGACTGCGACCGCAGAAGGCCCTGTTCGACTCGGTACTGATCGACAGCCTGACAGGACCAGACTCGCGCGCAGTCCAGACGCTGCTATCCAACCCAGCCGCCGAGCTCGCGGCCTACCTGAACATCGACGAGCTGCAACGTACGCTGCTGGATGGAGGGCCTCGACGGGCGTCCAATCCCTTCCGCTGGATGTATCAGGTGTGGCGCTTGGTCACGGCCGAGTGCTGGCTGCGCACCCAGGCGGGGACCGGGGGCGAGACAATGAGTGCCGAACTGCGGGCATCGGAGCCATGCGTGCAGCTGCGGTCGGTCTCCCCCTAGCGAGCGGTCTCTCGTACTTTTCCCGTACCCATACGTTTTTCCGCCTTGACGGAGATTCGTGTGTCTCTACGCTGTCTGTGTCGCAGCACAGCCGTTCCGGCAGTGGCGGGGGCGGACATCGATCGATAAGGAACTACTCCATGGACGAGCAAATGACCCGGCCATATGAAGCGCCAAAGGTCATCGACTACGGCGACCTTCGGGAGCTTACGGCGGCTTGCATAGGCGGAGCCGGTGGAGACTCGGAAGTGCCCGGTGGCGTCACCTTTGAGGGCAAAGGTTTCGGCACCAGCAACCCTGCCGCGGGTTGCACGTCGAGCCCGTAAGCCGCCAGAGAGGCTCTGGACTCAAATGCGCAGTGGCACGGCAGCCGCCCTTTGGGGCGGCTGTTTTGCGACGTGAGCCTCTCTCAGCGACTATAGCCGTGCGGCTGACTGCGCGGCACAGTTAGGAACGGCTGTAAGTTCGCAGACCGGGCTGCCGTTAGTGATGCATGTCGAAGGCCGGCGACACAGTCGCATCATCGTTCGCGTCGAGCCGGGAGATGTCTGACGCGATCCCTTTGATTGCCTGTCATGACGCTCGCGGGAAGATTGCGGAGGTCTTTGGGCGAGAGAACCTCGACTTCGACACGTTCGGGGACGTGGATGCGCTGCTTGCGGAACCCCCAGAGTCCAGCCCATCCCTAATCGTCGTGTGGATAGAGGACTCGGGTTCCACGCTGCCAAAGACCGTAGAGTTGCTGGCGCGGCGCTTCGAGCACACCTCGGTCGTGGCTGCATGCCCCGGCATTGAGCGCTGGGAGATGCGTGCCGCCCTGGCGGCCGGGGCTGCCGGAGTGGTGCTGCACGAGGATCTTGACTCGGCGTTGGGCCCCTGCCTGCGGGCAGTACTGGCGGGCCAGATATGCGTACCCCGAGGCCACTGGCGCCAGATCGAGCCGCCGGCTCTATCCACCCGTGAGAAGCAGATCCTGGGGTTGGTCGTGATGGGCTACATGAACAGCCAGATCGCCGAACAGCTGTTCCTCGCTGAGAGCACGGTCAAGAGCCACCTCTCGTCGGCGTTTGGCAAGCTGGGGGTGCGCTCGCGCAACGAGGCCGTCAACCTAATCCTAGATCCCGAGCGGGGCCTGGGAATGGGCATCCTGGCATTGGGGGGAGAGCCTCTGGGGTCGGCGGTAGCTGCGGTGCAGTGAGACGGTTCTGGCCATTGTGGGTGCGCTATTTCGAGGGGTCTTGGGGCGACGGTGGTCGGCGACTATGAAAGGTAGGCACGCGGTTGAATCCAGAGCGGACGGACTTCAAGCTGTCCCGCCAATGTCCCGGGTAGTCACGGGGACCAAAAGTTTGTGGGCTCGGGAGCAGTTTGTAGAAGCAGCCCGCGGACACGAACAGCCGCATGTCGACTTGAGAGGACATTCGAGTGGAACGCAGTTCCGATAGACCCAATTTTGAGCGGGGTGTTGACCTCCTTCGTCGCCGTGGCCTCTGGATCCTTCCCTGCTTCGTCCTTGCCGCCGGCGCAGCCTATGCTTACTCTAAGCACCAGACGATCAAATACACGGCGACAGCCTCGCTGATCTTCAAAAGTGACCAGCTCACTCAGCAGCTTGCTGGGCTACCAACGAACATCACCTCCGCGCAAGCCGAACAGAATGGTGATGCCAAACTTGTGCAACTCGGCAACACAGCGGCGACGACTGCGGCGAGGCTTGGCCAAGGACTGACCGACCAGAAGGTCAGCGAAAGCCTGAGCGTTGCTCAGCAGGGCGAAACAGACGTTATCGGGGAATCGAGTGTCGTCGATGTCTCGGCTTCTGTGACATCCCCTGCTCTTGCGGCTGAGATCGCAAACACTTATGCCGAACAGTTCGTCGAAGGGCAGCAAAAAGCGAACGATCTATACTTCACAGCCGCGCTAGCGACTGTGAATAAGCAGCTCGCTGCGCTTTCTCCCAAACAAAGGCTTGCGCCATCTGGCGTAGTACTCGAGGAGCGCGCACAGGAGCTAAAGCTCCTCGCAGCACTCCAGTATGGCAGCGTTCAGCTCTCTCGGCGTGCGACGACACCAACTAGCCCTTCCTCGCCAAAGACTTTGCGGAATGTGTTGATCGGCGGGGTGATGGGTCTGCTCATCGGGCTCGGCCTCGTCCTCCTGCTGGAGCACCTCGATCCGCGCGTCAGAGACTCAGAGGAACTAGAGAGGCTTTACCACACCCCGCTGCTTGGCGCCGTCCCGGAAAGCGCTTCGCTGTCGCAGTTCAAGCGGGACGCCTTGGCGCTCGCATTGCCAGCCACCGAAGCGGAGGCATTTAACATGCTACTCGCTCGCTTGCGCTCTTTTCATCCTCACCGTGACTTGCGTACAATACTGGTCACGTCGGCGGCGCCCGGCGAGGGAACGACGACCATCTCTCTCTACTTGGCGATAGCTGCCGCCAGAAGCGGATCACGAACACTACTCCTTGACCTTGACCTCCGACGCCGCATACTTGCTTCCCGGCTCGGCATCCCGGTTGGACCGGGGTTGACGGACGTACTTACTGATGTCGCGTCAGTGGAAGATGTGACTCGCTCGATCGACCTCACGGCATCGACACGCAACGGAATCGTCGGCCCGACGCTTCATGTTCTTGCCGCTGGCACTGAAAAGTCGTCCAGCCCGGTTGAGTTGATCAAGACCTCGACGATGGAGAGGCTACTTGAAACGACGCGTTCTACCTACGACCTAGTCATTGTGGACACACCGTCCCCTATGGCCGTCTCGGACGTCTTTCCAGTGCTACGTCTCGCCGACGGCGTTGTGATCGTAAGCCGTATCGGCCACGATCGAAAGGATATGGCCGAACGTCTCCGGGAGGTTCTCGACCGAAGCGGCTCGCCGTTGCTCGGCGTCGTAGCGAACTGCGTCAAGTCTATCGGACGCGGCGTCCCCTCGCGTGACTATCTCGACGTACGTAACCCAGCCCTCGATGGTGTCCTGTCAACGGACGAGCAACGCTCAACGACCAGAACATAGCTGAGTAGCCATCACTGCAAGCGCGTTCTCGGCTTATGCTGCTACAAAAGACTAGGGGAGGCCCTGCGGTGGGCTTCTTCGTTACGCGTGACCGATCGACCATCGGCCTGTTCAGCGTTGGCGCATTTGGGTGCTTGGTCGCACTGTTGCTCGGTGCCGCGGCCGCCACCGCTCACGCTAAGCTGGTCGTAGGGGCACTAGTTGTCGTACCGTTCTTGGGCGCATGGATTGCTCTCTATTTTCGCGATCCCGTCGGCGCGCTAATTTGGCTCTGGCTTGTCGTCGTCTTTAATGCGCCCATCTCGGCGGCAGTAGGCTACGACTCGTCCGCAGGAGAAGCGGTCCGCCAAAGCGATGAGGTTCTGGTGTTGGTGTTTCTCTGCCTGACGGTTTGGCAGATCATGCGCACTGACATGCGCATACCGCCCCTCCGATTTCTCCTGCCAGGAATCGGAGTGGCGTTTTTCGGACTGCTCGGTGCCGCCGTTCACAGCGTGCCTCTCACTGTGGCTCTACTGGGGGCTTGGCTAGGACTCAAGTTCTGGGTCATGATCCCGATCACTCTCGTCCTCCCGTGGAAACAGGCCGACTTGATGCGGGTCTATCGTATATTTACCCGCGTTGGAGTATTCGTAGCTGTTTTGGGCTTTGGCGACTATTTCACCCACGAGGCTATTTCGCGCGCGCTCGGCACATCGATCTACCAATTTAGTACCGAAAGCTTCCGCGGTGAAGCAGTCCACTCCATATTTCCGCATCCCGGCGAGTTTAGTGTGTTTATGAGTATTCTTTTCGCAATTACATTTGCACGCTTTGCTAGTAGCCGGACTAAAGCCGACCTAGCCTTGGCCTTGCTGTTTGCTGTTTCAATTGCACTGTCCCTTCGCCTCAAGGGCTTTCTATCGCTGGCTGTCGTAATGACTATTGTCGCATTCGTCCAAGGTATTGTTGGTAACCGCGGCGCGATCACTATTTTGCTTTTGGGCGTCGTGCTCCTCGCAGGGGTTTTCGCCGTCGAGGGGAATGTCATTACTAAGCAAGTAACTACCTACACTAGCTCTTCGACAACAGCCCGTGCGCGGCTTTACACGACAAGCGAGCGGATTGCTAATGATAATTCCCCGCTGGGTGCCGGCTTTGGCCGCTTCGCGAGCTACGCGTCACGCATCTATTACAGTCCCGTCTATCAGCAGTATGGTCTGAACTATATTTGGGGCCTGTCACGGCGCTATCCACAGTTCATCGATGACACCTCATGGCCCAGCGTGGTCGGTGAGACGGGATATGGCGGCTTCGTGATCTACGTGATCGGACTGATATTTATTTTCCGAGCGATCATTCGCCGGCTCCGTACTGCGACTGACGCCCTCAAGTGGGTGCCTCTGGCGACGCTTTGCGCCACCGCGGCCTATCTAATCGATTCTTTCGGCGAGGCAACCATTGTCGACTGGCTATCTATCACAACCATAGCGATGTTGATCGGCCCAACGGTGAGCACGATGCGTGCCTCTGGGCCGCCTAGCAGTGAGCCCATTTCGTCAGCACCGAGAACGTGATTAGCCTCCCGCGGATTGGACGTCGGTCGCCTTTCAATTCAGACTTCTGTGGCGTTGGCGTAACGTCAGCTGACCGGCTAGCGCCGACCTCTATGAGCCGCCGAAATGAGGCTGCGGTCACTGGCGCCGACGGGGACAGCCGAAGATTGGCGCTCGTCCTTTGGAACGGCAATGTCGGTGGGGCTGAGGTATTCAGCGTGGCTCTCGCGAGTCAAATGCGCCGACTGGGTAGAGACGTCATGATAATATTTATCGGAGACCCGGAGCCTCTCGCCACTCGTCTCTTGGACGACGACGACGTACCGTATCGGGCTCTTGGATTTGGTCGCGGGCATGACATTCTGTACCATCCCCGTCGGTACGCGGCGGGGGTTGATCGTACGAGTCCAGATGGTGTCCTACTTGTGAGTTGTGGCTACATGGGCGCAGCCCTCCGTGCTGGTGGCTACCGTGGATCTATCGTGGCGGTCGAGCACGGAGACGTCCTAGAAGCGCAATTGTATTCGAGACAGCAACGTCCATTTCGGTGGATCGGCCGCGTTGGCGGCGCTTGGGCGGACGATATGGAGGTTGCTGTGTCGGACTTTGTCCTTGAGCGCCTACGCCGACAGCCGCATAACCGCGCAGTGGTGCGGATATATAACGGGATAGATCCGGCCCAATATGCGCTGGACGGGCCGGATGTCAATCACGCGAGCGACGGAGACTTTATCGTCGCGTTTGCCGGCCGCCTAGTTTACGGTAAGGGCGCAGACTATCTCATTGAGGCGGTTGCTGGGCTGTCCTCGACACAGCAGGTAAAATTGCTCATCGCTGGCGATGGCCCTGAACGCCCGCGGCTGGAAGCTCTGGCACGTTCGCTACGTATCGGAAATATCGTCGAGTTCCGTGGGCTCGAGCATGACATGAAGTCGTTCTGGCAGACCTGCGACGTAGCCGTGATGCCTTCGGCAGAGTTTGTCGAGTCATGCCCTATGACGACGCTCGAGGCGATGGCCTCAGCTAAGCCAGTCGTTGCGACCCGGAACGGGGGTCTCCCCGAGCTCGTCATTGATCAAGAGACTGGTATCGTGGTGTCTCCGCACGATAAGGACGCGCTCATGAAGGCTCTAGCTGTCTACGCTCAGAGTAGAGAGCTGAGGGTGGCCCACGGATTATCCGGACGAGCCCGCGTTGTGGAACACTTCCACATTGATCGGTGCGCTTCGGCATACCTAGATATGTTTGACAGCTTGACGACGACGACGGGATCGAGGGCGCCGCGCGCCAGCTGACGATGAGGCCCAGGGCGGTCTTGCGAAGTCCAGCACCACGCGTAGCAGACCCAGGCTGTATCTGACGAGCATGCGGAAGGCATAGCCGAGGGACGATGTGGCTCGTCCCTCGGGCGAGTCTCGAGCGTATTTGTCCAAGACCTCGCGCGGAGGCACAACGTTGCGCCTCATAAATGCACCGAAACCTCCTGGCGGCATAAGCAGTCCGTCTATCAATCCTATGTCGGCGTAGAGCTGATGTGCGCTGAAACGAGGGTTAGGGTCAGCCAACCGCACAGCCATTCGATCGCGAAGAGTCAGCCTCGGCATGTCGGTGATGATTTCCGTTATCGGTGTCCCCACGATCTTCTCAGCTACCTGAGCCGCCACTGGGATTACCCGCGCGAACGCAGGATACGCACGAAGTAGATCATCGAGCGTGCCGACCTGAACGTCTCCGCCGAACGTGTCCCACCAAGCACTCAAGTCACTCGCCAGGCGTAGGTCGACGAAGCCATCTCTCGCGTAGAACAGCAAAAGTGCGGCTAGCTCATCGGCGGGAGCCGGGCGCCAAGCAGATGATTGAGCTACAGCCGGCGGCAAGAGTCGCTCGCGCGCGAAGCTGCGCTCATACCAATGGATCCGCCAGTGAAGCTCTACGGGTGGTAGCGCTCCGCGTCCGTGGAGAAGCGCAAAGTGCAGAGTTGGTAGTCCACAATCATGCACGTAGTCAGAGGGCGCATCATAGCCTAGCCTGCGCACTAGCTCCACCGCATCAGCCAGATGCGCGGGCTCCACGAGTAGATCGATATCGCTCGAGAGACGCCGGCCGGGATCTCCGTAGATGGCTTCGCTTAGCGGCGGCCCCTTGAGCACGGTGGACCGGATCCGCGCATCAGCGAGCATCGCCAAAATGCGCCCCGAAGCGAGCTGGAGGAAGAGGCCCTGCCGACGTCCGGCTTCGATCGCCTGCTCGACCGCCATGGCGAAGATGTCGTCTGTGTTTCCATCGGCGAGCGCCGTAATACGCGGGCCCAATGTAGCCAACAGCTTACGGCGGCGCAGCGTTTCGGCCAACCGCGACCAATTTACCTTAGAGACGAGCACCGTAGCCTGCTCGCACATCGCGGCACGTCGAACGGCCGTACCAGCGCTAAGTAGCATGAGCTGTCGTTCCACTTCAGCGCTCGACACCGAAGAAAGTCTACATACTGCCTGCGGTCGGCCTAGCATCTGAGGTGTGAACCGCCCCGAGGAACTTGGAGGCCGTGATCTGCCCTGGGTTTGGTGGAGTCGTGTTTCTGGAATCCTCCGGCGGTCGGTGAGGAGGATCGGATGCCCAGCGGGTATCGAGTCGAGGTGCGCAGGCAGGTCGTTGAGCTCGCGTGTTTGGGGACGAGGGTTGCTCAGGTTGCCGAGGCGTTCGGGATGAGCGAGACGTGCGTCTATGGTTGGTCGAGGCAGGACCGCTCGACCGGGGTTGAGCGCTGAGGGCAGATGGAGCTGGCGTCCGCCGGGCGACGTATCCGGCAGCTGGAGAGCGAACTGGCGGTCTCGAGGAAGGTCAACGAGGTGTTCCTCGAGCACAGAACCTGCCCCCAAAGCCTCTTGCCGGTGATCGCTTCCCTGACCGGGCCGGGATTCGACGTTTAGCGGTCATGCGTGATGCTCGGCGTGTCTGTGTCGGGCTACTACGACTGAAGCTCCGTCCGCGGTCAGCCAGGACGCTCAGGCACGGTCGGCGGGCCCCGGTCAGCCAAGTGCCCTTTACGTCTGGAACTCGACCCCGGCGCTCGCATCGACCGATCGGCACCAGGGACGCCATAGCGTACCCGACGCCCCTACGCAACCGCGCCGGCCTCCTGGCTATAGCGAACCGTGGCACGATCAGGGTCGTGGTTGCCCCTTGCGCCCACTTTACACTCGCCGTACTCTCAGACGGAGGTGGGAGGACCCCACCTTCAAGTGCGACGAGCTACAGGACAACTCCCTAGCGGTCGCCGATCCTGACAAGCTCGAACAGGCTTCTGCAGTTCCGCGCCGACATTCTGCCAGCGAGCATAAGTTGTGTCGCATGTCGCACGTTAGTGGGGACCGGACACTACGCATCCTACCCGCCGCCACCCCCGACCCCCCACAGGCCGACTGCCTTGCCCATATCCAGACACGACGCTGGTGCCGACACCTTCGCGGACCCTCAAGGACCACATGAGTCGAACGCACGAACAAGGCACTCGTCCTCGGACACACAAACTGGCGTCGCCCCGTCGCTATGGCAAAATGTTCGACGCGATGTCGTGCTGCTCGGGGCGGGCAGCATGGCTATCGTCATAGCTCAGCTCGGGTTCAGAGGCATCCTCGTCCTTGCGCTCGCCCCTACCGCGTACGGCCGTCTGACGCTGGTACTTAGCGTCTACAACACGGTCTTTCTCATTGGTGCGAGCGGTCTGCCGAATAGCGTCGCGCGATATATAGCCCTTAGCACTGGCGAACACGACTCTGCAATCGTCCGATCCGCCATATGGGCCGGGGCTGGACCAACAGCGATTGCTGCCATCATCGTCGCAACCGTCTCCGCGCTGCTTCTCAGATCGCCGCTCGCATTCCTCTTCGCCGCGATCGGGCTCTCTAGTCTCATATACTCGCTCATCTCCACAGGCGTACTGCGCGGACGCGGTCGCATAGTGCTAGCTGCCTCGATCCTGCCAATCGCCGCCGTAGGCGAAGTGGCTCCGTTGGCGATTCTCTGGTTGTCTGGGGTGGGCCTGACTCCACTCTCAGCCTTCGCAGCCTTTTGCTTTGGCAACCTAATCGGTCTCATAGCAGGTGTTATATGCACTGTCCGCACTTCGCCACGTGCTGTTGATGTCCCCACCATCTCGGGCCTTGGATCGGCGCCCAGCCCTCGGCAGCTCCTTGGGTTTTCTGTTTGGCTTGGCGCAGCGGCGGTCGCTATCGCCATCCTGCCGCTCATTATGCGCGCTATCGCAGTAATCGATTCGTACGTCGTCGTCGCCGCGGTAGACATAGCCCTGGTACTTCTCTCGATTCCTCAGCGACTCGGCGCTCTCATTGTTCAAGCATCAATCCCACACGCAACCCGTGCGTTGCGCACTGGCGATATCGGTCTGACAATCTCCCGACGTGAGCACGTCGTCCTTATCGTGCCATTCGTATTGGTTGCGGCATTGCTCGCATTTACCCCAGCGGTCGCGTGGCTGTTTACCGCGATCGGGCGGCCCGGTTATGCCAAAAGCGCACCATATCTCGCCTTGGCGCTGCTCGCCGCTCCTCCGCGCATTCTCTACGGGCTCGTTGAGGGCGTTTTGGCTGCAAATGGAGAGGGTCGTTTCCTCGCATCTAACGCCTGGCTCATCATGATCGCCGCGGGCGCGCTGATGCTGATCGCCGCCATGCTCGGCAGCGTAGAAATGGCCTTCGCCGTCTTTGTCGCCGCATGTTGGGCTATCTACATATACGGTCTACGACGGATCCGTCGACTATCGCCCAGCGTTCAGACTGCATATTCCATGACGACACCCGTCTCCGCGTCTACGCCACAACTTGACAGCATATGACCCTACCCACGTTTCTCATAATAGGCTCCTTTAAGTGTGGGACCACAAGTCTCCACCACTACCTTTCGCACCATCCCGAGATACAGATGGCGGCAATGAAGGAGACCAATTTCTTCTCGGGTCCGCCGGGGAAGTTTCCCTACACCCCTGGCGCCAAGCGAATCAAGTACCTGAGCGAATATGAAAACCTATTTGATTCTGCATTCACCGTTCGTGGAGAGGCATCGCCTAACTATACCGCGTACCCGCGTCGTCGGGGCACGCCGGAGAGAATCACCCAACTTATCCCCGATGTCAAGCTGATATATCTTGTACGCGATCCCGTCGCACGTACCGTATCTCATTTTCATCACCGGGTTTCAACCGAAGGTGAGCACAGGTCGCTCTCAGGTGCACTTAGCGACCTGTCTGATCCATACTCACCTTATTTGTGTCCGAGCTTTTATGCACTCCAGCTCGACCAGTACTTGCAGCACTTCGCGCGGGAGCAGATTTTGGTGATTGATCAGGCTGAGCTGCTGTCTAATCGGGAGGCCACCTTGCGAGAAGTTTTTCGTTTCCTATCAGTCAACGACTCGCTCATCGCGAAGCAGTTTCAGGAGGAGATTAATACCGCCAAGGACCGCCGGACATACTCTAAACTTATTTTCCTCGTGCGCTGGGCACGCGCCAGCCCGCTGCAACGCATCCCGCGGGGTGTTCGCGTCACTCTTCGCGACTCCTTCGAAAAGGTAGTGTCGCAACCGTTGGAGCCCCCGAGGCTAAGCGACGAGCTTCGGGCTCGCCTACAGGACCTATACGCGAGAGACGTTGCCTGTTTGCGCGAAATGACTGGAGAAACGTTCCCCACGTGGAGCATCTAGCGACAACCGCGGCCAGGATGATTGCTCGATTAGGCCGCAAGTTGTGCCGCGTGCGAGGCGTTATTGATCCGCCCGTGACGATTCCAAGCAAGACGCGGACGCCGATGCGCTTCACGTGGATGCCCACAAACCGAACCCTTCTAATCGCGAATCCTTTGAGCGACCGCTTTCTCAAAATCCACCATTATGGACCCGATCCTGCCTATGTTGGGGGCATGGGAAGCGTGATTCGCGTCCTTGCTGAACGGCGAGTGGGCGGCGATTTAATCGTGGTCCACCCGACCTGGAGGCCGGATTCTAGGTTTGCCAGTCTTCCGTTGGCGCTGAAGCAGGCGGCGGGGCTCGTCCGCCTAGATAGGTCGGACATCATTCACGTGCATCTAGCTGAAGATGGCGCCATGCTCAGGGAGGGCGGGCTTGTCGTGCTGTCCCGTTTGCTCGGCAGAGCAACCGTTGTTACGATTCATGCGGCGGACTTTTTGCCGTTTGCTCGGAGGTATCGACGTCTTACGGCGTGCGTACTGAGACGTGCGCATGTCATCACGTGCCTAGACCCAGCGGTGCTACGTGTAGTCCGGGAATTTGCTCCGATCTCGCGAGCTGAGCTAGTTCCGAATCCCGTGGTGATCGACCATGCCTCGCGAGGCGCTGATGAGACGCAGGAGGTCGTTCTCTTTGCGGGAGAGATTGGTTTCCGCAAGGGCGCCGACGTATTGTATCGAGCTTGGCAGAGGGTCGCCGATTCTTGTCCCGACGCGCGCTGCATCATGATTGGACCGGTCAGCGACTTCGCCGTTCCCGACACCGAGCGTCTTGAGGTTCGGCCGCCGGTGGATGCGCACGCAATCAGAGAGCTTCTACGCTCCGCGCGCGTAGTCGCGCTGCCATCGCGTGCCGAGGGTATGCCAATGATTTTGACTGAGGCCATGAGCGCGGGCCGTCCGTTTGTCAGCACACCAGTGGGTGGCATCCCAGAGTTGGCGCAGCAGGGGGGGGTGCTTGTAACAGTCGATGACGATGAGGGCTTGGCTGTCCGCCTCATCGAGTTTTTGGCGAACCCGCATCGAGCCTGCGAGATCGGTGAGCAGGGACGGGAGTTTTGCGGAGTTACAAGAAGTACAGAGGTTGTCGGTGGCAAGCTACGTGAACTGTATTTGGCGGCAGCGGATGTCTGATCGGGACGGTGAGATCCTGCTCGTGGCCTCAAATGGCGGGCACCTGCTAGAGCTCCTACAGCTAGCCGATCTCTGGCCACAGGAGGCGCGCCACTGGGTCACCTTCCGCACAAGCGACGCGGTGTCGCTCCTCGCTGGGCAAAAGACGACATGGGCTCACCATCCCACCAACCGCAACCTCCCCAACCTAATCCGCAATTTTGGCTTGGCGCTGCGGATGGTACGCTGCGCTGACTTTCGGGCCATCGTCACAACTGGGGCCGGAGTCGCCGTGCCGTTCGTAATCGTGGGGCACATTGTCGGGGTTAATGTGGTCTACATCGAAGGAATGGCGAGGATCACGTCCCGGTCGCTCACGGGGCGTTTGGTCTATCCCTTCGCAGACACATTCATTGTCCAATGGCCCGGTGTCCAGCGCTTCTTCAAGCGCGCTCTTTATCTTGGAACCGTCTTTGATCCTTCTTAGTGTAGGCACCCATCGACAGCCGTTCCCCAGGGCGCTTGATCTGGTCGAGCCCCTCGCCCGTCAGGGCATCGAGGTCATCGTTCAACATGGAAGCACGGTGCCGAGGCCGGACATGCCGAACACCACTTGGTTTGAGCTTATGGCCTTCGATGAACTCGTAGAGACGATGGCGAGAGCCGACAACGTCATCTGCCATGCCGGTGTCGGGACGATCATGACTGCGTTGCAACAAGGCCATACTCCGGTCGTCATTCCCCGCCAGGCACGCCATGACGAGCACGTCGACGATCATCAGCTGGAAATCGCCATGCGCTTTGTAGAGCGAGACCTGATTCGTTGTGTGAACTCCGAGACGGATCTCGCGCCGTTACTTGTGCCTCGCAGCGACACCATTCAAAGGATCGGGAAAGGCAGCCGCGAACTGCGAGCAACCGTCTTGGAGGCGGTAGCCGCAGGACCGAATCGTGGCCGCTTTGCTCTTCATCGCTGATAGCGGCAGCGAGGACAGTCACCGGATCGCGGCTCAATCCGCGCAATGCTCGTGGTGTAAATGTGCTGGCTATCCGATCAGCAGCCGTGCCGCCTCGAGGAGATCTGCAACCACGTGATCGGCGAGCCGGACCGCTGCGTTACCTGCCCCCTCCTGGCCGACGAGTACCGTCCTCAAGCCGAGGCTCCTGCCGGCCTGCATGTCGCTCAAGGAGTCACCAACGATCGCTGCGTCCTCGAAGGCCAGCGCCGGCTGCTCGCGTCTGGCCTCCAGCAGCAGGCCGGGACCGGGCTTACGGCAGTTGCAGACCCCGATTTCGTGGGGGCATGCGTAGATGGCTTCCAGGAACGCCCCTTGCCGGTGAAGCAAGTACTCAAGGCGCTCGTGAACCGCATCAAGATCCTCCGTGCTCATGCGGCCGAGCGCTACGCCTCGCTGATTGGTCACCACGCCCGTCCACAACCCGGCGCGATTGAGCATCTTCACGGCCTGCGCGGCGCCTGGCAAAAGTTCCAGAGCCTCGGGAAGCTCCACGTACTCGCCATTCGGTGGCTTTACGTTCAAAGTACCGTCGCGATCCAGGAATACCCATCGGACCCCTAGGGTCGATGATGACGCTGAGCCAACGGGTTTCGCCGGCACCGACATCAGCCCGCCGACGACCGATGGTTCATCTCAGCGCACAAAGCCCCATTCTACACAAGATATCCCGAGTTACCAACGTTGGTGGCCCATGGAGTACGAGAGCTGCAGCGCATGATCATCTCCAAGACGCCGCTGCGCGTGTCGTTTGTAGGGGGCGGCACCGACCTCGGCGACTTCGCCGACGAGCACGGCGGTGCCGTGGTGTCGAGCGCCATCGACAAGTGGGTCCACGTGATCGTTGCGCCTCGCTTCGAGGGCGATCTGCGGGTCAGCTACTCGAAGACCGAGATCGTTCCGACCGCCGGCGAGGTCGAGCACGAGCTCGTGCGGGAGTCCCTGCGCCTGACGGGTCTGCCCCGTGGGGTGGACCTCGTGACCCTCGCGGATGTGCCCTCTCAGGGCACCGGGCTGGGCTCCTCCAGCGCCGTCACGGTCGGGGTGCTCAACGCGCTTTACGCTTACCAGGGTCTCTTCCGCTCGCCGGCCGACCTGGCGGAGGAGGCCTCCCACATTGAGATCGACGTTCTAGGCAAGCCGATCGGCTGCCAGGATCAGTACGCCTCAGCCTATGGAGGCTTCAACTTCATCGAGTTCATGCCTCGCGGAGGCGGCGTCAGGGTCGAGCCGATCGTATGCCCTGCGCAAACGCTGGAGCGCCTACATCGCTCGTTGATGCTCTTCTACACCGGACGGCAGCGCGCGGCTTCAGACGTGCTCAACGGGCAGCGTGAGGCCATCGTCCGGGGGAGCGCCACCACGGCACTGCTCGAGATGCGAGCCCTCGCCTACGAGCTGCGCGAGCTGCTCGGAAGGGGAGATGTGGAGAGCGTCGGGCCCCTGCTCGACCGTAACTGGGATCTCAAGCGCTCCCTGGTCTCAGGCCTGAGTGACACGCAGGTAGATGAGTGGTACGCGCTCGCGCGCATGGCCGGCGCGAGCGGCGGCAAGTTGCTTGGCGCCGGCGGCGGCGGATTCCTGCTGATTATGGCACCCACGGAGCGCCAGGCGAGCGTACGTACAGCTCTCGCAGACCTGCGCGAGGTGCCCTTCCACTTCGCCGCGCGCGGAAGCCAGATCACGCTACTGGAACGGAGCATCGATCAGCCATGATGGACAACCACCTAGATCAATACGTGGGTCAGCTGCAGTCGGCGGTCGAGGCGCTCCCCCGCGATTGCATGAACGCGTTGGGAGAGACACTGTTCCGCGCCTACCGCAACAACAAGCAGGTGTTTCTGCTTGGTAACGGCGGCAGCTCGTCGACCGCGAGCCACATGGCCGCCGATCTGGCGAAGAACACGATCGGGCCCAACATGAAGCGGTTCCGAATTGTAAGCCTCAACGACAACGCCGCGATCATGACCGCCCTGGCCAACGACCTCGGCTATGAGAACGTCTTCTCCGAGCAGCTGACAAACCTAGTGCAGGCGGGTGATGTATTGATCGTAGTCTCCGCGAGCGGCGGCTCGCCGAACGTGCTGAAGGCGATGCGCTACGCGCGCTCGCGCAGCGCCGAGGTTGTCGGACTGCTGGGCTTTGACGGCGGCATGGCCGCCGAGCTGGCGGACATCCCACTGATCGTGCCCTCAGATCACTATGGAGTTGTCGAGGACGTTCATCTGATCATCAACCACATCCTGGTCGAGTACTTCAAGACTCGCCTTGCCGAGATCCGCCCATGCGTCGTATAGCCGTTGCCCAATGAACGCGATGATCCTCGCGGCGGGCCGCGGTACGCGTCTCGGCAAGCTGGGGCGAACAGTGCCCAAGATTCTGGTCAATGTGGGCGGCGAGCCGCTGCTCGCTCGCCAGATCCGCTATCTCAAGGAGAGCGGTATCAAGCGCATTGTCATCAATGCTCACCACCTTGCCGATCAGATCGAGAGCTTCGTGGCCGGACATCCGCTCGCGGACGACATCGACATCGTGATGGAGGCGGAGTTGTTGGGCACGGCAGGCGGGGTGCGCAATGCACTGCCCTATCTTGGCGCCGACACCTTCGCCGTGCTCTACGGAGACGTGATCGTCGACGAGCCAGTCGACAGGGTCGCGGAGACTCACCGGCGCCTGGGCGCTGCGGTCACGCTGACCCTGTACCGAGCCACGGAGGTCGAGGGCAAGGGCACCGTCGAGCTCACTCCCGCTGGCACGGCGAGCGCGTTTCACGAGAAAGCGTCCTCAGACGTCGCAGGCAAGGCCTATGTGAACGCCGGGCTGTACGTCGTCGAGGCAAGCTTGGTGCAGGATCTAGCGGCCAACGTCGCGCTCGATTTTGGGCACGACGTGTTCCCGATGGCGCTAGCGCGGGGACAGCTGGTGGGAACCCATCTGCTGGACGCGCCCGTCATCGACATTGGCACCCAGTCTATGTTGGATCTGGCACACGAGAAGCTGGGATAAACGTGCTCCACCCCGCTTACGACGCTCACCGGCGACCAGGCGCTGCGGCTGCCAGATCTGGCAGGGGCGGGACCTCGGGCGTGGGAATCGCCCTCTGGTTGCCGTATTGTGCCCGCCCCTCGCCCTCGGTACGACCGAGGCGTCATAGCAGCTGCCGCTTTGGGTCGGCTCAGGAGTCCCCCGCACATACGCGGCGTAGCCGCGGCCGGATCCGCGACAGATATGGTCACGCAGTCGACCATTGTGCGGGAACTCTCTCGCACTCGAGACATCGAGCCGTGGCCGAACTATGTCCGCCCACCTGACCGATCCGGGCCCGGCCCATGCCCGAACGGATACCGCGTGTCGCAGGCGCGATCGTCGCCTGCTCACCCGTCGATACGTAAGCCCAAACGTTAGCCACCCTGACCGAACCAGCCACACATGGTGGTCATCGACTACGCTTCGGCACCAAGTTGACAATGATCGCGCTCGCCGGTCGGATGACAACTCGGATCGAGTCGCGGACAGCGGGCGCGCTCTGGGCTTTACGTATCCACCGTCCCTGCGTCGTCACCGAAGCCGCACCCAGCGTGATGCCTCCCCTCGCCTCTACTGAGGGAGCCACAAGCGGCTCCTCCGTGGCGGTGTATCCCGCCGTCGGGACGGATATGGTCTGAGTCGCGCCACTGATGGCAAGATCGTCGATCACAATCCTCACTGTGCCGCCCGGAGCGAGAGTCGCCCAAGTCGTTATATTCGGCAACTGTGCGGAGGCCGCCATGCGAATCGGCACGAATCGTCCTCCCTCGAGTTGGCTGGCCGCCAGCAATCCGTAGTACTCAGGCTGAGCCGTGACGTCTCCGGCTGAAGCTTGCGCGGCATCTCCGGACACACAGATCGGACTGTAGCTACCGACACCGCAACCTCCCAACCAGCCATGGAAGCTTAGGCCTGTCACGCCGCTGCTAGCGGCACGCAATACCCAGTCCAGCGACCACAAAGCACTCGCGAACACAGAACTAGTAGAGACACTTCCGTCGCAGGAGACGTCATTGGTCTCTCCGATCCGCGTGGGACGACCCGTCACATCTCCTGCCTTAGAAAGAGCATCGAGGACGTCGTTCTCCTGCTGGCGCACCTCGGGTGACAGCAGGCCAGCGGCGGTTGCCGGTGGGATGGCCGCAGAAGGCGAGACGTTTGGACACGTACTAGTCGCGTAGTAGTGCTGCGTGAGTTCAGTAAACACGCCCGCGGCAGCCCCCATCGCGGTCAACCACCGTGTCCCGCCTGTAGCCGGCCCGTATATCGCGACACGTGGCGTCGTAGTCCCCAACGCCTGTCGATAATCTTCGGCTTCGCTCAGGTATTCGCTAACGTCGTATGTTGGCGGTCGCAGTCCATTTCTTGGGTTACTGAATTCATCCGGCTCGTTTCCGATCTCGATACCAAGCAACTCCGGACCAAGTATCTTCTGTGCGTAGCGAGTCTCGTCGACCGCACGTGTCGGTTCGAAGTGCCCGAAATTCACTCCAAGCAGAAGCCGCCAACCCGTGGCAGTAAGCAATCTGCGCAGAGCCATCAGATCCGTCGGCGTAACAGTGTTAGTCGCCCATCTGGGAGGTGGTTCGTGATTGCTGGTCCACCAAGAGAGATCGACTGAGTTCGCCCCGACACGTAGTATCGACGGTCCCAGCAGACGCATGAGGCGCACGAGACGATGATGGCGAGCGTTTAGATAGCCAGAACTCAATTCCTGGGCGCCCAGAGACAGCCCCACCGAGCCGGGCGCGAACTCGCCGCCAGGTTGGCTCGTATCGACCGTCAGCACTACGGTCGACATCGGCGGCACGGTCGCCACCGAGCGAGCGCACGCAACCGTACTCGTTGCTGCCAGCGAGGCTGCGAACACTCCCACAACACGCCAGACGCAGATGCCTTTAAGCCTAACAATCATACTCTCTCCAGACCCACTCTGCCGCTAACGACCGAAATAGATGAGCAGAAGCCAACTCAACAACTGCATTCCAGCACGATTTATAGGATAGGGCAAATGCTGTGTGATAGAGCCGTCGGTTGGAGGTCTCCATCGTGCAACCGGCCGGCGTCTCGGAACGACATCATTCTATGGGCGCAACGCCGTGCCCGCTGCGCATCACGCCCTGCGACGGTCGCTTAGCTGGAGCCGATGGATTTGATCCGCTGACGACCCCCAATCGCGCCTCCAGCGGCGCTATGGTGCCGGAAAATCTGCCAGCAGGTGTTCGCGGTATCCGATCCCAAAGTTAGTAGGCGTGCCATTGTAGTTGCTTATCAGTGACGGATATTCGGCACAGCCGCCCACGAACCATGCCCACGCCAGGTATGAGACGCCGTGCGCATCAGCCCATGGTAGAAAAGAGTTCACATCCTCGTCGGCGCAGTCCATCTCACCCACCTCACCAACGACCACAGGCACCCTAGCTGCGACCGTGCCTATGTTACTGTCAAAATGCGACGTGCTACTCTGATTGTATACATGAACCGAAGCGACCAGTTGGCCCGAAGGATCAACTGGGCGGTTTTCAAGCCACGCGGTGCCGAGGTCGGTCTCTTCCAGAGTCCCCACCATAACCGGTTGGATCGCGCCTGTAGCCCTTACGACGTTGACGAGCTGTTGCATTCCGGCGGTTTGATAGCCGCGGGGCGCGATACAGCCATTTAGCAGACAGCTCCAGGAGATATAGTGAGGATCGTTGAAGAGATCGAAAAGAAGTGCATGGTCGTTCTTGAAATACGATGCCACTGATGTCCAGAAGGCCGGAGCGTGATCCTCGTCGGCCATTTCATAAAAGCCGTCATAGCGTGTCCCCTGGTGCGAGAGGATAGTGCCGGGTGCATTCCAATGTAGATCTAGAATGGCATACATGCCGTGCGCATGCAGTTGTTCGACGTAGTCGCGAATTTCTTCGTGAAAGACGCCAATCTCAGTCGGTGCGCCGTTGATACCCAGCCAGCAATCCTCGTTTAGCGGTATCCGTACTGCGTTGATATGCCAAGCGGCCATGGCGGCTATGCTTTCTTCGTTATGGGGACCGTAGAACGCTTTTCCATAGAGACACTGCCACTCGGTACCAGAGATGTTCACGCCGTGAAGGGTGACGATCTGACCGCTGCCATTTATGAGATGGTCGTCCTTTACTGCGATTGATAGTTTGCCCAGCGTAGACACGGGCTCTTCCGCTACCGATGGTTCGCTCACAAGAGCCGGCGTGGCAGGGGCGAGCGGTGCGCTCCATTCGCCTGATGTCGAGGCTGAGCCTTCGGTAACGGTCGGAGAAGGCTCGCCGCCTTTGGACGCTTCCGCACCCGGGGATCCCTCGGCGGGGGAGGGCGGCCGAGCCGAACCAGGTCGGCGCCGGGCCACACTCGGTCGAGCCGCCCGCCCGGCGGCCTTCTTCACGTTGCAGGCCTTGAGGCGCCTACGCCTGTTCCTGCCACGTGCAGTGGTTCCGCATCTGCTCCGCCTCGAGGGCGACTTGCCGCTGATTGCCTTGTGCCTGACGGTTCGCGAGGAGGCCACCGCGTGTGCGTATGACAACGCGTCGGCCTCAGGCGTGGCGGCGCTCCCGGCGAGCGCGAGGACAAACGTACCCAGCAGGATCACACTGAGCGCCGAAAGGCAAGTGTTGGCCGCCGGGAAGGGGCTGGCACGCGACATAAGCGGCTTTCCTTTCGTCTTCTATCAACCGCGACGCCGCGACGCGGCACCTTTAGGGACGCTACGCAGAGGCTATCGGACGCGCGAGCCCAGAAATCGCCCCTCGACGCGCCGGCTGGACATTTGATCGGTTCGCGGGGCCACTTCCTGGGCGGCCGACAAGCGGGACCTGGTCGTGGGGCTTCCCGCCCCGCCGGCTCCGGGCGCCGTAACGAGGACGATTTCTGGAGATTTCGGCGTCCGGCGGCATGCGGGAGGCAGTGACGACCTGATACCAACCGGCAATGGCGTCACACGCTGTTTCTACCGGGAGAACAGAGATCCTGTCAAGGATCCGTGTCCTATGAGTCGTTTGCGGGCGCGTTGGAGACAGCTGATTGCTGATCGACGTCCGAGCCTTTCGGGCGTTCGGACGTCATCGTCGCCGGAGCGGCGCGCACGCTCTTTGACACGGCGTTCGGGGGGTGAGTCCCGAGGGTCGCCGGAGTGGCATCGCGATCGCTAAGGGCTGTTCGGAGCGCTCGACGTCCTCGATGATGAAGTCCGTGGATCGACCCCTCGGAGCGGCCGGTCAGCGTCGCGATCTCAGGTGGCGAGAGACCGGCAAAATGACGTAGCACCAAGACCTCACGTTGGTCCTTCGGCAGCTCCGCAAGAGCCTCACGGAGGTCGGTCATGCGCTCACCATCGATTTGATCTCTGTTGGTACCGTTCGTCCTCACCTCCTCTACCGGAACCATGCGCTGGCGGCGAAGGTGATCGACGGCCAGATTCCGCGCCACGCGCAGTATCCACGCCAAGAACGGCACCTCGCGCTCCTCATATTTCCCGATCACGTTGATGAGCTTGGCGAACACCTGCTGCGTGACATCTTCCGCCTCGTGCGAGTCGTGGACGATGCTCCGCACGTATCCGCACACGTTGTCGGCATAGCGTGAGTACAGGAAGCTAAGCGCCTCGCGATCGCCTTCCTGGGCCCGTCGGATGGCTTGCGAAACCAGCCGCGTTGTCAGATGCTCATTCGCCGCGGATGCTCCCAGTCCCGGCATCTCTATCTCCGCACGGCTAGCGACAAGCACCATTCCGCACCACCTCCAGTCGAGTTCATCCTTGTCCTCTGGGCACACGCTACGGCGCGGCCCGTCGAGGTCGTACGTGTGCTCAGTCGCCGCGGTATCGCATGCGCCCGCGCCGACGGGCCCGCCGCGCCGACTGGCGCGACCCATAGCTGTCCTCGATGAGAACGCGCGCCGCACGCATCGCGAGACGCGGATCTTTCTCGAGCAGACCCACCATTGCGACCCCGACGATTCCTTCGACTGCTTCGGATTCGGAGACCCTCGCGAACCTGCTTCGTGTGATGTTTTCGTCTCGGCTTGGAGGTATTGGACTGCTCGGATGAATCGGCAATGGACGGGCTATGGTCATGCGCGTCGCTCCCATCTGCGGGTTTATAGGCAACCACCCCTCCTTGCTATATGCCCCGTTTCTCTGATCCGGCAAGGTATACGTTTCCGCCGCCACCGCCATGAGAGGTTGTGGCAAATTTCGCGCCCGCTTCTAGACTCCTGTCCAAGCAGTGCAGACCTCGACAAGGCGGACCGCGGGCGGTCTCTCAGGGTTTGCCGCACACAGCGCAGATGCCGCTGTTCACAGACCACGAAAGTTGATCACGTACGCGACGGTCCGCAGCAGGATCTTCATGTCGTTCCACAACGACCAGTTGGCCACGTAAAGGTAGTCCATCGCAACCATCTCGGCCAGCGGAACGCGCGCGGGACCGAGGATCTGCCACGGACCGGTCATTCCGGGCGTCAGCTCGAGGCGGCGGCGGTGCCACCCCTGGATGCGTGTGTCCTCCTCGACGATCAGCGGGCGCGGGCCAACGAGGCTCATCTCGCCTTTGAGGATGTTCAGCAGCTGGGGGACCTCGTCGAGCGCGGTCTTGCGCAGCAGGCGGCCTACCCTGGTCACGCGCGGGTCGTCGAGAATCTTGAACAGGCCCTCCTGCGCTTCGTTGCGATCGCGCAGCGAGTCCTTCATGGCCTCCGCATCCGCGACCATCGTGCGGAACTTGAAGATGTGGAAGTGCTTCCCGTTGCGGCCAACGCGCAGCTGGCGGAAGAACACCGGACCACGACTATCGAGCCTGATCGCGAGCGCTGCGAGCAGCATCGCTGGTGCTACAGCCACAAGGCCGAGACATGCCCACGCGAGGTCGAAGGCGCGCTTCACAGCAGCGGATGATCGCGTCAACTCGAAGCGCCTGACGCCCATCACCGTGATCCCGTGCAGGTCGTCGAACTCGACCGAGGAGCCGACGACCTCGAGCAGTCGCGGCAGCACACTCACACGCACGCCCACGGCCTTCAGCGTCCGCACGAGGTTGAGCATCTCCCCGGCATCGACGCTGCGGGGCGCGACGATCGCGCGGTGCACGTCGAGCGTCTGTGCCAGGTCGCGGATCTCGCCCAGGCGCGCCTCGGCGAAGCTGTCCGTGGACCACGACGCTGCCTCGTCGAGGTCCAGATGCGCGACCACCTCAGCCCTGATACCGCCGCAGGCAAGCTTCGAGCGGATCGTCTCCGCGGACAGCTCATCACCGATGAACAGGCAGCGCTCGGGCGCGGCGACGCGCAGCGCGATCGCGCGCGCGGCAGTGCGAGCAAGGATCAGCAGCGCCGCAAGCGTCAGCCACAGGAACAATGCCTCGTGGCGATCGAGTTGGCCATGGACCAGCAGGCCGCCGGTGAGCCATGCCACGAGCGCGCACGCCGTCGCCAGTTGCAGCAGGCGCGGTGCCTCATCGAGCGTCGTCTTGCGCAGCAGCGTCTCGTCGCGGTCATATAGGCCGGTGAACTTCGCGCACAGCACGAGGACCGGCACGGCGGCGATCGCAGCCCACGTCAGCTGCAGCGAGCGACGCGACAGCGCGACGGTGAGGCCGAACGCACCCGCCAGCGCGACCACATCGGCCACGAGCAGCATGCGGCGGAACAACGCGTCGCGGCGCATGCACGCCGCGGGGCCACGCACCTCGGAGATCGCCGACGTCGAGCCGCCGCGCCGGCCCACCAGCCCAAGGAACCCGCGCGGGACAGCCAGCGGCGGGACGGTCTTCTCGGTCGAACTCCCCGTCTCGACGCTCACCGCCCTCAGGCCTCCTTGCGATCTGCCTGCTCCATACGTGTTCAACGCGAGGGCGGTACGCTAGCTCGCACGAGACCGGCCGCTGGAGGGACTAAAAAAGGCTCGACTCGGGGATACTTCTTCTCCAGCGCTTTACATTGGCGCGGCGATAGGCGCATAGCCTGCTCGTGCCGCACTGCCGAGCACGTCCGAGCCGTAGGAGCTGCGATGGATCGCCTTTCGAGCACACTTCCACCACGTGTCGCTTCCACCGGCCTCGGCGCGGACCCGTTTGGGAGTCATGTTGTTGAGCGCTTCGGCGCCCATCACAGCCGGTCGGATCTGCCGCCGACTGTCTCGCAACTGGATGCGCGCGTGAGCTTGGCGCACGACTACCTGCTCGTCATGCGCGGCGCCGAGCGCACGTTCGCAGCGATGGCCGACCTGTACGCGCAGGCGCCGATCTTCGCGCTGCTGCACGACGCGGAGGCCACGAATGAGCGGTTCACTGGTCGCTCGATCACGACCTCGCACCTGCAGCGCCTCGGCGTTGGTCAGTCGACGTTCAGGCGCCTGCTGCCGCTGTATCCGCTTGCCGTCGAGCAGCTGCGACTGCCACAGTCAGACGTGGTGCTGAGCAGCAGCAGTGCGTTCGCACATGGTGTGCGCATCCCGGAGGGCGCGGTGCACGTGTCCTACTGCCACGCGCCGTTTCGCTACGCATGGCACGCAGAAAGCGCAGCGCTCGATGAGATCCGGCGTCCGCTGCGACCGCTGTTGCGCGGGCAGCTGCGACGCATACGCGCGTGGGATCGCTCGGCGAGTCGCCGTGTCGACCACTACATCGCCAATTCCCGTCTCACGCGCGAGCGCATCAGGCGTTACTACGGTCGTGACGCCACGATCATCCATCCGCCGGTCGAGACGCATCGCTTTGCGCCGGGTAAGCCCGGCGACTCGCTGCTGGTCGTTTCCGAGCTCGTCCGCCACAAGCGCCTGCAAGTGGCGCTCGAGGCTGCGCGGCGGGCTCGGGCGCCGATTCAGGTCGTGGGAGCGGGCCCCCACCTTGGCGTGCTCAAGGACGCCTACCCGGAGGCCGACTTCCTCGGGCGCGTCAGCGACGAGGATCTGGTGGAGCTTTATGCGAGCGCTCGCGCGCTGCTCGTGCCCGGCGTCGAGGAGTTCGGGATCACCGCCGTGGAGGCCCAGGCTGCGGGACGGCCCGTGATCGCCGCAGCAGCCGGCGGTGCACTCGAGACGGTGCTGGACGGCGAGACGGGCTGCTTGGTGCGCCAGGACGATATTGACGCGTTCGCGCGAGCGATCAAGCGCATCGACACGCTCGACTTCGACCCTCAGCATGCTGTCGAGAACGCCGAGCGCTTCTCAGTCGCCGCGTTCGCGTGCCGTCTGTCGAGCCACGTCGCGGGAATCGTTCGGCGTCGAGCCTAACCGCGCGTTCGCGTCCGATGTGGCGTATGCGCCGCACGGCGGGCGTCGTGGTTTGCCACCCACCGGCGACGCTGAACGCCCGTTGGGCTCACCTCGCCGAGCTGGGCGCGCTGCGGTGCGCCGTGGAGCTCGCCGACGTCGGTCTCGCCCATCAGCGGCAGGTCGTAGCTGCGGATCCACGCGCGTTCGAACTCGATCCCCAGTTGCCAGAGTGTCACGCCGGCGAGTACCGCGGCGCCGCCCGCGACTGCCGTCAGTGGCAACTCCCGTGTGTTTGTCTGAAGCAATTCTCGCCTTCTTTCGCCCCCTGCTGCAACTCCAAGCGTGCACACACCAAATGCGCGGTGCGGCAATGCTCGCCAGTTGACGATGACGCTAGCGCATCTCGAGCGACCGTGCAACCTAAAATGTGGGATTGTCCCGGAATTCGGGCGAAATCGGAAATCGAGTACAGTTGCCCCAACTGGTTCCTGATTCTTAATGTGTGAATAGAGAGTGTGCAGTTTATTCTTGACACATGCCCGCGTTTGTTGCAGACGTGAGCAATTAATGTAAGAGCGAATTTATGGCGACAGTTGCAGGGAGGCAGACGCATCGCTCCGCCGGCACAGGCGTGCGGCGCGCGTCGCTGGAGTCCGAGGCCTTCGCTGCGTTTCCCTACGGCTTGTTGGTGCTCGATCGCAGCGGGCGTGTCGTGTGTCGCAACCGCGAGGCGACGCGACTGGTGGACTTGCTGGGCTTGGCAAAGGCGGAGCTCACCTGCTGCACGCTGCTCGGCTGCCGCACGCCGGACACGGTGCTCGAGGACGCGTGCGTGACCGACCTCGCGCTCGCGCGCGATGCGCCGCTCCCGGAGATCCGCGTTGACATCGGCTCGCGGGCGGACGTCGGCGCGATGTGGGTGACGGCGGCGGCGATCGGCGGCGCGAGCGAGCAGCTCGTGGTGCAGCTACGCCCGGGGGTCCCCGGCGACCGGCGCCGGCGGACGAGCCGGCACTGGATATCGGGTCGGCGGTTGCGCATCCGCACGCTCGGCGTCACCGACGTCGAATCGCTCGAGGGTCCGATCGGCGGCGCCTGGCTCGACCAGCGCGCCGGGCAGCTGTTGAAGTACCTCGTCGCTGAGCGTCGGCGGGCGGTCGCGGTGGACGAGATCGGCGAGAGCATCTGGCCCGGCTCCACCTACGCGGTCGGCGCGAGCGTTCGCTACTACGTGCACACGTTGCGCCGCAGACTCGAGCCCCAGCGCGGCTCGCGCGAGCCGTCCGCGTTTATCGTCTCACGCGGCGGTGCCTATGGGCTGGCACTCGACCACGTTGACGTCGACGCCGACGATTTCGAAGCTCACGTCCGCGCGGGACTGGCGGCGCCCGACACCAGCCTGCAGGCCGCCGCCGACGATCTCGAGCGCGGGCTGGCGCTCTACTGTGGCGACTTCCTCACCGAGCTGCCATACGCGGACTGGGCGATGCCAGAACGACATCGCCTCCACGAGCTGGCTTGCCTGGGACTGCGTCGTCTGTCTGTGATCCGTCTGGAGCTGCGGCTGTTCGACGGCGCTGCGAATGCGCTCGAGCGCCTGGCGACGCTGCAGCCGTTTGACGAGGACGTCCACCGCCAGCTGATGGAGCTGGACATCAAACGTGGGCGTCGTAGCGACGCAGTGCGTCGCTACGCGGCACTGCGCTCGAGGCTGCGGCGCACGTTCGGGCACGATCCTGACTTCACACTCGCTGATCTCGCCCCGCGGCTGTAGCTCTTCGCATCGCGGTGGCTTTCGCGCTGCGGATTGAGCCAAGGATTGTCTCGCTGAGCATGGACATGGGCCGGAATGGATGCGTGTCTTCCACGTTGCTCGCGCTGACTCGATGTATGTGTGGAGCGCCATCGCTCGAGCAGTGCTGGATGCCCGTATATCTTCGATTCGAGACTTGAGCCCCTTCGGGGTCGGCTGCGAGGTACGTGTCGTCATCACGCTCAACGCGCGCAGATCGCCCGTGGTAACCGCTTGGCACTATGAGAACGCGGACGACGCACGGCGACTGATAACCGCCTACCCAACCTCGTAAGATGGAGCCATGTCAGCCGTTCGTGAGATCACAACGCTAGATCGGGTCGAACTCACAGAGCCGGTCGGAGATGTCCCCGCAGGGGCTCGTGGCGGGGTGCTAGAGCTTCGTGACGGCGGCATGGCGATGCTCGAGATCACCAGCCTGCCCCAAGAGCCGGTCCTTGACCGGATCGTCGTTGCTCCCCTCACCAAGCTCCGCCTCGTCGGCTGACGATGCGCGGCCGCTGAGCGCATATCGGCGAGATCCTGCGTCGCGTGGACGCTGACGACGAGGTGACAATCGCCGACACCTGGAGAGCGGTCGCCCAGCCCAAGCTGGCGGCGGCGCGCCGATGGGTGGGCGGCCCGGCGCTCGCGATCTGGCAGACCCCGACGCCATCCGCGCTCGCCGCCGATATCGAGCAGTGCCCTGGCTGATACGCACCGCGGCCGGCTGCGAACTTGACCCGCACGTTCTAAGATCGCGCTTACATTCGGTGATTGCGGGGATCTGAGGTCACATGTGGTGGTGTGTCGCAGGGGGAGGGCCAGGTCGAGCGTCCCGTGCGGGCGCGAGGACCAGCCTTTTTTGGTCCCTGTGGCGGGGTCCCGGCGCGTGAGCGATCATCGCCTCCCGCCGTTGAGTGGGAGTGTGCCGTCATCAGACCGAGGCCGAGGATGAGCGGCAGACCGTTCGGCGGCCGCCAGCCTGTTCCGGTCGATCACACCGTGAACCTGCGCGTGAGCGGCTTTGCGTGGGAGGCGATCGAGCAGGAGAGCGCCCGCCAGGGGTGCACGGTGGAGGAGCTGGTGGCGTTCGCGGTGATGTACTACCTGGCGGACGCGGACAGCGGGCGCATCGCCCGCCAGATCTCGCGCAGCCCCTATCCGGACGCCTCGGCTCCAGACGACGCCTCGCCGGAGGACCCCTCGCCAGACCCGGAATCGGCGGACGCCTCGTCGTGAGCGGCGCCGGAGCGCGCGGTTGCGGGCGCTGCGCCGCGCCTGCTCAGCTCGGCTGTGAGCGCTCGGCGCCCGCGGTGGTGCAGCCCGTGGACCGAACCTTCGGTGCGGCCTGTGCGCCGCGCGATCTCGCCCGGCGACAGGCCGGCGAAGTGACGCAGCACGAGTACCTCGCGCTGGTCGTGCGGCAGCACCGCGAGCGCCTCCCGAAGGTCGTTCATGCGCTCGCCGTCCTCGGGCCCGCGGCCGCAATCGTCGACGGCCCGAACCTCCTCGACGGGGATCGCGCGATGACGGCGGATGTGGTCGACGGCGACGTTGCGCGCGACGCGCAGGATCCAGGCGAAGAACGGCACGTCGCGTTCCTCGTACTTGCCGATCACGTGGATCAGCTTGGCGAACACGTGCTGGGTGATGTCTTCGGCCTCGTGCTGGTCGTGCACGATGCTGCGCACGTAGCCGTAGACGTTGTCGGCATAGCGCGCATAGAGGAAGCCGAGTGCCTGCCGATCCCCGGCCTGCGCCCGTTTGACCGCTTGCGCGACGAGCCCGGGGGTGGCGAGGCTCTCGCGGCTGCCGCGACCGTGCGGCGTGATCATGCCGGTGCGCAGCGCGGGTGTCGACTCGGAGGGCGGGGCAGGCTCGCGAACGCGACCGTCGGCCTCCGTCGAAGCCCGTTCAGTGGCACGCTCTAGCGCAGCTGCCATGACCACTGCCCCCGGCCTTCGCGTGCTGCGGTCTGTGTGACTCTCCCCATGTCCCCTCCGTGGTCCGTGGACAACACGTGTACCGACGGAAGCTAAGCGGACACTTGTTGCGCCGCTGTTTGCAGGGCTGTTAGATGCGTGTTAGAAGTTCACAAATCACGAGTCTCAAGCCACTGGCACGCACGATTTGGGCACACGAAATGTGAAACTCGCGCTAGCCTTCGCCTGTGGGCGGCGAGGGTGGATCGGCGGTGCGGCTGCGCCAGGCGGTGCTGGCGGTGCAGGAGCTCGAGCCCGTGGCGGTCGCGCTGCGCGCGGTGCTGGGCCTGCAGGAGCCCTTCCGTGACCCGGGCGTCGGTGAGTTCGGCCTCAAGAACGTGGTGTTCGCGTTGGGTGACTGCTTCCTGGAGCTGGTCTCGCCGACACGTCCCGAGACGGCGGCGGGGCGCTACCTCTCGCGCCGCGGCGGTGACGGCGGCTACATGGTGATCTTCGACTTGGAGGATCTCGAGGGAGCGCGCTCGCGCGCGCTCGAGCTGGAGGTGCGCACGGTGTGGCAGATCGATCTGCCTGACATCTCGGGCACGCACCTGCATCCTGCGGACATGCGCGGCGCGATCGTCTCGCTCGACCGCTCGCGGCCGTATGGCACGTGGCGCTGGGGAGGCCCGTCGTGGACGGGCACCACCGGAGCCGGCGCGCCGGGGCGTCTGGCCGGCATCACGATCGCGGTCGCCGATCCGGAGGCGGTGGCGGCGCGCTGGGGCGAGGTGCTCGGGGTGAGCGTGAGCGGTGGGCTGCCAGAGGGAGGGGCACCCGTGCTGCGTGTGGACGGCGGCGAGGTCCGCTTCGAGGCGGCCGCTGACGAGCGGGCGGAGGGCCTCGTTGAGATCACGCTCGAGCTACCACACGAGCTGCCCGGCGGTGCCGAGGCGATCGAACTCGGCGGCGTGTGGCTGCGACGGATCCAGGAGTGAGCCACGTGCATGATAGCGTTCATGATCATGAAGACGACCAAGATCACGCGTGGTGGCCAGATCTCAATCCCCTCGACTATCCGCCGGCGGTGGGCGACCTCTACGGTGGCGCTGGAGGATCTCGGCGATCGCGTGGTCCTCAGGCCAGCGCCTGACGACCCGATCGCGGCAGCGCGGGGAGCGCTCGCGGGCGAGTTGTCGATGACGAGCGGACAGCTCCGTGCTGAGGCACGAGCGGCGGATGCGGTCGCCGAACGCCGGCGCCGCGCTACGTGAGCGTCCTACTCGACGCCTTTGGGCTGATAGCGCTGCTGGCAGAGGAGCCTGCGGCAGACGAGGTGGAGGCGCTCCTACGACGAGGTGACGTGGCGATCACGGCGGTCAACCTTGCCGAGGCGTTGGACGTTCTGCAGCGCGTCGAAGGCATCCCCCACGACCGTCTCGAGGCCATCACGAGCGGGCTTGTCGGCGAGCGAATCCGGCTGGTGCCGATCGACGAGCCGATCGCGCGCGCCGCGGCCGACATCCGCGCACGCCGCTACCATCGAACTAGGGCACCGATCTCGCTGGCCGACTGCATATTGCTGGCGGCCACCGGAGACACCGACGAACTTGCCACCGCCGACGCGCCACTCATCCGCGTCGCCGCAGCCGAGAAGGTGCGGGTCAGGTCGCTGCCGCGGTGACCGCGAGCGTTGTCAGCACGCCCGCAGCTAAGCGCCGAGCGCCGCGAAGCGCGGGTCGCGCCGCTCGACGAAGCTGGTGACGCCCTCGACGAAGTCCGGCGCGGTGAACGACGCCAGCATCGCCTTATCGGCCTCGGCCAGCGCGCCCGGCAGATCGCGCTGCAGGTCGGCGTAGACCTGCTGCTTGATCGTCGCCATGCTCGCCGGCGAGCAGTTGACGACGAGCTCGTGCGCGTAGTCGAGCGTCGCTTCGAGCAGCCTGTCGGGAGCGAGCACGCGGTTTACGAGGCCGAGCGTGGCGGCCTCTTCGGCGAACACGACGCGCCCGGAGAGCAGCAGGTCGAGCGCGCGCGCCGGCCCGATCAGCCGCGGCAGGATCCACGAGATGCCGTGCTCGGCGACGAGCCCACGGCGGGCGAACGCGGTCGTCAGCTTCGCGCCCTCGGCGGCGAAGCGGATGTCGCACATCAGCGCCTGCACCAGGCCGATCCCGGCGCACGCGCCGTTGACGGCGGCGATGATCGGCTTGGGGATCGACAGCGCGAACGTCTGCGGCCGGCGCTCGTGCTCCTCGGCGGATGCGCTCAGCGTGCCGTCGCCCAGCGCCTGCAGCTGCTGCATGTCGGCGCCCGAGCAGAAGCCGCGACCGGCCCCTGTGACGACGATCACGCGGACGTCCTCGTCAGCCGCGCAGTGCTCGAGCATTGCGAAGTACGCGTGCTCCATCTCCGCCGTCCACGCGTTCAGGCGATCCGGACGGTTGAGCGTCAACAACGCCACGCCGTCCTCGATCTGCATCTGCACGACTTCGCTCTGTGTCTGCACTGCCTCGCTCATCCCTGCTCCCTCCGCTCGCAGCTGTGTCCTTCGTTCGAGCGTAGCGCCGAACGCCTCGTACCGCAGCCACCGTCACGGGGGCTGGTGCCACGCGTCCACGCCGGGGTGTGTGCGACTCCTTACGCCTACGCCGGCACGGCGACTGGCGTCTCGGCAGACGCGAGCACCGCGTCGAGCAGGCCCGGAAAGCGCTGATCGAGATCCTCGCGGCGCAGGGAGGTCAGCTTCGAGGTACCGACCTCGCGCTGTGTGATCATGCCGGCCTCCCGCAGCACGCGGAAATGGTGGGTCTTCGTGGACTTGCTCACATCGAGCAGGAAGCTGCCGCACGGGCGGGGCTCGGGGTCCAGACTCAGCTCGCGCACGATCCGCAGGCGCTGCGGATCGCTGAGGGCGTGCAGCACCGCGGGCAGGGCGAGCTCCTCGCGTGGGGGGTGGTAGCTGCTCATCTCCTCAATTGTACGACGATCATCAAACAACGTGGTACGATGGTCGTCGTACTTACGGACGAAGGATAACGCAGATGGCAGCGACGTTGACCCAGAACCCTCTTGCCGGCGAGCACCGCGTCGTGCCCGCCCCGCCGGAGCTCCCGATGAGCGAGCGCACGCCCGTCAGGCCGCGCAAGGGGATGCTGCTGGTGCTCGTGTGCCTGGCGCAGCTGATGGTCATCCTCGACGTCTCGATCGTGAACGTCGCGCTGCCGTCGATCCGCGACGGCCTCGGCTTCTCGACGACGGGACTGCAGTGGGTGGTCAACGCGTACACGCTCACGTTCGCGGGCTTCCTGCTGCTGGGCGGGCGCGCTGCTGACCTGCTTGGACGTCGGCGCGTGTTCCTCGCGGGGACCGCGGTGTTCGCGCTCGCGTCGCTCGCGTGCGCGTTCGCGGACTCCCGCTCGCTGCTGATCGGCGCCCGCGCGCTGCAGGGCATCGGTGGCGCAGTGATCTCGCCGGCGAGCCTCGCGATCATCGCGACATCGTTCGCGGAGGGCCGTGAACGGAGCCGTGCGCTGGGCGTGTGGGGCGCGATGGGCGGCCTCGGCGGCTCGCTCGGCGTGCTGCTCGGCGGCATCCTCACGCAGGCATTCAGCTGGCCGGCGATCTTCCTCGTCAACGTGCCGATTGCGATCCTCGTGATCGTGCTCTCGCGCGGCCTGATCCCCGCGGGGCGCGCGGAGTCCGCCGCCCGCCACTTCGACGCGACGGGTGCGCTGCTGGTCACCGGCGGTCTGACGGCGCTCGTCTACGGGATCGTGCGCACCGACACGCTCGGCTGGGGCTCGACCGGGGTGATCGCGCCGCTGGCGCTCGGAGCGGTGCTGCTTGCGACGTTCGTGTTTGTCGAGGGCAGGGTCGCGCAGGCGCCGTTGATGCCGCTGCGGGTGTTCGCGATGGCGCGGCTGCGCGCGGCGAACCTGATCATGTTCCTGCTCTACGCGGCCGTCTTCGCGATCTGGTTCTTCCTGTCGCTGTACCTGCAGCAGGTGCTCCACTACGACCCCCTGCAGACTGGGTTGCGCTTCCTGCCGATGACGCTCGCGATCGTGGCCACGAGCACGCTCGCGCCGCGCCTCGTCGCGCGCTTCGGCGAGCGCCTCGTGTTGACGGTCGGTATGTCTGTCGCCGCGGTCGGCCTGTACCTGCTGACTGGCGTTCACAGCGGCGGCAGCTACCTCGCGGACGTCCTGCCCGGCGGCCTGCTCGCCGGTATGGGCCTCGGTCTGTCGCTCGTCCCGGCGACGATCGCCGCCGTCGCGGGCGTCCCCGCCAGGGAGAGCGGCCTCGCTTCGGGCATGCTCAACACCTCGCGTCTGATCGGTGGCGCCCTCGGCCTGGCCGTGCTGAGCACGGTTGCCGCGTCGCGTACGCGCGCGGACCTGCTGATCGGCGCCTCCGGCCCGTCGGCGCTCAGCAGCGGCTTCCGCGTGGCGTTCGCCGTGTCGGCCGGGCTCAGCGTCCTGGGGGCGCTCGCCGCGGCGGTGCTTCTGCGTGCGCGTCCGCCGGCGCCAGAGGAGGTCGCGAGCCTCGCGACCCACGAGCGCGACGTGCCGGCGCCGCTGGCGAAGGAGCTCGTCTAGCGCGAGCCGGCGCTTTCGTCTCGGCGGTCGATCGGGCAGGATGCAGTGGTGGCGATTTCGCTGATGCTGGCGACCCTGACCGACCGTCGTGACTTCGACGAGGAGTGGCTGCTCGAGCGCAAGCTCGACGGTGAGCGCTGCGTCGCGCGCAAGGACGGCGGCGACGTGCGACTCGAGTCGCGCAACGGCAAAGACCTGACGAGCACCTATCCGGAGGTCCAGGGCGCGGTCGCCGCGCAGGCGGCGCGGCAGATGCTGCTCGACGGGGAGCTCGTCGCCTACGACGGCGGGCAGACGTCGTTCAGCCGCCTGCAGCAGCGCCTCGGCGTCGCGAGCCCGTCCGCGCAGCTCATGGGTGCATATCCGGTCGTCTACTGCGTCTTCGATCTGCTCGAGCTCGACGGCGAGGACCTCACCGGCCTGCCGCTGCTGGAGCGACGCGCGCGGCTCGAGCGTGCGGTCCAGACGGACGCGGCTCTGGCCGTGACCGAAGCGTGGCGCGGGGACGCGGAGCGGCGATTCGCCGACGCCTGCCGCGCGGGGTGGGAGGGCTTGATCGCCAAGCGCGCGGATGCGCGCTACCAACGCGGTCGCTCGAAGGACTGGTTGAAGCTGAAGTGCGCGTGGGAGCAGGAGCTCGTGGTCGGCGGCTTCACCGACCCGGCCGGCAGCCGCAGCGACTTCGGCGCGCTGCTCGTCGGCTATCACGAGGATGGAGTGCTGCGCTACGCGGGCAAGGTCGGCACGGGCTACAGCACGGCGACGCTCCACGAGCTCGGCGCGAGGCTGCGCGAGCTCGAGACGCCCGCATCGCCGTTCGCGGACGTGCGGCCGGTTCCGCGCGGGACGCACTGGGTCCGGCCCGTTCTCGTCGCGCAGATCGGATTCGCCGAGTGGACGACCGAAGGTCGCCTGCGCCAGCCGCGCTTCCTGGGGCTGCGCGACGACAAGCGTGCGTCCGAGGTCCTACGCGAGCGCCCGCAGTGACTGCGAGGCTCGGCAACGGGAGCGACGGCCGGCGAGCTGGTGCCGACCGGTGGGCTGCGGGGCGTCGTGCGCTGCGTGCGGCGGACACGCGGATGGCGGCGCTCGTGGACGCCGAACCGAGGCTCGACCCGGACGCCCTGCGGGCTGGCCTGCCGCGCGATCTGTGGGGTGCGCTGGTGCTGCAGGTGATCGGCCAGCAGCTCTCGCTCGCGTCTGCGGCGGCGATTCTCGGAAGGCTCGAGGCGCTGCACGGCGGTCGCATGCCGACTCCGCCAGAGCTGCTCGCGACTGACGCACAGACGCTGCGCGGGATCGGCCTGTCCGGCGCGAAGGGCGTGTATCTGCACGACATCGCCGCCCGCCTGCAGGACGGCAGGCTCGACCCCGAGCGTTTGCAGGCGCTTGACGATGACGCTGCCCGCAGCGAGCTCACCGAGGTGAAGGGCGTGGGCCGATTCACGGCCGACGGCGTGCTGATGCTCGCGCTGCAGAGGCCCGATGTGTGGCCCGCGGCCGACCTGGCCCTGCGTCGCGCGGTCGAGGATGTTTGGGAGTTGGACGCGCCGGCGTCGATCGAGGAGGTCGACTCGCTCGGTGATCGCTTTCGGCCGTGGCGGACACTCGCGGCTTCCTACCTATACAACACACGCGCATCCTGACGATGACCGCCGATCCCGCAGCCTCGCACCGCTACGTCGTCGTGGACGTGTTCACCGACGTTCCGCTGCAGGGGAACCAGCTCGCGGTGTTCACGGACGCGGCGGCCTTGCCGGCCGCGACCCTGCAGCCGCTGGCACGCGAGCTGAACGTCTCAGAGACGGTGTTCGTGTTCGCGCCCGAGCAGGGCGGCGACGCCCGCATCCGTATCTTCACGCCGACGGCGGAGCTGCCGTTCGCGGGGCATCCGGTGCTGGGCACTGCGATCGTGCTGGCCATCGAACGCGGGCTCGAGCAGGTGACGCTCGAGACAGGCGCGGGGCTGGTGCCGGTTGTGCTGCAGCGCGGGGAGGGGGGCGTGGACGCGCGGACGGGCTACGGGTCGATGCGCCAGCCGACCCCCACGTGGCAGCGCTACGAGCGCGAGGCCGAGCTGCTGGACGCGCTCGGGGTGAGCCGCTCGGGGCTGCCCGTCGAGGTGTACGTCAACGGCCCGCGCCACGTGTACGTGGAGCTCGACAGCGAGCAGGCGGTCGCGGCGCTGAGCCCCGACCTGCAGGCGCTGGCAGCGCTCGGCGAGTTCGGCGTCAGCTGCTTTGCCGGCGCAGGCGCGAGTTGGAAGAGCCGGATGTTCGCCCCCGCGCTCGGCGTGCCCGAGGATCCTGCGACGGGGTCGGCGGCCGGGCCGCTCGCGGTCCACCTCGCGCGCCACGGCAGGATCGCGTTCGGCGAGGAGATCGAGATCCGCCAGGGCGTCGAGGTCGCGCGCCCGTCGCTGTTGCGCGCGCGAGCCACCGGATCTGCCGACGCGCTCGAGCGAGTCGAGGTCGCCGGTTCGGCGGTGATCGTCGCGAACGGCGAGTTCGTCCTCGGCTGAGCGGGCGAAACTCGTCGGTGCGCAAACCATGCCCCAAGGTCCTTGACGACCGTGGGAAATGTACACATCCTTGTCGGACATCTTCTGGGAAGGACGAGGGCACCCGATGAGCACTGTCAGCATCCGTGATCTACAGCGCAACACAAGTGGCGTCGTCGCTGACGTCGCCACTTCCAAGCGCACTGCGCTCGTCACACGGCACGGCGAGCCTATCGCTGCAATTGTGCCAATTGACGCCCAGGATCTCGAGGACTACCTGCTATCGAAGGTTCCGGGCTTCGCCGAGGACATGGCCGCCGCCGATCAGGCTCATGCACATGGCGAAGCGCGCTCAGCTGCTGATGTGTTCGCGGAGCTTGACGCGCAAGACGCTGGGCAACAGCGCCTACACGCAGGAGCTGCGTCGTCGTAGATGACGGACCCTCTGAGCACCATCAAGCTCGCTCCGCGCGCGATCCGCGACCTGAAGGCTACCTAGTGGCACGAGTCATCGACCGTCGTGACCTACACCGCGCCATCGACAAGCTCTGAGCCCAAGCCAACGGCCAGTCCTGTCCGAGTCAAGCCGTCGTGCCGCCGCTCGGGTAGCCTCAGTCGTGCTCTGCTTGCGAGGGAAGGGACGGGGAAATGCAGCAAATCGACGGACGGGGTCGGTATCGGGCGCTCATCGCTGCGCTGCTGTCCGTCCTCGCGGCGCTCGTCATCCCCGCCGCCGCGTCGGCCGTGCCGGTGGTCAAGATCAAAGGCGAGGCGGTCCCGATCCCGGGCTTCCCGCACACGGGCAACATCCTCGGAGCGGGTGCCGCCGTGCACGCCGAACTGACGATCTCCGGCAGCGAATACTCCGGCGCACCGCCGCCACTGATCGGCGTCACCGCCTGGCTGCCGACCGGGGTGAAGCTGCATCCGCAGGGATTTCCGACGTGCCCCGTCAGCGTGATCCTCGAAGAAGCCTATCCGGACAAGTGCCCGAAGGGCTCCTCAGCGGGACCGATCGGCAAGGCCTACGGCGTGGTCACCTTCGGTACCGAACGCGTTCCCGAGACGGCGGAAATCTTCTCGTTCTTCATCCCCGGCGATCGCATCGGGTTCCTGACCGTGGGCCACTCGCCGGTGTCGCTCGAAGTCCCCACGAGTGGCCAGCTGGAGAACCTCGCCGGCGGCGAAGGGTTCGGCCCGAAGCTCGTGACGCCCATACCTCTGGTCGCGACCGTCCCCGGTGCGCCGTATGCGTCTGTCGAAGCGATCAACATCACCCTCGGGGCGGCCTACCGCAGCCACGGGAAGACCATCTACTACGGGCGCGTTCCGACCAAGTGCCCGCGCGGAGGCTTTCCCGTCCGCGCGCAGTTGACGTTCGCCGAAAACGGCGAAACATCGCGACCTGAGGTCGTGACGGTCAACTACCGCGCACCGTGTCCGCGCTCCTGAGGACGGTGGCCGGCGCCCCGGTCGCGGCAGCGCCGCGATCGTGGCGGCGCACCCAGTCGGTGAACAGCTGCACGAGCCAGAGCAACGCCAGCGCGAGCGCGGCGGTGGAGGCGATGTACCACGGCCATGGACCGAGCACGTTGAGCAGCGAGCTGTATTCGGGCTTTTCGCGGAGGAACATGTAGTTGCCGCCGGTGATCGCGTCCCCCAGCGCCGCGATCACGGTCACCGCGAACGTCGCGGCGTATACACGCCAGACCGCGCCCCGCCGTGGATACAGCCGGCAGCCGAGGACCAGAAAGCAGCCGCCCACGATCGCGCCGACGTGGTAGATGAAGTAGGTGAAGTAGTAGACGCTGGGAAAGCTCCACGACAGATCAGGCGTCTGCGTCGCCTGCAGCGACGCGGTCACCGACCGGAAGTAGGCGAGCTCGACGGCCAGCGGGCGGCGTGTCCACAGGGCGACGATCGCGGTCACTGATATCGCGTCGGTGAGCTGCAGCGGCAGGTCGTAGCGGATCGTCCACGTTCCCAGCACGACGTCCGCCACGTACTCTCCGGCCCAGCCGGCGAAGATCAGCAACGCAAGCGTCCGCGCCGCGGGCACCGTCCAGCTGCCCGGATGGCGGCGGGGCGCCCACACTGCCAGCGCGACGGCGGCCACGAGCGCCGCCAGCGCCGCCAGGTGTGCATCCGAGAACTGCCGCACGGTACGCGCCAGCGTACGCTGCTGTCGCGTGCGGCGGACACGACCTTGTAGCCTCCCCGCCGTGCGATTCAGGATCACGCATCATTCGGGCTTCGCCGCGCCGGCCGACGCGCTCGATCTCCTCTGCGCCCGCGTCGGCGCGAGCCGCGACGGCATCTCGTTCGCGAAAGTCGGCCAGTACGTCAGGGCGATGACCCCGGAAGACGCACCGGTCTCGATGACGCGCGACGAACGGATCGAGATCGGC
>DATHOH010000060.1:0-28858 GCA_035485155.1 Solirubrobacteraceae bacterium
GCGCTCTCCCGGCGGTGGTCAGCTATGTGCGCTGAGTCTCGGGCCTCTCCCAACCAGCAGTCGGGAACGATCTCCCTCTCTCGGAAAGAAAACGAGAACAACCTCACCACCCAGCAACCAGAGGTTGTCCTATGAGCGCGATCAACGGCCTCACCATCGCGGTGCCCCGCGGAGCGCTGTTCGACGGCACCGTCGACCTGCTCGCCGCGCTCGGCCTCGACACCGCCGAGCTGCGCTCCAACGACCGCAAGCTGCTGTTCGAGGACATCGGCGTGATCACCATGCGCCCCTCCGACGTCCCCACATACGTCGAGGCCGGTGCCGCCGACCTCGGCGTCACCGGCAAGGACGTGCTGCTCGAGCAGGGCGGACGCGCGTCCGATCACGGTGAAGGAGGCCGTGAGGTCTACGAGCTGCTCGACCTCGGCTACGGGCGCTGCACGATGGTGCTCGCCAGCAAGGCCGGCCCCGACCCCGCGCACGAGGCGCTGCGCCGTCTCGGCGTGATGCGCGTCGCGACCAAGTATCCGCGCATCGCCGCACGCCACCTCGAGGAAACCGGCAGGCAGGCCGAGATCGTCGAGGTCAAGGGCTCGGTCGAGCTGGCGCCGCTGACGAGCATGGTCGAGGCGATCGTCGACCTCACGGCGACCGGCACGACCCTGCGCGAGAACAACCTCGTCGTGCGCGAGGAGATCGTCGTGTGCACAGCCAGGCTGATCGCCAACCCCGTCGCGCACAAGCTGAAGGCCGCCGCCATCGACGAGTTCCTCGGGCGGCTGCGCGAGCTGCCCGCCGCCTCGCGCGGACGCGGCGCGCCCGACGGCGGCGCACTCGACGGCGGTTGACGTGCGGATCGAGCGGCTGAGCGCCGACGACGTGCTGCGGCTCGGCGGCCCCGCCGGCGCGGCCGCGCACGTGCGCGCGCTCGTGCCCGACGGCGCCTCCGTGTCCGATCAGGTGCGCGAGATCATCGCCACGGTGCGCGCCGGTGGCGACGCCGCCGTGCTCGACTACACGCGGCGCTTCGACACCGATGGCAACGAGCCCCAGCCGCTGCGCGTGACGGCCGAGGAGCTCGACGAGGCGATCAAACGACTTCCCAAGGAGATGATCGCGGGGCTGCAGGTCGCGATCACCAACGTCGCGCTCGTGGCCGACGCCGGCGTCGGCCGCGACGCGAACGTCCAGCTTCCCCAAGGTCAGCGGATCCTGCTGCGCGAAGTGCCCGTCAGCTCGGCTGCCGTGTACGTGCCCGGCGGGCGCGCCGCGTATCCGAGCACCGTCGTCATGGGTGTCGTCACCGCGCGCGCCGCCGGCGTGCTCGACGTCGCCGTTTGCGCGCCGCCGGGCCCTGACGGGCAGATCGACCCGTTCATCCTCGGCACCTGCCGCCTGTGCGGCGTCGAGCGCGTGTACCGCATGGGCGGCGCGCAGGCGATCGCCGCGCTCGCCCACGGCACGGACAGCGTCGAGCGCGTCGACGTGATCGTCGGCCCCGGCAACCTGTACGTGCAGGAGGCCAAGCACCAGCTCTCCGCGATTGTCGGCATCGACGGCTTCGCCGGCCCCAGCGACCTGCTGGTCGCGCTCGCCGCGGACGCAGGCGAGCGCGATCTGCGGCTCGCCGCGCTCGACATGCTCGCCCAGGCCGAGCACGGCGCGGGCAGCCTCGTCGCTGCCGTCTCGCCATCCGAAGCGATCTGCAACGCGCTCGCCGACATACTCATAAAACTCGTCGTTCAGCGCCCGACGGTGGGGGAGGCCGCGTTCGCGCTCGTCGAGGCCGGCGACGCCCGCGACGCGATCACGTTCGCCAACGCGTTCGCCCCAGAGCACCTCGAGCTGATCGGAGCCGAGATCGAGGCGCTCGCGCCGCACGTCCGCTGCGCCGGCTGTCTGTTCGTGGGCCCCGACAGCGCCACCGCGTTCGGCGACTACGTCGCCGGCTCCAACCACGTGCTGCCGACCGGCGGCGCCGCGCGCTTCGCCTCGACGCTCTCGCCGCGCCATTTCCGCCGGACGATGTCCGAGGTGCACATCGGCGCGGCCGCCGCCACGCTCGCCGCCGCCGGGGCGCCGATCGCCCGCGCGGAGGGCTTTGACGTGCACGCGGAGTCGATGGAGGCCCGCGTGCGGGAGAATCCCCCGCAATGAGCAGAACTGCCACGATCGAGCGCAAGACCGCCGAGACCGACGTGCGCCTGACGCTGACCCTCGACGGCAGCGGCGCGGGCGTGCGCGCAACCGGCGTGGGCTTCCTCGACCACATGCTCGACCTGCTCGCGCGACACGGGCGCATGGACCTCGACGTGAGCGTCAGCGGCGACCTGCAGACCGGCGCGCACCACACAGCCGAGGACACCGCGATCGTGCTCGGCCAGGCGCTCGATCGCGCGCTTGGCGACCGCGCGGGCATCGTCCGCTACGGCTCGGCGACCGTGCCGATGGACGAGGCGCGCGCCAGCTGCGCGATCGACATCTCCGGGCGCCCGTTCACGCTGTTCGAAGCCGATCTGCCGCCCGGATCGACCGGCGGCTTCGAGCACGAGCTCACAGAGGAGTTCTTCCGCGCGCTCGCCAACGCCGCCAAGCTCACGTTGCACCTGCGCGTGGAAGCCGGCAGCAACGCCCACCACATGATCGAGGCCGCGTTCAAGGCGTTCGCGCGGGCTCTGCGCCAGGCCGTTTCTATAGATCCGACGGAGACCGGCGTCCCGTCCACGAAGGGCACCCTAATCGCATGACCGAGGGAAGCGTCTCGCTGATCGAGGAGCCCGTGGATATCGCGGTGCTCGACTACGGCATGGGCAACCGCCGCTCGGTCGAGAAGGCGCTCGAGCACGTCGGCGCACACGCGATCGTCACGCGCGAGCATGAGCAGCTGCGGGCTGCCACCGGCCTGGTCGTCCCGGGAGTGGGCGCATTCCCACGCGCGATGGACAACCTCCGCGAACTCGGGCTCGATCAGCTGCTGCGCGAGCGCATCGACGCCGGCACGCCCGTGCTCGGCGTGTGCCTCGGCATGCAGCTCGCGTTCGAGCACTCCACCGAGCTCGGCGGCGCCGAGGGGCTCGGCATCGTGCCCGGCGAGGTGCGCGCGCTCGACACGGGCGAACTGAAGCTCCCACACATCGGCTGGAACGAGGTGCGCTTCACGCACCCGGACTCACCGCTCATCGCGGATCTGCCGAGCACCTGCGCCTTCTACCACGTGCACTCGTTTGCCCCCTTGCCCGCCGTCGAAGATGACATCCTCGGCGTCGCCGAGTACGGCTCGCCGTTCGTCAGCGCGGTGCAGCACGGCTCCTTCTACGGCGTGCAGTTCCACCCCGAGAAGTCCTCCGCCGCCGGGCTGCGCCTGCTGGCCAACTTCGCACGTATCTGCATCGGCGCCGCGGCGCCCGCCGATCTGCCGTCCGCCGCCAGGTGAGGCTCTACCCGGCGATCGACATCCTCGGCGGCAACGCCGTGCGCCTCGTCCGCGGCGACTTCGACGCGAAGAAGGTCTACGACGAGGACCCGCTGTCGGCCGCCCGCGGATGGGTGGGAGCGGGAGCCGAGTACCTGCACGTGGTCGATCTCGACGGCGCCAAGGCCGGCGAGCCGGTGAACCTCGATCAGCTTCGTCGCATCGCCGTCGAGGCAGGTGTGCCGGTGCAGTACGGCGGCGGGCTGCGCAGTGCGTCGGCGGTCGCCGATGCTCTCGCCGCGGGCGCAGCGCGCGTGATCCTCGGCACCGCCGCCTTCACCGACTCCGAGCTGCTGGGTGAGGTGCTCTCGGCACACGGGCCCGAGAGCGTGCTCGTGGGCGTCGACGTGCGCGGCGGCCAGGTCGCCACGCACGGCTGGCTGCAGAGCACCGGCATCCAGGCGCGCGACGCATTCGCCGAGCTGCGACGGCGCGGCGCGTGCCATTTCGTGTTCACCAACGTCGATCACGACGGCATGCTCGACGGCGCCAACCGCGACGAGGTCGCGTGGGTGGCGCGCGCGGTGGGCGACGGCAGCGTGATCATCTCCGGCGGCATCGGCAGCCGCGAGGATCTCGAGGCGCTCGCCGACCTGCGCCGCGAGCTCGCGCTGGACGCGCTCGACGGCGTGATCGTCGGGACCGCCCTGTACGAGCAGCGCTTCACCGTCGCGGAAGGCAAGGAGGCCCTACGCTGACGACGTGCATTTCAAGCGCGTGATCCCCTGCCTGGACGTCGACCGTGGGCGCGTCGTCAAGGGCGTCGAATTCGTTGACATCCGCGACGCCGGCGATCCCGTCGAGCTGGCGGCGCACTATGACCGCGAGGGCGCCGACGAGGTCGTGTTCCTCGACATCACCGCCACGCACGAGAAGCGCGACACGATCGCGAAGCTCGCCCGCAGCACCGCCGACGAGGTGTTCGTGCCGTTCACGATCGGAGGTGGGATCCGCTCGGTCGCGGACGCGCAGGCGGTGCTCGACGCGGGCGCGGACAAGGTGTCGGTCAACTCCGCGGCGCTGCAGCGCCCGGAGCTGCTGAACGAGCTCGCCGATGTGTTCGGCGCCCAGTGCGTGGTGCTGGCAATCGACGCCAAGGCGCGGGCGCCCGAGGGCTGGGAGGCATACCTTGCGGGCGGGCGGACTCCCACGGGGCACGACGTGGTGGAGTGGGCCCAGGAGGCGGTCGAGCGCGGCGCCGGGGAGATCCTGCTGACGAGCATGGACCGCGACGGCACCAACGATGGCTATGACCTTCCGCTCACTCGCGCCGTCAGCGAGGCGGTCGGCGTCCCGGTGATCGCCTCCGGTGGCGCCGGCGAGCTCGAGCACCTGGCGCAGGCGCTCGCGGCGGGCGCCGACGCGGTGCTGTGCGCGTCAATCTTCCACTACGGCCGCTACACCGTCGCTGAGGCAAAGGCGCATCTGGCCGCGTCAGGGATCCCGGTGCGCGAGGGCTGATGCGCCCGGTGGGGGGAGGGTCGGCGTTGTGAGCTCCACGACGGCCGCAGCGCGCGGCGCCGAGGTGGTGGAGGCGCTGCGCGTCCTGCCCGGCGGGCGCGAGCTGCTCGCGCTCGCGCACGAGCGAGACGATCTCGCGCTCGTCGGTGGCGCCGTGCGCGATCTGCTGCTCGGACGGACGCCACGCGAGCTCGACGTCGTGCTCGCGCGCGACGCAGCGAGCTTCGCGCGCGAACTGGCTGCGCGTGTCGATGCGGGCGCAGTCACGCCTGCGTCCCTGACCCTGCACGACCGCTTCGGCACGGCGATGCTCGAGTGGGAGTCGGGGCGCGTCGACATCGCCGAGCGGCGAGCCGAGTCCTACGCCGCCCCCGGCGCGCTCCCGCAGGTGCGTCCAGGGAGCAGCGAGGAGGATCTCGAGCGCCGCGACTTCACCGTCAACGCGATCGCTGTGGCGCTCGGTGGCGCACGCCCGGGCGAGCTCACGAGCGCCGCGTGCGCGCTCGAGGATCTCGACGCCGGTCGCCTGCGCGTGCTGCACGAGCGCAGCTTCATCGACGACCCCACACGCCTGCTGCGACTCGCCCGCTACCGCGCTCGACTCGGCTTCGAGCCCGAGCCGGGGACTCAGGCGCTGGCAACGCGTGCACTGCAGGAGGGCGCGCTGATGAGCGTCTCGCGCGCCCGCGTCGGCGCCGAGCTGCGACTGGCGTTGGGCGAACCCGGCGCACCCGTGGCGCTCGATTCGATGGGTGCGCTGGGTGTGCTCGCGGCGCTACCGCCCGGCCTGCGCTTCGAAAGCGATCTCGCCGAACGCGCGCTCGCGCTGCTGCCCGCGGACGGGCGCTCGGATCTGCTGTTGATGGCCTCGCTGCTGCTGCATCTCACGGTCATGCCCACACAGGACCCCGAAGCCGCGATCTTCGGCATCCTCGACGAAATGGAGTTCACCGCAGCCGACCGCGAGCGCACCATGCGCAGCGCGCTCGCCGCACCCCGGCTGGTGGCACCGATCACGCATGCGGGTACGCCTTCGCAGCTGCACGCTGCGCTGTGCGTGCACACGCCGGAGGCGATCGCGCTGGCGGCGGCGCTCGCAGGCGGGAGCTCACCAAGCGCCGCCGCCGCGGCCCGTGAGTGGTTCGAGCACTTGCGGCTCGTGCGCCTGCAGATCACCGGCGATGATCTCGTCGCCGCCGGCGTCGCTCCCGGGCCAGAGATCGGTGCCAGGTTGACCGCGGCGCTCGCGCTCAAGCTCGACGGCGAGCTCGAAGCGAGCCGCGACGCGGAGTTGCGTGCCGCGCTCGACGCGTCGATCGACCGCTGATGGCGGATCAGCGCGAGCAGCTGCTGTTCGAGCTCCCCGGTGGCGGTCGAGCGCTGTTCACGACGCGCGCCGACGGCAACCTCTCGACGGGCGCCGGCGACGACCACGTGCACGGCCTCGATCGGCGCGCGGAGCTGTGCGGGCGCCTGGGGCTGCGGTGGCTGTGCTCGAGCCGCCAGGTGCACGGCACCGCGGTTCACGTCGTCGATCAGATCACCGGCGCGGGGGGAGAGCCGCTGGCGATCGACGCCGACGGGCACGCCACGGCGACGCTCGCTGTGGGTGCGACGGTGCTCGCAGCCGACTGCCTGCCGGTCGCGCTCGGCTGCGCCGGCGCCGTCGCGATGCTCCACGCGGGCTGGCGCGGCCTGGCCGCCGGCGTGCTCGAGCAGGGCGTGGTCACGCTGCGAACGCTCGGCTCCGAGGAGAAGCCGATCGTGGCGGTCGTCGGTCCTGGCGCCGGCGTGTGCTGCTACGAGGTCGGGGGCGAGGTGCAGGACGCGTTCGCCGGGGCGCATATGCACGGACGCCGCCTCGAGCTCCGCGCGGTCGCCGAGGAACGGCTGCGCGCCGCCGGCGTCACCGACGTCAGCCACGTCAACGCGTGCACGATCTGCGACGAGCGGTTCTTCTCATACCGACGTGAAGGCGCGCCCGCCGGGCGCCACGCGGGGATCGCATGGTTGAGCTGATCACCGGCCTCGACGCAAGCCGGGTCCACGCCAACCTCGAAAGCGTGCGCGCGGACATCGCCACAGCGCTCGCGCGCAGCGGCGACCCGAACCGCGAGGTGCAGCTGCTGGCGGCGATCAAGTACGTCGCCGTCGACGAGCTGCCGCGGCTGGCCGACGCCGGCATTCGCCTCGTGGGCGAGAACCGTGCGCAGGAGCTCGAGCGCAAGCTCGCCGTGCACGGCGAGCTGTTCGAATGGGATTTCATCGGCCAGCTGCAGAGTCGCCGCGTACGTCTGATCGTCCCGCACGTGCGCCTGATCCACTCGCTCGCCTCCGAGTCCGCGCTGCGCGAGCTCGAGCGTCACGCGCACCTCGCGCGCCCGGGCCTGGGCGTGCTGCTCGAGGTCAACGTCGCCGGCGAGGCCGGGAAGGCCGGCATCGCCCCTGAGCGGATCGAGGAGTACCTCGATCGCTCGGTTGTGCCGGTCGTCGGGCTGATGACGATGCCGCCGCTGTCGCCGCGGCCGCAGGACAGCCGCCGCTGGTTCGCCGCGCTGCGCGAGCTCGCCGCGCGGCACGGCCTCGAGCATCTCTCGATGGGCACCTCCCAGGACTACGCCGTCGCCGTCGAAGAGGGCGCAACAATCGTGCGAATCGGCACGAGACTGTACGATTGAACTCACGGCCAGCGGGCCGTGACGTGCGGCTAATCACTAGCATCAGCAGGGAAACCGGTTCGCCGGGCGAACACGCATCTACACCGATGGCTTTCCGCGACTCCTGGCACAGTGCGCTCGTCTACTTCGGCCTCGCCGAGGAGTACCACGACGACTACGACGACGAGGACGCCGGCGGGTCGGCGCCCGAGACGGAAATCGAGGACCGCTACCGCGAGCGGCCCAACGTCCGCCGGCTGCGCCGCCGCCGCGACGAGATCGACGACATCTTCGCCGACGACGACGCCGGCGAAGCCGCACCGGCCGGCCGCTCAGGGCGCTCCCGCGGCGGCGCCACGACCGTGCTCAAACCGGTCGCCGCACGCGGCAACGGCGACGTGCGCGTGCACCTCGTGATACCGAAGTCCTTCAACGACGCACAGCAGATCGCCGACAAGTTCAAGGACTCGATTCCCGTGATCCTCAACCTCCAGAGCTCCGACACCGACCTCTCCAAGCGCCTCATCGACTTCGCCTCGGGGCTCACCTACGCGCTCGACGGCGGCATGCAGCGGATCGCCGACAAGGTGTTCATGCTGACGCCGCGCAACGTCGAGATCTCCGCCGAGGAGCGGGCGCGGCTGATCGAGAAGGGCTTCTTCAACCAGTCCTGACTGAGGCGCGATAGCCGGCGTCTGGCTGCGTCCTCGATCGCTCGTGTGCAAAAGCACACTTCGCTCACTGCGTCCTTGCCAGACTTGGCTCTCCCACCTCAGTGCCGCACCCTGATCGTCATTAGTCTGGAGTCCTCATGCAAATTGGTCTGATCGGCTGTGGGAACATGGCTCGTGCGCTGGCTCGTGGGTGGGGGCGGCCGCTGCTGTGCGCCGACCCGATCGCTGAGCGCGCTCGCAGCCTGGCGGACGAGCTGGGCGGAGAGGCGCTCGCGAGCAACGCGGAGGTAGCGGCACGCGCGGACCTGGTGGTCCTGTGTCACAAGCCGGCGCAGCTCGCCGCCGTGGCTGAGGAAGTCGGGCCTGGGAGCGCGCCGGTCGCCTCGATCCTCGCCGTCACGCCGCTCGCAGCGCTGCGCGCCGCATATCCCGGCAGGCCCGTGTACCGCTTCATCCCGTCGCTACCGGTCGAGGTGCGCCAGGGCGCCGTCGTGCAGGCCGCCGGACCGGGCACGCTCGAAGGCGGCGACGAGGACAGCGCCACACGGGACGCTGAGGTCGCCGAGCTGTTTGCAGAGCTCGGCAGGCTCGTGGTGCTCGACGACGCGCTCGTGGACGTCGCCATGGGCTTGATGTCGTGCGGGCCGGCGTACGTCGCGCTGGTGGCCGAGGCACAGGTCGACGCGGGCGTGCGGCGCGGCATCCCCGCGGCGCAGGGCTCCGAACTGGTGGTCCAGACGCTCGCCGGCACCGCCGAGCTGCTGCGCCGCCGCGGCTACGACACGCTGGCGATCCGGCGCGAGGTCTCATCGCCGGGCGGGCTGACCGCGCGCGGGGTAGACGCGCTGGAGCGCGGGGGGCTGCGTGAGGCGTTCAGCGACGCGCTCGATGCCGTCCTCGAGGAGCGCCCGTGACGCTCGTCATCGCCAGCGCCCGGTCGGACATCGCGGGATACCTGTCGACCTTGATCTACATCTACGTGCTGCTGATCCTCGTCTACATCGTCGTCAACCTGCTGTTCGCCGCGGGCCTGCGACCGCCGTACTCGCGCACGACCGACCGCGTGCTCGCCTTCTTGCGCGATGTCGTCGAGCCCTACCTGCGCATCTTCCGGCGCTTCGCGCCGCGGCTTGGCGGCCTCGACTTCAGCCCGATGCTGGGGATCATCGCGCTGTACCTCGTCAACATCGTGGTCGTCCAGGGCATCATCAGCTGAGCATTCGATCCGGATGATGGGGTCCCCGCCCACCCCGCCGAGCCCGCCAGCCCGCGCAAGCACGCCAAGCCTCGATACGCCCGGCGAAAGGCCCCCGCGGGTGCGCCGGACGAGCGTCGCGTGGCTGCTCGCGGCGCTCGTGATGGTGTGCGTCGTCGCGATCGACCAGCTCACCAAGCACTGGGTCGAAAGCTCGATCGTCCCGAGCGAAGAACACAGGTTCCTGCCCGGCATCCAGCTCGTGTACACCCGCAATCGCGGCGTCGCCTTCGGCTTTCTGCCCGGCAACCACGTGGCGGTGACGATCTTGATCGGGCTCGCGCTACTGCTGCTGCTCGTGTACTTCGCGCGGCACTCGACGCGCGCGCTGCTGTGGCTGCCCACCGGGATGATCGCCGGCGGCGCGCTCGGCAACATCATCGACCGGCTGCGCCACGGCTCGGTGACCGACTTCATCAAGCTGCCGCTCGGCTGGCCCCCGTTCAACCTCGCCGACGCCTCGATCACGCTCGGCGTCCTGATCCTGTTCGTGTTGGTCGACCGCGCGCGCACCCCGACGTCGTGAGCGACGAGCAAGACGCTCCCTTCACGATCGCCTTCCAGGACGAGCACCTGATCGTCGTCGACAAGGCGCCGGGCGTCGTCGTGCACCCCGCTCGGGGCCACCGCGAGGACACGCTCTCGCAGCTGCTCGCACCGCTGCTCGACGACGATGATGGGGGAGACGCTGAGCGCCGCGGGATCGTCCACCGCCTCGATCGCGACACCTCCGGACTGCTCGTCGTCGCCCGCAGCGACGCTGTCCTGCGGCGCCTGCAGACGGCGCTTTCGAGACGGCTGATCCAGCGCGAATACCTCGCGCTGGTGGAGGGACGCCCGCCGGCGCGCACGGGCACGATCGAGGCGCCGATCGGCCGCGATCCGCGCGTACGCACGCGCATGGCCGTCGGCGGCGCCGGGGCACGCGAGGCCCGCACGCACTTCACGCTCGAGCGCGCGCTCCCGGACAGCTCGCTGCTGCGCCTGCGCCTCGAGACCGGGCGCACGCATCAGATCCGCGTGCACATGCAGGCGATCGGACACGCGGTGTGCGGAGACCCCGAGTACGGCACCGCCGGGCGCTTCGGGCTGGAGCGCCAGTTCCTGCACGCGACGCGGCTCGCGTTCGAGCACCCCGTCACCGGCGCACCGGTGGACGTCAGCTCGCCCCTGCCGCCGGACCTGCAGAGCGCGCTGTCGAGCGCCGAAGGGCTATCCTGATAGTCAAATCTGAACCTCTACCCGTGCGGTAGCGGAGCGTGGCCCTGCCCGGTACGACGCCAAACGTCGCGACACCGGGTCCGCCTCCCGTCCACACGGAATCAATCGCATATCAACAAGGGAGTAGCCCGTGGCTGACGTCGGAATCGCGGAGCTGCTGGAGGCCGGCGTCCATTTCGGCCACCAGACGCGCCGCTGGAACCCCAAGATGCGCCGCTTCATCTTTGGCGAGCGTGGCGGCATCTACATCATCGATCTGCTCAAGACGCAGGCGCTGCTGGCGCAGGCGCAGGAGTTCGCCGGCGAGGTCGCGCACCGCGGCGGCACCGTCCTGTTCGTCGGCACCAAGAAGCAGGCGCGCGACACCATCAAGGAGGTCGCCGAGGCCTCCGACATGCCGTACGTCAACCACCGCTGGCTCGGTGGCCTGCTGACCAACTTCCAGACCATCAATCAGCGGATTCGACGGCTCCACGACCTCGAACGCTTCGAGGCTGAGGGTCAGCTCGCGCTGCTGCCGACCCGCGAGCGGATGGCGGCACAGGCCGACCTGGCGAAGCTTCGCGCAAACCTCGGTGGCGTCAAGAACATGCAGCGAGTGCCCGACGCGATGTTCGTGATCGACCTCAAAACCGAGGAAATCGCGGTCAAAGAGGCCCGGCGCCTGCGGATTCCGATCATCGGCCTGGTCGACACCAACTGCGATCCCGACGGCATCGACTTCGTGATCCCTGGCAACGACGACGCGATCCGCTCCTGCGCGTTGATCACGCAGGCCATCGGTCAGGTGGTCGCCGAGGGACACGGTGTGTTCCGTGCCCAGGAGGAACGCGCGCGACAGGAAGCCGAGGAACGCGCCAGGATCGAGGCCGAGGCACGCGCGAAACGCGAAGCCGAGGAGCAGGCCAAGCGCGAGGCCGAGGAGCAGGCTGCACGCGAGGCCGCCGAGCAGGAGGCTGCTGCTCGCGCCGCGGCCGCTGCTGCGCAGGCGCCCCCTGTGCAGGCACCGGCCGCCGCGCAGGCGGCGAGCGCACCGGCCGCTGCGCAGGCACCACCGCCGGCGGCTGACGATGCTGCGGCGCCGGCCGCAGCCGCGGCGCCCGAGGCGAAAGCACCCGCGCCGGAGGCGGCCCCCGCCCAGGGCGAGGACGCGGTCCACGCTGAGGCCGAGGCGCAGGCCGACGCGGAGCTGCATCCCCCAGCGCCCGCGGTTGACGCATCCGAGCAGGGAGAGGACGCCGTGCACGCCGAAGCGGTCGCCAACGAGCCTGTGCTGGACGGCGTCCCCGAGCAGCCGCCGAGTGAGCCTCAGCCGAGCGCTGATGCGGCTGAGCAGCCCGAGACGGCCGTCGCGTCCGACGACGCGCCGGCGGCAGATGACAGCCAAGAGACGAAGACGGAGGCAAGCGCACCATGAGCACGGTCGAGATCGGCGCCAAGGACGTGAAGGCTCTGCGCGAGCGCACCGGCGCGGGGATGATGGATTGCAAGAAGGCCCTCACCGAGGCCGAAGGCGACATCGATAAGGCGATCGAGATCCTGCGCGTCAAGCAGGGCAAGAAAATCCAGGATCTCGGCGAGCGCGCCGCGACGGAGGGCACGATCCAGGCCTACGTTCACGCGGGCTCGAAGGTCGGCGTGCTGATCGAGGTGGACTGCAACACGGACTTCGTCGCCAAGAACGACGACTTCGTCGCGTTCGCCCATGAGGTCGCGATCCAGATCGCGGCGACGCCGACCGTCAAATACGTCAGCCGCGACGACGTGCCGGCCGAGCAGCGCGAGGCCGAGGCGCGCATCTACGAGCAGGAGGCCGCGGACAAGCCCGAGAACGTGCGCGAGAAAATCGTCGCCGGCAAGCTCGACTCGTGGCTGCAGACGATCGTGCTGCTCGAGCAGGAGATGCACAACCCCAAGTTCGACGGCAAGACTGTTCAGCAGCTGCGCGACGAGCTCACCGCGACGACCGGCGAGAACGTGGTCATACGCAGATTCGCCCGCTTTGCGATAGGCCAATAATCCGCCGGCGCGACGCGGGACGGACGGGATAGGCTCCGGCCGATGGCCCCTGCTTTCAAACGCATCCTTTTGAAGCTCTCCGGCGAGGCGCTGATGGGCGAGCTCGAGTACGGCACCGACCCTGAGCGCGTGGTGGCGGTCGCGCGCCAGGTCGCGGCGGTGCGCGACCAGGGGGTCGAGGTGGCGATAGTGGTGGGGGCGGGCAACATCTACCGCGGCATGCAGGGCGCGGCGGCGGGCATGGACCGCTCGACCGCGGACTACATGGGCATGCTGGCGACGGTCCTGAACGCGCTGCCGCTGCAGGATGCGCTCGAGAAGATCGGCACGAACACGCGCGTGCAGTCGGCGCTCAGCATCTCCGAGGTCGCCGAGCCCTATATCCGCAGGCGCGCGATGCGCCACCTCGAGAAGGGCCGCGTGGTGATCTTCGCCGCCGGGACCGGCAACCCGTTCTTCACGACCGACACCGCGGCCGCGCTGCGTGCGGCGGAGATCCACGCGGAAATCATCCTGATGGCCAAGAACGGGGTGGAGGGCGTATACACGGCCGACCCTGCGCTAGACCCGACGGCCGAGTTCATTCCCGAAATCACGCACATGGAGGCGCTCGAGCGCCGTCTGCGCGTGATGGACTCGACGGCGCTGGCGCTGTGCATGGAGAACGGCATGCCGCTGAACGTCTTCAACATGGACGACGACACCAGCCTCGCGAAGATAATCTCAGGCGTCCGCGTTGGCACGCTTGTATCGACAGCCGGAGGAGAGGGCGATGGCCACTGAGAACCTGATCGACGAACTGCTCGAGGACGCGCGCGAGCGGATGAGCAAATCGGTCGAGTCCGCCACGCACGAGTTCTCGTCGGTGCGCACGGGGCGCGCCAGCCCGTCGCTGCTCGACCGCGTCATGGTCGACTACTACGGCGCGATGACACCGTTGAACCAGCTCTCGACGATCTCAGCGCCCGAAGCTCGCCTGCTGACGGTGCAGCCGTATGACAAATCGTCGATCAAGGCGATCGAGAAGGCGATCAACGAGTCCGACGTCGGCTTGACGCCGTCAAACGACGGCAATGTGGTCAGGCTGGTGATCCCGGAGCTCACAGAAGAGCGCCGGCGCGATCTCGTCAAGGTCGTACGCAACCTCGCCGAGGACGGCCGCGTGGCGGTGCGCAACGTCCGCCGCGACACGATGCAGCAGCTGCGCGAGCTGAAGTCCGAGGGCGAGGCGTCCTCTGATGACGAGCATCGCGCGGAGGTCGAGCTGCAGAAGCTGACCGATGGTCGCATCGCCGAGCTCGACAACGTGCTCAAGAGCAAGGAAGCGGAGATCCTCGCAGTCTGATGCCCGACTCCGGGGAACCCGCGGAGCGGGGGCGGGTTCGCTACCTCGCGATCATCACCGACGGCAACGGTCGCTGGGCGCGCGCCCGGGGAGTGCCGGTCAACGAGGGCCACAGCGCCGGCGCCGACACCGTCAAGGCACGGCTGCGCGACGCTGCCGAGCTTGGCATCGAGGAGTTCACCGTGTACTCGTTCTCGACCGAGAACTGGTCGCGCCCGGCGCACGAGGTCCGAGGCCTGATGGCGATGTTCTCGCAGCGCATCATCGGCGAGACGCCAGAGCTGCACGAGGAAGGCGTGCGCATGCGCTTCATCGGCCGGCGCGAGGGGGTCGAGGAGCGCCTGGCCGAACAGATGGTTTGGGCGGAAGAGCTCACGCGCGCAAACAGCCGCATCACGATGTTCGTGGCGTTCAACTACGGCGGGCGGGCAGAGATCATCGACGCCGCCCGCCGCTTCACCGGCGCAACCGAGGAGGAGTTTCGCGCGTGCCTGTACGCACCGGAGATGCACGATCCGGACCTGATCATCCGCACGAGCGGCGAGCGGCGCCTGTCCAACTACCTGCTGTGGCAGTCCGCGTACTCCGAGCTGGTTTTCCGCGAGGAGCTGTGGCCCGACTTCACACGCGAGGCGCTCGAACAGTCGCTGGCCGAGTATGCCGAGCGCCGGCGCCGGTTCGGCGGGCGCTGACGGGCCGCTGATGCGGAGCGCTCCACACACGCCCGCCGGCACACGCGTCGCGCGAGAGCCGCAGCCGGAGGCCTCCGGCCGACGCAGCCGCGGCCGGCGCTCGGCGGCGCGGCGCCGCCGTCGGCAGCGCAAACCCCGTTCTGAGCTCAGCGGGCGCCTGCTGGCGGCGATCCCGGCGATCGCCGTGGCGCTGTTCCTCGTGATCGAAGGCGGCCTCGTTTTCGCGCTCGGCATGTTCGTACTGGGCGTCGTCGGCATGCACGAGCTGTATGCGATGTACAGGCGCGCAGACCCCGCGCGCCTGGGCGGCTTCATCGCGCTCGCGGGACTGCTGGCGGCGGCGCTCTACGGCAGCCAGTTTCAGATCCTGCTCGTCGCCGTGGCGGCGCTGCCGCTGGTGTTCGGGCTGACGCTGGCGCAGCCGCGGCCGTCGGTGGGGGGGATCGCCGTGACGCTCCTCGGCATCTACTGGATCGGCTTCGCGCTCGCACACGCGGTGCTGTTGCGCGGCCTCCCACACGGACTCGGCATCGTCATCGACATCGCCGTCGGTACCTTCCTCGGCGATACCGGCGCGTACATCGGCGGGCGCATGTTCGGACGCCGGCCGCTCGCGCCGTCGATCTCCCCGAACAAGACCGTCGAGGGTCTCGTGATCGGCATGCTGTTCGCGATCCTCGGCGTGTGGATCGCGGGGCGCTACCAGGAATGGCTGCCCGGCACACACGCGCTCGTGCTCGGCGTCGGGGTCGCGCTCGTGGCGCCGATCGGCGACCTGTTCGAGTCCTTCGTCAAGCGCGAGGCCGGTATCAAGGACTCGGGCGGGCTGTTCGGCCCGCACGGCGGCGTGCTCGACCGGCTCGACGCGGTGTTGTTCGCGGCCGTCGTCAGCTACTACATCTGGTCGGCGTATGTGCATTAGCTGCCCAACGCCGGCCGGCTCAAACGCCGGCGGGCGTTGAGCCGGTCTTCTCGCTGCACCGGATGACTCGAGACGGTCTTGGGTGATCTGATCGAGACGTTGGTCCTCCGAGTCACTTGCTTGAGATCTGGTTGCCTGCCGGAGACAGCACGAACCAGGTTGCGCCGAAGGCCGTCACGCCCTCGCCATGTGTCTGGCCGGGACTCGAATCCTGCAGGAACGTGTACAGCGGGTGGCCGTTGTAGGTCACCTGCCGCGTTCCGTCCGAACGGCTGATCGTGCCGAGCCTGGCAGCGCTTATGCCGCTCCCCGCGGTGGGCCTTCCGCTCACCCGAAGCGGTGGCCAGAACTTCGCGCATTCGCCATTGCATGCGCTTTTTCCGGGTGAATCCTTCTTGAACAGATACAGGGTCCGTCCCTGCGAGTCGACGAGGATTTTCCCGAGTCGGGTGCTGCGAACTTCGATTGTCTTCCTGGCGGCGCTAACGGTCGCAGACTGCGGACGCGCGACCGGTGGCGTCTTTGCACGGTTGGCGGCGCTGGCGACCGGGAGCACCGAGAGCGGTGCAACTGCCGCACCGGCGAGGAGGATGGCGAACCTCTTGCGATTCATGCTTGCTCCTTCGTGTGGAGAGTTCCGTGACCGCCGGCCTCGCGGGCCTGAGGCCACACGGTGCGGTGAATGTTGTCCGCTGTGCTCGCGGTTGTCGTCGGCCTCGGGGAGGCTCTTTGCGCTAAGGCACTGGTCGTGCAACGGCTGACCGCCTACAGCGGCTGTGATATGAGCTGCCGACTCAGCCGGGGCCTGACTGATCCGCCAGGGAGCTGCAGCTAGCGGATCGGAATGTCCGCCGCGATCAGCGTGCCACCCTCGCAGGGGCTGTCCACCCGTAGGCTTCCTTCGAGTACGCCAAGCCGGTCGGCGAGCCCGAGCAGCCCGCTACCGTCCGGGCGGGCGCCTCCGACGCCGTCGTCGCGCACCTGCACCTGCAGTGCGCCGTGCGTGACCCGGGCGGTGACCTGTGCGTGACGGGCGTGAGCGTGCTTCGCAACGTTGGTCAACGCCTCGGCCACGATGAAGTAGGCGGTCGCCTCGACCGCTGAAGGGAAGCGCTCCGCGGATACGCCGATGTCGACCGGCACCGGCATCCGCGAGGCCAGCGCGATCACGCCGGCGCGCAGGCCGCCGCGCGTGAGGATCGAGGGGAGGATGCCGTGGGCGAGCTCGCGCAGCTCGGCGGTGGCCTCCTCTGCGTGTTTGAGCGCCTCTGTCACCAGCACCGGGGCAACGTCGGCGTCATCGTCCAGCGCGCGGCGCGCAAGCTTCAGTGTCACGACCGTGTGGACGAGGCGCTGCTGGGCTCCGTCGTGCAGGTCACGAACAACCTGACGGCGCTCCTCGTCCGCTGCCGCGACGATCCGCGCTCGTGACGCAGCCAGCTCTGAGCGCGCCTGGAGGTTTGAGATCGCCGTCGCCACCAGCTCGGTGAACTCGTCGATGTGCGACTCCGCGTTTGCTGGTAGCGGCTCGTCCTGTGCTGTGACAGCTGTCATCGCGCCCCAGAGTCGCCCACCGACCTTGATTGGACTGCCCACGGCGGATCGCAGGGCCAGCCTGCGCGCGATGTCTCCGGTCTCGCCGGCCGCATGCGCGTAGTCGTCCATGCGAGCCGGACGACCTGTGCGAAGCACGAGCGCGACGACGCTGTCTCCTGCGAGGCTGAATCGAGCTCCGACAGGCAGGTCACTCCCTCCCGGCCCCCAGGTCGCGACGACGATCGCGGTGCCGTCGTGCTCGTAACGATGCATCCACGCGCTCTCGGCACCCAGGAGCTCGCCCACCTCCCGGGCGACCTCGGCGAACACCTCCGTCGCGGGCGACCCGCGAGCGACGAGCGTCGCGACCCGGCGCAACGCCGCCTGCTCGCCTGCCAACCGTCCCACCTCGACGCGTGCCTCGCTGTTGGATATCGCCGTCGCCACGAGTTCGGTGAACGCAGCGATCCTCGACTCGGTCTCGGCGGGCAGCGGGTCGTCTGCTTTCGATGAGGCGATCATCACGCCCCACGGGCGTCCCTCCACGACGATCGGGGCACCGACAGCCGAGCGAATGCCGAGCGGGAGCGTTATGGCGGCGACGTGGCCGGAGGCCTGGTTGTAGTCGTCCATCCGGACGGGGCGACCCGTTCTGAATACGCGCGCCGTGACGCTCTCGCCGTCGAGCCTCGCTCGCGTACCGATCGGCAGAACGCCCCCCGCCCGGCTCCAGCTGCCCACGCCGATCGAGGTTTCATCGCTTTCATAGCGCCCCATGTATGTCGCGTCGACGTCGAGGAGCCGCCCCACCTCCTCGCAAACAGTCCGGAACAGCTGCTGCGGGGATACGCGGCGCGCCACGAGGGTGGCTACGCGGCGGAGCGCTTCCTGCTCGCGGGCGAGCAACGCGAGCTCCTCACGGCTCGCCGTGTTGGAAATGGCCATCCCCACGAGCTCGGTGAAGGCGACGAGACGCCGGTCGGCGTTGGCGGGAAGCGGCCGCGGCTGCAGGGACCATGCGAGCATCGCGCCCCAGAGCCGACCGTCCACGTAGATCGGCGCACCCACACCGGAGCGTATCCCGAGCCGCTCTATGAACCACGGAACCACGCTGTTGACGCTCGCGTAGTCCTCGATCCGGACGGCGCGACCGGTGCGCATGATCTCGGTCGCCATCGAGGTGTGTTCGAGCTTCAGCGGGCCCACCGGCAGCGGTTCGTGTCCCGCGGCCGTCCAGCCCTCGAGCTGCAGGATCGCGTCCGGGCTCACGAAGCGCACGACGCGCGCCCCATCCACGTCGAGCAGCGCTCCGGCCTCCTGCGCGACCGCGGCAAACACCGCGGTCGGTGGCTCGCCACCGGCGACCAACGTCGCCACGCGACGGATGGCGGCCTGCTCATCGGCCAGCTCGCCGCGGGCCAGCTCCGAGCCCTCAGCCCGTCGCGCCGCGTGCGCCGCCAGCTCGGCGATCAGCACGCCGCCGGCCAGGTAGGCGAGCAGCTCAGCGAGGTTGCCCGCGTCGGGGAAGCTCGCCGGGTGGGTGGGCGGGACCCAGTACCAGTCGATGGCGATCAGGACAGCGACCGCTATCGGAATGCCGTATGGGACGCCCCAGAGGCGAAACGAGACGGCGACGACAGCGACGTAGACCGCAACCAGGAGGGCGATGAGCAGGTCAGATGCTGCCGCCACAATGGTTACGGCCACCACGGCGAACGAGGCTGTCGAGGCGAGCAACGCAAACGCCACCTCGACGCCCATGGAGAGCGGCCGCACGCGCCTCAATGCCGTCACGAGGCAAGGCTAGCCCACAGTCGTGGGTATCGCCAGGGCAACGCAGTGCTCACTGCGCGCGACGCTCCGGAAGGGCGGAAGGTAGGGCTGACCCGACCCGGAGCTCCGGTCCGGCGGAACGATGTCTCGGGGACGGGGGCATGGCGGACTGTCCGTCCCGGCGCGAAGGTGTGCGCATGCTCTTTCAGCGACGCCAGTCGGACCAGTGGCTGCAGGAGCAGCTCGTCGACGAGGCGTTCGCGCGCTACCTCGACTGGCTGGCGGAGTGCGAAGCGGTAGACGCGGCGTATGGGGCGTGGTCGATGGCGCCGCGGAGCAGCCGCGCGCTGCCGTTCGCGGAGTACGGCGCGGCCCTGGACCGCGAGCAACGCGCGGCGGGCGTTTACCGCTCGGTCATCGATCGGGTCGAGCAGCTGTTCGGCCGCGAGGAGCGCCTCGCCGGTGCCGGGACGGAAGTGACCCGAGCATGAGACACGCGCCCTCAGCCGGCCGGCTGAAGTCCGAGAACAGCACCCGGACGCGCGCAACGCGGTCGCGGAGGGCGGCAGGTCCTCGTCGCGGCGGAACGCCCCCGAGGAGCCCCCGCACGGCGTTCGTCCTGTCAGGCGGCGCGAGCCTGGGCGCGCTTCAGGTGGGCATGCTGCGCGCCCTCTACGAGCGCGGCGTGACGGCCGACCTGCTCGTGGGCACCTCGGTCGGCGCACTCAACGCCGCGTTCATCGCATCACGTCCCCAGACACCGGAGACGGCACGGGAGCTCGCGCGAGCCTGGCGCGGTATCGAGCGCGCGGACGCCTTCCCGGTCAGCCTACGGACGATGGTGGGTGGCCTCGCGGGGCACCGCAACCATCTCGTTCCAGCCCACGGGCTGCGCCGGATAGTCGAGCGGCACGTCGAGCTAGATGACCTGTCGGACGCCGCGGTGCCATTGAGCCTCGTCGCCTTCGATGTCAACGCCGGCACCGAGGCCATCCTGCGCGCCGGACCAGCCGTCGACGCGATCGTCGCCGCGTGCTCGATCCCAGGCATTTTCCCTCCGGTCGCGATCGGCGAGCAGTTGCTTGTCGACGGCGGTGTCGTGAACAACACGCCCATCCGCCACGCGGTCGAGCTCGGTGCGGAGCGCGTCTACGTGCTCCCGACCCAGGAGCCACGCTACGTCCAGCCGGCGCCACGAACCGCGCTCGACGCGGCGATCTACGGCATCGGTCTGCTCGTGGGGAGCCGTCTGGAGGCGGACATCTTCCGCTACCAGGGCGAGGTGGAGCTGATCGTGCTCCCGGCCACAAACACGCAGCACGTCCAACCCACCAACTTCGAGCACTCGAGCCGGCTTGCCGAAGAAGCGCACGCGGCCGGCCGAGACGCGCTCGCGAGCGCAGCCGCCAAGCTGAGCACGCGTGCACGAGTTGCGGCGTGAGTGATCCGGCCCCCGATGACCAAGGAGAGGAACATGAGTACCAGCGATCTCCGCGTCGTCGACCCGGTTGCGTGCCTACCGTTCGGCCGTACGCGACTCCGAGCCGCGCGCTGCCTAGTGCGCAGGGTCGCGCAGATAGGTCACCGCGGCCATCACACGTCGATGCTCTGTCGGGCTCGCATCGAGCCCCAGCTTCTGGAAGATGCTGGTTATGTGCTTCTCCACCGCGGCCGTGGTCACGACGAGTGACTCGGCGATTCCCTGGTTGGACTTGCCTTCCGCGAGATGGCCCAGGACGTCACGCTCGCGCGGGCTGAGCCCTTCGAGCGGCCCCTCATGGCGACGGCGACCGAGCATGCGTCCGACCACCTCCGGATCGAGAGCGCTGCCGCCGCTCGCGACGCGCGCAACGGCATCCGTGAACGCATCGACGTCGCCCACGCGCTCCTTCAGCAGGTAGCCGACACCCTCTGCACTGTCGCCGATCAGGTCGAGGGCGTAGCCCTCCTCGTAGTACTGGGAGAGCACCAGCACACCGGTCTCGGGCAGCAGGCGTCGCAGCTCGATCGCGGCGCGCAGGCCGTCATCTGCCCTCCCAGGCGGCATTTGGATGTCGACAACCGCGACATCCGGCTTGTGCGCGAGGGCCTTGCGCAGGAACGCCTCCGCGTCGCCCGCCTGGCTGACGACGTCAAACCCGGCATCCGCGAGAAGGCGCGCTATCCCCTCGCGCATCAACACGTCGTCCTCCCCGATGACTACGCGCAAAGACCCCGACACGACGACACGTTACTCCCCCTCAGGCGATCGACGCTACCACGACCTCAGGAGGCTCGGCAGCCGCCCGTTCGTGACATCCTCCTTGGCGATGAACGGCAGCGTTGGGCGGCCATCACGGACGTCGATCGCGTAGCCGGCGTCGCTGTCGGTCGAGGTCAACACCACCCGCGGCCGCCACGGCAGCTCGGCCAGCTCGTACGCAAGCTCCACGCCCTCACGGTCCGGCAGCCCCACGTCGACGAGCGCCGCGTCGGGCTTCGTTGCGTTCGCCGCCGAAACTGCCCCGGCGGCGTTCTCCGCCGTAGCCACCACCTCCAGCCCGGCCTCGGTGAGTATGCGAGCCGCGAGAGACAAAAAGGTCAGGTCGTCGTCGACAATCAGCACTGAGCGACTCATACATTCCGATCATCGCACCGCCCAGGCGGGGGCGTGGTAGGGAGAACCCGAGGCGCGCCGGGGGTAGGGAGCGCCCTACCTCGGCGTGTGGTCGCCCGTAGGCGTCTCTCGGGCCGAGGGGTATGCCTGCACCGGTTCGCGCGCGGCACGATACAAGGGCGTTACGCATACCCAGATCGGAGAGACGATGACCAACAGCCTCCTCAATCCGCGACAGTCCGCTCGTGCCATGGGTCGTGAGCGGAACCTCGTCCTACTCGGGCCCGCAAGTGCACGGAACCCTGGTGCGGGCCCCGCGATCCGGGTCCTGGTGGCGCATGGAGACCGACTGGCGCGTGCCGGGCTTGGCGCGCTGCTCGATGCGGAGCCGGACGTCGCGGTGGTCGGCGCGGCGGCCGACGGGATGCAAACCGTCGCCCTCGCGAGAGAGGTTCACCCGGACGTCCTGGTGATCGACATCGCGGTGCCCGGCATGGATGCGCGGATGGTAACCGAGCGCATCATGGGGGACGCGGACACCTCCTCGGTTCAGGTGCTGGTAATCGGCGCCTCGGACGACGATGAGAAGATCTTCTCCTCTCTGCGCGCCGGGGCCGGCGGATTCCTGATCAGGGACGCCGCGCCCGCCGAGCTGACACGCGCTGTACGAGCCGTCGCCGCGGGTGAGGGAGCGCTCTCGCCGAGAGGCGTTCGCCGCGTGATCGATGAGCTCGCCGCGCAGCCCGACCCCCGGCGAGCCAGCCCAGAGCTGCTCGAAGAGCTGACCGCACGCGAGCTCGAGGTCATGGCTCTCGTAGCGGGAGGATTGAGCAACGACGAGATCGCTGAGCAGCTCGTCGTGACCCCGGCAACGGCCAAGACGCATGTCAGCAGGGTGATGACCAAGCTCCGCGTCCATCATCGTGCTCAGGTCGTAACGCTCGCTTACGAGAGCGGGCTCGTGCACCCGAGGCGTCCTGCGGGCGCCGGCATCGGCGTCGCTGCCGCGAGCTTCGCGCGCGCCTAGCGCGCCGTCACACTCAGACCGCGAAGGCTGACACGGCGCGCTCGAGCACCGGGGAGCGCTCGAGCCAAAGGCGCGTCGGGGCCGCGGCGACCACGACCGCGCTGGAGCCGGCGCCGGAGACCAGGCACGCGATCTCCTCGTAGGTGGTGACCGAGGTGGTGTAGGTGTCGATCACACATGAGCCGAGTGCGGCGCGGAAGTGCGCGTCGCCGGTGGCGGCCAGCAGGCGCACGTTCCGGGCCCCCTCGGCACTGTTTTTCCGCGGACGGAACCGGCTCCAGTTCGCGAGCGTCTCGGCTCCCTGCTTGGGAGTCACGTTGAGATAGCCGTCGATTCGGCCGCCGCCGCCGCGAAGCGCCACCGATGCCGTGCCCGGATCCGTCTTGATCGCGGTCCACCCCGGCGGATACGCAAGCACCGCCCCGTCCGGGGTGCGAGTGACGCGCCAACCCAGCGGCGGTGAGGCCGGCCGGAGCCACACAAACGGCCCAGACGCGCGCCGCGGACCGGCACCGCCCGTGCCGACAAGCACGATGATCAGCACCACCACGCCGATGCCGACAGCGGAAAGTCCTATTGCGGCACGCGTCCGTCCCATCGTCCTATTGGTTCCCGTCGCCGTCGCTCGGACCGCCGTTGTTGTCGGCGTCCCCGTCCCCGCCATCGTTCTGCGGGATACCGCCTTCAGCCGGAGGTTCCGCCTTCGGGACGGGCGCCGGCTTGGGCGCGGGCTTAGGCGCTTCGGGTTCCGGTGCGGGCTTCGGTGCAACCGGTTCCGATGCGGGCTTCGGCGCTTGCGGCTTGGGAGCCGGCGCGGCCTCGTGCGAGCGAGAGGCGTTTGAGCTCGCCTGCCCGGCCTTGTTGCCTGCGGCCGTCACCAGGAACCACGAGCCGCCGAAGGCCACCACACCCTCGCCGTTGGTCTGGCCCGGCCTGACGTCCTTCACGAACCGGTACAGCGGGTGGCCGTTGTACGTGACCTGGGTCGTTCCGTCAGCCCGTCTTGTGGTTCCGAGCAAAGACGCCATGGCCCCGGCCGCGGCGGTGGGCGTGCCGTTGGCAACGAGCGGCGGCCACGCGGCAGCGCAGGCTCTGACGCACATGCTCGTGCTACCCGCGTCGTGCGTGAACAGGTACAGCGTCCGGCCCTGGGAGTCGACGAGGATCGTTCCGAGCGTAGTGCTCGCCGTCCCGACGCTCGTCGGGGGAGTCGACACCTTCGGCGGCGTCGTCGACGCGGTCGCGCCGCCGCCACCGCACGCGGCAACGGCGAATGGTGCGAGCGCCAGCCCGGCCGCGCTGGCGAGGATCGCTACTGGTCTGGATGGGTGAGTCATGCTCGCTCCTTTGCATCGGGGAAGAGTGCCCTCAGCCTCCGCCACGAGCGACGGCAGGCTCACAATCACTTCCTCAATGGTCGATGCGGAGCTCGCATTTGTCATCGGCTCCAGGGCGACTCATTGCATTGCTCCTGTCGATGCCCGGCGAGCAATCGCTTACTCCCCGTGCGGTAGGCGGCACTACCGGAGCGCCGAGCGCGTGCGCCCACGCTGACGCACCGATGATCTACCGCGCACGGTGTACCCGGGCACGCGCGTGCGGTCGGCGGTGTAGGTGAAAGAGTCCTCGCGCAGCCGATGACAGGCGCGGCGCTCAGCGGGAGCATTTAGGACCCCGGGCTTCGCGCCACGCGAACCCATTCTGTCGAGCGTAAGGAGCGAGCATGACTCGCAACGGATCAAGATCAATCGGCGTACTGGGCGCCGGCGGGCTCGCCGTGTTCGCGGCGGTGGCCGCGGGATGTGGAGGCGGGGGCGCAACCGCCGCCACGTCATCACGACCTCCGACAACCGCCAGCGGGCAGGCGGCAACCGTCGGCGTTTCGAACACCGGCATCGGTCAGATCCTGGTCAACTCACAGGGGCTCACTGTGTATCTGTTCAAGGCGGACCAGGGCACCAAGAGCGCGTGCACTGGCGCGTGCGCCGGTGCATGGCCGCCGCTGGTGGTGACAGGCAAGCCCACCGTCGGCAGCGGTGTCAACGCCTCGCTCGTCGGCACGACCACGCGCCCCGAAGGCAAGACACAGGTCACCTACAACGGTCACCCGCTTTATCTCTTTGCGCAGGACCACAAAGCAGGTGAAACCAACGGACAGGGTGTGTCCGCCTTTGGCGCCGCATGGTTCGCGTTGAATCCAGCCGGAAACCAGGTCTCCGCACAGCCCTCAAGCTCGAGCACAGGCGGTGGTGGCGGCGTCGGCTACTGACCAGAATCTCGGACCTTCGGCGCGGGAGCACGAGGTCCTATGATCGGCGCGTGCCCAGATCGTCCTCGGCTGCCATCGCGGCGCCCATAGCGCGCCTGATCGGGGGGAAGTGCCCGCGCGTAAGCGCCTGCTGATCCTCGGCTCGACCGGCTCGATCGGCACGCAGGCGCTCGACGTGTGCTCGCGCAGCGACGAGCTCGAGGTCGTGGGGCTGTCCGCCGGAAGCTCGTGGGAGACCCTGCTCAAGCAGGCGCGCGCCCACGACGTCACCCGCGTCGCGCTCGGCGATGAGCATGCCGGCGCGCGGGCCTCGGAGGCGTGGACCGACGGCGAGGTGCTGACCGGCGCCGAGGGGCTCGTACAGCTCGTCGTCGAGTCCGGCGCGGACCTCGTGCTGAACGCGCTCGTCGGTTCCGTCGGGCTCGGCCCGACGGTGGCGACGCTGGGCGAGGGGATCGATCTGGCGCTCGCCAACAAGGAGTCGCTGGTGGTCGGCGGCGAGCTCGTGACGGCGCTCGCGGAGGCCACCGGCGCACAGATCATCCCCGTGGACTCCGAGCACACGGCGCTTCACCAGCTGATCGCCGGGCAGCCGCCGGGAGGGGTGGAGCGGCTGACGATCACGGCCAGCGGCGGCCCGTTCAGGGGCCGCCGTCGCGATGAGCTGCAGGACGTGACCGTCACGCAGGCGCTCGCGCACCCGACGTGGGCGATGGGGGGCAAGATCACGATCGACTCGGCCACGCTGATGAACAAGGGACTCGAGTTGATGGAGGCGCATCACCTGTTCGGCACGCCGTACGAGCGCATCGACGTGGTCGTGCACCCGCAGTCGCTCGTCCACGGGATCGTGCAGCTCGCCGACGGAGCGATGCTCGCCCATCTCGGGCCCCCCGACATGCGCATCGCGATCTCCTACGCGCTGCATGGCGGGGAGAGCGTACGGCTGCCGGTGTCGGCGCTCGACCTGCAGGCCGTCGGTGAGCTGACGTTCGAGGCGGTCGACCTAGATGCCTTCCCATGCCTGCGCCTTGCCGGCGACGCGGCGCGCGAGGGTGGAACTGCACCGTGCGTGCTCAACGCCGCCAACGAGATCGCAGTGCATGCGTTCCTGGAGGAGCGGCTGCGCTTCCTCGAGATTCCCGACGTGATCGAGCAGGCGCTCGATGAGCTGGGCAGCGAGCCGGTGCGATCGTTCGAGTCCCTGTACGAGGCCGACCGGCGAGCGCGAGAGGTGGCCGTGGAGGCAGTCGCCGAACGGGAGTGACTGCGGCCGGCACCAGCCGGCCCGGGCGTCGCGGGCCGTCTGGGCCGGCGCCGCGCCAGCGTCATCCCAACCGGCGAGGAGCGCGCGAACGCGTGCCACACTGAGCCTATGAGCTGGGTCCTGGTGCTGCTGGGAATCATGTTGCTCGTGGTCCTCCACGAGCTTGGCCACTTCGCCGTCGCGAAGGCAGTTGGCATGCGCGTCGAGCGTTTTTCCCTGTTCTTTCCGCCGACGATCTTGCGGATCCGACGGGGCGAGACCGAGTACGCGCTCGGTGCGCTGCCGCTCGGCGGCTACGTGAAAATCACGGGCATGAACCCCGAGGAGATCGGCGAGCTCGACCCCGCGGACGCGCGGCGCGCCTACTACAGCCAGCCGCCGTGGAAGCGGATCGCGGTCATCGTCGCCGGGCCGGGCGTGAACATCGTGATCGCCTTCGTGCTGTTCTGGGCGATCCTCTTCTCCGGCAGCCTCGGTGGGGCATTGACGCTCTACAAACTCGACCCCTCGACGAACGCCGTAGTCGCGACTTCATCGGTGCAGGCGATCGAGCGCGGCCAGCCCGCCGCCGGCGTGCTGCGGCCGGGCGATCGGATCATCGGTGTTGACGGCGTGCGCGTCGACGCCGAACACGCGCGCAGCAGGATCGAGACGCATCGCTGCGCGGGCGCGCTCGTCGAAGGCTGCCGCGCGGCGACTCCCGTCGAGCTGACGGTGCTTCGCGCCGGCAAGACGCTGCACCTGTCGCTGTATCCGCGCTACGACAAGGCCGAAAAGCGGATGCTGCTCGGCCTCCAGTTCGGCGTCGCCGCCAAGCACTATGGCGCCATCGCGGCGGCGGGTGGCGCGATCGCCACGATGTGGCACGCGACAACCGGCACGCTGACCGGCTTCGTCAAAGCGCTGACGAGCTCGAAGACGCGCAAAGAAGTCAGCAGCATCGTCGGCATCACGGAGGACGCGCACGAAACGGTCGTCGCCGGATCGGGGATCGCGCTCGTCTTCTTCGGCTACATCTCGCTCGTGCTCGCTGTGATCAACCTGTTCCCGTTCCTGCCGCTCGACGGCGGCCACATACTGTGGTCGGTCGCCGAGAAGGTCCGCGGCAAGCGCATCTCGCTCGCTGCGATGTACCGCTACAGCTCGGTCGGCATCCTGCTGCTGCTGTTCCTCGTGATCAACGGCGTCAGCAACGACATCGGCCGACTCGGCGGTTGAGCCACGCCGTCCGGCCGCCAAGGCCGGCGAGCGCTCAGCCGCCCACAGGCTTGACGGACACCCAGCTCTTGACCAGCGGGCCGAAGCGCTCTGGCAGCGCCGGGCCGAACAGCGACTCGAGTTCCGCGCGCCGCAGCAGCGAGATCTCTTCCCAGCCGCCTGTCACGCCCAAGCGCCAGTACGGGCGGCGCCAGCGGGGCGCGAGCCAGTGCGCGCCGGGCAGCAGCGAGTGCGGCTCGAGCGGGAAGCCGAAGGCGGGCGTCTGCACGAACCAGCCGCGTCCGACGCGCCGTAGCTCGGCGGCAAACGCGGCCCGACGGGCGGGGGGCACGTGCTCGATCACGCTCGAGCAGTACACGAGGTCGAACTCATCATCGGCGAATGGCAGCCCCGCGGCAGCATCGGCGCGGATGAACGGGCCTGGGTACGTCGGCCGATCGGCGATGTCGTTACCCGTGATGTCGAGTCCGGGCTCGAGCCCGCGTAGACCCAGTGCGCCGCAACCGACGTCTAGGATCCGCGCGCCCGAGTCGATCCGGCACAGCGCAAAGAAACGAGCATGCCGGCGACGGCGGGCGCGCGCCGCGAACGGCCCGGCGAGGCGCGCCAGTGGGCCGCGCGCCGTTGCATAGACGTCAGACATGGTGTGCAATCGTGGCGGAGCGGGCGGCGCGAGGCGTAGCCTGGAGCCCGGCATGTTCGACCACGTCACGATCCATGCCAGCGACCGTGGCGCCTCTGAGCGCTTCTACGGGATCGTTCTGTCCCGCCTCGACATCGCGCCGACGAGCGCCGACGCCGGGTGCGCTTCGTGGAACGACCTGCGCATCCTCGCCGCGGGCGGGGAGCGACCGGCGACGCGCAACCTCCACGTGGGCTTCGTCGCGCCGTCGCGAGCTCACGTCGATGAGTTCTGGCGCGCGGGCACCGACGCAGGCTACGCGGACGCCGGAGCGCCGGGCGAGTGCCCGCAGTACACGCCGGGCTACTACGGCGCGTTTCTGCGCGACCCGGACGGCAACAGTGTCGAGGCGGTGGATCACGCCGACACACGCCGTGGGGGCAACATCGACCACCTGTGGATCGGCGTGCGCGACCTCGACGCCGCGACGGCGTTCTACGCCGCGATCGCCCGTTATACCGGCCTGCACAGGGGTCGCCTCTGGGAGCACGGCACCCAGTTTCGGGGCGCATGGGCGACGTTCTCGCTGGTCGCGGACGGCCGCCCGCCGACCGAGGGCCTGCAGATGGCGTTCGGCGCGCCCGATCGTCAGACGGTGCGCGAGTTCCACGCGGCCGCACTGGCCGCGGGAAGCGATGAGACGTCCTGTGTCAACCTTTTTGTGCGAGGAGTTTGTTGAGGGCGTTGTGTTGGGTGGGGTTGTAGGGCGTGTGGTCTTGCCAGCAGCGCCAGAGCACACGGGTCCAGGCGCGTCCGAGGATGCGTATGGCGT
>DATHOH010000061.1:0-108287 GCA_035485155.1 Solirubrobacteraceae bacterium
GCGCTCTCCCGGCGGTGGTCAGCTATGTGCGCTGAGTCTCGGGCCTCTCCCAACCAGCAGTCGGGAACGATCTCCCTCTCTCGGAAAGAAAACGAGAACAACCTCACCACCCAGCAACCAGAGGTTGTCCTATGAGCGCGACGCCGAAGCCCCAGCCGAGGGCCCGCCGGGCTACACGGCTGGAGCCGGTGACCCCGACGGCGGCCTCGTCCAGAGCGTCCACCGCGGCACGCGCACCCCCGCCAACTAGAATCCAGCCTATGGCCTCGGAACGCCAGATCCACGTCGGCCCTGTCGCGATCGGCGGCGGCGCGCCCGTCGCGGTGCAGACGATGACCAAGACCGAGACCGCCAACCTGAAGGCGACGATGGACCAGGTCCGCACGGTCGCGGAGGCCGGCGCGGACATCGTCCGCGTCGCGGTGCCGCGCGAGCAGGACGCCGAGGCGCTGAAGACGATCGTCGCGCAGTCGCCGATCCCGATCATCGCTGACATCCACTTCAACCACACGCTCGCGCTGAAGGCGATCGAAGCGGGCGCGCACTGCGTGCGCCTGAACCCCGGCAACATCGGCGGCCCCGAGAAGGTCGCCGAGGTGATCGCGCTGGCCAAGCAGCGCGGCACGCCGCTGCGCGTCGGCGTCAACTCCGGCTCGCTGCCCAAGCATCTGCGACAGCTCGAGTACGACAACCCCGTCGAGGCGCTCGTCACCGCCGCCCTGGAGACCGTCGAGCTGATGGAGAGCCTCGACTTCGAGAACTTCAAGGTCTCGATGAAGTCCACGTCGGTGCCCAACACGATCGCATCCAATCGCATGCTCGCCGAGAAAATCCCCTATCCACTGCACCTCGGGGTCACCGAGGCCGGGACCAAGTGGTCGGGCTCGCTGAAGTCCGCCGTCGGCCTCGGCACGCTGCTCGCCGACGGCGTCGGCGACACGATCCGGATCTCGCTCTCCACGTTCCACGCCGAGGAGGAGGTCAAGGTCGCGTGGGAGATCCTCAAGGCGCTGAAGCTGCGCCAGCGCGGCCCCGACCTGATCGCGTGCCCTACGTGCGGGCGCCTGCAGTTCGACATGGACTCCGTCGTCGCCGAGGTCGAGCGCCGGCTGGAAGCCTACGAGGACCCGATCGAGGTGTCGGTGCTCGGCTGCGCCGTCAACGGCATCGGCGAGGCCCGCCACGCGGACTTCGGCATCACCGGCGCCAAAGACATGGGGATGATCTACTCGAAGGGCGAGCCGCTCAAGAAGGTGCCCACCGAGCAGCTCGTCGAGGAGCTCTTCAAGGAGATCGACCGCTACTACGCGGCCGGCAAGACGGTTCAGCGCGACGAGGCCGCTGCCGCCGACGCGCGCCGGTGGCTCGCGGAGAACGAGGACGCCACAGCGATGACTCCGGAGCGGATCGCGGCGCTCGAAGCCGCGGCGGCGCAGGAGGACGCGAACGCGGGTGCAGTGCTCGAGTCGATGCTTGCCGCGCCCGGCCCCGAGTCTGCCGCCGAGGCCATCGACGAGGCCGTCTCGCCCGTCGCCGGGCGACGCTTCACGCGCACCTGAGGCAGATCGCGGCGCTCAGGCGGTCAGCGCGCTCGTGAGGATCTGCTTGAGCTCGCCGCTGTCGCGGAGCGTGCGCACCAGGTTGTGCGAGCCGCCGGCGTAACGACGCAGATGCACCGCCGGGATGCCTTCGAGCCGCTCGGCGTGGGCGCGATCGAGCTCCATGGTGTCGTCGAAGAAGACCTCGTAGCGCGTCGCGCCGCGCTGCTCGGCGTCGCCGAGGACCTTACGCACGTCGCTCCAGCGGCGGTCGAGACGCCCGTCGCGCAGCAGCGGCTCCACGTACTGGTCCCAGCGCTCGTCGTGCATCTGCGCGAGCGCCTCGGGCTCGATGATCGTCTGCGGCGAGAAGCTGAGGACCACGTCAGCCCCGAGCAGCCCGCCGAGCACGAGCACCGCGTAGCCGCCGGCGGAGGAGCCCGCGAGCACAAGCCGGCTGACGTGGTGGCGCTCGATCAGCCCGCGCAGGTCATCCGCGAGCGCGGGCAGGCTCTCACCGTGCCCCGGCACGCCCCGGTGATACCAGGCCTGCTCGAGATCGCGCAAGAACAGCCGTTTGACGGGCAGCTCCCGGGTCATGTTCAGGAACTCGAAGGGCGGGATGCCGATCCGCAATTTCATCCCGCCGAAGGCGATCAGCAGCGTGCGCGCCGGGTCGTCCATTCCGAGGGCGACCATCGGCTCGTCGCCGTCGACCTCGAACTGGCGAACCGCGCCCGCCCGCATGGCGGGCGGCGCGGCGGCGGTCGCACCCGCGCCGGCGCGCCGCAGCCCGCGCGCACGCTCGCGCCAGCCCACCTCCGCGGAGTCCTATGCCCGCGACGCGTCCGCGCCGGGATCAGCGGTGCTCGCCATACGGTCAGCCGGCAGCGCTGAAGCGCTCGGCGACCTTCGACCAGTCGACGACGTTCCACCACGCGTCGATGTAGTCGGGGCGGCGGTTCTGGTACTTGAGGTAGTACGCGTGCTCCCAGACGTCGACGCCGAGCAGCGGCGTCTTGCCGTCGGAGATCGGGTTGTCCTGGTTGGCACTGCCGACGATCGCGAGGTTGCCACCGTCGAGGATCAGCCACGACCAGCCTGAGCCGAACTGTTTGATGCCGGTTTCCTTGATCTTGGCCTGGAAGTCCGCGAAGGAGCCAAACGTCGAGCTGATCGCGTCACCGAGCGCGCCACTCGGCTCGCCGCCACCGTCGGGGCTCATGTTCTCCCAGAACATCGTGTGGTTGTAGTGGCCGCCGCCGTTGTTTTTGACGGCCGTCAGCTTGTCGGCCGGAACCTGGCTCAAGTCGCTCATGAGCTCCTCGATCGGCGTGTCCGCCAGCGGCGTGCCCTCGAGCGCGGCGTTCACGGCCGTGACGTAGGCCTGGTGGTGCTTGTCGTGGTGGAATTCCATCGTCGCCTTGTCGATGTGCGGTTCGAGCGCGTCATAGGCGTAGGGGAGCGGCGGAAGTGAATAGGCCATGTCGGGACTCCTTTTCGGTGTCGCTCGGAAGTTCGGTTCGGTCGCTGCTCGCTGTTCTATCAAAGGCGGGCATCAGCGCTGGGGATTAGGCTTGGCGGATGCCGCCGCTCGCCACCGGCCGTCCCGGCCGCCCCGCCGCCTCCACGCGCGAGGCTGCGCTGACGCTCGCCCGCAAGCGCTTTCTCGCCCGCGAACGCGTCGACGTGCAGGGCATCGCGCGTGAGCTAGGCCTCGCGCGGGCGACGATGCACCGCTGGTTTCAGACACGCGAGCTGCTCCTCGGCGAGGTGCTCGGCGCGCTCGGCGAAGAGCGCCTGCTGTCGATCCGCAGCGAGGTCGGCGGCAGCGGCGCGGCCGCCCTGCTCGAAACGCTCGACCGCTTCAACCGCGAGGTCGCCGCAACCCGCGGGATGCGCGCACTGTTCGCTCAGGAGCAGGAGCGCGCGCTGCGGATCCTCACCTCGAGCGCCGGGTCCGTCGAGCCGCGTGTCGTCAGCTGCATCGAGCGCCTGATCGACACCGAGGTGCAAAACGGGAGCTTCGTCGCGCCGACACCGCCTGCTGTGCTCGCCTACGCGATCGTGCGGCTGGGCGAGGCGTTCCTGTACAACGATGCCATCGCCGGGATCCGCGGCGACACCGCGCGTCTGCGCCAGGTCGAGGCCGCGCTGCTCGGCGTGCAGGTGCGCTAGGGACGTGGCGCGCACGAAGTGCGCAACACTCGTCGTGAGCCAGCCGGCGAGCGGTAGCATCCGCTGCCATGACCGGACGATCGGCCAAAGTGTTCGCCGCCGCCTGCGTCGCAGCACTGTCGCTGATCGCCGCTAGCGGTCCGCTGGCTAGCTCCGCGCTGTCACAGCCGGCGAAGACGGTGTGGCTGTGCAAGCCGGGCCTGGCAAGCAATCCCTGCACCTCGCCGCTGACCACGACCGTCGTCCAGACCAATGGCCAGACGAGCATCGAAAAAGCAGCGGTCAACGCCAAAGCACCGATCGACTGCTTCTACGTGTACCCGACGGTCAGCAAGCAGACGACCGAAAACGCGAACCTGCACATCGAAGCGCAGGAGACCTCGGTCGCGATCTCGCAGGCGTCACGCTTCTCCCAGGTCTGCAAGGTGTACGCGCCGATGTATCCCCAGGTGACGCTTGCTGCGCTCAACAGCGGCAAACGAGTCAGCACCGCCGCGAGCATCACCGCGTACATCGGCGTCGTCAAGGCGTTCGCCGAATATCTCGCGAAGTACAGCGACGGACGCGCCTTCGTGCTGCTCGGCCACTCCCAGGGCGCACTGATACTCGAGCAGCTGATCAAGGGCGTGATCGACCCCAACGCCGGACTGCGCCGCCGGCTGGTCTCCGCAGATCTGATGGGCGGCAACGTGCTCGTGCCCAAGGGACGGCTCGTGGGCGGCACCTTCGCGCACGTTCCCGTCTGCCAGGCGGCGATCCAGACGCGCTGCGTGATCGCCTATTCGAGCTTCCTCAAAGAACCGCCCAACCCTTCGTTCTTCGGGCGTCAGAACAGCCCGCTGCTGCAGCCGGGGGTCGTCAACGTCGGCAAAGAAGTCGTGTGTGTGAACCCGGCGCTGGCTACGCAGAGCGGCGCCAGCGGGGCGCTGCTGCCGTACGCACCCACGATCACATCCTCAGAAGGGCTGTTCGAACAGCCGCCCACCGCCGGCACGCCGTGGGTCGCGGCGCCAGGTGAGTACACGGGCCGGTGCCACAAAGAACACGGCGCGAGCTGGCTGCAGATCAACCCCGTCGGCCCAGCAATCGATCCCCCGGAATACGTCAAGGAAGGCCTCGGCCCGGAGTGGGGCCTGCACGTGTATGACGTCAACATCGCGCTGGGCAACCTCGTGCACACGACCGCGCTGCAGTCCGCCGCCTACGCCGCTAAACGCTGACAGCGCGGCCGCGAGGCGCGCGCGGCGTGCGACGCCGTACCGATGCCTCGTCGCGCACGTGTTTGAGACTTCGGCTTGGGGATGACTAAAATACCGCGCGACACGGCGGGGACACCGACCGGGCGCCCCGCATGAGGAGTGAGGAGATAGCCATGCAGCACGCAAGGATGTGGGGCTCGTGCTCGAGCTCGATGAAATGGCGGGCAGCTTTGCTCGCGGCGCTCAGCGTCAGCGCAATTGCAATCGCGGGGATCGCCACGAGCGCAGCCTCGGCTGAAACCACCTGGCTGTGCAAGCCGGGGCTCGCAAGCAACCCCTGTACGAGCAGCGAGGAAGCGACCGTCGAGCTGCCCAACGGCGCCAGCTTCATCGAACACGCCAAGCCGGCGAAGAAGCCGCCGATCGACTGCTTCTACGTGTATCCCACGGTCAGCAGCCAGTTCACGATGAACGCCAACCTCGAAATCGGCCCGGAAGAGAAGCAGATCGCGATCGATCAGGCCTCGCGCTTCTCGCAGACGTGCACCGTCTACGCGCCGATCTATCCGCAGTTGACAATCCCCGCGATCAACACGCCTGGCGGCGTCACGCCCGAAGGCTCGGCGATCGCCTACATCGGCGTGCTGACCGCGTTCGAGGAATACCTCGCGCGCTACAACAACGGGCGCGGCTTCGTGCTCGTCGGGCACTCACAGGGCTCGGCGATGCTCGAGCAGCTGATCAAGGAACAGATCGACCCGAACCCCGCGTTGCGCAAGCAGCTCGTCTCAGCGATCCTGCTCGGCGGCAACGTGACCGTGCCGAAGGGGAAGACCGAGGGCGCGATGTTCAAGAACATCCCGTCCTGCCAGAACGCGGCGCAGACGCACTGCGTGGTGGCGTACTCGAGCTTCCTCAAAGAACCACCGAACCCGTCGAACTTCGGACGCGTCGGTGGCCCGCTGCTCGGCGGCACCGCGACCGAAGAAGAAATCAAGAACGACGAAATCCTGTGCGTGAACCCGTCGCTTCTCGTCCAGGCCAACTACCCCGGACCGATGCTGCGCTACGAGTCGACCTCCCCCTTCCCGGGGCTGCTCGGCGAATTTGTCAAAGCGCCCAAAGCGTCGACCCCATGGGTGGCCTACCCCGGTCAGTACACCGGCCAGTGCGAGCGCGCCAATGGCGCCACGTGGCTGCAGCTGACCGACGTCGGCGGGCCGCAGGACACCCGCGAACAGATCGAGGAAGTGCTCGGTCCGCTGTGGGGCACGCATCTGGACGACGTCAACGTCGCCCTCGGCAACCTCGTCGGACTGACGGCGATCGAGGCCGGCGCCTACCAGCTCGAACACCTGTAGCACCAGCACCTGGCACCCGCCCCGGCTCGCCACGGACGGCGGTCGGGTCGGGGAGGCCAGGGGGACGCGCCGAGGTTCAAGCGTAAGCGCACAGACGGCTAGCATCGGTGCCCCCCACCCCGGCGCCGGCTGGCACACGCGCCAGGGCGACGCCGTATACGCTCATGCCTCCCCAGCGCGCGTCGACAGACGCGGGCGCAGCGCCATGACCCGCCTCTCCGAATATCTACTCCCCACCGAGAAGCAGCCGCCGGCGGACGCGGAGGCGATCTCGCACAAGCTGATGGTCAGAGCCGGCCTGATCCGCCAGATCGGCGCCGGGATGTGGACGTGGCTGCCAGCCGGCTGGCGCGTCCACCAGCACGCCGTGCAGATCATCCGCGAGGAGATGGACGCGATCGGCGCTCAGGAGATGCTGATGCCGGTGCTGCAGCCCGCGGAGCCGTGGCGCAAGACCGGGCGCTACGCGATCGAGGAGCTGTTCAAGCTCAACGACCGCAAGGGCTCGGAGCTGGTGCTCGCGCTGACGCACGAGGAGGCCGTGACCACGCACGTGGCGCAGGTCGTGCGCTCCTACCGCGATCTACCGCTGATCCTCTACCACGTCCAGGTCAAGGAGCGCGACGAGGCACGCCCGCGCGCCGGGGTGCTGCGCACCCGCGAGTTCATCATGAAGGACTCCTACAGCTTCGACCGCGACGCGGCCGGGCTCGACGAGCGCTACCGGCTGCACGTCGGCGCCTACGACCGCATCATGGAGCGGACAGGCCTGCGCTTCTACCGAGTGGAGTCCGACGTCGGCATGATGGGCGGCCTCGGCGCCCACGAGTACATGGCGCCGGGCGCGGCCGGCGAGAACGAGGTGGCGCTCGCGCCGGGCTACGCCGCCAACGTCGAGGTCGCGAGCGCCGACCCGCAGCCCGTCGAGCTGGCGCCGGCGCCGCCGACCCCGCAGCGGCACAGCACCCCCGGCCTGACGACAGTCTCCGAGGTTGCGGCCGCGCTCGGCGTGCCCGAGGCGGCGCTGATGAAGGCCTACCCGGTCGTCGTCTCGCGCGACGGCGGCGAGGAGGAGCTCGTGCTTGTGCTGGTGCGCGGCGACCATCGCGTCAACGAGATCAAGCTCGGCAAAGCACTCGGCGCGGCGAGCCGCCCTGCTCACCCCGAGGAGATCGCGCAGGCGCTCGGGCCGCCTGGCTTCCTCGGGCCGGTCGGCCTCGACGGCAAGATCGAGATCCTGCTCGACACGGCGCTCGCCGGCGGGGCCGACGAGGGCGGCTGGGTGACCGGCGCCAACGCACCCGACGAGCACCTCACCGGGGTCCTCCCCGGACGCGACTTCGCGTTCCGCGAGGTCGACGTGCGCAGCGTGAACGCGGGTGACACCGTCAACGGGCAGCCGATCACGATCGAGCGGGTGATCGAGGTCGGCAACATCTTCAAGCTCGGGACCCGCTACTCCGAGCCGCTCGGGGCGCGCTACCTGGACGAGAACGGGGAGGAGCAGCTGGTCTGGATGGGCTCCTACGGGATCGGCCCCGCGCGTATTGTCGCCGCCGCCGTAGAGCAGTTCGCCGACGAGCACGGCATCGCGTGGCCACGGGCGCTCGCGCCGTTCGCCGTGCACCTCGTCGCCCTCGGTAAGCCCGGCACGCCCGAGCGCGACGCTGCCGACGCGCTGTATGAGACGCTGCTCGCGGGTGGGGTGGACGTGCTCTACGACGACCGCGAAGCCGGCACCGGCGAGAAGTTCGCCGACGCCGAGCTGCTCGGCTGCCCGGTGCGGCTGACGGTTGGGCGTCGCTCGCTGGAGTCAGGCGTTGCCGAGGTCCAGTTGCGCCGCGGTCGCCAAGAGGCTCCCGGCCTGCCGCTGGCGGCCGAGCCCGCCGAGATCCTGCGGGCAGTGGACGAGCTGTGGCGAAGCGCCCCCTGAGGCTGCTCGGACTCGACCGCTCCGGGCCGCCCCCAACGCAGACGCAGGCCGGCCAGCCGCTGCGCCCATGGACGCTGCCCAACGCGATCGGGTTCGCGCGCCTGGCGCTGATCCCGGTGTTCCTGATCGTCGCGCTCAGCAGCAGCGACGGCATCGGCGCGCTGCAGGCGACGCTGTTCGCGCTGATCGGCTGGGGCGACTACGCCGACGGCATCGCCGCCCGCGTCACCGGGCAGTACAGCCGCCTCGGCGCGCTCATGGACCCCGTAACCGACCGGCTGCTCGTGATCTGCGGCGTCGTCGTCACATGGCACTTCCAGCTGCTGCCACGCTGGGCGCTGGCGGTGCTCGCCGTGCGCGAGCTGCTGATGCTCGCAGGCGGGCGCTACGCGCTCTCGCACGGCGTCGAGCTGCGCATCAACTGGCCCGGGCGGCTCGCTGTGGCGCCGGTGATGGGGTCGTTCTTCTTCGCCATGACCGGGCTGCGAACGTTCGCCGAGGTGCTGCTGTACGTGGGTCTCGCGCTCGCGCTCGGTGCGAGCGTCCTGTACGCGCGCACGGGCCTGCGCCAGCTGCGCGCGGCGGCCGAGGCGAATGCCCGGCGGTCGATTCCATAGCCTCAAGCTCAGCCTGACCTTTTGGGCTATACTGGTGGCCTGGCCGGCGTTGCCGGCGTGTCCGCAAACCCGGCGCAGGACGGCGTAAGCCCGGAGAGGAGAGCACCATGGACGAGACGTTCCCCGACCTTGGCTCGCTGTCGGATGTCGAACTCAAAGACGTCATTCGCCAGCTCACCGAGGAGGAGACCGAGATCTCCTACAAGCGGCGCATCCTGCACGGCAAGATCGACATCCTGCGGGCGGAGCTGGTCAACCGGCTGCGCCACAAGCACGAGGACGGCGACATCGCGATCACCGGCGAGGACGTCCAGAGGCTGACCGACATCCTGGCCAACCGCCAGCCGTAGATCCCCATGGCGCTGCACTGCACCGAGTGCGGATTCCTCAACGACGAGGGAGCCAACTACTGCCAGCGCTGCGGCGCGCTGCTCGCTCACGCGGAGGCCAGCGGCGAGTCGGTGACGGCGACGTATCGGATCGACGAGACGGGCGAGCTCGTCCCGGTCGAGATCGGCGAGGTCACCGCGCACGGGCCGGCGCTCGTGATCCGCGCCGGCGGCGGTCGCGTGGGGGAGAGCTTCGCGATCGAGGGCGAGCGGATGAGCATCGGGCGGCGTCCCGAATCCGAGGTGTTCCTCGACGACGTCACCGTCTCGCGCGACCACGCGCTGCTGATCCGCCGCGGCGACGCGTGGTACCTCGACGACTGCGGCTCGCTCAACGGCACCTACGTGAACCGCTCGCGGATCGAGTCCCATCGCCTGGAGGAGGGCGATGAGGTGCAGGTCGGCAAGTACAAGCTGACGTTCCACGCACGCTGATGGCTGCCCACACGACATCCAAGGACCAGCCACCGCTCGCCCCGGTCGAGCTCGAGCTCTCCGCCGGCGAGCTCGGCGAGCACGCTGAGCTCGGCAAGCGCCACAAGTCGTTGACGATCGGCGCCGTGTGCAAGGCCCTCGCACAGGAGTTCCCCGACATCTCGATCTCCAAGATCCGCTACCTGGAGGACCAGAAGCTGTTGACGCCGCGTCGCACCCCCGGCGGCTACAGGCTCTATACGCAGGGCGACGTAGCCCGCCTGCGCACGATCCTACGCATGCAGCGCGACGAGTTCCTGCCGCTGCGCGTGATCCGTCAGGAGCTCGCCGCCGGACGCGGGGGGGCGGGATCCGATCCCCCGCCCGTGCCGGGCCGGGTTGGGCGCGAGGGCGCGCGTGGCTGGCGTCCGAGCGTCAGCGTGGGCCAGGGCAGCGGCGCGCTGTACTCGATGGACGACGTGCTCGAGGAGACCAAGGCGGAGGCCAAGCTCGTGCGCGAGCTCGAAGAGTACGGCGTCGTCAAGGGCGAGATGCGCGGCGGCGTGCGCTACTTCGACGAGACCGAGCGCGAGATCATCGCCGCGGTCGCCGAGCTCGCCCGCTACGGCGTCGGCGGGCGCAACCTGCGCGTGTTCCGCTCCTCGGCCGACCGCGAGGCCAACCTGCTGCAGCAGATCCTCGCGCCGGCACTGCGCTCGCGCAACCCCGAGCGCCGCAAGGAGGCGGTCGAGGCGCTCGAGAACCTCGCCGCCGTTGCCACCCACCTCAAGCACCTGCTGCTGGTACGCGACCTGCGCAAGATCGTCAGGTAATGCACCCGCCCGCGGGCGAATCGGTCGACCTGCGCTCGCTGATCCGCGACATACCCGACTTCCCCAAGCCGGGCATCGACTTCAAGGACATCACGCCGCTGATGGCCGACGCGGGCGCGCTGGCTGAGGCTGTGGCGCAGCTGGCCGCCTACGCACGGCCGCTGCAGGTCGAGTGCGTCGTCGCGGCCGAGGCACGCGGCTTCCTGCTCGGCCCCGCGCTCGCGCTCGAGCTCGGCGCCGGCTTTGCGCTCGCGCGCAAGCCCGGCAAGCTGCCGTATGAGACCGTCAGCGCCGAATACGTGCTCGAGTACGGCGAGGAGACGCTCGAGCTGCACACCGACGCCGTCGCCGCACGGCGGCGTGTGCTCGTGCACGACGATCTGCTCGCGACCGGCGGCACCGCCGCGACGCTGTGCGACCTGGTCGAGCAGCTCGGCGGCGACGTCGTCGGTTGCGGCTTCCTGATCGAGCTCGCGTTTCTCGGCGGGCGCGAGCGCCTCGCCGGGCGCGACGTGCACGCGCTGCTGATGTACGAGTCCTAGGCTTCGCGGTCGTGCCCACAGCGCGTCGCAGCCGCACGATCGCCGCCCCCTCGCAGCAGCTGTGGGAGCTGATGCGCGATCCGCATCACCTCCCGCGCTGGTGGCCGCGGGTGACGCGCGTCGAGGATGTCGCCCTTACGGATACAGGCGAGGCGGACGCCTTCACCGAGGTGATGAAGACGCGCAAGGGCAAACTCGTGCGCGCCGACTTCAGCGTCGTGTGCGATGAGGCCGAGCGGACCCTCACCTGGGTCCAGCGGATCGAGGGCACGCCGTTTGCGAGCGTGCTCGAGTCCGCTGAGACCGAGTTGCGCCTCGTGACACGCGAAGAGGCCGCGACCGAGGTCACGATCGAGCTGCGCCAGCAGATGGCTGCCTCCTCCGCGCGCCACAACTCATTCCTGAGGCTCGCGCCACGCTTCGGTGGGCGCCTCGTGCGCCGCGCAGCGCTCGCCACGATCGACGAGGCGCTGGACGGCCTCGAGCGTGTCAGTGTCTGAGCCGAGCGCGACCCCAGTGATGCGCTGGTGGGGCTGGGGCGACCCCGAGCACCCGCCGGCGCTGCCCGAGCACGCGTTGAGCTTCCTGCGCGAGACGGTCGGGCTGGCGGCGCGTCCGCGCCCGCCCGTGGCGCTCGGACGGGTACGCCTCGCGCCTGCCACCAGCTCAGAGACGGTGCTCGCCGCGCTGCGCGCGATCGTCGGCGCCGAGCACGTACGCGACGGACACGCAGAGCGCGTGTTGCATGCCGCTGGCAAGGGCTATCCCGACCTCGTGCGCCTGCGCGCGGGCGAGCCCGACGGGGCGGCCGACGCGGTCGTGTATCCCGCTGGGCACGAGCAGCTGCGAGCGCTGCTCGAGCTGTGCTCGCGCAGCTCGCTTGCGGTCGTGCCCTTCGGTGGCGGCACCAGCGTCGTCGGCGGTGTCGCGCCACTGCGCGGCGAGCACAGCGGCGTGCTCGCACTCGACATGAGCCGCATGACGGATGTGCTCGAGCTCGACGCCCAGTCGGCAACGGTCAGCGTGCAGGCGGGCATCCGGGCGCCGGCGCTCGAGCGTCACCTCGCCGCGCGCGGGCTCACGCTGGGGCACTTCCCGCAGTCCTACGAGTACGTCTCCCTCGGCGGCTGTGCCGCGACACGCTCCGCCGGCCAGGCATCCACCGGCTACGGCGCGATCGACAAGCTCGTGCTCGGGCTGAGGCTGGCCGCTCCGGCGAGCGAGATCGAGCTGCCACCGCTGCCTGCCAGCGCCGCCGGACCAGGGCTGCGCCAATTGCTGATCGGTTCGGAGGGGACACTCGGCGTGATCTCAGAGCTGGCCCTACGCGTGCGTCCGGCGCCTCAGGAGCGCATCTATGAGGGCGTGTTCTTCGAGGACTTCGCCGCCGGCGGCGCCGCGCTGCGCACGCTCGCCCGCGAGCACGCGCTGCCCGACGTGGCGCGCCTGTCCGATGAGCAGGAGACCCGCATGTCGCTCGCGCTCGCCGGGACGCACGGGCTCAAGGACCATCTCGGCCGTGCCTACCTGCGGCTGCGCGGCTATGGCGGCGGTTGTTTGGCGATCCTCGGCTTTGAGGGCGCCGGCGAGGAGCTGGCGAGCAGGCACAAGCGCGCGCTCGCGCTGGTGCGCGCGAGTGGCGGCCTCGCCGTCGGGCGCTCGCCCGGCGAGGCGTGGCTGCACGGGCGCTTCGCCGCGCCGTACCTACGCGACGAGCTGCTCACGCACGGGGTCATGGTTGAGACGCTCGAGACCGCCGCGCAGTGGTCGGTGCTGCCGCGACTGCACCGCTCGGTGGGCGAGGCGATCGCCGAAGCGCTGCGCGCGTGCGGGACCCCAGGGCTTGTCATGTGTCACATCTCGCACGTCTATGAGACCGGTGCCTCGCTCTACTTCACGCTGATTGCGCCGCAGCGCGAGGGCGAGGAGATCGAGCAGTGGCGGGCGGTCAAGCTCGCCGCCGGCGACGCGATCATCGCGGGCGGCGGCACGATCACCCATCACCATGCTGTCGGGCGGGACCACGCGCGCTGGATGCCCGCTGAGGTGAGCGAGGGTGGGCTCGACGCGTTGCGCGCAGTCAAGGCCGAGCTCGATCCCGCGGGGATCATGAATCCGGGGAAGTTGTTCCCCAGCTAGGTTGGCCGCGGCGACGCCGATGGCCTAGGAATGGCTTGAACGCCAGGATTACTAGACATCCTAGCCGCGACGGCGGCGACAGGCCGCGACCACTAGCCGGTCCGCTAGAGCCGATTACTGTCCCGTGACGGTGTGTCGGCGCGTCAGTAGCGAGGTGATGGTGCAACTCCTTCGGGTGGTGAATGTGCTTGCCTCCAATTGCACACCCGCACGATGACACGCGCTGGTGAAACGGCCGAAGGTTCACTCTTATTCTCGCCCTGCCCGATCGTGGTACACTCTGTGGTCCCAAGCAGGAGGATCATCTTGCCTGATCCCGACCAGCCACCGGAAGTAGATCCGCCGGCACGAAGGAAGTTCGGTTGCGTAGTGTGCCCGAGCACCGGGATCTTTGGCTAATTCGCGGTGTTCGCTAGTTCGCTGTTGCGGCTAGCAGGCGTCCCCCTGACAACCATCAGGTTCCGCGCACGACCTCAGGTGAGATTCAACGGCCCGCGCAGCACCGCGGGCCCCGGGTGCGTTGGTTTGGGGCTCGTCTCCTTCGTCAGCAGCACTTCGTGAAATTCAGCGGCGTTGGTGGGCAGCGGCGAGATGCCTTCGAGGCGATGTTTGGAGTTGACCGCGGAGCTCTTCGTGACCGGCACGAAGCTCGTGGGCGAGTTGTACAGCCAGATCGCGTAGTAGAAGCCCCGGGCCAGCGGCAGGTTGCGAGCGTCGATGAAGAACGCGCGCTTTGAGCCTTCCGAGAGGACGTAGGCGGCGCCGACGCTTTTGATCCCCGGTTTGGCGGGTTTCAACACGATCTGATCGTCGATCGTGGGGCCGGTTTTCGACACGGTGCTCGCGGTCTGGCTCGTCGTCGTGCCGGTGGCTTTTTTGGCGCTCGATCCCCCGGTGAGCAGCACTATGGCAACCGCGATCGCGGCGACAATCACCGCCAGCAGGATCGCGCCACCGACGCGCGAGCTGCGCTGCGAGCGCCCCGCCGGGGTCGACGGCGCTGCGGCTTCACCGGAAGCGGGCGGGGATGAGGAAAGATCGCCGACGCGCTGCGGCCCGGAAGCGGCCGCGCCGGCGCTCCCGACGGGACCGGCCGGAATCTCGGGCATGCTCGACCCAGCCATCGGCGCGAGCTGTGCGGCGACGTCAGCGGCCCACGCCCGCGCGGGCTCCGAGCTGTTCAGCAGCGCGCGCGTGCGCAGACGCTCGGCGACACCCGGCTGTTGGCCGAGCAGGTAGTCGCCGATTTCCTGGCGGCTCTCGGGTGTCAGCTCGCGCGCTCTGCCCGGGGCGAGAACGACGATCGCAGCCTGGGCACGGTCGTGGACCGCGCGCTCGGGGATGCCGAGCAGCGCCGCTACCTCCGCGTAGCTCTTGTGCTGGAGCAGCAGCAGCGACAGCGTCGCGCGCTGGTCGGGTGGGAGCTCGTCCAATCGACTCATGTTGTGTGAACGTCCGCCACCGCAGGTGGAGACCCCGTCGGGCCGGTACCGGAAGGACCGTAGGCTATCGTGGCGCCCCCATGGACACAGCGAACAGCGACCGGATCAGCCGGGTGATGCGGGGTTTCGATCGGCTGTACGGTCTCGAACTGCTGGCCTGCTCGGACACCGAGGTCCACGCGCAGGCGACCGTCCGCGACGAGCTCAAGCAGCCCGCGGGCCTCGTCCACGGTGGCGTGTACGCGTCGATGGCCGAGGCGATGGCCTCGCTGGCGACCGCGCTTGGAGTCGCCGAGCGCGGCGACACGGCGATGGGCCTGTCGAACATGACGAGCTTCCTGCGCCCGATCACAGCAGGCGTCGTGCACGCGCAGGCGACGCGCATACATCGCGGCCGCAGCACCTGGGTGTGGGACGTGCGCTTCAGCGACGACGCCGATCACACCTGCGCGGTGACGCGCATGACGATCGCTGTGCGCCCGGCCTCCGACGGTCCCGCCCCGCTGCCCCACGCGGGTTAGGCCGGCGGATGCAGGGGAGGGGGCAGCTGCCTGGGCAACGCCTTTTCGCCGAAGCCGGTGTCAGGTAGCGCGGGGGGCAGCGGCGCGCCCGGCGAGCCGACTTCGTTGATCGGCACAACCGTCCTCGCGGCCGCCGCAGCGGAACGCGCGCTGGGCGCATAGATATCCACGACGACGCCAGAGGTTGGCAGCACGATCATGCGCCCGGCGCGCGCCAGCAGTGCATCGACGCCTCTGATCCGTGCGCGGCTGGCCGGTGCGGAGCCGCCCGGCAGGAAGCCGTTGTCCGGCGAGGTCACCACCTCGATCGGCGTCACACACGTCCCCTCGCCGCCCCTCAGGCAGGTGCCGTAGTGCAAGCTGTAGGCGCCGCCGGGGTCGACCGTGGCTTCGCTGACGGCCATGCCTTCGAAGCTGCCGCCCAGCCAGTACACGGGAAATGGCGCCGCGATCAGGCCCTCGAGGATGTTGTGCGGAATCGGGCGCTCCTGCACGGTGTTCCCGCACGAGCAGAGCACGAGCGCGCACACGGCGAGCGCGCACAGCGCGGCGAGCGCTCGTAGGGGGGTGGCCGCGACGGGGACAGGCACGCGGGCAGGTTAACGGGCACCCGATCGCCTCGCCGCCACTAGCCGCGGTAACGGTTGGTGATCGGCATGCGACGGTCGCGCCCGAACGCGCGCGGGGTGATCTTGACCCCCGGCGGCGCCTGGCGGCGCTTGTACTCGGCAAGGTCGACCAGCCGGATCGTACGGTCGACCTCGCGCTCGGGCAGACCCTGCGCGAGCAGCTGCTCACGACTCGAGTAAAGCTCGACGTAGCCCTCGAGGATCCGGTCGAGCAGCTCATAGGGCGGCAGCGAGTCATCGTCGCGCTGCTCCGGGCGCAGCTCCGCGGAGGGCGGGCGCTCGAGGATCGAGTCAGGGATCGGGTGCTCGACGCCGGCCGGCGCGTGCGGGCCGTCGAGCGCGCTCGGCGCAAATCGGCCGACCGGCGAGTTGCGCCACTCCGACAGGCGATACACGAGCGTCTTGGGCACGTCCTTGATGACCGCGAAGCCTCCGGCGAGATCGCCGTACAGAGTGCTGTAGCCGACCGACATCTCGGACTTGTTGCCGGTCGTCACCACCAGCCAACCGAACTTGTTGGACAGCGCCATCAGCAGGTTGCCGCGGATCCGCGCCTGCAGGTTCTCCTCGGTGAGGTCAGCCGCGCGGGCGGCGAACTCCACCGCCAGCGCGTGGTCATATGCGTCCATGACCGGCGAGATCGCCAGCTCGTGGGTACGCAGGCCCAGCGCGCCGGCGAGGGCACGCGCGTCCTCCTGGGTCGATGCGGAGGAGTAGGGCGAGGGCATGACCGCCGCGCTCACGCGCTCATGCCCCAGCGCGTCGGACGCCAGGCACGCGACGAGCGCCGAGTCGATCCCACCGGAGAGACCGAGCACGACGTGCTGAAAGCCGTTCTTCTCCACGTAGTCACGCAGCCCGAGCATCAATGCGGCGTAGATCTCGGCCTCGACCGGCTCGAGCGGCTCTGCCAGCGGGCCACCCGGCGGACCGCCGGGCCTTACCGACGCGCTGCCGGCCGGCACGGGCAGCGCCGCCAGCGTCAGCGCCTGTCGCTCGGAGCGCCGCGCGACGGGCCGCTGGCTGCTGTCGCGCAGGCGCGCCGCCGCGGCGGCCTCGAGGTCGACATCGCATACCAGCAGCTCCTCGCGAAACTGCGCCGCGCGCGCGATCGTCGTGCCGGTGTGATCGATCACGCACGAGTGCCCGTCGAACACGAGCTCGTCCTGACCGCCGACGAGACCGCAGAAGGCGACACACGCAATGTTCTCGCGTGCGCGCTGGGCGAACATCAGCTCCCGCTCGGCGCCCTTGCCGGCGTGGTAGGGAGAGGCCGAGATGTTGAGGATCAGCGTGGCGCCGGCGAGCGCCTCTTCACTGGCCGGCGGTCCGGGCTCCCAGATGTCCTCGCAGACGGTCATGCCGATGCGCTCGCGACCGATGTCGATGACCGCTCCGGCCGGACCGGCCTGGAAGTAGCGCTGCTCGTCGAAGACCCCGTAGTTCGGCAGGTACACCTTGCGGTAGACCGCGTGTACGGCGCCGTCCGCGAGCACCGCGGCGGCGTTGTAGACGTCGGTGGCGCGCTCGGGGTAGCCGACGACGGCGACCAGGCCGCGCGCGTCCGCGGCCAGCTCGCGCAGCGCTGCCGCGGCGTCGGCGAGGAAGTGCTCCTTCAGCAGCAGGTCCTCGGGCGGATACCCGGTGAGCGCCAGCTCAGGGAACAGGACAAGCTCGGCGCCGGCCTCGCCGGCTGCACGCATGCCCTCACGGATCCGCTGCGCGTTGCCATCGATGTCGCCCACGGTGGCGTTCATCTGGCAGAGGGCGAGGCGCATGCGTCGGATCCTAGCCTTGGCCTGGTCACCAGCAGGGGCGCCGCCTGATCCTCGGCGCGCGCGATCCAACTCTCAAGTGCGGGTGGTCAGGCTGCCGATGCCATCAACGTGATCCACCCACGCTCGCTGCTGCGCCACCCCGGCGCCTTGATCGTCACGATGCTGGCGGCGTCGGACCTTGCCTACCGCCTGCTGCTGCGCGACTCGCTGCGGCGGGCACTCGGCATCGAAGCAACGGTCGCGCGGGCGTTCGGTCGTCCGCCTGCGAGACGCTCAGCCGGCGCTCGCGGGTCGCGTCACTGAGCCGCGCTTGTCCGTCGCTCGCCGCGCCGGCGGGGGGGTGCCGTTGCTCTGGGCCGCTTTTGCCTTGCGCCTGCCCGAGCCAGCCGGGCGCCGCGAGCGCACGCCCGCGGCGCGTGCCAGCGAGGCGATCGCCGCGTCGAGGTCGCGTGCGAGCTCGTCGAGCTTCGGCAGCGCGTCGTAATCGCCGAGCAGGCCGAAGCCCAGGTGACCGTCGTAGCTCATCACGGCGATCCCCAGCGCCTGGCGCTGCGCGAGTGGCACCACCGGATAGAGCACCTGCAGGCGGCGCCCGAGCAGGTAAAGCGGGAACTGCGGCCCGGGCACGTTCGTGACGACCAGGTTGAAGAACGGCTGGCGCGCCTGCAGGCGCGCGGCCTGGCTGAGGATCGTCGGCGGGGCGAAGCCGGCGAGGTTGGTCAGCACCTGTGCGCCGACCGCTTGACCCCCTCGCTTGAGGTCCTCCATCGCACTGCTGATCCGGTGCAGGGCGTCGGCGGGATTCTCCACGCCTACCGGCAGCGGCGCCCACATCGCTGCGACCTGGTTGCCCAGCGCGCCGCGCTGAGCCTTCGAGCGGACCGACACCGGCACCATCGCCTTCAGTTCGAGCCCGTCGGTGTCGTGACCCTGGCTGCGCAGGTAGCGGCCGAGCGCGAGGCTGACCGACGCGAGCACGACGTCGTTGAGCGTGCCGCCGAGCGAATCCTTGATGCCCTTGAACTCCGCGAGCTGCGCGTCCACGAACGTGTAGCGACGGTGCGGCCCGATGTCGACGTTGAACGGGCTCGGTGGCGCCGGCGCGTTGATCCCCGCGAGCGTCGTCGCGCCGACGCTGGCTAGACCGTCCTTCACCTGTGAGATGGCCCGCCGGGGCGCGCGCAGCAGGGCGCGGGCGCCGCGCGCCATCTCAGCGGGCACGGTCGAGCGCTCGACGAGCGCCTCGCCCAGCAGCTTCGCCTGTCCTGGCAGCGGCTGCGCGCTCCAGGGCGTCGGCGGCGCGCTCGGGACGGGTTCCGCGGCGGTGTCGAACAGGACCGTCGTGATGTCCACGCCGGAGATGCCATCCACCAGCGCGTGGTGGGTCTTGGCGATCAGCGCGAAGCGCCCGCCGGACATGCTCTGCACCAGCCACATCTCCCACAACGGCTTGGAGCGGTCGAGGCGTTGCGAGAACAGGCGCCCGGCGAGCCGCTTGAGCGCGGCGTCGTCCGCCGGCTTCGGCAGCGCGGTGTGGCGGATGTGGTAATAGGGGTTGAAGTGCGGGTCGTCCGCCCACACGGGGCGGCCCTGCCCGAACGGCACGAACGCGAGGCGCTGGCGGTAGCGCGGCACGAGGTGCAGACGCCCCTGTATGTGCTCGACGAGCTCCGTCAGCGTTGGCGCCTCGCCCTCGAACACCATCACCGAGGCCACGTGCATGTGCGCGCTCGAATGATCCTCGAGGTGCAGGAACGTCGAGTCGAGTGCTGTCAAGCGGTCGGGGTTGGCCATGGCGTCGATTGTTGCGGTTGTGGGTGCCCGCGTCAACGACCCGCGCAGAACATTGGCGCGGCGGGCCTCCGGAGCTGGTCGCTACTCGCTCTCGTGGGCCTCCCCGTGAACGTCGCCGAGCGCGACGCGCTCGGCCAGCCGCAGCAGCCCGATCAAGCCGTGCGGGCGCACATCCGCGCCCGGGCGCACTGCCACCGAGGAACCGTGCGGCCCGAGCACCTCGACGATCGTGCAGACGTCGCCGATCTGGCAGTCATCGCCGAATCGAGCTTCCAGCGCCTCCATCTGTTCTGCCACGACCTGACCGATCTTGGTTGCATCCAGCGACATCTCGCGAGCTCCTAGGCGTAGAGATCCAAACTGTGAATGATGCCCGATCAGCGCGGCGGCGCATCGCCGGCGCCCGAGCCGGGAGCCGGGGGAGTGGGGTCAGGCCGGCCGGCGCTCCCGAGGACCCCAGCTGCTCCGGCGCCGCTCGCCAGCAACGGTCGCTGACGTGCTTCCAGCGCGATCGCGTGCCTGACCTGCTCACGCAGCCGGTTCAGCTCGCGCCGGCGCAGGATCACGACAACGCTCAGCAGTCCGACGACACCGAGGCCGATGAAGCCGAGCGCGGCGGCGAGCTTGGCGGCGAGGCTGGTTGTCGCGAATTCACGCGGCGGCAGGTTGCCGCCGTGCGACGTCGCGATCGTCGTGGCGGGTGCGGTCCGCCGCGTGGCGATCACCGGCAGCGTGTGCTCGGCCATCGCGAGCATCTCCCGCGGCCCGACGCTGTTCGTGAGCGTGTTCTGGATCCAGTACGCCGCTCCCGCTTCGTGCCACGCGATCGTCCTGATCTCTTCGCCGGCGTAGTAGAGCTCATACGTTCGCGAACCGATCTGAACGGTTTGGCTAGGGTTGTTCAGCAGCGGCGGTTCGGTCCAAGAGCTTCCCTGCACGTCGTAGTATTCACCGAGGCCGCCGCGATCGATCACGATCACATACGCGGGGTATGGGTGACCGTGGCGGTCGTGGATCGTATACACACGCAGGGTGTCCGCTTCGGCGCTCGCGAAGGCATCGCGCACGCGCGGGTACTCGAGCGGAAACGGCAACTGCGGCGAGGCCGCCCGCGCCTGTATGAGCGCTTCGCCGGATGTCGGGGTGAGCGACAGATGCGGCGCGGCGTGGTGAATGTGCGCCCGCGCGCGTGCGGTCCTTACCGCCTGGCTCGCCTTCACGGCCTGACTCACCTTGTGCGTCGAGATCGCGCTCGTCCCATTCAGAAACGACTGCACCGCTTCGTTGATCTGTTCCGGGGAGGCGGTGTCGATGGTGGGTAGGAGCGTGACGTGAAAGGGCACCTGGCGCACGGGCTTGCCGGCCGATTCGACCAGCAGCTCGAGCAGCTGCAGCACCTGTTCTTCCCCGTGGAGGTCGGTTTCCATCGCCTTGCCAAGAATTTTCTCGAACTTTTCACGGTTTCCGAACAGCGTCGCGCCATACTCGGCCTTCACTTCGAGCAGGAAGCGCTGGTCACGCGCATCACGGATCAGCGACGTGCTTTCGTGGCGGTTCGCCACAAATTCAAGCGCCTGTGCGCCGCACAGACGCTGATACCCCGGCTGAAGGTTGATTTCGAAGTACTGTTCGCCGCCCGGTTCGTTGACGTGGTAGTAGCGCTTGTCGACTGTCATGTACACGCAGCCCATTTCGTCGACGGCACGCTTGAACTTCGGGAAGCTCGTCACGAACACGTGGTTGATGACGTGGATGCCGAGCACACGCTTGAGCGTGTCGACCATCAGCTTGACCCCGCCGGAAGTGCCACCGCCGTCCTCGTAGCCGTAGGTGTAGGCAGAGTTGATGCGATTGGTGATGAGCTGTCCGTTGCGAGCGGTGAAGCTGACCTGCAGCTCGCGCGGGATCGACAACATCGAGATCGTCGGCTTGCTGGGATCGATTCGCACCAGCAGCATCTCGTTCGAATGGGGCAGGACAGCGCCACTCGGGTTGTTCTTCGGCGGCGGACGTTCGTCGTTGCCGATCAGCAGCAGCGTCTCCGGTTCGCCTTTGGCCGTCGGCGCGAGCACCTTCGACGAGACCTTCACCGGCTTGTTGTGTTCGAGCGCCCTGACGACGGCGCTGACCTCGTTGCGGGCGATCGCATACGTGGCGCCGCCGGTGAGTGCGACGATCGCCACGCCGGCAAGCAGCACGCGCTTGGCCATCCACCAGGCGCGCCGCGGCGGCTCAGGAGCGATCGGCTCGGCGGGCCCCGGGGGCGGGGGCTGCGTGGGAGGCGGTGGCGTGACAGTGCTCAACGTCGGAGATGATCGTAGATGCCGGCGCCGGCGACGCCGGTTTCGGCAGCCCGCCGGCCAACTCGCCGCGGCGATCTGCGAATTGCGCCCCGCCCAGCGCACTGAGCTGGGCGGGGCGTCACTGCGTTCCTAGAGGCCGGGAGCAGTGGACAGTCGCACCCGGCGGCGCGAGGGTAGCGAAACGCCAACTACCGGGTGTTGACTGCTGGCCGCGGGGCATGTTCACTGAATTCCTAGCTTCGCATCGTCGAAAAGAGTGACGAGTCCGTGTACCCACTTTGCACGGATCGCTGTAAAACATTTCTAAAGAAATCGCCTGCAAACACCCTGTTTCAGGGGCAACTACCTAAAGCGGCTACTCGTGTGTGACACTCGTCACACAGATCTCCGGCTGGGCGCCGATATCCTCCGAACAATTGTTCGACTCGCCGAATCGCCCCCGTTGATGGGGGCGAGCGGGGGAACCACTGCCGGCACGCACGAAAGCGAACCGGATGGGGCGAATCGGCCGCTGATGCGGCCGTAACGCCCGGCTGACACGCGCCCATGCGTGCGTCGGCGGGGCCGTGAGCCCGACAGCTAACCCCGTAGGCGTTACCAAGGAGGTTTGCCAACTTCATGCTCGTATCCCCGACGCCGCTCTCCGCGGCGCCTCTGGCACCGGTCGGCGTGAGCTCATCGGTAGCCGGTCCAAGCGTGCCGACGCCGATCGACACCGCGCTGAAGGTCCACCGCGACTACCAGCTCAACGTACTCGCCGACCAGCGCACGAACCTCACCGGCACGCTGCTCGAAGACCACCACCCCGGACAGCGAGGGCTCGTGGTCGCACTGCAGGCTCTCGGCAGGCACGGGTGGCACACGCTCGCCCGTGCGCGTACCCGCGGCCACGGTCGCTTTCGCATCAGCTACTCCCCGCGCCGACTGGGAAGCACATGGCTGCGCCTGCGCTTCGCCGGCAGCGTGTCCGAGGCCTCGGCACACCGGCGGCTTGGCAAGCTGAACGTATACCGCCTGGCCGAGGCCTCCTGGTATGGCGGCGGCGGCAGCCTCGCGTGCGGCGGCGCACTGACGAGCTCCACGATGGGTGTCGCCAACAAGACACTTCCGTGCGGCACGCTCGTCACGCTGCGCTACGGCGATCGCACGGTGCGCGTTCCGGTTGTGGATCGTGGACCGTACGTGGCGGGACGCGAATTCGACCTCACCGAAGCCACCAAGGATGCACTCGGGTTCGCCGGCGTCGGGCAGGTCTGGAGCACCAGCTGAGCCAGTTGAAGGCCTGCACGCGCGCCTGCAGGATGGGCGTGTGCGTGCAGGGGTTGGTTTTCGGGCTGGCGCTTCATTGAATCTGCCGATGTCCGTGATGGTGAGCGCGTCTCGCACACAGGTATGGCTCGAAGGCCTCGGCGATTGGAGCTGGCCCGGACAGGGCGGCGCGGCGGCTGAATATCTACCGCCGCCATGGGTGCCCGCGTTCCCGCCGCGCCGCGAAGCCGCGGTCGGTGGCCGCGCGCTGCCGGCTCCGCCCCAGCCGGGGCGCGCGCGGGCTCGCAGGCTGATCACCGGTGTGCTGCTCGGCGCGCTCGCAGTCGTCCTCATCGCGCTCGCACAGGGCGGACAGCTGACGCTCGCGGGGCTCATCGGCGAGCGTGGTGCCCTCGGCGAACAGGAAGCTGCGGTCAGCTCGGCGCCGCCGCCGCCATCGCTGCCGACGTTGGCACCCGTCAGCCAGGACGCAGCCGGCAGCGCGATCGGCCGTGCCTCCTATCCGTCGGCTGCACTCGATGGCGGCGAAGGCTCGTTCCTCGTGTACCTGCCCTCCGGCTACGACGCCACCACCAGCCACTACCCGGTGCTGTACATGCTCACCGGCAACGATCAGTCCGACACCGCGTTTCTGCAGATCGGCCTGCAGGCGCAACTCGACCGGCTGATCGCCAGGCGCGCGATCCCGCCGCTGATCGCGGTGATGATCCAGGGCGGACCGGGCTCGAACAACTGGCGCAACACGGGAAGCCTGGACTACGAAAGCTACGTCCTCGAAGTGCAGCAGCTGATCGACCGGATGCTGCCGACGGTGCCCGCGCGTGACGCCCGTGCGGTCGTCGGCGACTCGATGGGGGGCTACGGCGCCATGAACGTCGCGTTGGCCAACCCCTACCGCTTCGGCGTCGTCGAGAGCTGGCTCAGCTTCTTCAACGGCCTTGAAGGCACGCTCCACGCCGATCGCCCGATCCTGTCCCGTCTCGGCCTGCACGCGTTCATCTACGGCGGCGAACAGGACCACATCGCCAACCCCGACGAGGATCTGCCGTTCGCGTCGGCGCTGCGCGCCGCGGGCGCCACAGCGACCGGCGCGATCTACCCCGGCGAACACAGCCTGCAGACGGTCGAAGCGCACCTCGAACACATGCTCGTCTTCGCCGGCCACGCTCTGCGCGTGCCCGCGTCGGAGCCCCATGGCGCGGCCTGAGCTCCGACGCCGCCGCGCTCGCGCATTGGGCGCCTTCGGCGCCGCGTCGCTCGGCGCGCTCGCGTTCGGTGCGCTCGCGGGCGGCGCCGTCGCGATCGGCGCCGCCGCCGTCGGCGCAGTGGCGATCGGCAAGCTCGGGATCCGTCGTGCCGCGATCGGCTCGCTCGACGTCGGCGATCTGCACGTCGCGCGGCTCACCGTCGGAGAGCTGACCGTCGAGGACCGGCAACCTCCACATTCTCCGCCCGAGGGCTCGCGCTCCTAGCGAACGGCCGCACGAAGCGGTTTTCCGATACCCGCGTTCGCAAACTGCGCGTAGTCCCAACAGGGTGAAACCTGACTGGCCGCTCAGCCAGTATTATTTGGGCGCGTCCTGCAGCAACGAGCATGGAGGTCCCCGATGGCGGCGGTTGGCAGCGATCTCGAGAGCGTCGAACTCACGGCGCGCGATCTCTGGGTCGACGGGCCACCGCACGAGCTCTTCAAGCAGCTCCGCAGCGGCTGCCCGATCCACTGGACGGAGAGCTTCGAAGAGTTCCCCGACGAGGCGGGCTTCTGGTCGGTCACGACCCCCGAGGACATCCACACCGTCAGCCGCGACTGGCGCACCTACTCCTCAGAAGACGGGATCACGGCCGCAGGCGTGCTGCCCATCGAACTCGTGCGGGCGATGTTCATCGGCATGGACCCGCCCAAGCACGACCGCCTGAAGGCGCTGTTTCAGGCCGGTTTCACGCCGAGGCGGATCGCCGCCCACGAGGACGCCATCCGAGCGATCGTCGTGAAGGTGCTGGACCGTTTGGAGGGCCCGCCCGCCCGCGAGCAATGCGACCTGGTCGCCGAGCTCGCCCAGCCCGTGGTGGCCCGCGTGATCGGCAGCTTCATGGGGATCGCCGAACAGGACGACGAGATCTGGGCGCGGCTGATGAACTCCACGCTCGGCGCCGGCGACCCCGATGTGAATCCCGACGGCATCGACGGCGCGCTCGAGAAAGACATCCCCGAGGTCTTCGAGCGCTGCAAACGACTGATCGCCGAGCGTCGCGAGACCCCGACCGACGACCTCACCAGCGTGCTGGTGCACGCGGAACTCGACGGCGAGAAACTCGAGGAACACGAGATCGTGATGGGCTTCTTCCTGCTGATGGCCGCCGGCAACGACAGCACCAAGGCCACGTTCTGCTCGGCGATGCGGGCGCTGATGGAAGACAGCGAGCAGATGCAGGCGCTGCTCGACGACCCCTCGCTGGTCGCCGGCGCGGTCGAGGAGGCGTTGCGGATGTTCCCCGCGTTCGCGCACTTCCGCCGCACGGCCACGCGCGATACCGAGCTCCACGGTCAGCAGATCCGCGCCGGCGAGAAGGTCGTGCTGTGGTACGTCTCATCCAACCGCGACGAGACACGCTACGAGAACCCCGACCACTTCGACGTGCACCGAGTCCCCGAGCATCAGGCCTTCGGCGCCGGCGGCCGGCACTTCTGCCTGGGCACCGCGCTCGCGCGCCTGGAGCTGAGGATCATGCTCGAGGAGACGCTCGCGCGCTTTCCGCGCATGCAGCTCGCGGACAGGGCTGCTGGGCCTGAATACGTCGAATCCCCCTTCATCAATCAGCTCAAGCTGCTCCCCGTCCGGCTCGCGGCGTAGCGCCGCGGGCCGGACGGGCCCTCTACAGCCGTCAGGGCACCCGCTCGCTGCTCACGTGCTCTACCCCCCGCTCGAAGCTCACGCGCGGGGCTCCTGACGCGCACGGACGGCCGCGATCACGCGCAGCGCGCGTTCGGGGTCGACCGGGATCTCCGCGAGCCCGGCGACGAGCTCAGCCGCGTCGTCGATGCTCGAGCGGCCGCGCAGCTCGCCGCACCAGCGCTCCAGCCAGCGCAGCGCCCAGACGTCGAACTCGTCCGGGCGCTGCACCGCGACCAGCGGCAGAAACCGCAGCATCAGCCCGAGATCCAGCGGCCGCGTGCGCTCCTGGGCCATGACCTTCGCGACCGCCACCGCGAAGTCGAGCTCGCCGCGGGCGAGGTGGGCTTCGAGCTCACGGACGGGGCGGTATGGCCTTCCCATGCGAACGCATGTTCGCATGCCTGGCGCCCGGAGGCAGGGCGAGGTCGCTCGCGGGCATATGCTCGAAGCGTGTGCGGGCGCTACACCAACACCGCCGGGCCGGAAGAACTGAACGACCGCTTCAGGGTGCCGATCTCCAGCGACGCGGGGACGCGGCGCTTCAACATCGCACCAACCGAGGAGGTGCTCGCGATCGTCGCCCCGCACGGTGAGCAGGAGGCGCGCCTGCTGCGCTGGGGGCTCGTCCCGTCGTGGGCGACGTCGATCGAGGGGCCGTTGATGATCAACGCCCGTATGGAGAGCGTCACGACCAAGCCCGCCTACCGGCGGCTGATCCCCCGCGCCGAAAGGCGCGCGCTGCAGCTCGCCGACGGCTACTTCGAGTGGCTGAAACCCGAGAAGCGCGATCAGCCTCGCCAGCCGTTCTTCTTCCAGGTCGACGGCGGCATCCCGTTCGCGTTCGCCTCGCTATGGACGCCCGCCAAGGTCAACGGCGAGTGGATCGCGAGCGTCACGCTGCTGACCTGTGACGCCGCGCCCAACCGCGTCGCCGCGTCGATCCACGACCGGATGCCAGTGATCCTCGCCGACCGCGACGTACAACAGGCGTGGCTCGATCCCAAGTTCGGCGCCGAGGACGCGCTCGCGCTGTGCGGCGCGCTGCCGGCCTCGCGCCTCAGCGCGCGTCCTGCCAACCCGGCCGTCAACAAGGCGGGCGAGCGCGAGACCGAGGGGCCGCAGCTGCTCGTGGCACCATCTGCCTGAGACTAGGATGATGCGATGCGAGCGCGTGGCCTCCTCCTGGCGATTTGCTTGGCTCTGAGCGCACCGCTGGCCGCGATCCCGGCCGCGGGCGCCGCGGGCGCCGCCGCGCACAGCTCCAGCGTCAGGACCTGCGGCTATCTCCGCGCCAGCGTCCCATACACGCACCACGGGACGGCGGACCGTTGGCGTGTGTATGTCAACGGCGCCGCGACCTGCGCAAGCGCCGTCGCGGTGCTGAACGCCGTCATCCACGCCCGCGCCACGCAGCACCTCGGCCGCAGCGAAGCCAGCTCGTACTTCGTCGAGGCTGGCTGGCTGTGCCCGTTCGGCAACATGGGGCAGCAGACGTGCGAGCTCCCGACGCGGCTGCCCGCACGCCCGCCGATTCGGGCGCGCGCACTCGCGCTCGACTGCGCCACCCCCGGGCGCGGCTGCCCCGCGCACGTCCCGTCGGACGATCTCTGACCGCCGCGCTCAGGCCGTCAGCCAGCGCCGCGGGTTCGCGGTGAAGATCGTCGCGAAAGTGTCGTCGTCGATCACGCCCAGCTCGCGCAGCGCCGGCACGACCTCGTCGAACACCAGCGTCATCGACCAGTTGCGGATCGCGCCGCTGGCTTCGAACTGCTCGCCCGCCTCGGGCGGGAACCAATCGATCGACGCACAGAAGTCCTGCGAGAACATCAGCCGCTCGGCGTGGCCGCGGCGCAGCAGCTCGGCGGCGGTTGCGTTGCGCCGGTCGATCGGCAGGTACATCTCCAGGCCGTAGCGGTCGAGACCGACGTACACGCCGCTGTCGATCAGCCCCTCGATGTAGGCGAGGTCGTCGGTGTCGCCGCAGTGCGCGATCTGCACGCGCGACATCTCGACACCCTCCTCTTCGAAGATCTCGACCTGGCGCGGCCCCGTCGCGACCGCCGGCATCGAGTGCGCCATGATCGACGCGCCCGTCTGCACGCTCGCGCGTGCCACCGCGCGATGGATCTTCTCGACGTTCGCGGTGACTCCAGCCGCGTCGGCCGCGCACTTCAAGAACGCCGCCTTGATGCCCGTGTCCTGGATGCCGCGTTCGATGTCCTCGACGAAGTGGTCGGCCATCACGTCGACGTCGCGGTTGGCGAAGTAGTGGGGGAGATAGTCGTAGCTGTAGATGCCGGTGCATGCCACGATCCGTACGCCGGTCTCGTCGGCCACGCGCTGCATGAAGCGCACGTCGCGCCCGCCGAACATCGCCGTCGGATCGACGATCGTCTGCACGCCACGCTCCTTGGCGGCGTTGACCGCCACGAGCGCGGCGTCGTACTCGAGCTGTTCGTCGTAGCGGCTCGGCCACTGCCCCGCCACGGCCTCGTCGCGAAAGCGCACGTGCTCGTGCACGAGCACCAGCCCCAGCTCGTCGGCCTCGACGGCTCCCTGCACGGTCTCTACGCTCGCCATTGTGCTCCCTCTGTCGTGTCGGTCAGCGAAGCGGCGCGCCCCAGCGCGTCTGTTCACGCAACTGCGCCTTGATGATCTTGCCGCCCGGGTTGCGCGGCAGCGGATCCGCGCGCACGGCCACGTACTGGGGCACCTTGAAGTCGGCGAGGTGCGCGCGGCAGTGCTCGATCACGGCGGCGACGTCGAGCTGCCCGGCGCCTGCGGGCACGATCACCGCGCCGACCTTCTCGCCCATCATCTCGTCGGGCACCGGCACCACCGCGACCTCACCGACGCCGGGCGCGCCCGCGAGCACGTTTTCAACCTCGATCGAGTACACGTTCTCGCCGCCGCGGTTGATCATGTCCTTCTTGCGATCGACGATGTAGAGCAGGCCGTCGGCGTCGATACGCGCGAGGTCGCCCGTGTGCAGCCAGCCGTCCGTGAAGCTCTCCGCGGTCGCCTCGGGCTTGTTCCAGTAGCCCTGCACGACGTTCGGCCCGCGCACCAGCAGCTCGCCGACGAGTGGCTGGGATCCGGGTGGGTGGGATTCCAATCCCTGATCCGCCTCATCGATCGCCAGATCGACGACCGGCATCGCAAAGCCGACCGAGTCGGCGTGCGCCTCGGCCTCCTCATGCGGCAGGAACGAGGTCAGCGAGGAGGTCTCGGTCAGCCCGAAGCCGTTGCCCACGCGCGCCTGCGGGAAGGCGTCCTTCAGGCGCTGCACGAGGCTCTCCGCGATCGGCGCCCCACCGTAGGAGACCCAGCGCACGTGGCTGACGTCGAGCTCGGCGAACTGCGGGTGATTCACCACCGCGTGGTAGATCGCAGGCACCGACACGAGCTGGTTGACGCCGTGCACGCCCACCGCGCGAAAGAACCCCTCGAAATCCAGCGGGCCGGAGAGGATCTCGACGCGGCCGCCGAGCTCGAGCACCGGGATCAGCTGGCTGTTGCAACCGGTGACATGGAAAAGCGGTACCGACACCAGCGTCGAGATCGACGGTCCCTCGGAGCGCTCGGCAAACAGACAGCGAAACGCGTTCTCGCTATTGGTCATGAAGTTGCCGTGAGAGGTCATCGCGCCCTTGGGAAAGCCGGTGGTGCCGCTCGTGTAGAAGATCGCAGCGAGGTCTTCGGGGCCGAGCTCCTCGCCGGCGACGGGCTCGCCGTCCGGGAGCGCCGCGCCGGGCGCGAAGGTGTAGGAGGCGCCCGCGTCCTCGACCACGTACGCGACCTCCTCCTCGGTGAAGCGCATGTTGACCGGCACCACCACCGCGCCCAGCAGCTGCGCGCCGAAGAACGCGAGCACCCAGTCGATCCCGTTGGGAAGGCGCAGCGCCACCCGCTCGCCGCGACCGACGCCCGCGAGCGCCAACCCCCCGGCCACGCGGGCGGCGCGCCGCCACAGCTCGCCGTAGCTGACCGACGCGCCGCCGACCTCCACCAGCGCCGTCGCCGCCGCGTCACGCTCGACGCTCGCGCGCAGCATCGCAACGAGCGACGGCGGGCGTCCCACATAACGCGCCAAACCCTCGGCGTTGCGTTCGACGCCGAGCTGCCCGAATGGGTTCCGTCCCCTCGACACCGGCTCGACCACCGCAACCTCCCTCTCACCGAATTGCACCTGCAGCCTATCCGCCACGAGGCGGCGCGGGTGCCTGCGTCAGCCGACGCAGTGCTTGGCCGCGATCAGCTCGATCGTGCCCTTCGTGCGCATCGTGCTCGGGCCGAGCAGCCGATCGACGCCGCGCAGGTCGAGCGCCGACTCGAGCAGACCACCGCTCGGCAGCCAGTAGAGCTCGCGCTCGCCGAAGCACAGCGCATCATCGTCGCCCGCCAGCGACAGCACCTGCGTACGCACGTCTGGGGTGGGGGAGGTGCCGAGCAGCGACACCTGCAGCTTCCCGCCCGCCGTGCGCAGCTGCTCGGGCGCGAACGGCTGCTGCGCGGCGATCGCGCGGACCTCGCGCTCGGAGCGGATGAACGTCGGCACCGCATAGCCGAGCAGCGACTCGAGGCCCTGCTCGACGTGTGCGGTGACCTGCTCGGGCGTGCGCTCGTCGGCCGCGAACACGACGTTGCCACTCGCGCGGAACGTCGCGACGTCGGCGAAGCCCATCGCCGTGAAGTGCGAGCGCAACTCGCCGTTGGTGAGGCGGTGGCCACCGACGTTCATCCCGCGCAGAAACGCAACATACGCCGACATCGCAAGAGCGTAACCCGGCGCGCGGCGAGACCGGCCCTCGCGTAACAGTCAACCCAAAGCGGACTCCGGCCGACGCAATTTCACGGAGAATCCGGGAACTCCAAACGCACTCGATACCGACGCCCGACATGCTACCGCCGACTCGTTCGTCAGACTCTGGGCCGTGTCGGGGGCGGAGAGGACCGTGGACAGCAAAACCAATGCCGTGTTTTTGACCGGTGCGACCGGCTTCGTCGGCATGGAGCTGCTCGCCCGCTATCTCGAGCGCACCGACCGGCGCGTCTACGCGCTCGTGCGGGGAGCCGACGATCACCAGGTGCAGGCCCGCATGCAGCGAACGCTGCTGGGCCTGTTCGGTCCGGCCAACCCGTACGCGGACCGGGTGGTCGCGGTTCGCGGCGACGTCACGTCCCCGGGTCTGGGCGTGGCCGGCGGACTCGATTGGCTCGCGGGGGAGGTCAGCGAGATCGTGCACAGCGCCGCGTCCGTGTCGTTCGAGCTCGAGCTGCAGGCCGCCCGCGCGATCAACCTCGACGGCACTCGGCGGGTGCTCGAGTTCGCCGAGCGCTGCCAGGCCCGCGGTGGCCTGCGGCGCGTCTCGCACATCTCCACCGCCTTCGTCGCCGGCGAACACGACGGCTGCTTCAGCGAGGACGAGCTCGACGTCGGCCAGCGCTTTCGCAACAGCTACGAGCAGTCCAAGTTCGAGGCGGAGTGCCTGATCGCTCGCTCCTACAGCCATCTGCCGGTCACCACCTTCCGTCCCAGCATCATCGTCGGCGAGCGCGACAGCGGCTGGACATGCTCGTTCAACGTCCTCTACTGGCCGTTGCGCGCGTTCGCGCGCGGCACCTACTTCGCGCTGCCCGTGCGCGGCGACGCACCCGTCGACGTCGTACCGATCGACTATGTGGCCGACGCGGTGTTCGCGCTCAGCCACGCCCGCGAGGCTGACGGGATGAGGTTTCACCTGACCGCCGGCGCGCAGGTCAGCAGCGTCGGCGAGGTGATCGAGCTCGCGACGAGCTTCTTCAAGCGCCCTGTGCCGCACCTGATCGAGCCGGCGGTATACCGGCGCGTGCACCCGCTGCTGGTGCGCAGCGCGCCCGACGAGCGCAGCCGCCGCGCCCTGATCCGTAGCGAGGTCTTCTTCCCCTACTTCACCATGCAGGTCGCCTTCGACAATCGCCGCGCCCGCGTCGCGCTGCGCGGCAGCGGCATCGCGACCACGCCGCTCGCGGGCTACTTCGAGCGGCTGATGCAGTTCGCGCTCGCCGCCGAATGGGGGAGACGACACATGACGCGCGCCAGCGCCAGCGTTCGCCCGGCGCCGTCCTTCCGCGCGGCACGGGTGCCGCGCACACCGGTGCACCCGATCGGGCGCGCCCCGTTGGCCATGGCCGAATGAGCAGCCCGCGACTGTCGGCACTCGACGCCTCGTTCCTCGCGGTCGAGACGCCGACCGCGCACATGCACGTCGGCTGGGTGGCGCTGTTCTCGCCGGACGCCGACGGACGGTTGCCGGGCTTTGCCGAGCTGCGCGAACACATCCGGCTGCGGGTCGATCGCGCGCCGCGCTACCGGCAGAAGCTGGCGTCCGTGCCGCTCGGCCTGTACGCCCCCGAGTGGATCGACGACCCCGCCTTCTCGATCGATCGGCACGTCTACTGGGCACCGGGTTCGCTGGACGGCCTGATCGACGAGGTGATGTCGATCCCGCTGCGCCGCGACCGCCCGCTGTGGGAGATGTGGATCTGCGAGGACACCGCCAACCGGCGCCTGGCGATCGTCGGCAAGTCCCATCACTGCATGGTCGACGGCCTCGCCGCGGTCGAGCTCGCCTCGCTGCTGCTCGACCCCACGCCGGAGCCCGCCCAGCACGAGCCGGCGCAGTGGCGTACCGAGCCCGAGCCCGGCGGCGAGCGGATCCTCGCGCGCGGCATGCGCGACCTGCTTGGACAGCAGCTCGACATGTTGCAGTGGCCGCTGCGCGCGGCGAGCGCACCCGGGCCCGCCGCGCGCCAGACCGCCGTCGGCGCGCTACGCGCGATCCGCGCGATCGACCAGCTGCTGCGACCGGCGCCGGCGAGCGTGCTGAACGCAGAGCTGTCCTCGCTGCGGCGCCTCGCGTGGGCGCAGCGTCCACTCGAGGACCTGCGCACGATCAGGCACGCCTACGGCACGACCATCAACGACGTGATCCTCGCGGCCGTCGCCGGCGGCATCCGCTCCTACCTGCTGCGGCGCGGCGAGCAGCCGGCCGCGCTCAAGGTGATGGTGCCGGTCAACGTGCGCAGCCCCGAGGACGTGCTCGGCAACCACATCTCCTTCGCGTTCGCCGAGCTGCCCTGCAACGACCCCGATCCGCTCGGCCGCCTCTACCAGGTGCACGCGAGCATGAGCCGCTGCAAGCGCGACGGGGAGCCCGAGGGCTCGGACCTCGTGCTGAAGGCCGCCTCGCGGACTCCCGTGACCGTCCAGCAGGCCCTGTCGCGACTGATCGCGAGCCCGCGCGCCTTCAACCTCGTCGTCTCCAACATCCCCGGGCCGCCCGTGCCGATGTACATCCTCGGCTGCCAGCTCCAGGCCGTCTATCCGATGGTGCCGCTCGCCGACCATCACGCTGTGTCGGTCGGCATGGTCACGATCCACGACCAGGCGTGCTTCGGCATCTACGCCGACCGCCAGGCGCTGCCCGACGTGAACGTGCTCGCGCAGGACATCGACGACGCGGTCACCGAGCTGCTCGCCGGCACCTATCGACTCCATCCGGCGGGATCGCTGTTGCGGCGCGCTCACGCCGCTGGGGCCGAGGATGCGCATCGGTCGCCTCCGCGACCGCCATCAGCCCCGCTCGAGCAGGCGCCCGCACCGGAGCGGATCGACGGCCCGCAGGTCGACCTCGAGCTGCAGCGCCTGGCGAATCATGAAACCCCGACTACGTGAGGCTGTGTTCAGATGCCCGAAAAGCTGACCCTGTACGTCTGCCATATCGATGACCGCGGCCCCGGGCCACACGCCTGCCGTCGTGCGCAGCGCGCACTGCGCGACGCCGGCCACGACTTCGAGAAGATCGTCCACGACAAAGGCCGCCCGTTCGGCCTGTTCACCAAAGGCCGCCGCCCGGAGCTGAAGCAGGTGAGCGGACAGGAGATGCTGCCCGTGCTGGTGCTGACAGACGGCTCGACCGTCAACGGCGGCTCCAAGATCGTCGCCTGGGCCAAGGCCAACGCGCCGGCACCCGCCGGGCAGGCGAGCACCTAGACCTCAGCGGGCGGGTTTGCGCAGGTTGTCCGGCGCGCGGAACAGGCGCAATCTAGTAGAGCGAACCCATCGCACAACCGGTGCGCAACCATCTGGTAGCGTCCGTCACGCGATGGAATACCAGGTTTCGACGTGCGTGAGGCTGGCTATCGTCTCCCGGCTGTTCGCGATCATTCTCGCGACGCTTTTCCTCGCGTTGCCGGTATCCGCAAGCGCGTACCTCTACTGGGACGTCAGCGAGGGGGTCACCCGGGCGAACCTCAACGGCAGCGAAATGACAACGGGGTTCATCCAAAAGGGAAGTGGCGGATCGATCGGTCTCGCCATCAGCGACGGGTACATCTACTTCAGCGGCTACGGAGGCGTAATCGGACGAGCGCGCCTCAACGGCAGCGACATCGACCCGAACCTCGTCACGCTTCCGCAGCCGGTGCCCGAAAATCCCTCCGACCAGACCGAACGGACCGAACGCAACGCGAGCTCTCTGGCCGTAGCCGGCGCTTACATCTACTGGGCCAGCGACATCGGCGGCATCGGGCGCGCGAAAGCCGGTGGCGGTGGCGTCGAACCGTACTTCATCAAACTCGAAGCTCCCGCCGAGGGTGGCGGGCCCGCCGTGGATGCAGGCCATATCTACTGGGCCAGCGAACACGCCGTCGGGCGCGCGAACCTCGACGGCAGCGACGTCGAACCCGACTTCCTGCCGCTGGTCGGCACGCATCTCAACGGGATAGCCGTCGGCGACGGCCACATCTACTGGACCGCCCGCGAAACCCACGACATCGGCCGAGCGGACCTCGACGGACGCCACGTCAACCCGCGCTTCATCACCGCCCTGGGTTTCGCCCGCGGCCCCGCGGTCGGCGGTGGCTACATCTACTGGCACGCCGAAGAAACGCTGACCCGGGGGCGGCGTTTGTGGATCGCACGGGCGAACCTCAACGGCGGCGACGTGCGGAACACCCTCATCAACATCACGCGCTACGGTACCGGCCAACTCGCCGCCGACGCGCTCGGCCCCGGTGGCGATAACCGATCGACCCATCGCAACCGCGTCGTCCGGCGCCGGGCAGGTTAGACGCCGCCCAGCCGCCGCCGGTCGCTGACGGTGTAGTCGTTTTCCGCATTTCGGACGCACGCGACGCCGCCGCGTGCGGGTGCCGTGCGTTCGGGACGTATAAACGTCCACTTCACGGTCTAATTCGATGTTCTGGACTTGCATCACCCCGATCGTCATGTAGCTTCACCTCGGCGGGGTCATTATTCACGCCACATGTCGTCACGTCTCAACATACCTTGCAAACCGGGAGCCACAGTGCGTCACATCGCGCTTCGATCATCGTTTGGGCTCCTGTTCATGGTCTTGGCGTTCGCTGTCGCGCCGGGTCGCGCATATTCCGCGACGACCGTCTGGCAGGACAACCAGTGCTGGCAGACGGGACAGCTCGGCTCGGAATCGTTTGCGTGCGAAAACGCCGCCGCCCCCAACTTCCTCGCCACGCACATGCTCGACGATCTCGGCGGCCCGGAAGAACAATTCAAGCTCGCGGCAAGCGGGCAATATTGCAGCTACTCAGGGATCAAAGACAGCCTCACGCGGCAAGAAGAAGCGGCGTTGTTCACGAACATACCGAGCCCTCCCGGCGACTATCAAGAGGGCGACGGAAACGGCAACGTCTGCGCCGCCTGGGCCTCACCCGGCGAAATCATCGAATGGGGCCTACAGCTGGACAATCACGAAGGCACGCAACACGAATGCGCCGACCTCCGCCAGCGCTGTGGGATGGCTCGCTACGTATCGCTCAACGGACAGGAACTCAACGACCGGCCGTGGGCCAGTTACTTCGGCAATCCCGAACTGCGGATCTTCAACGCGATCGAACCGCTGCTCTTCCAACCGCGTGAAGGCGGTGGCTGGGGCTCTGCGTGCCCCGTCCTCGAGGACCGCACAACCGGCAACATCCTCGAACTGTGCCTTGAGGAGTGGCGGGATTTCGTGAGCTCGGAATGGCGCTTCCAGCACATCGCCGAATGCAGGGCGGCCTACTCGGGTTTCGAGCACAACGTCGACAAAATCGTCCTGCCATTGGACAACACGGCCGAATTCATCGGACCCTTTGGCGAACCGATCGAAAGCCTGTCGGGAGCCCTAGGGTTTGAAACCTGGGTGGGACGCTCCCGTCTCGAAGAACTCGTCAGGCTCGACAACACTACATTTACGGAAAAAGCGGAAGTCGAAGACGAACAGGACATCCGACCGCATGAGCCGGAACTCGGCTACGGATGCGGCAGAGCTTCATCCACAAACCCAGCGGAATGGGCGCTGATCGGGGTGTCGAACGGGATCGAAGAGTGGGGCGGCGCCGAACGGGCACAGACAAAGCTCCTCGGGAGCTACCTCGCGACGATCTTCGAACCCCTCCCGATCGAAGTCACGACCGATACGCCGACGAAAATCGCCGAACACGAAGCGACCTTGACCGGCACCGTGAACCCATATGGATTCCCGACTAAGTACGTGGTCCAATACGGGACCAGCGTCGTCGAAGAACATACGACGGCCGAAACGGCCCTCGAAAGCACCGGAACCAGCCCCGTCAGGATGGCGGCCACGCTCACAGGGCTGTCGCCAGGGCAGGTTTATCGCTACCGCGTCGAGGCGTTTCACTACGAACCTAGCAGCGAACGGCACACCGACATCAGTTATGGCTCGGAAGGAACATTCAGCACGACTGTTGCGCCCTGTGCCGGCGCGAACATCACCGGGCAGGGCTCGTCGCTCCAGAGAACCGCACAGCAGGAAGTCTGGACGAAAGACTTCAACACGTCCGGTTCGAAAAAGGCTTGCAGCGGATCACAGGGCTCCAAAGGTCTCCCGAAAGTCACGTACGACTCTACGAGCAGTGGTGCAGGGCTGACATCGTGGGGCGCGGAAGGAAAACTCGAAGGCGCAGTGCGCGGCTTTCGTGAAGGCAATGCGTTCATCGGCACGGACGAACCACCGAATGCAACGCAGATAGCTCATATCGAGGCTGAGGAGACCACACCCACCACCGAAACGCTTCTGACCATCCCGGTGGGGCAGGAGTCGATCGCGATAGTCGTCGAGCTGCCCTCGGGTTGTTCGGCCACAAGCACGCCGGCGCCTGGTCGGCTAGCGCTGAGCGACGCGTCGCTGCAGGGCATCTTCGCTGGGACGGTCAAAACTTGGGGCCACCTCGTCGAAGAAAACCCTGGCGACGCGATCATGGGAGCCGGCTGTGCTGCTGCGCCGATCGTGCCGGTCGTGCGCGAGGACCAGTCCGGCACTACACACACCGTGAAGCGCTTTCTCGGTCTGATCAACACCGCGTCGCTGGTGACCGCACAAGGAAGTGAGACGTGGAACGAGCTCTCCGAAGGGAAACTCAACACCGTCTGGCCGACCGCCACAGCCGCGACGCCAGCCGACGGAACGGGCGGCGGCGCGGAGGCTCATACAGTCCTCACGACGCCCGGGAGCATCGGGTATGTCAATCTCGCCGAAGCGCGCACCAGCGGCTTTGCGCCTGCGACCACGACGACCTTCTGGGTAGAGCTCCAAGACCGCGACAAACCCAATCTCCACGCCGATGCGGAACCATCGACGAACGGTGACGTAGCGGAAGCTGCTGATGCCAACTGCGCGAAGACTGACTATCTGGTGGGTAACGGCGCGACAGAAACGTTCCCGCCTCCCGATGCTGCCTCGCCGTGGAACGAAGTGACTTCGGCGCTGGAATCAAAGACGTACGCACTCTGCGGTCTCACCTATGATTTGGCGTTCACCAACTACTCACGGCTCCCTGGCAATCTGACAGATGCAGGAGAGGAGACGGTAGAGAATTATCTCAATTTCGTTGTAGCCAAGACTGGCGGACAGTCGGCGATTGCCGGTCACGACTATCTGGCGCTGCCCAGCGACGTCGACGGGGAGGCAGTCTCGGGGGCTGCGGAAATCGGGTTTTGAGCGGCACGGCCCGCCGGTGAGCTCTCCGTCAGCTCGGCGGCCTGCCACGCAGGTTGTCCTGCGCGCGAAACAGCCCCACGACACCAGGGTCCTCGCCCTCCGCGAGCGGCACGAACGGGTGACGGGTGGCGACGCCGATCGTGTCATTCTCCGCGTAGATCACGACGTCGGGCGAGTTCGCCGTCGACACCGCGAGCACCAGCGCCGACTCCTGTGAGCGGTTCCCGATCGTGTGCATGCCCTCGCGGCCACGCGGGCACGCGACCACGTCACCCTCGCGCAGCTGCTCCTCGGAGTCGAGCGTGCGCAGCGTCGGCGCGCCGCGCAGCACCACGAACAGCTCCTCGTTGCCGTAGTGCGCGTGCAGGTCCATGCCGCTCGCGCCGGGCGCGAGCTCGTAGACCGCTCCGCCCAGCTCGCGCGCTCCCGCGGGACGTGCGACGAAGCTGCCGCGCAAGCCAGCGTCCGGGCGCTCCATCTGAAACTCGCCGTCGAACACGTTCGGTCTGCTCACGGGTTCGGCCTGCTCACTTGCTCAGGCGGCGGTCGACGCGGCGATCTTGTCGGCGAGGATCGCCGCCACGCGCGCGCGGTGGCGGCCCGCGCCGCCGAGCACGGCCGCGTCGAGCTGCGCCCGCTTGAACAGCCAATGCACATCCGCCTCCCACGTGAAGCCGATGCCGCCGTGCATCTGGATCGCGCCGGCGGTCACTTCGCGCCCGGCCTGCGAGGCGGCTGCCTTGGCCATCGCCGCCGCCTCAGCCAGTGAGTCAGGATCGGCGTCCGCGCTCCACGCGGCAAACGCCGCCAGCGAGCGCGACTGCTCGGTTTCCAGCAGCATCTGCGCGCAGCGGTGCGAGACAGCCTCGAAGGCGCCCACGGGGACGCCGAACTGCTTGCGGTCCTTCACATACGCGACCGTCATCTCGAGCGCGCGCTCCGAGACCCCCACAAGCTCCGAGCTCACGGCCACGAGCGCACGGCCCAGGCCGGGGCAGCCGTCCTCGAGCTGCTCGCCGGCGCCGTCGGCGGCGCTCACGCGCGCGGCCGAGCGCGTCGGGTCGATCGCCGCGACCTTGCTCACTTCGGCGTCCTGTGCCGCCACCAGCCTTCCGCTGCCGTCGTCTTCGACGAGCACGAACACGTCCGCCTCCGCGCCGCTTATGACGAGCTCCGCCGTGCCGTCGACGGCGCCCGCGAGCGCGCCGATCATCTCGCCCGAGGCCAGCCCCGGCAGCCACCGCTCGCGCTGCTCGTCCGAGCCGGCCTGCTCGATCACGCACGCCGCCATCGCGCTCGCCAGGAACGGCACCGGTGCGACCACGCGTCCGAGCTCCTCGCTCAGGATCGACAGCTCGATCGTGCCAAGCCCCTGGCCGCCGTTGGCCTCGGAGATCGCGATTCCCGGCCAGCCCAGCTCGCACAGCTCCTGCCACAGCGCCGTGTCGGTCGTGCCGGCCTCGGCGTGCTCGCGCACCCGCGCGAACGTCGCGCGCTCGGCGAGCAGGTCGCGCGCCGTGCGCTGGATGTCGCGCTGGTCGTCTGTGAGGCCGAAGTCCATGCCGCTACGCGACCCCGCCAGCGGAGGCCGAAGGCCGGAGCCCATAAACGTCAAAACGCATCACGCGGCAACCTTCAGGCGGGGGAGACCGAGCACGCGCTCGGCGACGATGTTCTTGAGCACCTCGGTGGTGCCGCCCTCGATCGTGTTCCCGCGTGCGCGCAGCAGCTCATAGCTCCAGCTGGTGCCGCTGATCAGCGCCTGCGGGCCGACGATGTCCGCCGCCAGCTGCGTGACGCGCTGGTTGGTGTCCGACCACAGCCACTTCACCAGCGAGCCCTCCGGGCCCGGCTGGCCGTAGCGCTCCGCGTCGGTGAGGCCCTTCCACGCCAGCAGCCGAATCGACTCGCAGCGCACGTGCAGCTCGGCGAGCGCGTCGGCGTACAGCGAGTCCTCGAGCAGGCCCTTCTCCGCGGCGACCGCGATCAGGTCGTCGAGCAGCTGTCGCAGACGGATCTGCAGCGCGAAGCCGAGGCCTGCGCGCTCGTTCATCAGCGTCGTCAGCGCGACCTTCCAGCCGTTGCCGACGCCACCGACGACGTTCGCGTCGGGGATCCGCGCCTCCTCGATGAAGAGCTCGTTGAACTCCGCCTCGCCGGTGATCTGGCGCAAGGGACGCACCTGCACCGCGTCCTGGTCCATGTCCATCAGGAAGTAGGTGAGGCCCTTGTGCTTGGCGACCTCGGAGTCGGTGCGCGCGACGAGCATGCACCACTTCGAGTACTGCGCACCGCTCGTCCACACCTTCTGGCCGGTCACCAGCCAGTCCTCGCCGTCCTTGACGGCGCGCGTTTTCAGCGCCGCGAGATCTGAGCCGGCGTCCGGCTCGGAGAAGCCCTGGCACCAGATCTCCTCGCCCGAGAGGATCGGCGGCAGGTAGCGCTCCTTCTGCTCCGGCGTGCCCCACACCATCAGCGTCGGGCCGCCCAGCAGCAGGCCCAGCGTGTTCGCCGCAAACGGCACCCGCGCGCGGCCGAGCTCTTCGAAGTAGATCGCGGACTCGCTCTGCGAGGCCCCGCGCCCGCCGTACTCGGTCGGCCATGCCGGCGCCGCCCAACCGGCGTCGTACAGGCGCCGCTGCCAGTCGCGCCGGTAGGCGAACTGCGCGTCGTCGCCCGCATCCGGCGGCGGCTTCGCCTCGGGCTGGTTCTCCGCCAGCCAAGCGCGCAGCTCGTCGCGGAAGGCGGTCTCGTTCTCGCTGAAGGTCAGATCCATCGCCGTTCGGCTCTGCAGACTACTGCAACTCAGGGTTGACAAGTACAGACGTGGAGACCCTCAGCCGTCTGTGGCGCGCGGGGCGTAGCGGTGGTGGAGCATCAGCGCGTTGCCGTCCGGGTCGGAGAAGAAGGCCATGTGGCACACGCCCGTATCGAGCGTGTCGCCGTTGAACTCGACACCGCGCTGTTCGAGCGTCGTGCGGGCGTGCGCCATGTCATCGACATGCAGCGCGATCGCATTCGGGTTGGCGTTGTGCTGCATCCCGAACTCGGTCGGGTTGAAGACGCTGAGCGTGACGTTGCCCGTCTCGAACTCCGCGTAGTTGCGCTCTGGTTTGTACACCGAGCGGCGCAGGCCGAGGGCGTCGCCGTAGAAAGCCGCGGCCGCCTCCAGGTCGCGCGTCGGGATGCCAAGGAAGTCAACGTCCGTGATCAACTGCGCCGTACTCGCCACCGCTCTCCTCCGTTCACGTCGGGGTCTACTGTCAATCCTCGATGCTACTTCGCATGCAAGCCCCGCCCGCCGCCCGCGGCGCTAGATTCGAGGGCTGTGTCCACCGCCGAGGAAGCACTGCGCGTCGCGCACCTGGACGCCGACGCCTTCTACGTCTCGATCGAGCTGCGCCGCCGCCCGGAGCTGCGCGGGCGGCCGGTGATCGTCGCGGGCAGCGGGCCACGCGCGGTGGTCACCACGGCGAGCTACGAGGCGCGCCGCTACGGCGTCGGCTCGGCGATGCCTGCCTCGCGCGCGCGACGGCTGTGCCCCGACGCGGTCGTGCTGGCGCCCGACTTCGCCACCTACCGCGAGGCGTCCACGCAGGTGATGGAGCTCGTGCGCGCACACGTCGAGCGGGTGGAGGTCGTCGGGCTCGACGAGGCCTACCTCGATGTCGCCGGCCTGTTCTCGCCGCGCGCCGCGATGCGCAGGCTGCTCGCCGAGATCAAGGCCGCGACAGAGCTGACGTGCTCGGTCGGCATCGGCCCGAACAAGCTCGTCGCCAAGGTCGCCTCCGACGCCGAGAAGCCGGCCGGCTTCGTCGTGCTCAGCCGCGAGCAGGCGTGCGCGCGCTTCGCCTCCGCGCCGCCCGGTCTGGTGCCGGGCATCGGGCCGAAGACCGCCGCGCGGCTGGCCGAGCTGGGCATGACGACCCTCGCCGCGCTCGGTGCGGCGCCCGAGCACGTGTTGGTCGAGCGCTTCGGAGCGAACCTCGGGCGTGAGCTCGGCCGCCGCGGGCGCTTCGAACACGACGGCGAGATCGGCGCCGCACGCAAGGTCGTCTCGGAGTCGCGCGAGCGCACCTTCGACACCGACCTCAGCGATCCGACGCAGATGCGCGAGCAGCTCTCGCTGATGGCCGAGGAGCTGTGCGCCGGGCTCGCCGCCCACGGGCGCCACGGCCGCACGATCGCGATCAAGGTCCGCCTCGACGACTGGACGACCGTCACCCGCGCGCGCACGATCGCCGAGCCGACGTGCGATGCCGAGCTGGTCAGCGAGATCGCGCTGGAACTGTTGCGCGAGTACGCGCCCGCGCGGGCCGTGCGGCTGCTCGGCGTGCGCGTCGCCGGCCTCGGCGCGGCGCAGGCTCGGGCGGGCGCCGGCAAGCCCGGCACGGTCGCGAGCAGCGCGGGCGGTGGGGGAGACGCGGCGGACCAGCTGGCGCTGCCCGTATAGGATCCGCGAGATGACGGTCGTCCAAGTCGGTGAGATCGAGCTCGATTACGAACGCAGCGGAGCCGGTCCGCCGCTGCTGTTGATCATGGGGCTGAGCGGCACCGCGCTGAGCTGGGGCGAGCCGTTCCTGGGGCAGCTGCGTCAGGACTTCGACGTGATCGCCTACGACCATCGCGGCATCGGCGCCAGCAGCCACCTCGACGGACCGATCACGATTCGCGAGCTGGCGGCCGACGCAGCTGGGCTGCTCGAAGCGCTCGAGCTCGACTCCGCGCACGTGCTCGGCATCTCGATGGGAGGGATGATCGCCCAGGAGCTGGCGCTCGCCCATCCTGAGCGCATTCGCACGCTCGCGCTCGGCTGCACCTACTGCGGCGGCCCCGGCAGCGTTCGCGCCAGCGAGGAGGTGTGGGCGCGGGTCATCGGCGCCGGGCGCTCAGGCGATCGCGAGCTGGTGATGCGCACGATGTGGGAGATCAACGTCTCAGCGGCCTTCGCCGCCGACGAGCGCGAGCGCCAGCGCTTCGTCGAGCGCGCGCTGAGCCGCAGGGTGGCGGTCGCGGTGATCGAGCAGCAGGCGCGCGCCGCGGCCGCGCACGACACCTCCTCGCGCCTCGGCGAGATCGAGCTGCCGACGCTCGTGATCCACGGCACGGAGGACCAGATGATCCCTGTCAGCAACGGCCACATGATCGCGCAGCTGATCCCGGGCGCCCGCCTGGAGATCCTCGACGGCGTCGGGCACATGTTCTTCCTGGAGCGCCCCGAGCGCTCGGCGGAGCTGCTGCGCGCGCACGTCGCGGTGCATGCCTGACGCCGCGCGAGCGTTCACCGTCGTAGGCGCGGACGGCGTCGTGCTGTCCGGCGAGGAGTCCGGTGGCGCGGCCGGCGCAGACGCGGTCGTGCTGCTGCACGGCCTCACCGCGAGCCGCCGCTACGTGGTGATGGGCTCCACGGTCCTGCAGCGCGCCGGCCACCGCGTGATCTCCTACGACGCCCGCGGACACGGCCGCTCCGCCCCCGCGGCGCGCGCCGACGAGTACGGCTACGAGCGGCTGGCTGACGACCTCGAGACCGTGCTTGACGAGCGCGGGGTGCAGCGCGCGCTGCTGGCCGGGGCGTCGATGGGCGCGCACACGGCGCTGCGCTTCGCGCTGTCGCACCCCGAGCGCGTGAAGGCGCTCGCGATCATCACGCCCGCGTTCGACCCCACGCCGAACCCGTTCGCGCGCGCCGCCGAGCTGGAACGTTGGGACGCGCTCGCGCGCGGGCTGCGCGAGGGTGGCGTGGACGGCTTCGTTGCCGCCTACGAGCTCGACGCGGCGCCCGCTGCGCTGCGCGCGACGCTCGAGACCGTGCTGCGCCAGCGCCTGGCAGCGCACGAGCATCCGCTGGCGGTGGCCGACGCGCTCGAAGCCGTGCCGCGCTCGCGGCCGTTCGACACCGTCGCCCAGCTGCACGCAATCGACGCGCCGACGATCGTCGTGGCCAGCCGCGACGAGGCCGACCCCGGTCATCCGCTGGCCGTCGGCGAGCGCTACGCGCAGGCGATCCCCCAGGCGCAACTGCTCGTGGAGGATGAAGGCCCGCCCACCCATTCGCCGCTGGCCTGGCAGGGAGGGCAGCTCTCGCGCGCGATCGACGCGCTCGCCGCGCGTGCGCGTGTGTGATAACGTACGAATGTATGCCAAACCAACAGTGGGACGGAGCGAGCTACGACCGCATCTCGGGCATCCAGCAGGGCTGGGGCGCGGAGGTGCTCGCGCGCCTGCCGCTGGAGGGCGAAGAGACCGTCCTTGACGCCGGCTGCGGCTCGGGGCGCATCAGCGAGATGATCGCCGCGCGCGTGCCGCAGGGGCGTGTGATCGCGGTCGACGGCTCAGCGTCGATGGCACAGGCCGCGAGCGAGCGCCTCGCCGGCCTGATCGCCGCGGGCCGGGCGGAGGTCCAGGTGTCCGATCTGCTCGAGCTCGAGCTGGACGAGCCCGTCGACGCGATCCTCTCGACCGCGACGTTCCACTGGATCTCAGACCACGACCGGCTGTTCCAGCGCATGCGCGCGGCGCTGCGCCCCGGCGGCAGGTTCGTGGCGCAGTGCGGGGGAGAGGGCAACATCGACGACCTGCGCGCCCGCGCGCGCGAGGTGCTGGCGAACGCCCCCTACGCCGAGCGCTTCGTCGGCTGGCGCAACCCGTGGAACTACGCCGCCGCGGAGGTCACGCGCGGGCGCCTGCTCGCCGCCGGCTTCGCCTCGGCGCAGACGTGGCTCACGCCGGCGCCGTCCGAACCGGAGCACCCGCGCGAGTTCCTTTCCACCGTGGTGCTCGGCCCGCACGTCCAGCAGCTGCCGGTCGACCTGCGCGAGCGCTTCATGGACGAGGTGATGGAGGCGCTCGGCGAGCCGGTCGTGATCGACTACGTGCGGCTGAACATCGACGCCGTCGCCTAAGCGGGCGCTGCTTGGGCGAAAGTCGGATCGGCGCGCGGCGCCAGGGCTACACCGCGGACGCCGGCTCGTCCGCGAGGGCCGGATCGGCACCGCTACCGACCTCCGCGCCGCTCAGCAGCGCCGCGTAGCGGCCGCCGAGCGCCACCAGCTCCTCGTGCGTGCCGCGCTCGACGATGCGCCCGGCGTCGAGCACCAGGATCTGATCGGCGTCGCGGATCGTCGAGAGCCGATGGGCGATCGCGATCGTCGTGCGACCGCGGGAGAGCTCGTCGAGCGCCTGCTGCACCGCGCGCTCGGTCTCCGTGTCGAGCGCCGACGTCGCCTCGTCGAGGATCAGCACCGGCGGGTTGCGCAGGACCGTGCGAGCGATCGCGATGCGCTGCTTCTCGCCGCCAGAGAAGCGATAGCCGCGCTCGCCCACAGGCGTGTCGTAGCCGTCCGGGAGCGAGGAGATCAGCTCGTGGATCTGCGCCGCCGTGGCCGCCTCTTCGATCTCCTCGTCGCTCGCCTGCGGACACGCGAAGCGCAGGTTCTCGCGGATCGAGGCGTGGAACAGGTAGGTCTCCTGCGAAACCATGCCGACGGTGGCTGCGAGCGAGTCGAGGGTCATGTCGCGGATGTCCACGCCGTCGATGCGCACCTCGCCACGCTGGGGCTCGTACAGGCGCGCCACCAGATACGCGAGCGTCGTCTTGCCCGAGCCCGTCTCGCCGACCAGCGCGGTGCGCGTCCCCGCGGGGATCTCGGCGCCGATCTCCTGGAGCGTCCACGGCGCCTCGGGCGCGTAGCGAAACCACACATCGTCGAGCTCGACATCGCCGCGGACATCGCTCAACGCGCGTGCGCCCGGACGTTCGACGATGTCCACTGGCAGGTCCAGGTACTCGAAGATGCGTCCGAACAGCGCGAGCGAGGTCTGCACTTCCAGACCCACCGACAGCAGCTGCTGCATCGGGAACAGCAGGCGGGTCTGCAAGGTCGTGAACGCGACGAGCGTGCCGATCGAGATCACGTTGTCGCCGTGGACACTGGTGTAGCCCGCGAACCAGTACACGGCTGCGGGCATGATCGCGAAGGCCATCTGCACCGAGGCCATACGCCAGCGTCCCGCCATCCGTGCGCGCACCTCGAGGTCGGCGAGCTCGCTGGACTCGCCCGAGAAGCGATCGACGAGCTCCTGCGAGCGGCCCATCGTTTTGCCGAGCAGGATCCCGGAGACCGAGAGCGACTCCTCGACCAGCGTCGACATGTCCGCCAGACGGCCCTGGCGCACCGACTGGATGCGTCGACGCTCGTTGCCGACGCGGCGCGTGAGCCACACGAAGAACGGCAGCAGGATCAACGAGAACACGGTCAGCTGCCAGCTCAGCGCGAACATCGCGACGATCGTCGCGGTGACGGTCGCGACCGTCGACACCGTCGAGGTGGCGGTACTCGTGACGACGTCGTCGATGCCGCCGATGTCGTACGCGATCCGCGCCTGCACCTCCCCCGATCGGGTGCGCGTGAAGAACGCCAGCGACATGCGCTGCAGGTGCGCGAACACCGCGGCGCGGAGATCGTGCATCACGCGCTGGCCGACCTGGTTGGAGATCCACGTCTGCGCGACACCGATCACGCCGTTGATCACCGCCAGCGCGATCATGCCGGCGACGAGCCACGTCAGCAGCGTGAGATTGTGCTTGAGGATGCCTTCGTTGATCGCTTCGCGCAGAAGGAACGGCGAGGCGACGCTCAGGATCGACCCGAGCACGATCAACCCGAGCAGCAGGCCCAGGCGCAGCCGGTAGGGGACGAACAGCCGCGCGATGCGCCGCAGCGGGACGTGTCTGTCGGGAATGTCCTCGGGACGCGGAGCAGCCGGCTCCGCTCGTCGCGAGCGCCCGCCGCCGCCGGCGCCGTGTCCCTGAGCGAAGGGCTGATGGCTCACGAAGCTGACTTTATCGGCGCAGGATCGGCCCTCCGGGCGGCACGCCTCAGCGCCCGGCGCCCCCGTATTTGGCCGCCCACGGGTCCACCCACGGCAGCGATGACTCGAGCGCCTTGGCGCTCTGAACGGGCGGTGCCCCGAAGCCGGTCCATCCACCCGCCTGCTCGATCAGCGGCTCGGCGCTTGCCGCCGTCGCGGCGGCAGCGGCGCGCATGCCGTTGATGAACGCCTTCAGCAGCGCGGTTTCGATCGCCAGCGCGTCCTGCTCGCCGACCTCGAAGACGAGCCGCTGGCGCAGCTCCTGCTCGATCGGAGCGACCTCTTCGCTCGCGAGTTCTGTGATCCCGCTCGGATCATCATCGTCTCCTGTGCGCATCGTGCTGCCTCCTTTTGCATGCATTCTGGTGCACACGCGGCCGCGGCGGTGCCGATCGTGCTTTGAAACCCGGCGCGTCGAGCCTTAGGGTTAAGCGCGATGGACCTTTCGACGACGGAGACGCGCGTGCTCGGCTGCCTGCTGGAGAAGCAGCGAACGACGCCGGACGCCTACCCGTTGTCGCTCAACGCCCTGCGGCTGGCGTGCAACCAGTCGACCAACCGCGACCCGGTGCTCGACTACGACGACGCGGTCATCCGCGATGCGCTGCACCGCCTCGAACGGCGCGGCTACACGCGCCTGGCCAGCGGCGCGGGCAGCCGTGCAGCCAAGTACCGGCACCTGCTCGCGGACGCGTTGCCGATGAGCTCGGCCGAGCAGGCTGTGATGTGCGTGCTGATGCTCCGCGGCGCCCAGACACCGGGCGAGCTCAAGCAGCGGACCGAGCGCATGCACGCGTTCGGCGATCTCGCAGGCGTTCACGAGACCCTCGCCGCGCTGATCGAGCGCGAGCTGGTACAGCGTCTCGAGCGGCGTCCCGGGCACAAGGAGGAGCGCTACGCCGAGTTGTTGACCGCCCACGACGATGCGCGCGAGCCCACCGGGGAGCCGCGCGCCGACGGCGCGTCGTCGTTCGCCGAGGGCGCGGCGAACGGGCGCGCGGCAAACGAGCACGACGCGCCAGCGAGGGCCGACGCAGACCTGCACGAGCGCGTCACGAAGCTGGAACGCGAGGTCGCCGAGCTGCGCGCGGCGATGCGCCATGCTGCTCCGGAGATGCAGGCGTGAACCACATCCAGCTGTTCCTGGCCAGCTCCGACGCCGCCACCGGCGTGGGGATCCCGATCGCGCTGGCCGCGGGCCTCGTGTCGTTCCTCTCGCCATGCGTGCTGCCGCTCGTTCCCGGCTACCTCTCGACGGTCATCGGCGTGACGCCCGCCGACCTGCGCGAGGGCGTCGGCGCGCGACGGGTCCTGGTGCCGAGCCTGCTGTTCATCGCGAGCTTCTCCTCGATCTTCATCCTGCTCGGCCTCAGCGCGACTGTCATCGGCTCAACGCTCAACGAACACAAACACGCGCTCGAGCAGATCGGCGGTGTCGTGATCATCCTGCTGGGCGTGGTGTTCCTGGCAACGCCCTTCGTCAACCTGTTCAACCGCGAGTGGCACTCGGAGTCGCTGCTGCGGCGAGTCGGCCGCGGCGGGCCGCTCGTCGCCGGCGCCGCGTTCGCGATCGCATGGACGCCTTGCACCAGCATCACGCTCGGCGCGATCCTCACACAGGCGGCGGTGTCCAGCTCGGCTGCACACGGCGCCCTCTTGCTCGCCGTTTACTCCGCCGGGCTCGCAATCCCGTTCCTGCTGATCGCGCTCGCGTTTGAGCGCATGACCACCGCGCTCGCGATCGTCAAGCGCCATTTCCCCGTGATCATCGCCTTCGGCGGCGTGGTGATGATCACGCTCGGCGTGCTGATCCTCACCGGCGAGTTCACCGTGCTCAACACGTGGGCCTCGAACGCCGCGCCGTGGCAGGGAAGCGTCTAGCGGCGCCGCATCCGGTCGTGCTGCCTGCGCCACGCCCGGGGCTCCCTCGCGCCCCGGGCGCTGCGCGGGCGCCCCGTCGATTTCCGCCGAGCTGCGTTGCCGCCTCGAGGCCGAAGAAAAGGCATGTTCAAGGCGACCTCGGCGGTGTTAGGCCGGGACCCTACCAGCCTGGGCTAGCGAGCGCCCGCCTCGACGTGGCGCGCGGCCGCCCGGCGCTCCAGATACCGCCGTTCCCACGCCTCCTGGTTGCGCTTGGCGTCGAGCACGAACGGCGAGTAGCCGATCGCCTTGATGATCGCCCGGTTGATCAGCGACTCGGGGAACGGCAACGGGCGCAGGACGTCGACGAACAGCACGACGCGCGTCTCGTCGGTGTCGTTCCAGACCTCGTGGTTGAAGGTGTCGTCGAAGATCATGCTGTGGCCCTCCTGCCAGTGGCGGATGTCCTCGCCGACGCGGATGCGGCAGGACTCGGCGTCCTTGGGGACGATCAGACCGAGGTGGTAGCGCAGCACGCCCTTGTAGGGGCCGCGGTGGTCGAGGATGTGCTTGCGGGGGGAGAGGATCGAGATCATCGCGGTCGTCATACCCGGGATCTGGCGCATGAGGGCGGCCGTCTGCGGGCACATCTGCACGCCGAGCTTGGCCTCGAAGCCGTAGCCGTAGATGAAGAACGTCTTCCAGCGATCGTCGTCGGTGATCTCGATCTGGTCCTTGGAGATCTCCTGGAAGCTCGCGAGCTCGGCGTGATCCTCGAGCAGCCGTTCGGCCTCGTCGCGGATCACGGTCCAGTTGTCCTCGATGTGCCCGACCCAGGGGAAGCGCTCGAGCGGGAAGAAGGTGGCGTCGCCGACGAGCGAGCGCTTACCGATGAACCGCTCGATCGGCACCAGGATCCGTTCGCCGAGCGCGATCGACCACTCGACCATCCGCTCCCACAGTGACTTCGACACGTATCCGCCTCCGATCGCGGTGTACCAGCTCGCCCGCGCAGGACAGCTCGTCGTGATCTGCAGGCTAGCGGACGGCCCCCGCGGTCCGACCGAGCAAAAAAGAGCCGGCCGATCTCGCGACCGGCCGGCTCTTGGAGGTGGTTTCAGGACGGGGCTACGCGGCCTCGCGCAGAGCCGCCAGCTCCGGCGACTCGGCGAGCTTCTTCAGCGCGCGCTGCTCGAGCTGCGAGGCCCGCTCAGCGGAGAAGCCGAGGCGCTTGCCGATCGCGGTCAGCGTCTGGGGCTCCTCGCGGTCGGTGCCGAAGCGCAGGGTCAGGACCTTGCGCTCGGTTTCCGGCAGCTGCGAGATCGCCTCGTGGACGATCCGCTCGCGCTCGTGCTCCCACGCCGTCTCCTCCGGCACCTCGGCGTCGGAGGGGAGCAGGTCGCCGAGCGCGGTGTCGCCGTCCTCGCCGATCTGCTGGTCGAGACTGACGAGCGCCGCACGCTGGTGGCGCACCTCTTCGACCTGGTCGATCGGCAGCCCGGTCTCCTGCGAGAGCTCCTCGAGCGTCGGCTCGCGGCCGAGCCGCACCGACAGCTCACGCTCGACGCGCCCGACCTTGCGGGAGCGCTGCGCGACGTGGACGGGCAGGCGAATCGTGCGGCCGGAGTTCTCCAGGCCACGCTGGATCGCCTGGCGGATCCACAACGTCGCGTAGGTCGAGAAGCGAAAGCCCTTGCGCCAGTCGAACTTCTCGCTCGCGCGGATCAGGCCGAGCATGCCCTCCTGGACGAGGTCGCCCAGAGGCAGGCCCTGGTTCTGGTAGCGCCGCGCGTTGGACGCGACGAGACGCAGGTTGGAGTTGACGAGCAGTTCCTTGGCGTGCAGGTCACCGCGCTCGATCCGCTTGGCGAGGTCGATCTCTTCGGCGGGGGTGAGCAGGGGGTAGCGGCGCGAGTGCGCGAGCAGCTGGTCGACTGCCTCGGGGATGAACGTGTCGGGGGTGCTCACGTCGAGGCGCTCGATCGGGCTGTCGAGCCGCTCGGGAGCGGCGGCGACCGGCTCGGTCTCCTCCACGGGATCCTCGCGGTCTTGCTCTAGTGTGAGGGTTGAGTTTGCTGTGTCTGACATAGGCGTCTTTCTAATCCGATGCTTGGAGTCGGAATTATACGCCGCGATAGTTGCGTTGTCAACCATTCTCGGTGAAAGCCGTGCTGCTAGCTCGTTCGACGCCATATACGCGGTTACCTTCCCGGGGGATCATTTCTAGCCTGCCCGCCATAACGCCTGCTAAAACCCAGAAATAGGCCAAAGGGAGCGCTAGTCGAGGTGCCCCTGGTGATCGGCCGGAGAGCTTGGATCGCTGAGCTTTGGCGGCTAAGCTCGGCGTATGGACGTCGATCTCTCCGCGCGAGTGGTCGCGATCACCGGCGCCTCCTCGGGAATCGGCGAAGCGACAGCGCTTGCATGCGCACGCGCCGGAGCCGCCGTCGCGCTTGGCGCCCGGCGCGCAGAGCGCATCGAGCAGCTCGCGCTGCGGATCGTCCAGGAGGGCGGGCGTGCGGTCGCGCTGCCGACAGATGTCGGCGATGAGACGCAGGCCCGGGCGTTCGTCGAGCGCGCGCACGCCGAGCTCGGGCGCCTGGACGTGCTCGTCAACAACGCCGGCGTGATGCTGCTCGGCCCGATCGAGGACGCGCCCACCGACGAATGGCGCGAGATGATCCACGCGAACGTCTTCGGCGTCCTCTACTGCACGCACGCGGCGCTGCCGTTGATGCGCGCCCAGGGCTCGGGGCACATCGTCAACGTCAGCTCCGTCGCCGGACGCGTCGCGCGCGCCGGCGCCGGGGTCTACAACCTGACGAAGTTCGGTGTCGGCGCGTTCTCGGAGTCATTGCGCCAGGAGGCCGTGCCGCTCGGCGTCCGCGTGACGCTGGTCGAGCCCGGCGCCGTCGCCACCGAGCTCGTGGGCCACAACCGGCCTGAGGTGCTCGAGCAGCTCGCCAAGAGCTTCGGCGGGGTGACGCCGATGGAGGCCGAGGACATCGCGAACGCGATCCTGTACGCGATCGGCCAGCCGCAGAACGTCAGCGTCAACGAGGTGCTGATCCGCCCGAGCGGGCAGGTCCGTTAGCTCAGCTGGGCGGTGACGCGCTCGCGCGCGGCGCGAGCTCGAGCTGGACGATCTCCGAGTGCTCGCTGCCGGCGTGGTCCACCTGCAGCGTCGTGTGATCGAGCGCGAAGCGCTCCCGCAGCATCGCCTCGATTCGCCGGCGCGCGGCGTGGCAGTCGCAGTCGGCGCCGACCAGCACGTGCGCCGAGAGCGCCGGAAAGCCGCTCGTGACCTCCCACACGTGCAGGTCGTGGACCTCGACAACCCCCTCCTGGGCGACGAGCGCCCGGCCGATCTCCTCGGGGTCGAGTCCGCGCGGCGCCGCCTCGAGGAAGACGCGGCCGGACTCGCGTACGAGCGAGACCCCCGAGCGCGCCATCAGCGCCGCGATCAGCAGCGACACGATCGCGTCCGCGCGGTCGAAGCCGCTGACGATGATCACGACAGCGGCGATCGCCGTGCCGATGAAGCCGTACAGATCCGTCAGCAGATGCTGGAAGCTGCCCTCGACGTTGAGGCTGCGGCGGCTCGCGCCCGACAGCGTCCACACCGCCGCGAGGTTCACGACGATGCCGACGAGCGCCACCGCCAGCACCAGGCCGCCGTGCACCTCCGACGGCGCCACCAGCCGTCGCACCGCGTCGTAGGTGATCAGCGCGGCGAGGATCAGCAGCGTCAGCCCGCTGGCGAGCGCTGAGAGGATCTCGACGCGGCGCAGGCCGAACGTCAGCGACCCGCCCGGCGGGCGGGTGGCCAGACGCATCGCGACCAACGAGAAGCCGATCGCGGCCGCGTCCGTGAGCATGTGCCCGGCGTCGGAGAGCAGCGCAAGCGAGTGTGCGACGACGGCGGCGGCCACCTCGGCGGCCATGAACAGCAGGATCAGCGTCAGCGCCACCTTCAGCCGGCCACGGTCACCGCCGGCGCCGAGTCCGTGGACGTGAGCGCCGTGAGCGTGGGTGGCGTGCTCGTGGGTCATTCGCCCACGATACGACGCAGGCGGACCGTAGTCTCTAACCCATGTTGCAGACGGGGGAGACGCGCCGGTTGACGCGGCGGGCCAGCACGCTCGTGTCGGTCGCCGCCGCCACGCTGCTGGTCGCGCTCAAGCTCGGGGTCGGCCTCGCGAGCGCCAGCCTCGGGTTGATCTCGAGCGGCATCGAGTCGAGCGGCGACGTGATCGCCGCCGTGCTGACGTTCTTCGCGGTCAAACTCGGCGGCAGGCCCGCCGACCTCGAGCACCCGTACGGCCACCGCCGCGCCGAGAACCTCGGCGCGCTCGGCGAGGCCGCGCTGCTGCTGGCCGGCGGGGTGCTCGTGAGCGTCGAGGCGATCACGCGCCTCACCGGCAGCTCCACCGACACGACCGTGCACTGGTATGAGCTCGCGGCGATCGGCGCCGCGCTGATCCTCGAAGCCGCGCGCATGGCCGTCGCGCTCCTCGCCGCCAGCCGCGAAGACAGCCCCACGCTGCGTTCGAACGCGGCGCACTTCGCGGCTGACATCGCCGGCTCGCTGCTCGTGCTCGCGGGCCTGCTCGCCACGCAGGCGGGATTCCACGACGGCGACTCGGTGGCGGCGCTGCTCGTCGCGGTGATCATCTTCGTCACCGCGGTGCGGCTGATCGCACCGAACGCGAACGTGCTGATGGACCGTGCGCCGGTCGAGGCACGAGTCCTCGCCGAGCGCGCGATCGCCGCGCTGGGGGCGGACGTCGAGCTCGACCGGCTGCGCCTGCGCGAGTCCGCCGGACGCTACTTCGCCGATGTCGTCGTCAGCGTGCCGCCGGGCCAGGCCGTCGTCGAGGGCCATCACGCCGCCGATCTCGTCGAGAGCGCGCTCGAGGCCGCGCTCCCGGGCAGCGACGTCGTCGTCCACGTCGAGCCGCGTCGCCAGGGCCTCGACCTGCGCGACCGCGTGCTTTCGATTGCACTGTCCGAGCCGCTGGTCAAGGAGGCGCACGACATCACGATCTTCGAGCAGGACGGCTCGGCGAGCGTGTCGTTGCACCTGAAGTTCCCAGCCGAGCTCGACCTGCGCGCGGCACACGAGATCGCCGAGCGCGTCGAGCGCGCGATCCGCGCACGGCCGGGCGTCAGCGATGTTCAGACTCACCTCGAGCCGCTCGAGCGACCACTCGTCGCCCGCCCGGGGGGCGACGGCCGTGGGGAGCGCACGGCGCAGGCCGTCACGCAACTCGTGCGGGAGCGGACAGGCAGCGATCCCGAGCGGCTGAGGCTGATCTCGACAGACGCCGGCCAGGTGCTGTTCCTGACACTCCGGGTCGATGCGGCGGCGTCCCTGACCGACGCGCACCGGCTCGCCGGCGAGCTCGAGGACGAGCTGCGCCAGCGAGTCGACGGCATCGCCGAGGTGATCGTCCACACCGAGCCCGGCGGCGCGTAGAGCACCGACGGCGGGCGCGCCGCGGAAGGATGCGGCGCCGTTGGCATCTATGCACTTGACACCACTCGGCGAAAGGGACACCAGTGACTGATTCACGCCAACAGCAGATCGCGCCGCGCCGCCCGCGCCGGCGCAGGACGATCATCGAGATCGGGCTCACCGCGCTCGCGCTGGCGCTCGGCGCCGCGTTCGCCGCGATGGCGCTTGCATCGGCCCCGGTGACCGTCGGCTCCGCCTCGAGCACAACGCTCGGCGAGCGGGTGCTCGTCAACGCCAAGGGCAGGACGCTGTACGTCCTCACACCGGAGACCTCCAGGCATCTGCTCTGCACGAGCAGCGAATGCCTCAAATTCTGGCCGCCGCTGACGGTGCCCTCGCGCGGGACAAAGCTCGCGCGGGGAGCCGGCGTGCACGGCCGGCTGGGGATCCTGCAGCGCAAGAACGGCATGTTGCAGGTCACGCTCAACGGACTGCCGCTGTATCGCTTCGCGGAGGACCACGCAAGCGGCGAAGTCAACGGCCAGAACTTCAAAGGCTTCGGCGGGATCTGGCACGTGCTCGGCGTCTCCGGCGCTCCCAGCTCCACCGCGCCGGTGAGCGCCCCCGCCCCGAGCACGCCCACGACGAGCACGCCGACCACGACGATGCCGACGACGACCGCGCCAACCACGACAACGCCGACGACGAGCACGCCCAGCTACCCGCCCGGCTACCAGTACTGAAGGCCGTCGCGGCGCGTCCCGCGGCGGCCGACGTCGTCGCGGGCGCCCCTGCGCGTCTGGTGTTCAGTCCTCGGCCAGGCGCCGCAGCAGCGGAAGTGCCTGTGCGAGCACCCGCTGCTCCGGCGCCGAGAGGTCCTCGTCGATCGCCCGCGCAAGCCAGCCCTCGCGCTGTCGGCGGTCGGCCGCGAGCGTCTCGCGACCCTGCTCGGTCAGCTCAACGAGGATCCGCCGCCCGTCGGCCGGGTCGGCGCGGCGCGCGATCAGGCCCTCGGACTCGAGGTCCGAGATCGTCTGCGTCATCGACTGCGGACGCACGCGCTCCGCGATCGCCAGATCGCCGATCGACCGCGTGCCTTCGCGATCCAGGCGGCCCAGGACCGCGCCCTGAGAGAGCGGGAAACGGTGCTCGACGCGTAGACGGCGCATCAGCTGGCCAAGGACGATGCGCAGGTCGCTCGCGAGGCGAGTGGTGTCGACAGTCTGACCCACGGCCGCAGACTATATCTCGTGAAGGGCAGGGAAACTGCTCAGTTTCCCTGTATAATTTATATGGATGGCGAGCCATGTGACCACCCGAGCGAGCGCTGCCGGAACCGGCAGCAGCCCGGGCGCGGGCAGCTCCGACCGGTACAAGTGGATCGCGCTGTCGAACGTGACCCTGGGAGTGCTGCTGGCGACGCTCGACGGCTCGATAACGCTGATCGCGATGCCGGACATCTTCAGGGGCATCCACCTCGACCCGCTGGTGCCGGCCAACAGCTTCTACCTGCTGTGGATGATCCTCGGCTTCCTGGTCGTGACGAGCGTGCTGATCGTCAGTCTGGGGCGTCTCGGCGACATGTACGGGCGGGTGAAGATGTACAACGCCGGCTTCGTCATCTACACGCTCGCCTCGCTGGTGCTGACCGTGGACTGGATGAACGGGCGCGCCGGGGCGACGTACCTGATCGGCTTTCGCATCGTTCAGGGGGTCGGCGCCGCCTTCCTGCTCGCAAACGCCGCCGCGATCATCACCGACGCGTTCCCCGCCAACCAGCGGGGCATGGCGCTCGGCATCAACAACATCGTCGGCGTCAGCGGCGTGTTCGTGGGCCTCGTGCTCGGCGGACTGCTGGCGCCGATCGACTGGCGACTCGTGTTCCTGATCTCGGTCCCGGTTGGGCTGTTCGGGACCGTGTGGGCATACCTGAAGCTCGAGGAGCGCAGCACGCCCAAACGGGCGCGTGTGGACTGGTGGGGCAACGTCACCTTCGCGCTCGGATTGATCCTGATCATGGTGTCGGTCACCTACGGCATCCGCCCGTACGGCAGCCATGCCACGGGCTGGGGCAGCCCAAAGGTGCTCGGCCTGCTCGGCGCCGGCGCGGCGTTCCTGGTCGCCTTCGCGATGGTCGAGCGGCACGTGGCCGAGCCGATGTTCCGCCTGCCGCTGTTTCGCATCCGCGCGTTCACGTTCGGGTCGCTCTCCACGTTCCTGTCGGCGATCGCGCGCGGCGGGCTGATGTTCATGCTGATCATCTGGCTGCAGGGCATCTGGCTGCCACAGCACGGCTACGACTTCACCGAGACGCCCCTGTGGGCGGGCATCTACATGCTGCCGCTGACGGCGGGCATGCTGATCGCGGGACCGGCGTCGGGCTACCTGTCGGACCGTTTCGGCGCGCGCTGGTTCGCCACCGGCGGCATGCTCGGCACCGCGCTGAGCTTCTTCCTGCTGACGCTGCTGCCGATCGACTTCCCGTTCGTGCTGTTCGCGCTGGCGCTGCTGCTGGTCGGCCTGTCGATGGGGATGTTCGCCTCGCCGAACCGCGCGGCGGTGATGAACAGCCTGCCGCCGCAGGACCGGGGCGCAGGCGGCGGCATGAACCAGACCTTCCAGAACTCCGCGCAGGTGCTCTCGATCGGCGTGTTCTTCACGCTGATGATCCTCGGGCTCGCCGCGGACCTGCCGCACACGCTGGCCTCCGGCCTCGAGGCGCACGGGGTCTCCGCGGCGACGGCCGGCGGCGCGGCGCACACGCCGCCCGTGTCGGTGCTGTTCGCTGCGTTCCTCGGCTACAACCCGATCGAACACCTGCTCGGCCCGCACGTGCTCGCGTCGGTGTCGGCTGCCAACCGCGCGACGCTCACCGGGCGCTCGTTCTTCCCGCACCTGATCTCGGGACCGTTTCGCTCGGGGCTGCACGAGGCGTTCCTGTTCGCGATCATCGCCTGCCTGATCGCGGCCGCGGCGTCGCTGATGCGCGGCGGCACCTACCACCACGTCGAGCAGCCCTCCGGCGACACCGCCGCCGACGCCGTCAAGGCGATCCCGGCGAAGAAGGGCCCCGAGACCTTTGACCAGCGTGCGGGTGCGCTCGCACGACCTACTACAGCGGAGGAGCAACATGCGAGTTGAGTGGTACGGACAGTCTGCGTTTCACCTGAGCGGCGGCGAGCGGCCGGTCGCGATCGACCCGTTCGCGGACATGTCGGCGCTGGCGGCCGGCCGCGGGATGCAGTTCGACTACCCGCCGATCGTGGACGTGGCGGCCGACCTGCTGCTGGTGACGCACGAGCACGCCGATCACAACGGCGTCGAGGCGATCGCCGGGGACCCCACGATCGTGCGCTCGACGGCGGGCACGTTCGAGTCGCCGATCGGCGAGATCACGGCGATCGCGTCCGAGCACGACGAGCTGGCTGGGACCGTGCGCGGTCCCAACACGATCTTCGTGTTCGCGCTCGACGGGCTGCGGGTCAGCCACTTCGGCGACTTCGGACAACGGGTCCTTCGCGAGGAACAGGCCGCAGCGGTGGGCGAGCTCGACCTGCTGATCATCCCTGTCGGCGGCGGACCGACGATCGGCGCCGCGCAGGCGGCGTTGATCGTCGAGCGGCTGTCGCCGCGCTGGGTGGTGCCGATGCACTACCGCACGTCGCGGATCAACTTCCTCGAGCCCGTCGATGACTTCCTCGAGCGCTTCGAGCACGTCGAGCAGCTGCCGCAGCCCGCGTTCGACACGGCATCGCTGCCGCCAACCGACGGCCCGCTGATCGTCGTGCCGGCAGCGCCGTAGCGGGGGCGGGTAGCGGGCCGCGCTAGGGGTATAACCAGGTGAAACCAGGAAAGGACTTGTGAGATGAAGATCGGACGGCTGCTGCTACGACTTTCGGTGGGGGGCTTCTTCATCGGCCACGGGACCCAGAAGCTGTTCGGCTGGTTCGGCGGCCACGGCCTCGAGGCGACCGCCGGGGCCTTCGAGCAGATGGGGCTGCGCCCGGGTAAGCGCAACGCGATCGCGGCCGGCGCGGCGGAGGCGGGCGGCGGCGCGCTGCTGGCGCTCGGACTCGCGACGCCGCTGGCGGGCGCGGCGCTGACGGGCACGATGCTCACCGCGATTCACAGGGTGCACGCCAAGAACGGCCCGTGGGCGACCAACGGCGGCTACGAGTACAACGTCGTCCTGATCGGAGCGGTGCTGACGCTCGTCGAGGTCGGCCCCGGCAAGCCCTCGCTGGACGCGGCGCTCGGCCGCGAACGCACCGGTCCCGGCTGGGCGCTCGCGGCGCTGCTCGCCGGCGCTGCCGGCAGTGTCGGCGCCCACTTCGCCGCGGCCGCGGCATCGCCGGCGGCCGCCGAGTCGCCGGCGGCGGCCGCCCCGACGAACTCGAGCCCCAGCGCCGTCGAGCAGGAGGTCCCCGCCAGCTAGAGCTCATCATTGCGTCCGGGGAAGGATCCCTGGGGCGCGGAGTCCTTTGACCCGACCATCCCGATCGAGGAGGAGCCGCCCCGTGGTTACCACCGAAGCGCAAGGCCGAGCGAAGCGCCGTCGTTCACTGCCGATCCTGTCGGCCGTCGCGGCGGCTGTAGGGCTGTTGGCGCTGGCGGGCTGCGGCAGCTCCTCGAGCACGACCAGCTCCTCGACGCCCAGCACGGCTGCCACGACGACCAGTGCACCCGCCGCGACGACGACGGCGTCGTCTCCGACGAGCTCGACGAGCACGCTCGCGCTCGAAGCGAACAGCGAAGGCCAGCTCGCGTACAACACCAAGACGCTGAGCGCGAGCGCCGGCAAGGTGTCGATCGACTTCACCAATCAGGCGCCGCTCGCGCACAACGTCACAGTCGAAGCCGCCGGCGGCAAGATCCTCGGAGCGACGCCGACGTTCCAGGGTGGCAGTAAGACGCTCACCCTGCAGCTCCCAGCCGGCACCTACAAGTTCTTCTGCTCGGTGCCGGGACACCGCCAGGCCGGCATGGAAGGCACGCTGACGGTGAAGTAGGGAAGGCTTGGGGGCGCCGTCCGCGCGTGTGGTGCGCGGACGGCCGCCGACGGGCTCAGCCGACGATCACGATGTCGCCGATCGCGAGCATGCCGAAGACGGTGTGCGCGGCTTCGATCGGCAGCTCGACACAGCCGTTGGACTGAGGGAAGCCATACGAGGCGCGCGGGTAGCCGTGCACGGCGTCGCCGCCGTTGAAGTAGTTCACCCACGGGACGTCCGGAACGACGTATTTGGTGCCGTCGACGTCGGTGCCGCTCATCGTCGTCGACACGTAGCGCGCGTAGATCGGGAAGATGCCCTGTTCGGTTTCCGCGCCGGGCACGCCGGTGTTGACCGGCGTTGTGAAGACGACGCGGTGGCCGCGATGCAAATCGAGCGTCTCTGGCAGCGACTCGCTGACGGTCACCCACGTGTAGGGCCGGCGGTCGCGGCGATCGTGGGTCTCGTCGTAGAGCACCGACGCCCACGTGGCGCTGTCGGGTTCGCCCGTCACTTCCAGGTTGCGGTCGGCCTGGTAGACCTCGAGGGCGCCGCGCGTGGTCTCGTCGAGCTGTCCCATCTGCACTGGCGGTGCGTCGCGGAGGTCCGCGGCAAGGGCGCCCCGCGGTGGGTGGAAGGCGTGTTCGGCGGCTTCGCGACGCGTCTCGGCGCCGGCGGCGATGTGCACGATGTAGCGCGGGTGAAGCTTGGCGGGCAGGTAGCCCAGGCGCGCGAGCGCCTGCTGCAGGCCGGCGAGTGGGGGACACGCGACGCGCAGGCCGATCGTCTGTTTGCGCCCGAGCTGCGCGTGGCCGGTGGAGCTCGTGCGTGCCCACACGGTCAGCACGTAGCGCGAGCACGGTTGCAGTGTCGAGGCGGGCGTGAAGACCTCGGCGTCACCGACGATGCTCCACGCGCCGGCGACCTTGGGGTTGAGCGTCGGCGGCGGCGAGCTCGGCGAGACCGGCGCCGACAGTGCCACCGCGAGCGGCGCGGTGCCGTTGGCCAGCACGCGCGCGGGCAGCGCCGCGAGCCGCGTCGGCGGCAGCGGCGCCGTCGTGGCGGCGTCGGCGACCGCTGGGCGCGAGGCCAGCAGGCCACCCATGCTGTGTTCGCGTGAGCCCAGCACGACGACCACGACGATCGCCGCGGCGAGGACCAGCAAAGCGGCGATCGGCCCCCGTTTCATGGGGAAACGGTAACGCATGCGTTGGCGCGCGCCTGCACTGCGGCTGTCAATCGCGGCGGCGCGCCGCCGCGCTCGGCGAGCGTGTCACGGCTCGAGCCACGCGGCCGGCGTGCGTGACACAACGTGGGCCGCGATCGCGACCGCGAGCACGATCGCGGCGGCGAGCGCGAGCGGTGCCGCGATCGAGACTTTGAGCACGAGCGCCGCGCCGGCGAGCGCCCCGAGCAGCATCGCGCCAACGGCGAGCAGTCGACGTCCGGCCTTCGACCCGGGGCCACCCAGGAAGCTCGCTTCGGAGGCGAGCCCGGTGATCGTGCGCGTCAGCACGGTGGTGGTCAGCTCCGGCACCGCGAGACGCTGCGCGGCCGCGTTCTGGACGCCCATGGCGAGCGCCAGCGGCACGAGCAGCGCGTAGCGGCTGGCGCTGTTCAGCGGTTCGTCGACGGCCAATGCGACGATCGTCGCCGCGAGAATCAACGCGAACTGGACGATGCAGGCCGCGCGCAGCAGCCGCCCGCGATGGTTGGCGTTACGTCCGCCGAGATAGCCGCTGAGGGCCGCACCGACGACAAACGACGCGATCGCGACCAGTGAGGTGATCGCCGACAGCCCGCCGGCGCCGGCGAGCGCGAACCCGAGGAACACGAGGTTGCCGGTCATGTTGGCGACGAACACGTGACCGAACTTCAGGTAGCTGACGGCGTCGACGACGCCGGTGAGGCAGGTGAGCAGGACCAGCAGCGGCATCAGCGGCCCGTGGCGGTCGCCGGGCGGCGGTCGCAGCGTGCGTACCGCTTCCTCGAGCGCGTTCACGCGCCGCAGTCAAGCCTCGACGAGGACACGCGCTGAAAGTACCTTGCCGCGTCGCCGCGCGCCGTCTCGCGCCCACACGCTTTACTCGAGGTAGGTGACGACCTCGGCGGGCGGGGCACGCTCCGGTACGCGCTGCTCTTGCACAGGGGAGCCGAGGTACAGCAGCGCGACGGGCGTCTCGCTAGACGACAGGCCGAGGATCGCGCGTCCGCGCGGATCCGCGAGCAGCGGCACCGTGCGCCAGTAGCCGGCGAGGCCCCGTGCGTGCGCGCCGAGCAGCACCAGATACGCGGCGACCGCCGTCGCGAGCAGGTCCTCGCGGTCCTGGTCAGGGTCGCCGCTCTGCTCGGCCGTCACCGCGACCAGCGTCGGCGCGCGCTGGAGCTTGACCGCGGACCCCGGCTGCTCGGCCTCGGCCAGCTCCATCAGACGCTCGCGCGTGCGCTCACCGAACACGCGAAACCGCCACGGGTTGGTGAGGTGATGGTTTGGCGCCCAGCTGGCGAGCTCGAACAGCTGCTCGAGCACCGCCGCGTCGAGCGGCTGCGCGGCGAACGCCTTGTGCGTGCGACGAGTACGGATAGCCTTCTCGACGTCCATGCCAGGAACCCTAGAGCCAAGCTCGCTCCGGGCTGACGTGGAATGAGCATCGGCGAAATCGTTGCGATCGCCGCCGCCGGGTTGGCGGCGGGCGCGATCAACACACTCGTGGGCAGCGGCACGCTGATCACCTTCCCGGTGCTGCTGGCGTTCGGCTACGCGCCGGTGACGGCGAACGTCTCGAACACGATCGGCCTGGTGCCGGGCAACGCCTCGGGGGCGTTCGGCTACCGACGCGAGCTGGGTGGTCAGCGTACGCGCGTCGTGCGCTTCGGTGCGAGCTCGCTGCTCGGCGGCATCACGGGCGCCGTGCTGCTGCTGGTGCTGCCCGCCTCGGCGTTCAAGGCGATCGTGCCGGTCTTCATCGCGATTGCGCTGGTGTTGACCGTGCTACAGCCGCGACTGTCCGCGTGGCTCGCCAAGCGCGAGCTCGACCTCGAGCACAGGGCCGGTGCGCTGACGCTGCTGGCGGTCTACCTGACAGGCGTCTACGGTGGCTACTTCGGCGCCGCCCAGGGCATCCTCCTCCTGGGAATCCTCGGCGTCGCCCTGGCGCAGGATCTGCACCGCACGAACGCCCTGAAGAACGTGCTCGTCGGCCTCGTCAACGGCGTCGCCGGCCTCTACTTCATCTTCGCCGCTCACGTCGACTGGGGGCCTGTCGCGATCATCGCGTGCTCCTCGATCGTGGGTGCTCAGCTCGGCGCGCGCTACGGTCGCCGCCTGCCTCCGGAGGTCCTGCGGGCGGTGATCGTCGTTGTGGGCGTGTTCGCGATCGTGCGCCTGCTGACCAGCTGACGCTGGTCGGCCGCCGCCAGCGCGGCGCGAGCGGCCGCGAGCCCTCAGGAGAGCTGTTCGAAGAAGGTGTAGATCACCATCAGGCTGACAAGCACCACGAACACGCGCAGCGCCCACAGCGCGGCGATCGTGCGCGAGCTGAGCTCGGCGCGCGCGACCGGCCTCGAGGTCTCGGCGACGAGCTGGTCGCGCTCGAGGTCCATCACGAGCTCGTCGGGCGAATCGCTGCCCATCAGCCGACCACGTGAACGGTCTGCAGGAACGAGTCGATGCCGTAGGCCGCTCCGCAGATGCCGACGAAGGCGATCACGGCGATGCCGATGACGTTCGTCGAGCGCTTGTTGGCCCACGCGCCCATCAGCCCGCGATCGTTGGCGAGCATCAACATCAGCACGAGGCTGACGGGCAGCAGCACCGTCGCGAGCACGTTGGCGTTGAGCACGATCGACAGCAGCGGCGCGCCCGGGATCAGGATCACGACGGCGGCGAGCAACGCGACGCCGACGTTGGCCGCGTAGAACACGAGCGCGCCGCGGGGTGAGCTGTTGAAGCTGTGAGAGACGCCGACGCATTCACCCGCGGCGTAGGCGGTGCTCGCCGAGATCGTGAGGATCGCGACGGCGCCCGCCTCGATCAGCCCCAGCGCGAACACGGCACCGGCGGCACCGCCGGCGACGTGCTTGAGCGCCTCCGGGAAGCCGGCGCCGGCGAACCCCTGGATCCCCGAGCCGCCATGCGCCAGCAGCGCTGCGCCGGCGATCAGCGCGCCGATCCCGAAGATCGCGGCCAGGATCGCACCGGCGGCCGTGTCGTAGCGTCCGAACTTGACGTCGCGCGGGGTCATGCCCTTGTCGGCGGACGCGCTCTGCTGGAAGAAGATCATCCACGGCGTGACCGTCGCGCCGATCGTGGAGGCGAGCAGCAACAGCAGCGTGTTGAAGCTGCCCGACGGGAACGGCGTGAAGTCAAACGAGCTCACGACCGCACCGAGGTGCGGTTTGACGAGGATCGCCGCCACCAGGAACAGGCCGTTGAACAGCGCCATGCCGAGCACGATCCGCTCCCAGCGCCAGTAGCGCCCGCCGCTGAGGGTGAACACCACGAGCGCGAGCCCGAGGGCGACGGCGACGCCCGCGCCGAGGTGGAAGTACGCGAGCCCGACGCGGATCGAGACGAACTCGGCGACCAGTGTGATGAGGTTCGTGAACGTGAGGTCGCCCGCGCCGAACCACCCCCAGACGCGCCCGTAGCGCTGCAGCACCAGCTCGCCGTAGCCGCGGTGGGTGACGGCGCCGACGCGCATGCACATCTCCTGGCAGACGTAGGCCATCGCGAACAGGATCGGTATGAACGGCACGAAGAAGCCGAGGCCGTACTGCGCCCCGTCGGAGGCGTAGGCGATCATGCTCGGCCCGTCGTTCTCGCCGAGCATCGCGAGGATTCCGGGTCCGACGAGCAGCCACAGCAGATACCAGCGCTTGCGGTGCCTGCGCGCGTAATGCACGCGCGCACGGTCGTGCGAGCGTGCCAGGTCCTCGTCGGTCAGCAGCGGCGGCGCGAGGAGTGGGGAGGGGGCAAGCGCCTCGCGCGTGCTCACCGCGGGAGCTCCTCACGCGCCCCAGGCGCACCCTTCGCGGGCGAGCGCTCGAGCTCGACGCGCATCGCGCCGGCGAGCTGGCCGCCGATCGCGTGCTCGCGCTCGCCGAACTGCACGAACAACGGCCCCCCGAACGGCTGGCGATCGCGCACCGCGAAGCGCTCGCCCGGAGAGATCCCACGCTCGGCCAGGTAGCGCAGCATCTCGGGGTCTGAGTCGGATACGCGCACGAAGCGGCCCTCGTCACCGGGCTGCAGGCTCTCCATACGGTGGGTCGCGCGCTCTTCGATCTCGAGGTCGGCGTTCGGGATCGGGTCGCCGTGGGGATCGACTGTCGGGTGCCCGAGCTTCGCTGCGATCAGTTCCTCGAGGTCGTCGGAGAGCACGTGCTCGAGCACCTCTGCCTCGGCGTGCACGCGGTCCCACGGCATGCCGAGCGCGTCTGCGAGATAGCTCTCGAGCAGCCGGTGGTGGCGGATCACCTCGAGCGCCACTCGTCGGCCGTCGGCGGTCAGGCGCACGCCGCGGTAGGGAACGTGGGTGATCACACCGAGCTCGTCGAGGCGCTTCAGCATCGCCGAGACCGACCCGGGCGTGATCGACAGCCGCTCAGCCAGCGCGTTGGTCGACACGGGCTGATCGCCGCGCGATTCCAGCGTGAAGATCGCCTTGCAGTAGTCCTCCACGGCGGCCGTCCGCAGCTGTTCGTTGACCGCCATGAAAAAAGATTATGGCATGCCAAATAAATTGTTCAAGGTAGGCGACGTTCGCGCGCGGTGCGGCCTGCGCCTATCCGCTGGTCTCCAGACGCTCGAGTGCGGAGGGTTCTCCGCGTGCCTTGCGACGCGCCGCCGCCAGCTGGTCGCCGACGATTACCGCGACAAGCACGCCGAACAGCAATCCCGCGACGACCAGCGCCGGCGCGAAGGTCCCGACAGCCCCGACGGCGAGACAGGCGAGCGCACCCGCGAGCCGCCTGCCGCTGACCGTTCCGGTCATCCGCAGTCGTAGCGCGACGTGTGCGAGCAGGTAGAGCGCTGGGCCGCAGACCACCGCGATCAGCTCCGCGCGCTTCAACTCGTGCGTAGCGTGCGCGATCACGAGCTCGTCGCCGACCGCGGTGAGGAGGATGCCTGCGATGATGACCACGTGTAGGTAGGTGTAGGCGTCGCGGGCGAGCAGCGTGCGGTTCTCGGAGTGCGCGAGCTCGCGCTCGGCGATTGTCGCGACGAGGTTGAAGTAGAGCCACCAGAGTGCTGCGGCGGCGAGGAAGGCCAGCCCGAACGCCACGAGCGTCGCGGTGGTCAGCTCGAGCTGGGCGGTGGTCGTGCCGGTGATCACGATCGACTCGCCGAGCGCGATGATGATGAACAGCTGAAACCGCTCGGCGAAGTGCTCGGTGCCGATTTCCCACACCTCCGGACTCAGCCGCGGGCGCCCTGGCAACCAGAAGGTCACAAGGGGCGCTCCGTAGTCGAGTGCAAGTGCGGCGAGCCACAGCGCGGTCCGTGCGGAGCCATCCGCGAGCGCGCCCGCGATCCAGGGGATTCCGGCGGCGACAAACCAGGTGAGGATGCGCCCCGCCCGCTGGCGCTCGATCGTGCCGCGATCCGCGGCCACAAAAGTGAGGAAGGCGTGGCGCCCCACCTGGATCGAGACGTAGCAGGCAGTGAACAGCAGAGCCTCCGCGCCGAACGCTTGCGGAATCGCGATCGCCATCAGCAGGGTGGCGAGCATCAACGCGATCAGCAGCAGCCGGACGATGATCGACTCGGGATCGAGCTCGTCGGTCGCCCACGTCGTGTAGTTCCAAGACCACCAGACGACAAGCAGCACCAGTGCTGCCTGAGCCGCACCCTCCCAGGTCAGTCGCTGCAGCAGCAGATGGGCGACCTGCGTGATGGCAAACACGAAGACGAGGTCGTAGAAGAGCTCGAGCGTGCTCGCGTGTTGCCCGCCGCCTCCGTGGCGACGCAACGAAGATGTCATGCCGCGCGCCCGGGACGCAGCTCCATGACCAGGTGCGGCCCGATCATCGGCAGCTCGAACTCCTCCGAGATCACGCGAAAGCCCGCGCGTTCATAGAAGTGGCGCGCCGGCGTGCGCGCGTTGCACCAGATCCGCTGCGCGCCCGCGTGGAGCGCGTGGTGCACGAGCGCCTCGAGGACGCCCGTGCCCGCGCCTGCGCCGCGCGCGCCGGGGGCCGTGGCCATGCCACGTATGCGCCAGCCGCCGGGCTCGCCGTCGGGCGCGATCAGCCCGACGGAGACGAGCTCCTCGCCGAGGAAGGCGCCAACCGCAAAAGCGTCACTCGGCTCACCGCAGGCCATCGCCTCGACGGTTTCGTGCGGCCGGAGCACCGCCTGGCGCAGCTCGCGCGTGCGCTCGAGGGCGACGGGCCGGACGCGGACATCGCTCATTGGCGTGAGGCTAGCCGTGCGCGCGCGGATTTCGCGTTAGCCTCCCCAGGTCGAAACCAAGGAGATCGGGATGCCCACTTGCAGCCACCTCGACCAAGTCAAGATCACCGAGCTGCCGGAGTCGACCGACGGCTGCACACAGTGCCTCGCCATCGGCTCCCCGTGGCTTCACCTGCGGATCTGCCTGGTGTGCGGCGAAGTTGGATGCTGCGATGACTCGCCCAACCGCCACGCGAGCGCGCACGCACACAGCAGCGGCCATCCGCTGATCCGCTCGATCGAGCCCGGCGAGGTGTGGTCGTGGTGCTACATCGACGAGCTGATGTTGCGGATCGACGCGATCCACGGCACCACCCGGATCCCGCCGTCGCCGCTCGGCGGTTGACAGGAATCGCCGGAGCGCTGGGCTCCGACACCTCGGCTAGTGCGCGTCGTGCCCGCGGACCGTGTGCCAGCTCTGGAGCGTGATCCGCAGGATCACGACGGACATCGCCAGCCCGATGATCGGGTCGAGGATCGGCGCGCCCGCCGCGATCGCGACCGCGCTGACGATGACCGCGAGCGAGACGTAGGCATCGACGCGGGCGTGATCCCCGTCGGCGATCAGGGCGTGGCTCTGCAGCCGACGCCCGGTGCGTGTGCGCACGATGCCAGCGACCCGGTTGCCGGCGAACCCGATAGCGCCGGCGAGCGCGAGCACCGCCAGGTGATCGGGGGTCGAGGGATGGACCAGGCGCGCGATTGCCGCATACGCGGCGATGCACGCCGAGACGAAGATCGCCGCCACGACCGCCAGCCCGGCGTAGCGCTCCGCGCGCTCCGAGCGAAGCGCAAAGGCGATCCCGAGCGGAACCGCCGTCAGCGCGTCGCCGCCGTTGTGGATGAGGTCCGCGAGCAGCGCGAGGCTGCCGGTGAGCGCGAACACGAGCGCCTGCAGGGCGGCGGTACAGCCGAGGATCGCCAGCGCCCGCGCGACCGCCCGCACACCCTCGCGCGAACGCTTGATGCTCGGGTCGATGAGGCCATGAGAATGGCCGTCGGAATGCGCCTCGCCGTGCGCGCTGGAATCGCCGCGCGTGCCTGTGCCGGGATGCTCGGCGCCCGCTTCGTGGGAGTCAGCGTCGTGCCGATGCGGCCCGGAGTGGGGGTGGGCGTGACGCAGCCCGCCGTGCCTGTGCACGTCGCCCTCGAGGAGCTCGTAAATGGCCGATGACATGCCTGTTCAGGTTAGGCGTCGGCGCAGTCGAACAGCGCGAGCACGGAGGCAATTGGGGCTCGACGTCGAGGCGATCGACCAGGTGTCGGCGAGGTGATCGACGCAGACGGTACGTGCGCGCAGTGTCGTTCCACCCACGGTGCAGGCGCAGCACGTCGGTGCGCGCCCTGCGTCGGCATCACGCGAGCGGCATCGAGCAGCACGTAGCGCAACCGACCCGAGCTGAGGAGCTGCTCGAGCTGATCGGCTGTCGGCGCCGGATCTGACCCGCTGAAGCCACCGAGGGTGATCACCGGCTGCCCGCTGGCGAGCGCGATCGGGTCCGCGGTTTTTGCATCGCTTGCCGCGAGCAGGAAGCGCGCGTGGTCGCGATGTGCCACGAGGTACGACGTGAGCAACGCGAGGCTCTGCGGCTGCGTCAGCTCCGCTGCTGCTCCGCGCACCTGGCCCGCGGTGTGCCCGGGCGGGGCGGGGCCGGCGATCGGGTCATACCCCGTGTGGGCGCGAGCAGCCGTCGCGAGCGAATACGCGGCCGGTCCGGCGAGCAGCGCGACGGCGGCGGCGCCGAACGCGAGCGCGATGGCCGCGCGAGCACGCAGGGGATGGTGAAGATGCGGTGCGAGGACGGCTGCGCCGGCGAGGACGCCGGCAGCCAGCACGATCCACCGCAGCCACGGCACGAAGCCTCGCGCGCCTGTGAGGATCGCGAAGCTGACGGCTGCGGTGCCGAGGATGCCGAGCGCCAGAGCGCCTGCGGCTGTCGGCGAGGCGCGCGCTGAGCGCCAGAGGCTGACGAGCGCGGCCGCGGCCAGGGCGGCGACTGCCGGGGCCAGCAGCGAGGTGTAGTAGGCGTGTCGCGTGCCCGCCGAGAAGCTGAGCACCGCGCACCCGATCAGCGCCCACGTTCCCCACAGCACGTAGCTGCCGAACGCGAAGCTCGTGCGCGGCGAGCGGCGCGTCTGGCGCAGGCCGAGGCCGAGCCCGACCAGCGCGAGCGGCAACAGCCACGCGATCTGGCCGGCGACATGAGCACTCGACAGATACAGCAGGTTTCCCTCGAGGTGACGGGCGAAGGCGCCACCGCTGCCGGTTACGCGTTCCACGCCGTTGCCGCCGACGATCAGCTGAAACCACGAGTTGTCACTCGATTCGCCGACATACGGTCGACTGCCGCCCGGGACGAGCATCATCGCGCCGAACCACAGCACGCTGACGAACAGCGTCAAGCACGCCGCCAGCGCCAGCTCGAGGAGTCGTCTGCGGACCGAACCACGCGCTGCGACGAGGTATGAGAGCGCAAGCGCAGGCGCCACCAGGTACGCCTCGAGCATCTTCGTGTTGAAGGCGAAGCCCACGAGCACCGCGCAGAGCAGAAGCTCGCGCATCCGCCCCGACTGGACCGCCACCGTCAGGCTCCACGCTGCACAGACCAGCAGCGCGAGCAGCAGCGCGTCGGGTGCGTTGTAGCGCCCCACGAGCACGACCACCGGAGTCAGCGCCATGATCAGCGCGGCGAGGATCGCGATCTCGTGGCCGAGCGCGCGCCGCACGGTGTCGTGCAGCACGACGACCGTGACGATTCCGTACAGCGCGTCGGGGAGCATCACGCTGAGGCTGCCGAAGCCGAGCACGCGGCCCGAGAGACCCATCAGCCAATCGGGGAGCGGGCCCTTGTCGAGGCTCACGTAGCCGCCGAGATCGGCGGCGTTGTCCAGCAACGCCTTCCAGCTGTGGCTCGCGGCAAGCGCGCCCGTCGCGTAATAGGAGTTGCCGTAGCCGCTGAGGGTCGTGTCCACCAGCATCAACGCGGCTGCGAGGGCGACCACGGCGATCAGCGCCGGGCGCGACCACGGCGGCTGAGCCTCGCGTGCCGGCGACGGGCGCCGATCCTCGCGCTCGACGGACCGCGTGAGCTGGGAGGCGAGCGGGTGGGCCACCGTCACATGGCTGAGCGTAACCGTGCGATGGATTTCTGCTCGCGCTCGGATCTAGGGGGGAGGGCAGTGGCAGTCGGACGAACGAGCCCTGGACGTAGGCAGCAGAACTCCGGCCCGTCAGTTGCGAAGCCGGCGCCGCGCCACGACCAGGCAGGCGACTGTGCTCGAGCGGATCGGCCGTCCCAGCCGCTGGTGCAAGGCTTGGTTTTCGGCGACGAGCGCGTCCCGCTGTTGGGGTGACAGTCTTGCCCAGAACGACATCGTGCCCAGTACAGCGCTGAGTTGATCGGCGGTGTGCTCCAGCTGCATCGGCACTGCGACTAGCTGCACGTCATCAAACAGGTCTGCCGCGTATGCGCGCGCGATCTCATAGCTCCCCAGCCAGGCCCATACCTCGGAGAGGTTCTCGGCCCGCGCCACAACACCGGCATGGGTGGCTGCGAGGTCGCGGTAGGTCGGCCACTCGGCGCCAGCTTCGGGCGCGATCGTCGTCAGGGCCGCACGCAGCGCCTGCTGATCGTCGGCGCTGCGGGGATCGTCGAGCCCAAAGTACGAGAGCAGAGCAAGGCTCCCGCCGTCCACCAGCGCGTCGGCCGCCTTGCGCCAGCTCACCTCCGGATCGATCCAATGGATCGCCGACGCCGAGAACACAGCCGAGTAGTGGGCACGCGCCAGCGAGGCATCCTCCAGGCGCGCGTTGACGAACCGCACATCGCCGACGCTGTGCAACTGATCGCGAGCCCGCGCGATCAGTTGCCGGCCCGGCTCCACGGCGGTCACCCGCAGCCCGCGAGCGAGCAGGCTGCGCGTGAGCTGTCCCGTGCCGCAGCCGATCTCGAGCACCGCGGCGCCGGGGCCGATGCCCTCGCACGCCCGGTCGACGAGCACGTCAGGGTAGTTAGGGCGATGACGGTCATAGTCCTCGGCGATCGCATCGAAGACGCGTCCGTAGCTGCGGACGTCGAGTTGGCGCGGCATGACCTCACCGTAAATGACGGCAGGAAGTGATCCGTTGTCGCTCCCTCACCTCCGCGGCGGACCGGCTTGTATGCGCTCGCGCATATCGTCCACCGAGCCGCGAAACCATCCGAGCTTCTCGATCCACCAGGTGAGTCCGACATCCTCGTAATCGGCGATTCGCCGCGCCGCTGATGAGCTGTCCGCCGCGTCCGTGTGGCCCTCGATGATCACGTCGAACGGATCGGCCGAAGAACTCCGCTGCGAGAGCGTGTACGTCACGATGTTCTCAAGCTGAACGGGGCTCATCGTCTGCGCGTGTCCGACGTCAACGTGAGTCGGAAATACGCCATCCCAGCGGGCAGCGCGGGCGAATGGTCGTCGTGCCGGCCAGCGACCTGCGATCCATATGGGGATCCTGGGTTGCTGGACCGGGCGCGGCAGAAACTGGCCGTTCGTGACCGTGTAGTACTTGCCCTGGTATGTGAACGGCGCGCCTGACCAGAGACCGACAACGACCTCAAGTGCCTCATCAAGGCGTTCGGCCCTGACCTTGGCCTCGCCCTGTTCGCCAAAGGCCTCGTACTCCTGGAGGGCCTGCGATCCGAGCCCGGCACCGAAGGTCGCACGCCCACCTGACAGGACATCCAGGGAAGCGAGCTCGCGGGCAACCTTCCACGGCCGCCGGCGCGGCAGCGCGACCATCAGCACGCCGAGGCGAACGCGCTTCGTGCTCGCGGCAAGCGCGGCCACGGCCACCTGCGGGTCGGCGACAGGCCAACCCGGCTCACGGTAGGCGACATGGTCCCAGATGAAGACGCCGTCCCAGCCCGACTGCTCGGCCATGCTGCCAAGCTCGACCAGCAGCCGCGGGTCGCCGTAGGCGCCGACGTTCGGCAGTCCGATGGCAAATCGCACCTCGCCATTCGATCACAGCGTGGTGCAGCACCGCTCCGCCTGGAAGTTGCCTTACCCCGGTCGCCGCGGCGGGTCCGTGCGGCGTCTCACCGATGTGAAACGCCCAATCTCAGTCATGTGAGACCGCATACGTCTCATCCATATGAGACGTATGCGAGACCTTCCGCGTGGGTGCGCTAACCGGGCGTAGGGTCTTGGATTGCGACGAGCGGTCGATCGCCATCCTCTCTTCGCAGCCCTCTTTCCCGACGGCACGGGCATCGTTCAGGCCCGTTGCCGCTGCCGGGTCGTGCGGAGAGCAGCCAGCCTCGCCGAGAGTGCCGCCTGGGCGACGAACCAGATGTGGTCGGTACGCCTCGGGCCGGCGGGTGCTGTCATCGTCGATTACTCGCGGTCGGCCCGTGGACCCACGCAGAACGGGTCAGCCGTCGCCGGATTGCACGGAATCCAGTGGGCTTGATCGAACCAGGGGGGAACGGGCGGCGGAGCGACTCGTTGCCGCGCCGCCGCCGAGTCGTCGAGTGTTAGCTCAGTGCTTGCCGGAGGTATGTGATCGCTTGAGCGATGGCGTTCTCGGCGGCGTTGGTGCCGCGGAGCGCGTTGAGCATCACGAAGTCGTGGATGATGCCCTCATAGCGCACGGCGGTGACGTCGACGCCAGCGGAGCGGAGCTTGCGTGCGTACGCTTGGCCCTCGTCGCGCAGGACGTCGGCCTCGCCGGTGATCACGAGAGCCTGGGGAAGTCCGCTGAGCTGTTCTGGCGTGGCGCGCAGCGGTGAGGCGAGGATGTCGGCTCGTTGGCGCTCATCGGTCGTGTACTGGTCCCAGAACCACTGCATCGCATCGCGGCGCAGGAAGTAACCCTCGGCGAACTGGTGATAGGAGTCGGTCTCAAAGCTCGCGTCGGTGACGGGGTAGAACAGCACCTGCGCGGCCAGCTTGGGCCCTGATCGTCGCTTTGCCATCAGCGTGATCGCAGCGGTCATGTTGCCGCCAACGGAGTCGCCGGCGACCGCGATCCTAGAGCTATCGAGGCCGTGGGCGGCGCCGTCGTTGGCGATCCACGCCAGCACGGCGTAGATCTCCTCGATCGCGGTCGGGTAGTGGGCCTCCGGGGAGAGGCTGTAGTTGGGGAACACGATCGCGGCGCCGGTCCCGTCTGTGAGTTCGCGGATGAGCCGGTCGTGGGTGTGGGCGTTGCCGAACACCCATCCCGCGCCGTGGGTGTAGACGATGACCGGGAGTGCGCTGGTGGTGCCCTGGGGCCGCATGATGCGGACCGAGACGTCGCCGCCCGGACCGCCGGGGACGGTCCTGTCCTCGATCTCGACGTCCGGCCTGTCGATCTCTCCTGACTGGACTTCGTCGACCGTCTCACGGCCCTTGTCGGGCCCGAGGTCGAACAGGTAGGGCGGGTTGGCGGTGGCATCGGCGAAGTCCTGGGCGGCAGGCTCCAACATGGGCCGATGTGTGACGCTTCAATGATCTTGACGCGCTGATTTTTGTTTGAGACACTCATTGTGTGGATCTTCTGCAAGAGCACTTGGTCCGCGCGCGTGCGGCTGGGGGTGTGTTTGCTCGCTCAGCGGCGAACCCTCCTTGGGGGCTGAGACTGTCCGGGATCCAGCTTGCCGTCCATGCGGTCATCCAAGGGCAGATATGGCTCTGGACCGAGGCGGGTGAGGAAGCCGTGGCGCTGAGACCGGGCGATCTCGCGTTCGTGCGCGGAGGACCTGACCACTTCGTCGCGCACGAGCCAGGGGCGACGTGCGTCTCACCCGACGAGTTTCGCCGACTGCACGTCGCCAGCGAGGTCGAGCTAGGTGCGCAGGGAGCGGTGTTTCTCTGCGGCGCCTATCAGTTCGCAGGCGATATCGGAGCCGGCCTGGTTGATGCGTTGCCCGGTGTGCTGGCCTTCCCGGCGAGCGTCGATGACCCCATCCACGGTGTCGTCACGATGCTGTCGCGAGAGATGGCGCATCCGCAGCCGGGGCAGCAGACCGTGCTTGACCGCCTGCTCGATCTGTTGGTCGTGCTCGGTCTGCGAACGGGCCTGGCGCGCAGCGCCAGTGCCCCGGCCTGGTTTCGCGCCGCTGCGGATGAGCGTCTGTCGCGCGCGCTGCAGGCGATCCACGAGAACGCAGGTCGCTCGTGGACCGTCGAGGAGCTGGCGAGGGTCGCGCTGATGTCCCGGGCGTCGTTCGCACGGGTCTTCCAGCAGACCCTGGGCCAGACGCCAATGCAGTACCTCTCGGACTGGCGGATGACGCTCGCACGCGACCTTCTCCTGACCGATGGGCTCTCGCTGTCCCAGATCGCAGAACGTGTCGGGTATTCGTCGCAATATGCCTTCGCGACCGCGTTCCGACGCCACCACGGCGAACCACCCGGACGATGGCGACAGCACCACGCGCTCAACCCGCCCGCCGTGCTCGCCGCTCATTGACAAGCCGCCGGGACCTCAGTCGACGGGGCGGCACACGCCTGCGCACCGACACGACGTCGCCACTCACGGCCCAGAGCGCGACGTCGAGCCCGCCGGTCCCCGGCACTAGCTCGTGCGCGATCCGCCTTGCCGGCTTGCCGACCCCAAACGCCTCGTCGCCCGCGACCGTTCAGATGTCGCAAGATCTAAGAGGGCACGCACCCGCTAGGCAGGCCAACCGCTCTGAGACGCTGGAACAAGAGATCAAGCATTTGAAGCATTGATCCACTCGCGTGCTTGTCGGAATGCTTAACGCATGACCGACTCATCATCCGCAGCGCTCATCCTCGGTGGCAGCGGCCGAACCGGCTCGCTGGTCGCCACATGTCTGACCGATCACGGCATGCCGGCCCGGACCGCATCTCGGCACGGCAGTGATCTGTTCTTTGACTGGGACGATCCCACTACCTATGCGCAAGCGCTCGCGCAGACCGACCGCGTGTACCTCGTGACACCCGTGATGCGTGTGCGGTACGCCGGCCAGGTCGCTGCATTCCTTGACCAGGCCGAGGCCGCTGGTGTCCGGCACGTCACCCTGCTCAGCACCTACAACGGCGACCGGGCGCCGCGCGACATCGACGTCGCCGCCGTCGAGACGGACCTCGCAAGCCGGCAGGCGTTCACGCACTCCATCCTGCGCCCGGCATGGGTGATGCAGAACTTCATCGACGATCACGTGCCCATCATTGATGGAACCCTCGCAGTTCCCAGTGGTGGCGGCGCGGAGGCGTTCGTCGATGCCATCGACATCGCGGCGGTCGCGGCCCAGACCCTCCTGCACCCCGAAGCGCACGCAGACGCCGAGTACGCGCTCACCGGGCCCGAGGCGATCACCTTCGACGACGTCGCCGCGACGATCACGACCGTGAGCGGACAACCCGTTACCTACCAAGACATCGCCCAACAGACCTGGATCAACGCGGCGATCACAGCCGGTGTGCCCGCCAACTATGCACCGATGCTTGAGTGGCTGACCGGTGCGATCATCGCCGGCGACGGTTCAACGCCCACCCCCGACATCGAGACGGTCATCGACCGACCGTCAACCAGTTTTCACGCGTTCGCTCAGCGCCACGCCACCGCTTGGACCAGCAAGGTGCAGCGATGACCAAGTACATCAACGACAGCTCGAACTTCGGTGCCGACGGGCCGTTCTTCCGCATCATCCGCGAGGGGCTCATGGGGCTGGCCAAAGGAGACGACTATTTCGACCTGCTCGCCGACGACGTGATCTTCGAATACGTCATCTCCGTGCCCGGCTACCCCAGACGCGTGCAAGGACGCCAGAGCATCATCGACCTCTACAGCGGCTACGACGACTACATGATGGTGCACAGCGCCGACAATCTCCGCATCTACCGAGACCCGAAGGCGTCGGTCGTTGTCCTCGAGTACGAGGTGCACGGCGAATCAGTGCAGACCGGGCGGCCTTACAACAACCGCTTTGTGTCCATCATCACCGTCAAAGACACGAAAGTGGTGCACTGGCGAGACTACCTCGACCCGATCGCCGTCTTCGAGGCGACAGGGTGGCCCGACACCCTGACCTGAGCAGTCGCGCGCGCGACCCTTCGAGCGCGCCGACGCCGTCGGGATGTGAGACACACAATCTCGCGGATCTGAGACTGCTGGCGTCTCATCCATGTGAGACTGGGACGCCGGAGCGGCTGCTTCCGGGCGGGGAGGTCCCTCACGTCGTACGCGCGACCCTTGGGGTTGGGGAGGTTCCCAATCGACGAGCGCTTGCGTGGGATATGAGGCGTTGCTCGCGCAAGCCATGTGCTGCGCGCGGCGAGGGACACGAGCCTCCCGCCGCTCGTCGGTGAGGTAGTGTCATGCAGTGCCGTGAGCCCAACTCGTTCCAAGATACGGTAGCGATGACGCTGAGCGGGGGGCGTCACATTCTTGGCCGGTCGCTCGGGGCTTTGATGGCTCTCTGCACAGTTGTGTGTCTCGCACCCGCCGAGGCGTCCGCCGGCTTGGCGCCCGGCCTGTGCCACTCGAACACGTCTCGCGGATCCATCCCCTCAAGCTTCGCCGTCAAAGCCTGCTTCGACGGAACCACCCTCTACATCTACAACAACTCGGACGTCGCACTCGGCGTCGCGTTCACAGGGTCGGTCGGATCTCCTCGGCGGACCGAGTCCAACTTCGACCTCGCTTCGATCGCGACTCGACGAGTCTCGAAGGACAGCGATCTACTGCTCCCAGGAGACGAGCTGAAGTTCCCGATCGGGTCAGGCGCGGCGCGGATCAAGCTGCGAGGGACCCCCAAGATCGGCTTCTACGCAGAGGCGCACGCGTTTCAGGCCTACATCCCCGGCAAGACGGCCGGCATAGTCCAAGCGTTCACCGGGATGATGCTGGAGGTCGACCAAGATGCGAGACAGTACGCGGACTGTGAGGCTTCCAAGAGCCGGATCCAGCGGCTGGGCTGCAAGCCCCTTCTGGTGAGGAACATCGGGTTCGCTGGGTCCCGGTTCGTCGTCCACGGAGCGCTCAGTGTGGCTTCTGGGCTCCTCGAGAAGGCTCTCAGCGTCGTCACCGGGACGATCGAATTTCTGCGGTGGGCCTACCACCAGCCGCAGCAGGTCGCGGCGATCCTGCACTCAGGCACGATCTCTCTAGCTGCTATAGCGGCCCCGACGCCGCCAGCTGCTCCTGCGCCGCCGCCCCCGCCGCCCCCGCCACCCCCGCCACCCGTAACGGTGCCGGCCACTGGTCCGACCCTTGTCTACGACGCCGATACGGCCATGGGCTCACAGCCCGGGGACCTCGAGTTCAGCGAATGGTCAGCAGCGACCGGGCAGAGCGCGGAAGTCTCGACGTCGCTGCCGGCCGACCTCTTGAGCTACCGCTGCGTTGTGATGCTCGCCAATAGGTCGGTCGGCGCATCGGAAACAGGTCTTTTGGGTACATACATACGGTCAGGCGGGACGATCGTTGCGGTCGGCGAGCATCAGGGATTCGGCTTCGACGCAGCGGACGGCACCCTGAACACTTTCGCCACCGCGCTCGGCGTGGGACTTGCACTCGACGACGACGAAGTCGACGAAGGTGAACTGACAACGACCAACATCGATCCGTCACCGCTCACTATTGGCGTTTCGGTGCTCGGCGAGAACTGGGCGAGCACGGTCTCGGTGTCAGGGGCGGCGCAACCGCTCGTTGAAAGCTCGGACGACTCCGCAACCATCGTCGCGGCCCAAGCCGTCGGCAGCGGCCAGTTCGTGATGGCGGGAGACTCGAATATGTTCAGCGACAACACCTACGGCGCCTACAGCAACGACGACAACGGTCAGTTCGTTCGCGACCTCTGCCCTTAAAGCCGTCTCACATGAGTGAGATTCCGGTCTCACTCGCTCGTGCGCGACGCTCCGAGCAGCGTGCGTTCGGCGCGGCGCTCATCGAAGCTGCGGCGGAGCCATCTGTCGGCGAGTTTCTTGAACGGCCGCGCGTAGAACTCTCCATCCTCCAGACGCCATCATGGTCCTTGGGGAACGTGATGTACCGCCTGCTCGCCCCCTTACGCCTGATAATGCATGTTATGTAAACCAGCAACGAAAACGCCCTGAGCTGGCGCCTGCTCGCCTACCCTCGCGGCGAGGCGCGGCCGTGCTCGAGTACCCGCTTCAGGGCGGCGCAGTAGCCAGCGAACTGGCGTCTGAGCACGATGTGCAGCAATGGTCGCGCGACACGCATCGCTCGGCGCGGTCGTCCGAGCGATGACGAACTGGACGAGCCAGCCGCGCTCAGTCGCCTCGAAGCTGATCCGCCATGAATCGGAGCGCTCTTCGTACACAAGGCAGTCCCGCCCATGCCCAGCGTGCGGAGCCGGGGGCATCCGTGCCCCCGCTCCCGCTGGCACGGACGCGGGGGGCCACGCCGTGCCGGTGTGGGGCTCCCCTCGCAGCCCCATCCAACAAACCGTCGAAGGTCACCAGGGTTGCTCGCCTTGGGATCGAATACCGCAGCCGCGGTATACATGCCTGGATGGCCGCTGACGCGCCACGCCACGCCGTGGCCGCGCCGCGCCGGCGGCTAAGCCGCGGATGCGCCGTCCGGATACGAGCCGGGCAGCCCGAGCACACCGGCCACGGCCCGCGCCGCCAGGACCTCGTCGTGCGGCGCCTGGCCGGCGAGCTCGATGACTGCGCCCTCCATCGCACCGATCAGGGCCAGCGCGAGGACTCTCGCTGGCGGCCCGGCGGGGATCGTGCCGGCCCTGCGCCCGGCGCTGACCAGGCGTGCGCAGCGCTTGACCAGCCCCTCGGAGACGAGCTCGAGCCGCTGTCCGATCGGATGCTCCTGGCCGCTGAACTCGAGCCTGAGCGCGATCGCTACCCGAGCGATGTCTCGCCGGCAGAAGACCGCGTGACCGCGTGCCAGCAGGATCAGCGCGGCAACCGGGTCGGGCTCGCGTTCGACCAAGCGGCCGACTTCCTGCTGCCATGTCTCGTCGACCCACTCGATGACGGCCAACGCGAGCGCCTCCTTGTCCCTGAACTGGTGATAGAGCGCTCCGCGCGTGTAGCCCGCGTCGCTTGCCACGCGCTCGAGGACGAGGTTTCCGTAGCCGTAGCGGGACAGCCCTCTCGCCGCGGACTCCAGCAGGGCGCTGCGCGTGCGGGCGCTCCGATCAGCCTGCGTCAGGCGGCCGCCGCTGCCCGCGGACGCCGTTGTGCTCCCCCCTCGGCTCGCCTCAATGTTACGTACAGGCATGTATGTATGTTATCCTATGCCATCTCAGTACGTGCCGGACGACTGGAGGCGCAGATGAGGCTCTCGAACAGCGCACACGAAGCTCACGCGTGGCGGATCGATGAGATCGCACCAGATTTCAGGCTCGAGGATGCGTGGGTGCTGCCAGTGAAAGGCGGCATCGAGGATTTCGGGAGCCTGCTCGACGTGGTGGGCTCGCTGGATCTCTCCAAAGGCGGCTCACCGGCGACGCGCGTGCTGTTCAGCATTCGCTGGCGCATCGGCGAGCTGCTCGGTTGGGATAGCCCGCGTGGCGCGCTGCCCGTCCCCGGGAACACCGAAGCGAGCCTGATTGATCGGCTTCCCGCGGACCTGCGCGGCACGGCCACAGACGCTGGCTCCTCGCCCTTCACACCGCTGTATCGCACCGACGTCGAGTGGGCCGGGGAGCTCTCGAACCGCACTGTCCATGGTGTCATGCAACTCGCCTGGGTCGAGACCGCAGCGGGGGGCCTCTATCAGGGTCGGATGGCCGTTTACGTCAAGCCGCGAGGCAGGCTCGGGACGGTGTACATGGCGGCGATCGCCCCGTTCCGACACCTGGTGGTGTATCCGGCGCTGATGCGCGAGATCGAACGTGGGTGGAACGCGCGCGGCGTACAGGCTCCTGCGTGAGCCGCTCTGCCAGGATGCGCCGATGAGCGACTACGGAGCGCCGCTGCGCGAGCAGGACGTCGACCCGGACCCGGTGCGCCAGTTCGCGGCGTGGTTCGAGCAGGCCCAGGCGGCCGACATGCGGATGCCGGAAGCGGCCGCGCTGGCGACCGCGTCGGCGGATTGCGCGCCGTCGGTGCGGATGGTGCTCGTCAAGCGCTTTGACGATCGGGGCTTCGTGTTCTTCTCCAACTACGCGAGCCGCAAGGCCCGAGAGCTCGCCGCCAACCCACGCGCCGCGCTGGCGTTCTATTGGGATCCGCTCGGCCGCCAGGTACGAATCGAGGGCGCCGTCGAGCGCACGAGCACGGAGGAGTCCGCTGACTACGTCCGCGGCCGTCCGCGCGGCAGCCAGATCAGCGCGCTGGCCTCGCCCCAGAGCGAGGTCCTCGAGAGCCGCGTGCTGCTCGAGGAAAGCGTCGCCGAGCTCGAGCGGCGCTACGCGGAGGGCGAGCTGCCGCTACCGACGGGCTGGGGCGGCTACCGCCTGCGCCCCGCGAGCATCGAGCTGTGGCAGCAGCGTCACGATCGCCTTCACGACCGGCTGCGCTACCGGCGCGAGGGCGGCGGCTGGGCGATCGAGCGACTAGCGCCGTAGAGCTCGGCTCGACCTCGCAGCCAGGGCCTGCGTGACCGCCAGCTACTAGCATCGGCGCCAGCGAACCACGAACGAGAGGCGGGCGGATGGCGGACAAGCTCTACACAGCCAAGGCACACGTGACCGGAGGGCGCGCGCAGGGACACGGGCGCTCGAGCGACGGCGCGCTCGAGGTCGACCTGCGCCTGCCGCCGGAGATGGGCGGCCCTGGCGGCGGCACGAACCCCGAGGAGCTTTTCGCCGTCGGCTACGCGGCCTGTTTCGAGGGTGCGCTGGGCGTCGTCGCGCGCCGCGCCAAGGCCGACCCTGGCGATGTCGCGATCGACTCCGCGGTGTCGCTCTCGCCCAACGGCCAGGGCGGCTTCGTGCTGTCGGTCGGACTCGACGTGACGCTGCCGGGGATCTCCGACACCACGAGCGCCGTCGAGCTGGTGCGCGCCGCGCACGCCGTGTGCCCGTACTCGAACGCCACCCGTGGCAACATCGACGTGGCGCTCACGGCCAACGGCGTGCCCGTCGAGTAGCGCCGCCTAGCGTCCGAGCGTGCGCTCGAGCTCTCGCGCGCGACCACCAAGGCCGTCGAGCGACGAGCGCACATGCTCGAGGTCCGCGCGCAGCTCCGGGTCGCCGACCTCCACCGGGAGCATCGAGTCCTGCAGCGTCGCGAGCATCCGATCGGCGTCGCTGATCGCCGAGACGGCACTGTCGAGGAAGCCTTTCGCGCCCTTCGACGGGGCTCCGGCGACAGCCGGCGTGAACTCGCGGCCGGCCATACCGTGGCGCTCTGCGAAGCCCGCGTGCGCGCGTCGCGCGCGTCCGTATGCCATCTGCACAGGGCGGAACAACGCCTCCTCCACCCTGTCGGCGTTGCCTTCGTCGAGCAGCTCGTATGCCTCGGTCAGCGACGCGAGCGCAGAACCGAGCGCCTCGGCCGCTTCGGCAACGGTGTCGAGCAGCTGCTGCCTGGCGTCGGCGCTGGTGTAGGGCACGCGCACCAGGTTAGTGCGCGTCGATCAGTGTGCGCGCCTGTTCAGCTGATCGCGTACACGAGCGCGACCGAGGCGGTGAGCGTGCACTTCGCGGCGCTTGCCTTGTGGGCAGTGACGTGCTTTTTGGGGTGCTTCAGCGTCGGCCTGTGCACTCCCCCACCCGCAGCAGCCGACTCCGGGGCTGCCGCCGGCGCCACCGCGATTGACGAGGGAGGCGAACCGAAGTCCGGCTCTTCGCCTTCATATTCGCTGTAGCTCGATTCTTCGCTGTTGGTGCACTCGATGTAGCCGCCGGCTTCGACGATGCGCTGCACGCTCCCGAGCGTGACCGCAGCCTTGCCGGCGAGGAATTCGGCCTTGGTCTGTCCGTCGGTCATCGCTTCCGCCATCGCCTGCCGGTAGACGGCCGTGGCCGTGGCAAGGTTTGCATCCTGGGCGATTGGCACCCTTGCAACCCCTTCCACGCTGACGCTGTTGGGCGAGGCCGTCGTCGTCGTCGGCGCTTCGGCGGCGGCGACGCCGAGCATGTTGGCCGCCACAAGTGTGGCCACCACCGCGAGCGTCGCTGCGATCACGATCCTCATCGTTGCGATTGATGCTAGCGCGGGTTCTCGGCGAGCGCTCGAGCGCGTTCTAGTACGGCGTCGATCATCGGCTCGGTCAGTCTGCCGGTGAAGGTGTTCTGCTGGCTCGGGTGGTAGCAGCCGAGCAGCTCGTAGCGCTCGCCTGTGAGCTCGCCACCGTGGCTGAAGCGCGGCCGCGGCCGTCGCGGTGCGGCGGGCGGATCGGACAGCGCAGCGGTCAACCGCAGGGCGGCGTCCCAGGCGAACGCGCCCAGGCACACGACCACGCGAACGTCCTCGAGCAGCTGCAGCTCGGCGACGCTCCACGGCAGGCACAGCTCGCGCTCCTGCGGCGTCGGGCGGTTCTGCGGCGGGGCGCAGCGCACCGCCGCGGTGATCCACGCGTCGCGGAGTGCGAGACCGTCATCGCGGCTACGCGAGACGGGCTGATTGGCAAAGCCGGTGCGCCACAGCGCCGCGAACAGGAAATCTCCCGAGCGATCCCCCGTGAACACGCGCCCGGTGCGGTTCGCGCCGTGGGCCGCGGGCGCGAGACCGAGCAGCAGCACGCGCGCCGAGGGGTCGCCGAAGCCCGGCAGCGGGCGTCCCCAGTACTCCTCCGAGGCGAACGCGGCGCGGCGCTCGCGCGCGACGTGCTCGCGCCAACAGACCAGCCGCGGGCACCGGCGGCAGCGGCTGACGTCCTCCGCGAGCCGGGTCAGCGCGTTGGCTCTATACGATCGCACGCCGCAGTAGTACCATCGCTACGGAGATGCCCTTCTGGGTCTGGATCCTGTTTTTCGCGGCGCTCATCAAGATCCCGCTAGCTGGTCTGATGCTGTGGATTCCGTACCGCAACGACCAGGCGGCTGACGCGTCGGATGTGCCTGACTCCTCCGAAGAAGACGGTGGCTCCAAGGCGTTGCCCGGCGGCCCGCTGGACCCGCACCCGCGCTCGCCGCGCCCCCGCACGCCGCGTCCGCGCAAGCCGCGCCGCGGCGGTCCGCACGGGTACCCCTCCGCCCCGCCTCGCGTGCGCACGAGCCTGCGCGCGCGGCCGCTGCGCGTCTCTCACTGAGTTCAGCGGTTGCGCTTTCGCTGCTGGCGCGCAGCCTTCGCTTTAGCGCGCCGCTTACGCATTGCGGCCTCGGAGTGACGCGTCGCGCTGCCGTCGAGCAGATCGACCTCCGTTGCCGGGACGACACCGCGCACGTCGCGCATGATCAGGTACACGATGCCGATCAGCAGCACTGCCGCGGCGCCGATACCGAGCAGCAGCAGCGAACTCGAGTTGTGCGGTTCCGAGGAAACCGCGCTCGTGCTCGTCGTTTTCGCTTCCGTTTCTTCCGGCTGTCCTTCGGTCAGTTTGCTGAGCGCGCCTTCTGAGCCTAGGCCGGCCGCGCCGGCCACGGGCGCGGCGGTCGCTGCAAAGCCGAGCAGCGCCACGAGGCAGAGCGCGCACACGCACACGCGCAGGCGCCCGCGGGTTGAGGGCAAGCGGCTTGTCATGTCGCGAGCATACCGCTCCGCACACCATAGAATGACGGCCCATGCCCCCGAAACAACGCCAGGTCCGCATGGAGCAGCGTGGCGCCCTCGAGGCGATCCAGGCACTCGAGCAGCGCTCAGACGAGGAGCTCGAGGCGGAGACGAAATACAAGTCCGCCGCGATGGCGATCCTCGGCGCGCGCGCATCGGAGCGCTTCGACGCCGAGGCGGCTCGCGGATACTTCCAGCGCGCGATCGCCGCTGCGCGACCGCAGGAGCGGATGCAGATCAGGCGCATGGCGGACGCGTCGCTCGCGCTGGCGGAACGTCGCGCGGGCGACCTCAAGGAGGCGGTCGAGCGCCTCGGACAGACGCCACCCACTGGCCGCCAGATGTTCGCGCTGCGGGCGATGGGACTGCTCCTCCCCCCCGCCTCCGCCGGGATCCTGGCGCGCGTGCGCGGCGTGCTGCTGATCATCCTGCTGATCTTCGTGCTGCTCGCGATCGGGCTCGGCGTCGTCGAGCTGATCTCGCTTCCGTTCGGCGGCATCGGCGTCGCGCCGGGCGTCCTGCTCGGTCTGATCCTGGTGCTCGTCGTGCTCGGTGTGATGGCCGCGATCGGGCGGCGCCGACGCGACCGTGCACGCAACGCCGCGACCAGCTGAGGCTTCCTTCGTCTCCCTCCCCGCACCGGCCGCAGGAGCATAGGCCCACCGTGTCCGCGGCTGTCTGCCTGGTCGTGAACCCGGCCGCCGGCGGCGGCCGAGCCGGCCGCATCGCGCCGGACGTGGAGCGCGCGCTGCGCGCGCAGGGCCTGACGCTGCGTCGCGCCGACACGCGCGACCTGGATCACGCGCGTGAGCTCGCGCTCGACGCAGCGCGGCGCGGTGAGACGGTCGTTGCGCTGAGCGGCGACGGCATGATCGGCGTGCTCGCCGACGCCCTGATGCAACTGCCGGACGCGGTCCTCGGCGTGATCCCCGGCGGGCGCGGCAACGACCTGGCCCGGGTGTTGGGCATCCCAGACGATCCCGACGGTGCGGCCGCGGTGATCGCCGCCGGACACACACAGCCGGTCGACATCGGGATCGTCGCCGCCGCAGGCTCGGAAGATCGCGGGCACGCGTTTGTAGGCATCGCCTCCGCGGGCTTCGACAGCGACGCCAACCGCATCGCCAACGATGCCCCTGCCTGGCTGGGCGGGCTCGTGTACGTGTACGGAGCCCTCGCGGCGCTCGTGTCGTGGCGACCGGCACGGTTCGAGATCGAGCTGGACCCTCCCGGCGAAAAGCGCTCATTTACAGCCTTCTCGGTCGGCGCCGCCAACTCGAAGACCTACGGCGGAGGCATGCGCGCAGCGCCCGACGCAATGCTGGACGACGGCCTGCTCGAGGTCATCGTCTGCGAGCACGTCAGCAAGCTCACCTTCCTGACACGCATCCTGCCGAAGGTGTTCAAGGGAACGCATGTGCACGAGCCGAGCGTCAGCGTGTTTCGCGCACGTGAGCTCCTGCTCAGCGCCGAGCGCCCGTTCACGATGTACGCGGACGGCGATCCGATCGGCGAGCTGCCGGTTCGGGTGCGCGCGCTGCAGGGCGCTGTCACGATGCTGACCCCGCTGGAGCCGGGGCCTGCCTTCTCGGGCGCCTGATGCGCGACACGCTCGCCGCAAAGCTCGCGCTGGCTCGCGGCGTCGGGGCGATCTCGCGCCTGCGAGGCGGTGGCGGCACGAGCGCCCCAGGCAAGCTGCTGATGCGACTCGCACCCGGCGCGATCAGCGAGCTGGGCGCGCGCCTGGCGCGTGGCAGCGTGCTGATCTCGGCGACGAACGGCAAGACCACGACCGCAGCGATGACCGCGGGCATCCTCGAGCGCGCCGGGATCTCGATCGTCCACAACCAGGCAGGCGCGAACATGGCCGGCGGCGTCGCGACGACGCTGCTCGATGCGGCGAGGCGCGGCGGGACGATCGCCGGGGAACTGGGCCTGTTCGAGGTGGACGAGCTGTGGCTCGCGCAGCTGACGGCCGAGCTGCATCCGCGTGCGATCCTGCTCGGCAACCTGTTCCGCGACCAGCTCGACCGCTACGGCGAGCTCGACACGATCGCCGAACGCTGGGAGCGGGTGCTGCGCACGGGCGAGCGCCAGCTGGTCCTCAACGCCGACGACCCGTTGCTCGCAGACCTCGGACGCGAGCACGCCGGCGCGATCTACTTCGGGCTGGAGGACGACTCGCTGGCGCTCGCCGGGATGGCGCACGCCGCGGACGCGCGGCACTGCCGCCACTGTGGCGCCCCGTACGTGTTCGACGCGGTGTACCTGGGCCACCTCGGCCGCTATCACTGTGCGAGCTGCGGGCAGTCGCGACCGACCCCGACCGTCACCGCCAGCGACGTGCGCCTGGAAGGCGTGCGCGCCGCTCGTTTCACGCTCACGACGCCCGCCGGGCGAGCCGATGTCTCACTCGCTTTGCCCGGCCTCTACAACGTCTACAACGCGCTCGCCGCCGCCGCGCTTGCGTGCGCCTTGGAGGTGCCACTGGAGAGCATCCAGGCAGGGCTGGCCGGCTCGCGCGCGGCATTCGGGCGCGCGGAGACGGTGTCCGTGTCGGTGCCCGCCGGGCGCTCCGGAGGCGTCGATGCGCCAGCCGGCACTCGCGAGCTGCAGATCCTGCTCGTCAAGAACCCCGCCGGCGCCAACGAGGTCCTGCGCACGCTCGCGCTCGAGCCCGGTGAGCACGACCTGCTGGGGGTGCTCAACGACGACATCGCCGACGGACGCGACGTGTCCTGGATCTGGGATGCGGATTTCGAGCTGCTGGCGGGGCGCATCCGCCGAGCGACGTGCAGCGGCACGCGCGCGGCTGATCTGGCGGCACGGTTGAAGTACGCGGGCATCGAACCGGAGCTGATCGCCGTGCGCGAGGATCTCGCCGTGGCGCTGAGCACCGCTTCAGCCGACAGGCCGCAAGGCGCGGGTGCGCCGCTGTTCGCGCTGCCCACCTACACGGCGATGCTGGCGCTTCGCGAGCTGCTGGTGGCGCGCGGGGAGGCGAGCAGCGCATGGTCATGAGCCCATCGGAGTCGGTCATCTGGCACGACCTGGAGTGCGGCAGCTACACCGCCGACCTCGCGCTGTGGCACGAGCTCGCCGCAAACGCCCGCGCGGGCGTTGCGCCGACGCCAGGGTCGGGCGTGGGAAGGGTGCTCGACGTCGGCGCCGGGACAGGACGCGTCGCGCTCGCGCTCGCGCGCGCCGGGCGCCCCGTGACCGCAGTCGACCTCGACGCGGAGCTGCTCGATGCGCTGAGCGCCCGCGCGGCTGGATTGGAGATCGAGACCGTACGAGCGGACGCGCGCGTGTTCGAGCTGGATCGCCGCGACTTCGCGTTGTGCCTAGCGCCGATGCAGACGCTGCAGCTGCTCGGAGGCACGACGGGTCGGCTCGAGTTCATGGCCCAGGCGCGCGCGCACCTGGCATCGGGCGGCTTGCTCGCGTGCGCGATCGTGACCGAGATCGACGAGTTCGACTGCGACGCCGGCGACCTCGGCCCGTCGGAGGAGGTCGCGCGCGTCGCGGGAGCCACCTACATCAGCCGCGCCACGCGCGTCCTCCTCGACAGCCGTGTCGTGCGCATCGAGCGTGAGCGCGGGATCGTCCCGCATGGCCGCCCGGCGTGCGAGCCCGCCTGGCAGCACGACGTCGTCGAGCTCGATCGTGTGAGCGTCGCCCAGCTCGCACACGAGGCCCACGAGGCGGGACTGACCGCCGCCGGTACGCGCGTGATCGCGGCAACCGAGGAGCACACGGCGAGCGTCGTGGTGATGCTCCGTGCCTGACTCGACCGCGTCGGGGCGCACGCTGCGCGTGTGCGCGCTGTATCCGGACCTGATGAACATCTACGCGGACCGCGGCAACCTGATCGTGCTGGAGCGTCGCTGCGCGTGGCGTGGCATCGGCTTCGAGCTCGCCGCACGCGGCCTCGGCGAGCCGCTCGACGCGGATGCCCACGACATCTTCTACATCGGCGGCGGCCAGGATCGCGATCAGCGCCTGTGCGCGGAGGACCTGATCGAGACCAAGCGCGACGGTCTGCACGCCGCCGCCAGCCGCGGCGCGCTGGTGCTCGGCGTGTGCGGCGGCTACCAGCTGCTCGGGCACTCCTACACGCTCGGAGCGGATGAGATTCCGGGAGTCGGGTTGCTCGATGTGCACACCGTCCGCGAGGACGGGCCGCGGCTGATCGGCAACGTCGCGATCGAGGTCTCGCTCGACGAGGGCACCACCGGTGTGCTAGCCGGCTTTGAGAACCACGGCGGGCGCACACATCTCGGAGCCGGCCAGAGCGCGCTCGGACGCGTGTTGCGGGGCTACGGCAACGACGGCCGCAGCGGCGCGGAGGGCGCGCGGAGCGCCAACACGATCGGAACCTACCTGCACGGCCCGCTGCTGCCCAAGAACGTCTGGTTCGCGGACTGGCTGATAGCGCGCGGACTCGGTCTGGACCCGGACCAGCTGGCCCCGCTCGAGGATGAGATCGAGCGCCAGACGCACCTCAGCGCCCGTCGTGCCGCGGGCGTGTGAGCGGCGCGCGTCTGTTTCTCCGCAAACTCGGCCTTCTTCGGTCCCGCTGGCGCGGGGCCGCGCCGTAGGATCCGGCGATGGAGCTATCCGAGTACCAGCGCCTGTCGCGTCGCACCGCAGAGTATCCGCGCGAAGCGTGGCTGGCCTACCCTGCGCTCGGCCTCGCCGGCGAGGCGGGCGAGGTCGCAGAGCACGCCAAGAAGGCGATCCGCGACGACGGCGGCGAGGTCAGCGAGCAGCGCCGCGCGGCAATGGCCAAGGAGCTCGGCGACGTGCTCTGGTACGTCTCGCAGTTGGCGAGCGAGCTGGGATTGGACCTCGACGAGATCGCCCAGGTGAACCTCGACAAGCTGCTCTCGCGTCAGCGCCGCGGGGTGCTGTCTGGCAGCGGCGACGAGCGCTGAGGAGGGGCTGCCCCAGCCCTCGGCAACGGCTTCGGCGGCGGCGCGGCCCTCCTCGATGTCGACGGGACGGCCTACGAGCGTGGATTCCAGATGATCTCCCAGAGATGCCCGTCGAGGTCGCGGAAATACCCCGAGTAGATCCCCCAGGGCCGATCGTGCGGCGGCTCGGTGAGGGTCGCTCCAGCGGCCTCGGCCTGCGCCAGCACGGTGTCAACGTCCTGCTTCGTGGCGACGAGATGTCCGACGCTGACCTCACCAGACTTCTGTGGGCCGAACGGCACGGCGGCGTCCTTCGCGAGCTCCGTACGCGGGTAGAGAGCGAGAATGAGGCCACCGTCGAGGTGGAACATCACAACGGCTCCAGCCGGGTTCTCATCGTCGCCGATGAAGTCCGTCCCGGTCACACCCGCCGAGTTCAGTCCGAGGCGGCGGTAGAACTCGAGCGCACGATCGAGATCAGCGACGGCCAGCGTGATCACATGGATGCGCGATTCCATGGTCCGCAGAGTGTCGCATCAGCGCGCGAGGCGCGTGAATCGGCGAGGTCGACGGGCTGCGTAAGTGAGTATCTCGCGGATCGCCTACCCCCCGAGCCCCACGGCTTCGAGGGCCTCGGACCAGTTCGGAAACGTGCGAACCTCGCGGAACTGTCCACCATCGAAGCGCGAAATCACGAATCCGCGTCGTTGACTGACCTCGGACTCCGAGTGCTTGATGCGTCCTGTCATATCGACAAGCGCGACAACGCGATCTTGCGCGTCGCGGATCTCGTGGACGTCATAGCGGAAGTCGTCGAAGTTCTCGGAAAAGGCCGCCCCGAGCCTTCGCATGCCGTCATGCCCATGGTAGGCCGAGCCGTCCAACCAACGATCGATCGGGTACCAGACGACATCGGGCGAGAAGAACGAGAGCGCCGCGTCGATTCCTTCCGCGCCGAAGGTCTGGAATGCGTTCCGCACGATCTCCACGTTCTCGTCGGACATCGCCCACCCCAAGCGCTAGGCCGACGGCGCAACCGCAAAGCGCGCGAAGCGCTCGGCGAGCCGCGCCGGAACGAGTGCGTGCACACGTACGCCCTCGGCGGTGTCCTCGCGGCTGACGTCACCGGCGAGCTCGTGCAGCTCGGCGAGGCTGCCGCCGTCGGCGTACGGGACCAGGAGGTCGAGCGGGCGCAACGTGTGCGCGAGCTCGTGCTCGAGGCGCTCGGACAGGTCTGCCAAGCCCTCGCCCGTGACACCGCTGACGAGTACCGCGTCGGGGTGTCGGAAGCGCAGCTCCTCGCGCTCGTCTTCGTCGAGCAGATCGATCTTGTTGAGCACCAGCAGACGCGGGCGCTCACCGGCACCGATCTCCTCGAGCGTCCCCTCGACCGAGCGCTGCATGATCTCCAGCTGCTCCTCGGTCGCGGAGGCGTCGAGCACGTGCACGAGCAGCTCGGCGCGGCTTGTCTCCTCGAGCGTCGCGCCGAAGGCGTCCACCAGCTGGTGGGGCAGCTTGCTGATGAAACCGACGGTGTCTGTCAGCAGGTGCGTGCGTCCGCCGAGCTTGAGCGTGCGCGTGGTCGGATCGAGCGTGTGAAACAGCCGGTCGCGCACGCCTACGTCCGAGCCGGTCAAGGCGTTCAGCAGTGTCGACTTGCCCGCATTGGTGTAGCCGACGAGCGCGATCGTCGGCAGCGCCGCGCGCTCGCGCTCGGCGCGCTGGACGGCGCGGGTGCCCTTCACGTGCTCGAGGCGCCGGCGCAGCACGGCGATGCGGTCGCGCGCGAGCCTTCGATCGGTCTCGATCTGCGTCTCCCCCGGGCCCCTCGTGCCGATGCCGCCGCCGAGGCGCTCCAGGTGGCTCCACAGCCCACGCATGCGCGCGAGGTTGTACTCGAGCTGCGCCAGCTCGACCTGCAGCTTGCCCTCGGCGCTGTTCGCATGCGAGGCGAAGATGTCGAGGATCACCGTCGTGCGGTCGACCACCGGCAGGCCGAGCGCCTCCTCGAGGTTGCGCTCCTGGCGCGCGCTCAGCTCGTCGTCGCAAGCGATGACATTCGCGTCACTCGCCAGCGCCGCAGCCTTCGCCTCGGCGACCTTGCCTGGGCCGAGGTACGTGTTCGGGTGCGGCTGCTCGCGGCGCTGCACCATCTCGCCCACGACGGCCACGCCGGCGGTGCGCAACAGCTCGCCCAACTCGGCCAGGTCTTCGCCCTCAGGCAGCGCTGCAATGCAGAAGGCGCGCTGACGCGCGCGCTGCGAAGGCTGTGCCCCGTTGCCGGGCCAGTCGGCAGGTTTTGGTGTGACGGCAGTGCGGCCGTTGCGACTTCGATCCATCCACATTCAAGTCTAGGACGACACAGGCGTCGAGAGGTGTAACGAGCCGTGAAGTCTGCGCTAAGGCCACCCGCGCTGATCGGCCTGATCAAGCTCCAAGCGTGCCGAGCCGCTCGACGGCCTCCAGCAGTCGCTCGTCCGGCGTAGTCAGCGAGATCCGAAACCAGCCCTCGCCGGCGGGACCGTAGACGGCGCCCGGCGTCAGCACGACGCCGGTGCGCTCGAGCACGTGCTCGCAATAGGCCTCCGAGCTGTGAAAGCCCTCGGGGACCGGCGCCCACACGTAGATCGTGCTGTGCGGCGGGCGCACGTTGACGCCGATACCGCGCAGCGCCTCGCAGACGAGGTCGCGCCGACGCCGGTAAAGCTCGTTCATCGAGGCGACCTCGGCGTCGGCGTCCGGTGACAGCGCCGCCACACCCGCGAGCTGCACCGCCTCGAACAGGCCCGAGTCGATGTTCGTCTTCAGCCGCCAGTAGGTCTCGAGCGCCTCGGCGTTTCCGACCACCACCGCGCAGCGCCAGCCGGTCATGTTGTAGCCCTTGGACAGCGAGAACACCTCGATGCCGACGTCCTTAGCGCCGGGCGTCTGCAGGAACGACGGGGCGTGGTAGCCGTCGAAGACGATCTCCGAGTAGGCGTTGTCGTGCACCACCAGGATCTCGTAGGCCCGCGCGAACTCCACCACGCGCTCGAAGAAGCCCTCCGGTACGACGGCGCCCGTCGGGTTGTTCGGGTAGTTCAGGAACATCAGCTTCGAACGGCGCGCGATGTCCTCGTCGATCGCGCCGAGATCCGGCACGAAGCCGTGCTCCGGCTGCAGCGCCATCAGCACCGGCTCGGCGCCGGCGAGCCACGGTCCGCCCGTGTACACCGGATAACCCGGGTCCGCCGCCAGCGCGTAGTCGCCGGGGTCGAGGAACGCGAGGTTGAGGTTGAAGATCGCCTCCTTGGCACCGATCGCCGGGATGATCTCGTTCGCGGGATCGAGTTTCACGTCGAAGCGCCGCTCGTAGAAGTCGCGCACGGCGCCTCTGAAGTCCTCGCGGCCGCGGTTGGTGGGGTAGCGATGCGTCTCGGGCTCGCTGACCGCCTCCTGCATCGCCTCCACGATCAGCGGCGGCGTCGGCCTGTCGGGGTCGCCGATGCCGAGGCTGATCACATCCACCCCGGCCGCGCGCTTCTCCGCGATCTTGCGCTCCAGCTGGGCGAACGCGTACGGCGGGATGCGCTCCAGGCGTCTACTCGGTTTCATGCAGCTCCTTTTCGAAGTCCTCGCTCAGCCGACCCGCGAACACGGGTCTCGCCCAGCCTGTCAGCTCGACGCGCAGATCCTCTCCCACCCCGACCTCGAGCTCGCCGCCGTCGAGCTGCACGGTCACGAGCGCGCCTGCTCCCACTCGCAGAGCCGTCGCGTCCGGGCTCGCTGCGCCTCCCTCGAGCACGTGCGCGATGGCGGCGCCGGTCGCGCCGGTCCCGGAGGACAGTGTCTCCCCCACCCCGCGCTCGAAGATCCGTGCGCGGATGCGCGTGGCGTACGGACCGTCCGCTGCGTAGGCGGGCGAGCGCGACTCAAGCTCCGTATACCACGACACGTTCGTCCGGTTCGGGAAGAGCCGGGCGCCTTCGATCTGCGGACCGATCGCAGCGAGGTCCAGCGCGTCGAGCTCGGCGACAGAGTCGACATGGATCGCACATTGGGGGTTGCCGATCGAGACGTGGCGGAAGGGCCAGTCGCGGCCACCGGCGCGGACCGTGCCCCGACCGTCCGGTGGGCCCGCGGGAAAGTCGTCCGAGCGCAGGCTCGCCAGCCCCATGTCCACGCGGCACGTATCGCTCCCGATGATCGTCGGACGGATCTCGCCCGCGGCGGTGGCAATCGCGAAGGAGTCGTCCTCTGTCCAGCCGCGCCTGCGCAGGTACAGGACCGCCTCGCGCGCACCGTTGCCCGACAGCTCCGCCTCCGAGCCATCGGGGTTGAAGATGCGCAGGTCGGCCACATGCGCCGGGTCGGCGGGCGCGGAGAGCAGCAGCACGCCGTCGGCGAACACGCCGAAGTGGCCAGCGCACAGCACGCGGACACGCGGCGGCGTCAGCTCAAACGGCAGCTGGTCGTGCTCGACGATCAGATAGTCGTTGCCGAGCGCCTGCCACTTCTCGAATTTCATGCCGTCCATCAGGCGCCGGAGTCTAAGTCAGGCGTAGCGTGGAGGATCTCGCGCGCGACCGCGGTAGGGTCACGGCCGGTGACGTCGATCACGCGCACGCCGGCGAGCTTGCGCATCCACGTCAGCTGGCGCTTTGCGTAGTTGCGGGTACGCCGTCTCATCGTCTCGACGTCTCCGCTCAGCAGCTCGTCGAAGCCGAGCGCCTTGCGCGCCGTCTCAGACGCACCGGCGGCGTGCGCCCGCTGCACCTGCTCGCGCACGCCGGCCGCGAGCATCCCATCGATCCGGGCATCGATCGCCGCGTACAGCTCATCGCGCTCCATCGTCAACCCGGCCAGCACGGTCGGCTGTCGCAGCTCCTCGCTCCACAGCTGCGACGGCCCGTCCGGGGGCTCGAGCTCACCGAGGTCGAGCAGCTCGAGGGCACGAACCACCCGCTGACGGTCGTTCGGATCGATCTCGACCGCCGCCCAGGGCGCGCGCTCGCCGAGCCTCGCGTGCAGAGCCGGCGCACCGGAGCGTTCCAGCTCCGCCGTCCAGCGCTCGCGCACCCCCTCCGGCGGCGGCGGGCGCAGGCTCAGCTCGGTCAGCGCCGCGCGCAGGTACAGGCCGGTGCCGCCGACGACGATCGGACGCCTGCCCGCCGTCAGCAGATCGTCGATCTCGGCGTGCGCGAGCTGCGCGTACTGACCGACGCTGAACGTCGCATCCAGCGGCAGGAAGGACAGCAGCCGGTGCTCGAGGCGTGCCTGCTCGGCGGGCGTCGCTGCCCCCGTGAGGGTCTCGAGGCCCGCATATACCTGCAGCGCGTCGGCCGACACCGCAATCGGGTCCTCGCCCTGCTCGCGCAGCAGGTCGGCGAGCGCCAGCGCCACCGAGGTCTTGCCGACACCCGTCGGTCCGAACAGCGCGATGATCCGCATGGCGACAGGCTCACAGCTTGTGGCGAACTCCGGCATCTCGCCTCCAGCCACCTGACGGGTACCGCCGCTCGTCAGCCCCGGCGTGGATCAGACTTTATCCGTGTGGTTTCGGCTTGTAGGCGAGGATCGTCACGATCGCCCGAGTCGTGTGCGACGCGGCCGTCGTGGCGTGCGCGAGGATCGTCGCTCGCTCGCGCAGCCGGTGCTTTCGCGCCAGCAGAGCGCGCGCCGCGCTCGTGAGGTGCAGCTTCAACGTCGTCACCTTGCCGCCATTGACCGTGAATGCGCCGCTTGCAATGGTCAGGATCGCAGGCTTGTGCGATCTGGAACCGGGCGCGACGATCGGTGTCAGCGTCCGGATGGTGACGGTACCCGTGCACCGTGTGACGCCGGTCGGGCAACTCAGCTTGAGCTCGATCGTGCCCGACGCGCTGGCCGTGAGAAGGGTGCTCCCGACCAGTCGCACGTTTGTCGCCACGGCGGTCTGGAACGGCGAGACACCGAGGCCCGGTATCTGCTGCGTGAGGCCTATCGTGCTCTGCCCCCCGGGCGCGGCGCTCCCCGGCGCAACCCCGACGCCCGTGAAGTGCGCTTCCAGCAGACCGCTCGTGTCGTCGCCATTGATCAGCCACACGCCTTCGGCCGGACCCGTCGCCGAGGGGGCGAAGACGACTTCCTCGGTTCGCGTTTCGCCGGGGGAAATCGTGGTGCCCTCCGGTAGCGAGGTCTTTGCGGAGAACTCGCCGCCGCTCGGCGGCTTCGACTTGAAGACTGTCACCGCAGTCCCTCCGATGTTCGCAACCGTGAATGTGCGTGCGGCGCTGCTGCCGACGGTGACATCGCCGAATTCGCTCGGTACGCCCGAGAGTTCAAGCGCGCCCGGAGCGCCGGCGTTCCCTGAAAGATGGACGACACCGGGACCGGCGCTGGTTGCGAGCGTGATTTCGCCATCGAAGTCGCCGATCGTAGTTGGAGCGAAGTTGATCGTGATCGTGATCGACTTGCCCGCTGCGATCGTCGAGTGTTCTGCCGGCGCTCCTTCCGCCGCGAACGGAGCGCTTGGCAGGCCCACCGATTCAATCGTGAGCGGCGCGCCGCCGACGTTGCGGAACGTCGCCGCGGCGGACACACTTTCGCCCACCGCCGTGGGTTCGAAGGCGAGGACCGTTGGTGTCGCTTCGAGCTGCGCCTCGGCGGCACGTCCAGTGCCCGACAGCGAGACGCTGCCCGTCCTGCCGGCAGTCGTCCTCGCGCTCAAGGTCGCGCCTAGCGGCCCTGTGCCTGCCGGTTTGAAGGTGACTGGTACTTCGAGCTTCTGTCCTTCGCCGAGCGTCGCGGGTAGCGCGGGTTTCGGCGTTCCGAGGGTGAACTGCGCGGAGCTCGATTCGAGTTTTTCGACCGTCAACGGTTCGTTTGCGGTGAGCGTCGCGGTGCGCGTTTCGGATTCGCCGTCGGTGATCGTGTTGAACACGACCGCCGGGCCGGCCAGGGCGGGAGTAACCGGTGAACCGAACGCGAGCACGTGCCCGTCACGCGTGCCGACGTACAGCCGCCCTTCGCCGACTCCTGGTGTGGCGAACTTCGCGGAGGTGCCGATCGGTGCGCTCCATCGCAGGATCGGTTCGCCATGTTCAGGGGTCGGGTTATACGCGCGCAGCTGCGCACCTTCACCGGTCCCATTCGGCGCCCACACAATCCACACGAGGGCGGATCCTGGCGTCGTGCCTTCAGAGGTGATCACTGGGGCGCTCGAGGAGAATCCGAACGGTTCGGCGGAGGTTCCCTGGAGTGACAGGGTCGGCGAACCGGTCCCTGAGAGACCGTACTGATAGACGCGGAGGTTGCCCGAGGATCCTGACGCGCTTGTGCCGTCGGAGGCGGTAGGGATGTAGACCCAGCCGCCTTCTCCAGGCCACACGCCGGGACGCGACCACACGCCGCCGTAGGGGCCGATCTGCTGGACGACCTTGTCGCCTCCATGCGCGCCCTCCCCAATCCCCCCGAGTTCGTCGCGATTCAGCAGATACACGTAGCCGTCCTTGCCGACCGCAACGGCAAGGTGTGGAATCGACTTCGTGCCGAAGTATTCGTTGGGAAGCCCCGTCACGCCGCCCGACGCGAAGTCGGCGTCCCAACTGCTGAGTTCTTCGGCATTGAAGGGTGCGAAGAAGTCAGTTGCCTTCAATTCCCCGTCGGGCTGGACGCGCAGCCGCACGATCGACTCGCCGAGATTTCCGGGCGGTTCGACCCCGAGCGTGTGATCGTCGGGTACCCCACCATTCCCGGTCGAGACCATCATTGTCCCTGGGCCGTCCGACATGATCCCGGCGCCTGACTGCCATATACCGGAGCCCCAGCCTTCAGCCTCCGAGGTCCAGCGCGCCTTCACCGTGCCGCTCTCGGCCACGCCGAACACCCAGCCCTCGTACGGGTTGAAGTCGCAGTCTGAACCGAAGCCGGCGTAGACGACGCCTTCCATCAGCAGCAAGCCTGGGCGCTGCAGCTCGGTCTTGGGTTCGAATTCCTGTTCGGGCGCGTTCTGAGCGGACCCCGACAGTGCGACCGGGAAGCCCGGCTGCTCCGCCCCGTTGGCGACGCTGAGCGCGTCCATGTACCACCGCACTGGGCCGGATTTGCCAGAGACATACGCCTTGTGCGTGAGATAGGCGATCCCCGTCGCGGCGTTGATCACCGGTGTGGCCGTGACACCGATGTCCGGTGCGAGATCTCCGCACCCTATTTCCGCCGCGCTCCACGGTTCGCCGAGGCTCTTCGACCATTCCACTGCGCCGGTCACCGGGTTCAGCCCGTAGACCATGTCCTTCTCGGTGGCGACCAGCAGCGTGCCGTTATCGAGCAGCGGCTGCGCGTACACCTGTCCTTCCACCGGCGTGGACCACAGCTGCCCGAACGTACCGCCGCTCACGAGTTGTGGCGTGATCCCGCCAGTTTCGGGATACCACCCCGTGCGCAGATTTTCGCTCGAGTTGGTGATCTCCGTTTCCGACGCGAGCGCCTGCCCCCCGCCTGCAAACACAAAAAGCGCGAAGACGACCGCAACGGCCCGCATCCAGTGCATCGATCTTCTCCTTGACGGTGCGGCCATCCTGGCCCCCCGTGAGTCGCGTCGCGCAAGGATACTGGCGATTCACCGCATTTACAAAGGAATTTCAGAGGATCTCAAAAAAGGCTCTGCTGGTGCGAGCGCGTCGCGTCCTCGCCATGATCGTCTTCCATATCCTCGCCCGACCTCGATCTGACCTGCCAGAACCTGCCCGGCGCTCCGCCGCGGCGCACCATCCGCCCCAGGCGCTCGCGTTCCTCACGCGGGGCGTAGGCGCGGCGGCGATACAGCTCCTCGTATCGAGGCACCAGATCGGAGCGCTGTGAGCGCAGCCAGTCCATGAACACCGTCCGCACCTCGCCACGCAGGTGCAGGGCGACCCCCGCAACGTTCGTCGCGCCGGCCTCGGCGGCGAGCTCCAGCAGCGGCTCGACCTGGTGCGGCGCGTCGTTGATCCCCGGCATCAGCGGCGCGATCAGCACGCCGGTTGGAATGCCCGCGGCGTTGAGCTCGGCCACCGCCTCCAGACGCGCGCGCGGGCTGGGCGTGTGCGGCTCGGTCGCCCGCCAGGCCTTCTCGTCGAGCGTCGGGATCGACAGACACGCGCTGAAGCTCACCCGCTGGGCGATCTCGAGCATCAGCGGCAGGTCGCGCAGGAGCAACGGCGACTTGGTCAGCACCGAACATGGATTGGCGGCATCGCGCAGCGCTTCCCAGATGCCGATCATCAGCTTGTAGCGACCCTCGACCCACTGGTAGGGGTCTGTGTTCGTCCCCAGCGCCACGTGTTCGCGCTTCCACGACGGGCGCGCCAGCTCGACACGCAGCACCTCCGGCGCGTTGACCTTGACGACGATCTCGCGCTCGAAGTCGCGGCCGGGGTTGAAGTCGAGGTACTTGTGAGTGGGTCGGGCGAAGCAGTATGTACACGCATGACTGCATCCCCGATACGGATTGATCGTCCAGCGGAACGGCATCTGCGATTGCTTGGGCACGCGGTTCAGCACCGACTTGGCGTGGACCTCGTAGAAGCGCATGTCGAGCGCCTCTGGGACATCGAAGCGGCGGACCGCGGCGGGGTCGCGGTAGCCGGGCAGCCGGTGCTGCTCCTCCTCGTCGAGCGTCAGGTTGCTCCAGCGCACGAACATATGTTCGCATAACCGCCAGACAGGCGCTCCACCAGCCGCTTACGAACCCCCTACGCACAGCTGCTCTGCGACTTAGCGAGTGCGCGCACGATGGTTGCACACCCCATCAATCGACCCCAGGAGGTTCGATCCAATGACCATCTCCAGAATGCTCGGCGCGACCATGGTCGCGGGCGCACTTGCAACCGGCGGCGCCGCCGCAGGGATCGCGAGCGCCGCGGCCGCGCCCACGACGACCACGACCAACGCAACCGGCACGGAGAGTGCCGCCACGCCGAGCACGCCGAGCTCGACGACGACACCGACGCCGGCGCCGACGCCGACCCAGAAATCGACGAAATCGGGGGGCAACCCGTGTCCGAACATGGGCTCGAGTGGAAGCTCGGGCTCGGGCTCGAGCTATACCGGTCCGCCTCCCGTGGGCGCCAGCGCGCAGTGATTTTGTGGGCCGGCTGCGCCGGTCGGTGAGACGCCCCGTGGGCGGGGTGCGCGCGACCCCGCCCACCACTAAAAATCGGTAGCGCGAAATAACCAAAAAAGCCAGGGATCGAGGGCGCTCAACGTCCGTCCATCCGCTCAGACAGCTGTAATCATGGCGCTTGGAGCAGCCGAGCGTTAAGACGTGCTCTCAGTACCATCCCAACACCTAGAACGTCTGGACAACAGATCCTCGTGGCTGTGCCGGGACGACGCGGACCGCGAGCGCATGATCGACATGGAGGATCGCGTGCGCCCGTACCGGCAGTACGCGTTTGCGATTCTTGCGGTCGCAATCGCGTCGGTCGGCCCGTGGGTTGGCTGGTGGCCGCTGCTGTTCCTCATCCCCGCGCTGGCGTTCTTCGCCACCGCCAGCCAGCTGCTGTCGCGGGTCGCGCGTCCCGAGCTGGTCATGTTCGCGGCGTGGATCGGCAGCGAGCTGGCGATCGCAGGCGCGATCTCGCTCGAGGGCGGCGCGCGCGTGGCAGCGCTGTCATGGCTCGCGATCCCGGTCATCACGCTCAGCTCGCGCTTCTCGTTGCGCGGCATCATCGCCGGCGTGACGATCGCAAGCGCTCTGGTGCTGGCCGTCGGCTTCGGCATCGACACGAGCCTCGTCGTGCACAGCCCGGCGCTCGTGATCGCGCCGCTGGCGCTGATCCTCTGTGTGGCCGTGCTCTCGACGCCGCTGATGCACTCGGATATCCAGCACCGGAGCGACGCGGTCATCGACCAGCTCACCGGGATGCTCAACCGCAAAGCGCTCGGGGCACGCAGCCACGAGCTCGCGCAGCAGTCGCAGGTGACGGGCGAGCCCGTGGGGCTGATCGTCGCTGACGTCGATCACTTCAAGCGCGTGAACGACACGCGCGGCCATGACGCCGGCGACATCGTGCTCAAGGAGGTTGCCTACGTGCTGCGCAAGCAGCTGCGCGCGTTCGACCTCGCCTACCGCCTCGGCGGCGAGGAGTTCCTGATCCTCGTCCCCGGCTCTGACCTCGAGCACACGATCGAGCTCGCCGAGCGCCTACGGGCCGCGATCGCCGCGAACCTCATCAGCGGCGGGCTGTCGGTGACGATGAGCCTCGGCGTCGCCGGGTCGGCGCGGGACGAGCGCTTCGACTACGCCGCCGTGTTTGCCAAGGCCGACGCCGCGCTGTACCGCGCCAAGCACGGGGGACGTAATCGCGTGTGCGCCGCCGAGCACGGCGAGGATGACGACGCCGACCGTGCGGTGCAGGCTGACGGGCTACGCCCCGCGGGGGAAGCGCCCGCCCTCGCATAGACCCGAGGCAGTACGACAACGGCGCGATTCACAGCTCGATCACGCTGCGGATGCCGTCCTGGGCCTCCATCAGCTCGAAGCCACGGTTGACCTCGTCGAGCGATAGGCGGTGGGAGATGAACGGATCGACGTCGATCTCCCCGTCGAGATAGCGACGAACCAGCATCGGCACGTCATCGCGACCCTTCAGGCCACCGAATGAGGAGCCGCACACCCGCCTGCCGGTGATCAGCAGGCGCGGCACGACATCGAGCGTCTCGCCGCGGCCGGCAACGCCGCACACCGTGCACAACCCCCACCCCATGCGCGCCGCCTCGACGGCTTCGCGCATCACCGCGACGCTGCCGGTCGCCTCAAACGTGTAGTCCGCGCCGAAGCCGCCGGTCATATCGAGGATCCGCGCGACGGTGTCGGCGCCCCCGATCAGCACGTCGGTGGCGCCCTGGCCGCGCGCGAGCTCGAGCCGCTCCGGCGAGAGGTCGACGCACACGATCCGTTCGGCGCCCTGCAGGCGAGCGCCGGCGACGGCCCCGAGGCCGACCATGCCGGCGCCGAAGACCACGCACGTCGAGCCCGGCCTGACCGCCGCCGTCTTGATCGCCGCGCCCAAGCCCGTCGAGAGCCCGCACGCGAACAGGCAAGCACGGTCGAGCGGCGCCTCACGATCGACGCGCGCCAGCGCGATCTGCGGCATCACCGTGTACTCGGCGAACGTCGAAGTGCCCATGAAGTGGCGCAGCGGCTCACCGCCGCGCGACAGCCGCGTGGTGCCGTCGGGCAGGCGGCCGAGGTTCTGCTGCTCGCGGATCGCCAGACAGAGATTGGTGAGCGGGCTGACGCAGTGCACGCACTCACCGCACTGCGGCGAGAACAGCGTCACCACGTGGTCGCCCTCGCGCACCAGCGACACATCCTCGCCGCAGCGCTCGACGACGCCGGCACCCTCGTGGCCGAGCACCGTCGGCGCATAGCCCGAGGGATCGACCCCCGACGCCGTGTACATGTCGGTGTGGCACACGCCGCATGCCACCAGGCGCACGAGCACCTCCCCCGGGCCAGGCTCGGCGAGCTCGAGCTCCTGCACGACCAGCGGGCGTCCGAACTCCTCGAGCACCGCAGCGCGGATTCTCATCGGCTCACGCGCTCGCGCGCGCCAGCAGGCGCTCCTCGCCTGACAGCGTCTGGCTGGTGGCGCGCACGATCTCGACTTCGGTGAGCTCGCCTACCGCTGCCAGGCCGGTGAAGTTGACGGCCTTGTTGTGGCGCGAGCGTCCCCGCAGACGCTCCGGGTCGGTGCGCGAGGGGCCTTCGACGAGCACCTCGACGGTGCGCCCGACGAAACGCTGGGCGCGCTCGCGCGCCTGGCGCTGCACGAGCTCGATCAGCTGCTCCATGCGCTCCACCTTCACCGGGTGAGGCACCACGCCGTCTGTGATGGTGGCCGCCTGGGTGCCGCGGCGCGGAGAGAACATGAACGTGAACGCGCTGTCGTAGCCGACCGACTCCACGACCTCGAGCGTCTCGCGAAAGTCATCGTCGCTCTCGCCGGGGAAGCCGACGATGATGTCCGTCGTCAGCGCCGCGTCGGGCACGTGCTCGCGGATCATCGCCACACGGTCGAGGTAGCGCGCACGGTCATACGTCCTGCGCATCGCCTTCAGGATGCGGCTCGAGCCCGACTGCAGCGGCAGGTGGATGTGCTCGCACACGCTCGCCAGCTCGGCGTGCGCACGGATGACATCCTCGCGCATGTCCTTCGGGTGCGGGCTCGTGTAGCGGATGCGCTCGATGCCCTCGATTCCGTCGAGCACGCCGAGCAGCTCGGCAAAGCTCGTCCGCTCGCGCAGATCGCGGCCGTATGAGTTGACGTTCTGCCCGAGCAGCGTCACCTCCTTGACCCCGTCATCAGCCATCACCCGCACCTCCGCGACGAGCTCGTCAGGCGCGCGGCTGACCTCGCGGCCGCGGGTGGAGGGAACGATGCAGTAGGAGCACGCGCAGTTGCAGCCGACGCTGATCTGCACCCAGCCCTGATAGCGGCGCTCGCGGTGCGCCGGCAGGTGACCGGTGAAGCCCTCGAACTCGAAGAACCCCTGGGCTGTCAGCGAGTCGCTGGTGAGGAACTCGGCGAGCCTGTGCACCTGGCCGGGGCCGAATGCCACGTCGACGAACGGGAAGCGCTCGAACACCTCCTCCTTGAGCGACTGCGCCCAGCAGCCGCCGACCCCGACGATCCGCTGCGGCTGTTCACGCTTCAGCCGCTTGGCCTCGCCGAGGTGTGCCAGGAAGCGACTGTCGGCCGACTCGCGGATCGAGCAGGTGTTGAACAGGATCAGGTCGGCGTCGGCGCGCTCGGGCACCTGCACGTAGCCGAGCGCCTCGAGCATCCCCTTCATCCGCTCCGAGTCGTGCTCGTTCATCTGGCAGCCGAACGTCGTCACGTGGTATTTCAAGGGCATATAGATGGGTCCCCTAGTCGTCGCCTTCGTCGTCCTCGGCGCTCAGACTGGTCGCCTCGGGGATCGTCACGATCTCCCCGGCGTCATCGTCGCGGCCCCAGTCGATGCGCAGCGCCAGACCCTCGGCGAGCACCCATTCCAAGCCCACCTCGTAGCGGCGGATGATCCCCGGTAGCGGCGGCAGTCCAAGGCGTTGCCCCCCGACCGTGTACATCGGATCGATGCTCGCTTTTGCGAGCGTGATGTCGTCGGCGTCAATGCCGTCGTCGCCGCTGTCGGCCAGCGCCCGCTTGCCGAGCGGGCCCGAAACCGGCGGGAGCACTGCCAAAGAGTTCCCGCCGTTGTCCATCTCGAGCAAGACGGACACCGTCCCGCCGATGTGGTTGTTCAGCAGGAGCAGTGCTTCGTCGCGCGTGAGGCTCGGCACCAGCAGAATCCTAGAGCTACCGGCGCCCGCCGCCGGCCCGGATGCGTTCGCACCAGCCCAACGTCCACCCACGGAGCGCCGACACTGATTGATAGTCTGCCGCAGCATGGGCCTGATGGACCGCGTGCCGGTCTCGGTTGTGCGGTGGGCCGGCAGGGAGCAGTTTCGCGTACCGCTGCTCGGGCGGCTGCTGAGGCCCGCGGCCGCGCGGCTGCGCCGCAAGCCGCGTGTTGTCCCTCATGGTCAGGCGAAGGGGCTCGTGATCAATCCGTCCGGAGCCAACCCCGGATACGCGCTCGGGACGAGCGAGCCGCTCGTCCAGGATGCCTTCGCCGAGCACGTCCCCAACGGCGGCGTCGTCTGGGACGTGGGGGCGAACGTGGGCTTCTACACCCTGATCGCCTCGCGCCTCGTGGGCAACGGGAAGGTGGTCGCGTTCGAGCCGCTGCCGGTGAACCGCGATGCGCTGCGGCGCAATCTGGCTCTCAACGGCATGGCCAACGTCGAGGTGAGCGCTCTCGCCATCGGCAGCCACGATGGCCACGCGCGCTTTGCGCATCGCTGGTCCTCGGGCCGAGCAGATCTCCAAGCGAAGCTCGACGTGAGCGAGCAGGCCGCCGGCGCGAAGCGCGCCGATTCGGACTCCGCCGAGTACATCGACGTCGAGATGGGCACGCTCGACTCGCAGCTGGAGCGTTTTCCCGCGCCCAGCCTCCTGAAGATGGACATCGAGGGGGGCGAGGTCGGAGCGCTGGAGGGGGCGTCCGAGCTGCTTTCGAAACACCGTCCCGCCGTCATCTGCGAGTTTCACGGAACGAACGGACCCGTTAGCGACCTGCTCGAGGGCCAGGGCTACTCGTTGCGTGTGATTGAGATGCCTGACGTGCCCCCGCGCGATGCGCCGAGGAACGTGCACGTCCTCGCGATCCCCGCCAGCGGCCCCGAGCTCGACACGTCCTCGGCCACGCCTTAGCGGTCTTCGGCGGGGCATTCGTCCGGTGGCCGTGCCTCGCAATGCGCCGCGAACCGCAACACCCGGGCGCCCGCCGGGTTGGCGTCCAACAAGGAGCCCTGCCCGCCACCCGTGATCGGACGACAGCTATGAACGGCGCGAGAGACATCACCGGAGCGTGTCCACCGCCGGCTCGCCGCCACCCGGCGCGCAGGCTTGGCGCCGCCCTGGCGCTCGTCCTGCTGCTGTGCGCATCGCTCGCAGCGGCGGATGCACACGCCGCTGCGCCGCTGACGTGGTCGTCCTCGGCGATTCCCGGCGGCGGCACGCCCACCGCCGTGTCGTGCGCGTCCGAATCGCTGTGCGTCGCCGTCAACCACGAAGGGGCCGGGCTCGCCACCTCCAACCCCACCAGCGCGACCCCGAGCTGGACCCCTACGTTGAACGACTCCGGCAAGTCGCTGAACGCGGTCTCCTGCGCGCCCGGCGGCCTGTGCGTCGCTGTCGACAGCGCCGGCAGGGCGTGGGTGATCGGCCAGTCCTCGCCGTCCTCGCTGCCTGGCGGGGGCGCCCTCACCGGCATCTCCTGCCCGAGCACCTCGCTGTGCGTCGCGGTCGATGAAGAAGGCCACGTGTTCACGACGACGAACCCCGGCAGCGGCGGCTGGACGCTCGCGAGCAGCCACCCGGGCCATGATTTGCGCGCCGTCTCGTGCGCGTCAACGCAATTGTGCGTCGCCGTTGACAGCGTCGGCGACGTGCTCTCCACGACCACCCCGACGGGTATCTGGTCCGAACAGGAACTCGACTCCGAAGAACTCGTCGCGGTCTCGTGCTCGGCCGGCGGCACGTGTGTCGCCGTCGATCACGGTGGCCACGCGCTCGCGAGCGCAGATCCTGGCTCCTCGGCGCCGACGTGGAGTCTCACGCCCATCGACGGCGAACCCCTGATGGCCGTCTCGTGCGCGTCAACGGGCCTGTGCGTCGCCGTCGACGGCCACGGCCAGGCGCGAGCGAGCGACGCGCCCGCGTCGTCGATTCCGCTGTGGAGCGCCTCGAGCGCCGGCTCGGGCGCCCTCACGAGCGTCTCCTGCCTGGCAGGCGGCTTCTGCATGGCGGTCAACTCGCTTGGCAGCGCCGTTGGCGGCAGGGTCGGCGCGCCGGAAGCAACGACGGTCAAGCCAACGGAAGTCACCGACGCCGGCGCGACGCTGGCGGGCGTGGTCAACCCCAACGACGCAGTGCTGGGGTCGTGCTCGTTCGAATACGGCACGTCGGTCGCCTACGTACACGCGATCTCCTGCGCCGTGCTGCCGGCGGCGCTCGGCGGCGCGCAGAGCGTCTCTGCGCAGATAGCGGGCCTCGAATCGAACACCACCTACCACTATCGCGTGCTCGCCACGAGCCCGTCCGGGACGACGGTGGGCGCTGACGAAGCGTTCACAACGGCCGTCAACTCGCTCGTGGCGATCGTCCACCCGAACCCCTCGATCACGGGCACGCCCGCCAACGGACAGCACCTGACGTGCCACCCGGGCACGCCGTCGGGAACCACCGCGCAGCTGACCTATGCGTGGCTCCGTGATCTGATCCCGATCCCCGGCGCGCTCAGCTCGACGTACACGGTCAAAGGCCAGGACACCGGCCATCATCTCCAGTGCCAGGTGACGGCGACCGACGGCGGCGGCAGCGCCACCGCGAAGAGCGCCTTCGTGACGATTCCCGTGGGTGGGGTGCCTCTGTCGTCAGGGGAGACGACGGTCGGCAGGGCCACCTTCAGGAACGGCAGGCTGATCGTCGCGGTCTCGTGCTCGAGCCAGGCGAGCCGCGGCTGCGAGGTCTCGCTGCACCTCACCGCTGTGGAGACGCTCAGCGGCGGGAAGATCGTGGCGGTCGCCGAGCGCGCACCGCGCGCCCGCAAGAGCGCCGGGCTGCGCCACCGCACGGTCACGCTCGCGAGCGTGCAGCTGCGGCTCGGGCGCGGCGCGCACACGACCGTCGCGGCCGCGTTGGGCGCAACCGGACGGCGCCTGCTCGCGCGTGAGCGCCATTTCACGGCCAACCTGAGCGTCAGCGGAACGATCATCGGCGTGATCGAAGGCCAAATCGCCCATCAGCTGCTGACGCTGAGCAGCGGCGCTCACGGGGCGTCCACGCATGCCGCTCCTCGTCGCTAGCCGCGCGCGCCTGGCGGCGTCACTGCTGGTGGCGTTCGTACTGTCGCTGTCGACGGCGCTCGTGACGGCGCAGAGTGGCCAGGCGCGACCCGCGCGCGACGCAGCGGCCACGAGCATGCTGGCTGCGACGCCGTACATGGGCTGGGATACGTACTTCGCGCTCGGCGGCAACTACAGTGAGTCGACGATTCTCAGGCAGGCGAGCCAAGTGGTCGCGCTCGGCCTCGAGCCCCGTGGCTACCGCTACGTGTGGCTCGACGTCGGCTGGTGGCACGGGACGCGCAACGCCGCCGGGCAGATCACGGTCAGCTCGAGGCAGTGGCCGCACGGCCTGGCGTGGCTGACCCGGACGCTGCATGCCGCGGGCTTTCTCGTCGGCCTCTACACCGACGCCGGCCCCAACGGCTGCGGCGGCGCCGGACAGGGCAGCTACGGCCACTACCAGCAGGACGTCAACACGTTCGCCGCGTGGGGCTTCGACGCGGTCAAGGTCGACTTCTGCGGCGGCGCGGAATACCACCTCAGCCCCGCGACCGCCTACTCGCAATTTCACGCAGCGATCCTCGCCAACGCCAGCCACCGCCCGATGCTGCTGTCGATCTGCGACTTCCTGCAGCCCGAACAGTACGGCGAAGGCCGTCCGATCCTGGGCGAATCGGCCTTCGCCTCCTACAGCTTCGGGCCGAGCGTCGGCAACAGCTGGCGCACCGATACCGACGTGGGGCTGCCCGGCAACGTGCCGTTCACGGACGTGCTGCGCAACATCGACGCGGATGCCGCAGCGCCGCAGGCGGCCGGCCCCGGCCACTGGAACGACCCCGACTACCTCGGCCCCGGGCAGGGCATGTCCGCCGCCCAGTTCCGCTCGCAGTTCAGCATGTGGGCGATGCTCGCCGCGCCATTGATGATCAGCGACGATCTCACGAAGATCAGCTCGGCGAGCCTGCAGGCGGTCGAGAACACCGAAGTGATCGCCGTCGACCAGGACCCAGCCGGCATCCAGGGCACGCTCCTGTCCACCTCCGGCAACGGTCAGGTCTGGGTCAAGCCGCTCGCGGACGGCTCGCGCGCCGTCGCACTCCTGAACCGCGGCTCGAGCGCCACCTTCATCACCACCAGCGCCCAAGCCGTCGGCCTACCGGCGGCGTCGAGCTACACGTTGCGCAACCTCTGGACGCACCACACAAGCTCGACCGGCGCCACGATCAGCGCCGAGGTGCCGGGCGACAGCACGGTGCTGTTGCGAGTCGCGCCGCGCTGAGGAGGCACCCCAAGTCGCATGACGTGTGGGCGAAGTTGAGCGCTACGCCACAACGGCGACGCCGGCGGGCACGTAGTGCTCAAAAGCCACCTCGGTAGGAGCGGGTGTGCCCTGCTCCTCGGCGGCACATGTCAGCGCAAACTTCGCTGCGTCCTCGGCGTGACTGGCGTCGTAGCTCTCAGAACCACCGGTCAGGCCGGGCAGATCGGGAGAGTCGAAGCTCCAGCCGTAACCGGGCGCGTGATGATGGAGGATGCGGATGGTTTCCATGGTCTTTCCCTCAGAGTAGACGCAGCGCCTCGTCTTCTGCAAGGCCTACATGGCGGACGAGGACGCGCCGCACCTCCCCAGGCGCAAGTGTCCGTTGGTCATGGAATGCCCACGTTAGGCTCGGGTGTCCCTCGGCGTGAAGGCGGCGGTGTGACCCCGATTGGCGGGTAATTCTGTAGTTCAACGGCTGAGACGTGAGGATCCATAGGAGCCGCTTGGCCTTCATGGACGGAAACTGGGCCACGCATGCACGCTACGGACCGCTTGGGATGAAACTCACCAGCAAGAGCTGATCGTCGATTCGCCCTTGTCGGACGAGACCGCGGCTCCGACGACTCTACGCCGCGGCAACCGCCGGTTCGCTGGCGATCGGTGGCTCGATCGCGCTCTTCGGCGACGACCCGGTCGTGTCGCGGTCGATCGGCGTCACCAGGTCCTTGCCCAGGCCCAGCGCCGCATAGATCTTGTCTTCGATCTCTTTCGCCACCGCCGGGTTCTCGTCGAGGTACGCCTTGGCATTGCCGCGCCCCTGACCGAGACGGTCGTTGCCGTAGGAGAAGAACGAACCCGACTTGGAGACGATGTTGTGCTCGAGTCCCAGGTCGACCAGGCAGCCCGCTGTGGAGATGCCCTTGCCGAACTCGATGTCGAACTCGGCCTGGCGGAACGGTGCGGCGACCTTGTTCTTGACCACCTTCACGCGTACGCGGTTGCCGACCGCCTCGGTGCCGTCCTTGAGCGTCTCGATGCGCCGGATGTCAAGGCGCTGGGAGGCGTAGAACTTCAGCGCGCGACCGCCCGGCTGGGTCTCGGGCGAGCCGAACATGACACCGACCTTTTCGCGGATCTGGTTGGTGAGGATGCACAGCGTCTGCGTGCGGTTCAGGTTGCCGGCGAGCTTGCGCATCGCCTGGGACATCATCCGCGCCTGCGCGCCGACCGTCTGGTCGCCCATCTGCCCCTCGAGCTCGACCTTCGGCGTCAGCGCCGCGACCGAGTCGATCGCGACCACGTCCACGGCGCCTGAGCGCACGAGCATGTCGGCGATCTCCAGGGCCTGCTCGCCGTAGTCGGGCTGGGACACGAGCAGCTCGTCGATGTCGACGCCGATCTCCTTCGCGTAGAGCGGATCCATCGCGTGCTCCGCGTCGATGAACGCGCACACGCCGCCGAGCTTCTGCGCCTCGGCGAGCACGTGGTAGATCATCGTCGTCTTGCCTGATGACTCCGGGCCGAACACCTCGACGATGCGGCCTCTGGGCACGCCGCCGATCCCGAGCGCCAGATCGAGGGACAGCGCTCCGGTCGGGATCGCGTCGCAGCGCACCTGGGCACCCTCGTCGCCCATGCGCATGACCGTGCCCTTGCCGAACTCGCGCTCGATCTGTGTGAGCGCACCCTGAAGGGCGGC
>DATHOH010000062.1:0-21713 GCA_035485155.1 Solirubrobacteraceae bacterium
GATATCCAGGCGTTTGTCGAACGCCTGGAGCAGGCGGCGGACAGCGAAGAGCAGAGCTCGGCCGAGGATCTGCCCTCGGGAGACATCCTCGCCAGCGAATTCCAGCGGTTTCTGAGGCAACGGGGACGCGAGGGGAAGTAGTAGGGCCAGCGGGCGTCGGCCCTAGTGCGTGAGCCGATCCTGGCGCTCTTCGCGCTCGACTGGTGATCTGAGTGGCGCGAGCCCCGTTCGCGGAGCTCGCGCCATTGGTGCCGCTAGAAGGGCAGTTTCACACGAACACTGCGGTTTCTTCGAATTTGGTTTCGAGACCTTCGGCGTTCAGCGACGCTTCTTCCCACATCCCGCCTTTCAGGGGCTTCAGTTCGAAGTGACCCACCGCTGCCCTCTGGGCGAGTGTGAGCTCAGGCGTCTGCGTATCTTCTTTCCCTTTAGCGTTGAACGTGTAGGTCGTTTTCCCGCTGCTTTCGGGAGTGGTAGGGATCAGGAACCCACCTTTGATTGTGACTTCGGTGGCGCCACATGTGGCACTGGTTTCCGTTGTTTTGACGAGGAAGTAGTCCTTTTCTTCATTTTCCTCTTCTTTGGACTTGTTTACGACTTCAAGCGCCCAGGGAACAATCATGATCCCTGCCGCCTGTCCTGACGTGTTGCATTTTTCACCGTTTGAGAATTTGCACCCAACTAAGCGCATCGTCAGTGTCCCAAGTTTAACGCTGGACATGTTGCCTTTGAACGTCAGTTCCGTGCACGCAATAGAGCTTTTCCCAGAAGATTCAACCTTGCTGCCGTGCAAGCTGTCGCCCATGAATGCGTTTTGCAATAGTTGGCCTCCCAGTGGTCGCACGAGTTCTGCCGTTTTTATCGCTGCGGCAGCGCTGGACGTGGATATACAGCTCAACACGGCGATCGCGCTGACTGCGAAGATCATGAGTCTCGGGTGTGTCATGTGCCTTGCGCTCCTTGATGGTCGAGAGACCGCGGCGGCGAGCTGGCTATGCTGGCTAGACGACGACTGGGCATGCCGTGGCACCCCACCTCGACCCCCGCCTGACAAGGCCCCCAAACATCGCCGCGCGCCCCTTTTGTCGATGTTCTTGAACTCCGGCCGCGGCCAATTCCTTCACGCGATGGCCGACGATCCGACTCGGTGGATGCTATAGCAGAAGCTCTCACACGCCGAGACAGCAGCGGATGCTGACGACCGCACGCAGCGGCGCGCGACCGGGAGACCGTGCCTGGCGACGCCGGCCGGGCGTAGCGAACTTTCGCGCCGGCGTCACTAGGCTGTGCCAATGCCGTACACCCCTCCCCAGGAGATCCTCGACCGGTACGCGTCGGTGCTCGTCGACTTCGCCCTGGGCGGCGGCAGCGGCGTGCAGCCGGGCGAGACCGTGCGCGTGGTCGCGCCGGAGAGCGGGAAGCCTCTGTACGCGGCGCTGAATCGCGCGGTGTGGCGCGCGGGCGCGAACGTGATCGGCGGCTACGTGCCGGACGACGACCACGAGGTGAACCTCGGCCGCGATTTCTACGAGATCGCGGGCGACGCGCAGCTCGACCACTTCCCGAGCGCGTACATGCGCGGCCTGGTCGATCAGATGGATCACCAGGTGTCGGTGATCGCACCGAGCGATCCGCGCTCGCTCGACGCCGTCGATCCGACTCGGATCATGCGTCACGGCGAGGCGATGCGAAAGCTGCTCGACTGGCGCGGCGAGAAGGAGAACGCGGGCCGCTTCAGCTGGACGCTGGGGATGTACGGAACGCCGGGCATGGCCGCGGAGGCGGGCATGACGGTGGAGGAGTACTGGGAGCAGATCGTGCACGCGTGCTTCCTGGACAGCGAGGAGCCGCTCGAGCGCTGGCGCGAGGTCGGCCGGCGCCTGGACGAGACGCGCGAATGGCTCGACTCGCTGGACATCGAGCGCGTGCACGTGGAGGGTGAGGACGCGGACCTGTGGGTGAGCATCGGCGAGAAGCGGCGCTGGCTGGGAGGACGCGGGCGCAACATCCCGAGCTTCGAGCTGTTCACGAGTCCGGACTGGCGCGGCACGCAAGGCTGGATCTACTGCAACCAGCCGCTCTACCGCTACGGGAACCTCGTCAGGGGTGTCAGGCTCGAGTTCTCCGAGGGGCGCGTGACGAAGGCGAGCGCCGAGGAGAACGAGCGCGTGCTGAGCGAGATGATCGCCACCGAGGGAGCCGATCGCGTGGGCGAGTTCTCGCTGACCGACCGTCGCTTCTCGCGCATCACGCGGTTCATGGCGCAGACGCTTTACGACGAGAACGTCGGCGGCACCTATGGGAACACGCACATCGCGGTGGGACGCTCCTACCAGGACGCGTATGCGGGCGACCCGGCCTCCGTGAGCAAGGAGCGGTGGCAGGAGCTGGGGTTCAACAGCTCGAGCGTGCACACGGACATCGTGTCGACCACCGATCGCGTTGTCACCGCCGAGCTGCGCGGTGGCGGTGAGCGGGTGATCTACCGCGACGGGGAGTTTCAGGCCGGATAGTCCACCCGCACGATCTACGGGGCTCGTTCCACGAGTCCACTTGATCGAACATTCGCTGCTATCGATATCCTCGGCTCACCGGACAGCCGACGGGAGCCGATTTCCAGCGCGATGGCTTTCTCATTTCCCGCCGATGACGCGCTCGGCACTATCTATCTGATCCATTTTTCGGCCCCGACCACCGCGGGTCATCAGCACTATCTCGGATGGTCGGCCGACGTCAACGAGCGCTTCACAAGGCACAGGGCCGGACTGGGAGCTGAGGAGACACGCAAGGCCGTCTCGCAGGGGCTCCGTTTGACGCTCGCACAGACCTGGCGGGGCACCCCGGCCCAGGAGCGGCGCATCAAGGAGGAGCGGCGGGCTGTCAGACGGGGATATGCGTGCCTATGCCCGTTCTGCGAACTCCACGACGATCTCGCCGCAGAGCTGACTCGCGGCCTGGGGCCGGCGACAATGCGGGTGATACGGCCAACGATCGAGCAGCAAGATGATCGGATCTCAAAGGAGCTTCGCCAACAAGCACCTCAGGTGGATCCCGGCGTGCCTACCCCTCCGCCGCCGGACAAACAATCCGGTAGTCACAAATCGAACACGCCGCCTGCGACGGCGTCGGCTCGAACTCCTGCCCAAGGATCCCCTCCCCCACCTCGAGCACCACGCCGGTGACCCACTCGGCGTCGCGCTCGTCGCGCACGACGGGCACCTTGAGGTCGTCGAGCACGTAGTAGTAGGCCTGCTGCGAGGACTCGAGCCCCCAGTCCTCGCGCGCGGCGAGCGCGTACAGCGACAGCTGGATGTCGTCGTGCAGCTGCTCGGCGGTCTTTGGCCGCGAGGTCTTGTAGTCGATCAGCTCGTAGTCGCCTCCGCCGGCCTCGGCGCCGCCCAGATCGCCACCGGGGGCTGCGTCCTCGCCCCCGGGCCCGGCTGCAACGACGACCCGATCGACCCGATCGACGCGACCGCGCAGATGGTGAGGTCCGAGCCGAAAGTCGAACTGCCGCTCGAACCAGACGGGCTGCGAGGCGCCGTCGCCGGCCAGCCGCGCGCGGTAGCGGGTGAGGGCATCGCGGGCCTTGTCGTACAGCTCGCGGTCGCGCTCTGACTCGCCGAACCCGGCGCGTCGCCAGCCGCCGTCGAGCAGCGCGAGCATCTGCTGGAGCGTTTCCCCGCCATCGGCGTGATAGCGCTCGAGCACCTGATGAACGACGATGCCGAAGCGCTGGTGCACGGTCTGCTCGGTGGGGATGCGCAGGACGCGCGCGAACTTGTAGCGCAGCGGACAGCTGCGGTAGGTGTGGATGTCGGAGGCGGACAGCGCGAGACCGATGCCCTTGCGCGGTAGGAAGGGGCCGAGCGAGTGCTGCTCGCGGGGTGCGACCGCACGCGCGCGGGCACGCTCGCCCGCGCCGACGTCCGCGTCGCCTTCGCCGCCTCCGCCATCGGCACCCCGTGAAAGACCTCCGCCGGTGAGTGTGTCGTCGAGCGTGGAGGTCTGGAAGATCTCGCGCTGCAGCGGCGTGGCGGCGGCGAGCAGTCGCGCGTTGACGTCGCCGAGCGCCTCCTCGAGGCTCTGCGCCTCGGGGCGCTGCAGCAGCGCGGAGAGCTTGAGCAGCTCGAGGTAGCGCACGACGCCGTGGGAGATGTCGAGGTCGGTGTCGAGCCGCAGCTCGCCGAGGCGCCCGCCGATGCGGGCGACGGCGTCGAGGACCTCGTCGCGCAGCAGCTGGAACGTGGCGTGGATCGCGCCGTCGGGGTCTCGATCGTTTAGATCCGCGTGCGCGTGGTCACCGGCGCCACTGGTGTCGCCGGCTTGTGGTGGCGCCCCGTCGGTGGCTGGCGATGTGGCTTCGGTGCGGCCCTCGGCGTGCGCGTCGGGCACGACGGTGGCGAGGTGGCGGGCGAGATCGCGGATGCCGGCGCGGGGTGTGCTGCGCACGAAGTCTGTGGCGAGCAGGCGCAGGAGCTCGAGGCTGGCGCGTTGTTCGGCTGCGTCGTCTGGGGCGAGCAGCGCGCGCCCGCGTACGCCCAGTCGCTCGATCAGACGCGCGACGAACACGTCGGGTGCGACGGTGTCGAGCTCGGCGCCGGCGCTCCGGTGCAGCTCGACGAAGCGCTGGATGCGCTCGCGCGCCTCGGGCGGCACCTGCGGCGACTCGGTGGCGGCGGCAAGGCCGACGACGAGGTCGACCTTGCCTGCCTGTCCTCCGGCACGGAGGGTGCCCCCGGAGGTGCGCCTGCGGGCGACCTGGATGACGCGCGCGAGCTCGACCTGGCGCAGCTCTACGGGTGGTCGCGACAGCGCGCGCACGACGGCGGCGGCGTCCTGTGGATCGACGAGCAGCCGCAGCCAGGCGAGCACGTCGCGCACCTCGGCGCGCTTCAGAAATCCAACGCCCGGGATCGCTTCTCCCCGCTGTACGTTCGCCGTGGCGCCGGGCGGGCCCGGCGAGCCGTCGGGCGGCGTACCCTCTGGGGCACAGGCGGCAGCGATCCTGGACCCAGACACAGCCAGAGGATACGCGGGCAGGAGTGCTCGCCGTAGCTACGCTGGTGTTGTGGACACAATCGATTGGGGCACAGCGCAACGGGTCGGAGAGCTGATCGCCGGCTCGCCGCCGTTCGGCGGCGTGCGCTCGGCGTCGGTGGAGCCGCTGGTGCGCGAGTTCGCGGGCAAGGTGGCCGCCTATAGCGGCCTCAGCTCGACCAGCGAGCTGCCGTCGCTGGAGCTGGTCGACCGCCCGGGCTGGATCGCGGCGAACCTGCGGACCATGCGCCCGCTGCTGGCGCCGCTGGCGGACACGGTGGGTAACGGCGCGGGGCCGCTGGCGGGACCGCTGCGGTCGGCGTCGGGGCTGCTGCTGGGCGCGCAGGTTGGCGCGCTGACGGGCATGCTGTCCCAGCGCGTGCTCGGCCAGTACGACCTGGCGCTGCTGGACGCGTCGGTGAAGCCGCGCCTGCTGCTGCTGGCACCGAACCTGGCGCAGGCGGCGCGCACGCTGGGCGTCGACCGCGACGAGCTCGTGCTGTGGGTGAGCATCCACGAGATCACCCACGCGGTGCAGTTCTCGGGCGCGCCATGGCTGCGCGATTACCTGGGAGGGATGCTGAAAGAGCTGATCGACGGCCTGCAGGTGACGATCGCCGGCCACGCGGCGAACGGCGACGGGGGCGACGACGACCGCGACGAACCTGCGGACACCGGCAACGGCAAACGCGACGGCTGGCTGGGGAGCATGCCGAGGCTCCCCGACGTGAGCGGCTGGGTGCCGGATCTATCGCAGCTGCGCGAGATCGTCGAGCGCGCGCGTCGTGGCGAGGTGATGCGCCTGACGCTGGGCGAGGACCGCTGGCAGCTGGTTGAACGGATGCAGGCGGCGATGTCGCTGATCGAGGGGCACGCGGAGCACACGATGGACGCGATCGGCGCGGAGGTGCTGCCGACGCTGCCGCGCCTGCGCAAGGCGATGAACCACCGCCGCGAGAACCGTGGCCTGCCATGGCGGGTACTCGAGCGCCTGCTGGGCCTCGAGCTGAAGCTGCGCCAGTACGAGACAGGCCGACGCTTCTGCGACGCGGTCGTCGACGCGGGTGGACCGCAGGCGCTAACGCTGGCGTGGAGCGGACCCGAGGCGCTGCCGACCCCGGCGGAGCTCGAGGATCCGTCGCTGTGGATCGCGCGCGTCACTGGCCCGAGCGGCGGCGCAGAGCTAGATTCGCCGGGCAAGCATGCGTCAGCCGCGTGAGATTTGGGCGCAGCCGATCAGGGCGTTCGGTGTGCTCGCCGACGGCCAAGCGACGTGTTACGGATCAGTTCGACGCGGCACTTGAGATCGGCGGCGGTCACCGTGCCCGCGGGCCCTGGACAGCGACACGTCTGGACGCGACCCTTCTGAGCACACTTGAGCACGGTTGCGCCAGGATTTCCGCTGAGGCTTGCAGCGCCGCCTGTGGTGGATTTCGTGGCGGAGGCGCCTGTGGTCGAGGGCGTTGAGATTGTTTTCGAGGAACTGGAGCTGCTCGCCGAAGGCTTCGACTCACTCGATGCGGCCGCGTGGCTACTCGCCGACGAGCCCGTGTGGATGCCTGAGGAGCCTCCGCATGCAGCCAGCACCAGAGCTGCGAGCACCAGCTCCGACACCGCTCTGGCGGGTCTGAATCTACCCCTGATGATGTGAGTCATCGGCTTCCTTTGCTCGTGATCTCATCGCCAAACTCCGCCCCGCCCCGCCTACAGTCGGGACAGTGCGGCCGCTCGGAACCGTATCCAGGGGAAATATTGCCGGCAAGAGCAGTTTCTATCCCGAACGCATGTTCCACCTGTTACAAAGTCTGTGCGCAATGTTGCGCTTGGTTACAGGGTTTTGACGGCCTGCTACGCTTTCGGTGTAACGATCTTTGGTTGAGGGGGTACAAACAGGTGTTCGTAAGCCCCCGCTCCTCGCAGCCGGCGAGGAAGAGATAGGAGCCACTTCCCAGATGCCAACAGCACCGACCGCCCCGAAAAGCCCGAAAGCCACGACGAAAGCGCGGAAAGCTGCGTCGTCACGGTCGACGTCGGCCAAACGCACGACCACGCGTACGACGCGTGCGAGCACCCGCGGTACGACGCAGGCGAAAGCAGCGCACGCCAAGGGCGCGCGCACCCGCGCGACCCACCAGGCTGAGACAGCCGTCAAGCAGGCGCAGACCGCGACCCGCGAGACCGCGGACGTGTTCGGCGACTACGCCGAGCGCGCTGTGTTGATCCCCGTCGGCGCCGCGCTGATCGCTCGCGACCGGATCGTCTCGAGCGTGAACGACACGGTCTCGATCTACGCGTCACCCACGAAGACGCAGGCGCAACTGCGCCGCTTCGAGCGCCGCGGCCTGACGGCGCGCAACCGTCTCGAGCGCGAGGTGCGCAAAGCACGCGTGCGCGTCGAGCGGGAACTGCGTCAGCGCCGCCGCAAAATCGAGAGCACGGTGAAGGACGTCGAGGGTCGCGCAGACTCGTTGACGAAGAGCGCCGACGACCTGGCCAACCGCGTACCGGAGCTGGCCAACAAGGTCCAGGAGCGGATCCTGAGCCTGGTCTGACCGAAACAGCCTTCCCCCGCCCGGCCTTGAGAGGGGCCGCGAACAGCGGGAAAGTCTGCCGGCCTCATATCCCGCCGGCAGTAGTAGCACCCTCTCCTCCCTCGACCCGCGGGCGGCCCCCACCGCCCGCGGGTCATTTTTTTGCCCGGAGACGCCGATCGCATGAGGACTGGGAGACAAAGGCCGCTTGGCGCCTTGCAAGTCCCAACTAATTGAACTAGTCTGACATCATGCTGCGGACGGGGGTTGGGCAGCAGGAATCAGGTGCACGCGTCCATCGCGCTTGGACGCCCATGGCTCGAGCGCTGTCAGCGACCGGCGACCGCTGGACGCTGATGATCGTTCTGGCGCTCGCGCCCGGTCGTACGCGCCTGACGCACCTGCACCGACGTCTGCCGACCGTGAGCACCAGCGTGCTCGAGCACCATCTGCAGCGGATGGCCGCAGCTGACCTGATTACGCGCACGCGGACCGAGATCTCTCCGCCGCGCGTTGAACTCGAGCTCACTGACGCTGGGCGCGAACTGCTTGCCGTATCCGGCATGCTCGCGCGCTGGGGAATGCGCAACCGTTGGTCGGAGCCGGTGGACACGGAGCGCATCGACATCGGCGCCTTCCTGCGGATGCTCCCCACACTGCTCGAAGAACGTCCAGGACTTCCAGACGGCACGACGTTGCAGGCAACGGTTGCTTCCACCTATGCGCTCACCGCCGTCTCCTATCACGTCGAAAATGGCCAGCTGGAGATCGACGCCGTCGTCGAGGAGGAGGAGCCCGACGTGTCATCCCTCGCGTTCAATCCGGCAGGCACTCTCGACGGGCATCCTCGGCACAGTTCCGGCGCGCCGCGACCTCCCACGGCGTGCGTATGGGGCGATGAGCAAGCCTGGATAGCCGCCCTCGGTCCAGCCGTGGACTACAGGCATTTGCATTTCGACGGCACGGCGAAGTTCGCCAAGCAGATGCTCGACGGCCTGCCGCGTCGCCGGACCATTTCGCCGTAGAGGCACTGTATTCGGACCCGGTATCGCAGCCCGACTTTGTCACAATGACCTCCGTGCCCGACAAGGACCAGATCCTCAAGGCCCTCGAGGCCGTCATCGACCCTGAGCTGCACCGCTCCATCGTCGAGCTCGACATGGTGCGCTCGATCGACGTCAGCGCCAACGGCGTCGTCGACGTCACCGTCTCGCTGACCACGCCCGGCTGCCCGATCAAGGGGCACTTCCAGACCTCGGTCGCCCAGGCCGTCACCGCGCTCGGCGGCGTGACGCACGTGAACGTCTACTTCGACGTGCTCTCCGACCAGCAGAAGGCCGCCCTGCAGCAGAAGCTCGGGCGCGGCAGCCTGCCCGCCGGCGCGCTCGCGCAGGTCTCAAACGTCCTGTGCATCGGCTCTGGCAAGGGCGGCGTCGGCAAGTCGACGCTGACCGCCAACCTCGCCGCCGCGCTCACCGCCGAAGGCAGGCGCGTCGGCGTGCTCGACGCCGACGTCTGGGGCTACTCGATCCCGCGCATGTACGGGCTCGGCGCCACGCGCCCGCCCGTGTCGGCCCAGCGCAAGATCATCCCGCTCGAGTCGGGCGGCGTGAAGGTCATGTCGATCGGCTTCTTCGTCGAGGAGGACGCCGCCGTGGTGTGGCGCGGCCCGATGCTCCACAAGGCGCTCACCCAGTTCCTGCAGGACGTCGAATGGGGCGCGCTGGACTACCTGCTCGTCGATCTGCCGCCGGGCACCGGCGACGTCTCGATGACGCTCGCACAGCTGTTGCCGCAGGCGCAGTTCATGATCGTCACCACGCCCCAGGCGACCGCGCAGAAGGTCGCCAGGCGCTCGGCGCACATGGCGCACAAGGTCGACCTGCAGATCGGCGGCGTGATCGAGAACATGTCCAGCTTCACCACGCCCTCGGGCGAGCGCTTCACGATCTTCGGCGAGGGCGGCGGCCAGGAACTCGCCGACGAGCTCGACGTGCCGCTGCTCGGCAAGGTGCCGCTGACGATGCCTCTGCGCGCGCAGGCCGACAGCGGCCTGCCGCTCGTCATCGAGGATCCTGACGACCCTGCATCGCAGGCGATCCGCCACATCGCCCGCGGCCTCATCGCCATGGCACCTGTAGCACCCGTCGAGCTGCCCGTGCTGCAGCTCGTCGAGGTGGCCCCCGCCGGCGCCGCAGCCGGCAATGGCAGCAACGGCGACGGCGCGCCGGCTCCCGCAGAGAGCGCTAAACCCGTGGGCATGTCGCTGCCGATGGCCTAGCCACAGGCCGCCGCTCCAGCGTCATGCCCTCTCCCGCGGCCCGGGCCATTCGCCCGCGTCCGGCGCGTCCGTGCGTGCCGGCCCGTAAACCACCCGCTTGACAAGTGCGTGCCACCTGAGAGGATCGTCTTTCCAATGGCAGTACAGGACCAACAGCAGCAGAACGACGACACGCTCGACGACGGCGACGGCGCCGTCGAATTCGACGCGCGCCGCGCGAAGATGGAGCGGCTGCGCAGCGAAGGAATCGAGCCCTATCCGCCCGTCAGCCTGTGGAACACGCGCACGCGCATCGCCGACGTTCTAGCCGCGCATGACGCGAGCGAGCTCGAGCACGGCGAGCACCCCGAGCTGCGCTACGAGATCGCCGGGCGGCTGATCTCGCGAAGGGGGCACGGCAAGACGGCGTTCCTCGACATTCGTGATCTGTCCGGGTCTATCCAGGCGGTCGTGCGTGTCGACGCGCTCGGGCAGGAGACCTACGACCGCATCCTCGGCCTCGATATCGGAGACATCGTCGCGATCGACGGCTCGATCTACGTCACCCAGCGCGGGCAGCTGGCGCTCGCGGTCACCGAGTGCACGCTCCTGACGAAGGCGCTGCGCCCGCCGCCCGACAAGCACCACGGGCTCGGCGACACGGGCACCCGCTATCGCTACCGCGAGCTGGACCTGCTCGCCAACGAGGACACACGCGAGCTCTTCATCAAACGCCACAAGATCGTCTTCGAGATTCGCAAGTGGCTCAACGAACGCAACTTCATCGAGGTCGAAACGCCGGCGCTGCAGTCGCTCGCCGGCGGCGCAGGGTCGCGGCCGTTCACGACGCACCACAACGCGCTCGACATCGACCTGTATCTGCGCATCTCCGTCGAGCTGTTCCTCAACCGCTGCATCGTCGGCGGTATGGAGAACGTCTACGACATGGGCAAGGTGTTCCGCAACGAGGGCATCTCGCCCAAGCACTCCCCCGAGTTCACGATCATCGAGTTCATGATGGCCTATGCCGATTACAACGATGTGGCGACCGCGACCGAAGGGATGTTCCGCGACGTCGCCCAGCGCGCGCTTGGGCGAACGACGATCAAACGAAACGGCGAGGACATCGACCTCGCGAAGCCGTGGCGGCGCGTCACGATGCGCGAGCTGATCCTCGAGCGCTTCGGCGTCGACTTCATGGAGTCATCGCGCGACGAGCTCGCCGAGCTGCTCGACGAGCCGATCGACCCTAGCGCGACCTGGGCCGAGGTCGTCGCCGACATCTACTCCGAGAAAATCGAGAGCACGATCAACCAGCCCACGCACGTGTTCGACTTCCCGCTCGAGCCGTTCCCGATCACCAAGCGCCACTCGGTACACCCGGAGCTCGGCGAGCACTTCGACGCGGTCATCGGCGGCATCGAGCTCGTCTCAGGCGACACCGAGCTCAACGACCCTGTCGATGAGTGGCAGCGTTTCGTCGACCAGCGCAAGCGCCGCGCGATCGACGACGGCGACGTGCCGCACCCGAACGACGAGGAGTACACGCGGGCGCTCGAGTACGGCTACTCGCCGACCGCCGGCGGTGGCATGGGCGTGGATCGGCTCGTGATGATCCTCACCGAACGCGACACGCTCCGCGAGGTGATCCCGTTCCCGATCGTCAGGGACATCCGATGAGCGAGCCGTCTACTCACGGGGCACGCAGCAAGCTCGATCTCGACCCAGGCGTGGTGGAGGCGTGCCGTGCGGCCGCCAAGAAGATCGCCGACGGCGTCGGCGAGCAGATCGCCGGGCGCACCACCGTCTCGGTCGAGCGCAGCGTCACGCGCCTGCTCGGCGTCGACGGCGCCAACGACCTCGAGGCGCCGCTGCCGAACGTGCTCGTCGACCACGTGCACGAGCACGGCGGCCTCGGACGCGGCGTCGGCTACTGGCTCGGCAACGCGATGCTGCAGACGGGGCGCTCGCCGCAGCAGATCGCAGAGGCGGTCGACGCCGGTGAGCTCGACGTGACGACGCTGGAGCTCGCCGAGGACGGCGCGATCCACGAGCGCGTCACCGACGAGACCGCCGCGCGGCTGCGCGAGATCCGTGCCCGCTTCGACGAGCGCCGAATCATGCGCGAGCGCCTTGGGGAGGCAGCCACGCCGCTGCGCTACGTGCTCACCGCCACGGGCGACGTGTACGAGGACGTCGTGCACGCCAAGGCCGTCGCGCAGGCGGGCGGCGACATCGTCGCCGTGATCCGCTCGACCGCGCAGAGCCTGCTCGACTACGTCCCCTACGGCCCCACGACCGAGGGCTACGGCGGTACGTTCGCCACGCAGGCCAACTTCCGGATCATGCGCGAGGCGATGGACGAGTGGTCAGAGCAGCACGGCCGCTACATCCGCCTGTCGAGCTTCTGCTCTGGGCTGTGCATGTCGGAGATCGCGGCGATGGGCGCGTGGGAGGGCTTTGACAACATGGTCAACGACGCCCTCTACGGGATCCTGTATCGCGACATCAACATCGTTCGCGGCCTGATCGACCAGCGCGTGTCGCGCATGATCAACGGCTACTTCGGCGTCGTCATCAACACCGGCGAGGACAACTACCTGCGCACCGCCGACGCGGTCGAGGCGGCGCCGTCGGTCACCGCGTCGCAGTTCATCAACCACCAGCTCGCGCTCGCCTCCGGCGTGCCCGACGCGCAGATCGCGCTCGGCGACGCGTTCGAGATCGACGTGCCCGTGCGCAACGGGCTGCTGTACGAGTGGGCGCAGGCGCAGCTGACGCGCGAGCTGTTCCCCGACTGCCCCGTCAAGTACATGCCGCCGACGCGCCACATGGACGGCAACCTGTTCCGTACGCACGCCGCCGACGCGCTGTTCAACCTCGTCACGGTCGCCACGGGTCAGGGCATCCAGACGATCGGGGTGCCCACCGAGGGCATCTTCACGCCGCACATCCACGACCGCGTGCTGGGCCTCCAGAACGTCGACTACGTGTTCAACGCCGCCGCCGACCTCGGCGAGGAGATCGAGTTCAAGCGCGGCGGCATCATCCAGACGCGCGCGCAGGACGTGCTTGCCGGCGCCCACCGGCTACTCGAGCGGATCGCCGACGTCGGCCTGTTCAAGGCGATCGAGGACGCCAGCTTCGGCGACGTCAGCCGCAAGCTCGACGAGGGACGCGGCATCGAGGGAATCGTCGAGACCGACGGGAGCTACGTCAACCCGCTCGTCGAGCTAATGCGCGGCGAGCGTCCAACCCCGCGCGGCGAGGCCAGCTATGCGTAGCGGACCGGCCATGCGTCGACGGGCAGGCCATGCGTGAGGTCGACCTCGCCGCCGTGCGACCGTACGCCGACCACCTCGGCGACGGGCTCGTGCAGATGAGCTTCACGCTGCCGGTGCCGTACTCGCTGGCAGCGCGTCGCGCCGCGCTCGAACTGGCGGGCACGATCGGCTTCGAGGAGCCCGAGGTCGTGCACTACGAGGAGCTGACCGAGGGCTACACGTACTTCGTCATGTACGGGCGTTGCATGCAGACCGTCGACTTCGCGGCGCTCCAGGGCGAGGGCTTCGACATCGAGTACATGAGCGAGGACGAGATCGAGCACTTCGCGACGACGCACATCGGCCGCCCGATCGTGGTGGTCGGCGCGAGCACGGGCTCTGACACGCACAGCGTCGGCATCGACGCGATGCTCAACCTGAAGGGCTACCACGGCCACTACGGCCTCGAGGGCTACCGCTGCTTCGACACCCACAACCTCGGCAGCCAGGTTCCCAACAGCGTGCTCGTCGCGCGGGCGATCGACGTCGGCGCCGACGCGATCCTGGTGTCGCAGACCGTCACGCAGCAGAACCTGCACGTGCACAACCTCAGCGAACTCGTCGAGCTCGTCGAGGCGGAGGGCAAGCGGGGGCAGATGATCCTCGCGTGCGGGGGGCCACGGGTCTCCAACGAGCTCGCCAAGGAGCTCGGCTACGACGCGGGCTTCTCCAAGGGCACCGAACCGCACCACCTCGCGACGTTCATCGTGCGCGAGCTGGCTGAGCGCGCGGCGTCGCCCGCCTGACGTGCCGACACTCGCCGAGACGACGGCCTCCGCGCACCGCCTCGCGCTCGTGGGGCTGGCGAAGAACACTGGCAAGACGGTGACGCTGACGGCGATGCTACGCGAGCTCGAAGCTGCAGGGCGTACTGTGGGCGTGACCTCGGTGGGGCGCGACGGCGAGGAGCGCGATGCGATCGACGCGCGGATCGCCAAGCCGCGCGTGCGGCTCGCGGCGGGGAGCCTCGTGGCGACGACAGACGCGCTGCTGCGCGCGAGCGCCCTCGCGCACGAGCTCGTCGAGGAGACGGGCGTGCGCACGCCGCTCGGGCGTGTCCTGATTGCCCGCCTGCTGGCGGCGGGGCCAATCGAGATCGCAGGCCCGAGTGCGGCGGCAGACGTGCGCGCTGTGAGCGACACGATGCTCGGCGCGGGGGCCGAGCAGGTGCTGATCGACGGGGCGGTCGACCGCCGCGCGGCCTCCTCGCCGCAGGTCTCGGACACGCTGGTGATGGCGACAGGCGCGGTGCTCGACCGCGAGCTCGAGCAGGTCGTCGCGCAGACACGCGACGCGGTGGAGCTCGTGCGCCTGCCGCCACCTGATGGATCTGAGCACTCCGAGCCGGTGGCGCTGCCGCCGCGCTTTGCCCTCACGGCCGGGGCGGAGCAGGTCGCGGAGCTGCTCGACGCGAACCCCGAGGCGCGCCGATTGCTCGTAGACGGGGCGCTGCCGGAACGCTTCCTGGACAGCCTGCTGCCGTCACTGCGCCGCCACGACCGCGAGATGACGCTCGTGGTCGCGGACCCCACGCGCGTGTTCCTGTGGAGACACGGGCCCGGCTGGTACGCGCGCCGAGGCGTGCACCTGCGCGCGCTCTCGCGCACGGCGCTCGCAGCGCTCACCGTCAACCCGGTCGCACCGCAGTCGCACACCTTCGAGTCGGGGGAGCTGCGCGCGCGGCTGGCCGACGCGATCCCAGGCGTGCCGATATTCGACGTGCTGCAGGACGCCGCCGAGAACGTGCATGCGCAAGCGGCGTCTACGCTTCGCTTTCCCTGACCACTTCCACGTTGGCTAGCGCCCTAGATCCGCGGGTCGGGTTCCAGCGGGCCGTGGTACTGCTTGCAGTTGTTGACGACGTGGCCTTTGCGGCAGCTCGTCTTCGCCACCGACCGCTTGATGCTGTTGTGCGACCACGCCAGGAACGCGCGGTTCTGTGCGGCGGTGACGTCGGCCGGGTCGATCCCCATTTTGGCGAGCTGCCTCGCGGCGACGCGAATGCCGATCAGGTCCATGCGCATGCGCATGAGATCGTCGGAGTAGCGTTCGCCGGTGTACGTGAGCAGCCGCTGCAGCTCCCCCGGCTGGGGGTAGTGTTCGCGGCTGAAGCGAGCGAATTCCTTTCGCACTTCGGCTTCCGTTGGGTTCAAACCGTCGGCTTCGGCTTCCTGAATGTCCCACTGAAAGACGATCAACACGTTGAGGATGTGCCGTTCGACGGCTTGGTAGTTCTCGGCGCACTTGCGTTCCAGCTGCGCCGTGCTCGGCGCGGGCGTGCGCGCCTTCGCCTTCTTCGCAGCGTGCCGGCTGACGTTGAAGCTGCCTTTGCTGAGCGCCGCCGAGAGCTGTGCGGAGGTCAGCGCCACGCCAGCGCTCGCTTCGCGCGCGCTGGCTCGTAAGCGCGCGACGCACGGGGCATAGTTCGACGGTTCGTATACGACACCCGCGGGCAGCGGCGTTTGCGGATCGAGCTCGTAGTTGGTCGCGAGCTGCACGGAGGTCCAATGGCGCAGCGCCGCCTTCGTGATCGGCGTACCGCCCACGACCGCGACTGCGTTGTTGGGAATGCCGCCGCTGCCGCTGCCGCTGCTGCCGCAGCCGCCGAGCGTCGCGGCTACCGTCACGGCCACTGCGGCCAACGCGAGCTTCCTTAGCCTGGTCATCAGCTTGCTGCCCTCCATCCCTCGATTCGCTTGTCGATAGCTGCCGCGCCCCAAAGCTGCGGTTGTGCGGGACGCCACGCGCCCCGCACAACCCACATCTCCGCTCATGGAGAAATGCTAGGCGATCACCTCATCTGCTAGGTAATCGCTGAGCTCGCCTGCTAGGTGATGATTTCGCCTTCTTTTTCCTCGACGATTTCGTCTTTTTGTTCCTGGCCGGCTTCCTTTTCGGCTTCGCCGTTTTTCTCTGATTTCAGCACGCAGGTTTCGTTACCGGTGCCTGCTTCGTTCTCTACTTCTTTGATGACCTCAACGCCGCCGGTCTGTTTCAGTTCGACGGTGAAGAGTTTTGTTTTCGTGCTAAGCGGCGTGACGGCACCAGCAACACAGCCGTGCACTAAGATTAACACGACGGTTTTTTCGCACTCGAAGTGCGTCTGGGGAATTAAGAAAATAAGAGCTGCGCTCGTTTTTTCGTTTTCCTTGTTCTTTAAGAACCGGAGGTGGAATTCACCTTCCACCGTGATGTGGCCTGCGGTTGTGTCCTTGACATTTAAGCCAGTGCATTTGCCAGACAGCAGCGCGGTGCAGCCGGTGTACGTCTCTTCGAATTTACCTAATTTGGCACTTTCGATTGCGCTCGTGCCTTCACTTCCCGTACATTCGACCGCGGCGATACCGCTTTTTTCGGTGAACTTCGTTTTGTTTTTGTTCGTCGAGGTGCCTTTGTTCGTCGCGGGCGAGAATTCCGGCACGGCGGCGAACGCGGTGGTCGCGGTGAGCGCGCCCATCGCGAGTACGGCCATGACGGCCATCGCAACTACGTTGAATCGTTTCACGGCTAACTCCTCCTGGTTGGTTGCTTGGATGCACCGTCATGCCCGCCAAGCGCGCGTGACGGCGGGACCCCGCCGCGTCGCAGTCGCGCCACCGCTAGATCCGGTGGAGAATCTGACACGTCCACAGACCACATGTCAAGCTAATCACCACCAGTGTTTCCGACGTTTTTTGTTTCCTATTGCCAGGGCGGTCGGGACGGCCGATCTCGCGCCCATCAGCGCACACGACGCTGGCGACGGTGCTAGCGGCGGTTCTTGCGCGGATGCGCTGCCGCGGATCCGGCCTTCTGACAGCCGCTGAGCGCGACACGCGTCGTCTGTGTGATCACGAGGTCGTTCTGGCCGACGATTTCGGTCGGCATCTCGAGCGGGGCGGGGACGTGCTGCGTGATCGTGCGCGTCGTGTGGATCGTGCGCCCGTGGACGCGGCGCGTGATGCGCTTGTGCAGCTTGATGGTGTCAGTCGGTGCGCAGAGCTCGTTCCCGGCGAGGATCGAGTAGCGGCCGGCCGGAAGCGTGAGCTGGAAGCTCGAGACCGGCGCGTCCGGGATGCTTTCGAAGCGCGAGTAGGTGATCCCGTGCTTGATCTGCGTGTGGCCGGTGAGCGTGATCGTCACGTTGTCGCCCTGCAGGACGATCACGAGGTCGGGGAACGCCTCGGCTGCATGGCTGACGAGGTAGACGGGGCCGCTCAGCGGATCGGGCAGCACCGGCGTGCGCACGAGCGCGGTGCCGACGCGCGAGGCTGCCGGGCAAGCTGCCGGGTTCGCCGCGAACTGCTGTTCGGTACACGCCCGCTGCAGCGTTTCCAGGCGGCTCGGGAGCTTGAGCGGGAGCGCGGTGTCGACCTTGCGGATGTTGGCTTCCGTGTGACCGCCAGGGCTCACCGGTCCCTGCCGGGCTGAGACGCGCACTTCGAAGCCGACACCGTCGAGTTTCGTTCCCGGCCCTTTTACCGCCGCGGCGAACGTGGGGTGGAAGGACAGTTCGCCGCAGCCGCTGGCCTGGATGGGGGAGGAGACGGCGTCCGTCAGCCCGCCGGTGGAGAGCAGCGTGCCCGTGACCGAGAGGTGTTCGCAGGAGGTCGGCGCGAACGTGAACTGGGCCCTGTCGATCGTCACCTGGACGGAGCGCAGCCTCACCGGGATGCCCTGCAGGATCGTGGGGAAGGAGTCGGAGACGACCGTCGCCTGCGCTGTCGCGGGGTCGATGCGGATCGCGCCGCGTACGATCACGTCGCCGAGGTTGTACGGACCGGCGATCGCCGGCACGACCACCGACTCGCCGTAGGGCGCACCCTTGTACGGGCCGGTGAGGTAGATCCTGCCGGGCAGCGAGATCGGGCTCGGCCCGGCGCCCGATCCCGCCAGCACGGTGCCGATCTGCGACGCTTCGGGGCAGTCGCCCGCGTTCGCCTCGGCTTCAGGGCACAACGGCACGCCCGCGATCCGCGCGAGGAGCCCCGGCGGCAGCGTCACGCTCAAGCCCGACGGCGGCTGTTCGTCGTCCGCACGCGAGAACGACAGCACGAGCGGCGAGTACGAGCCAGCCTGCGTGTTGCTCACGCCGGCGACGAAGCTCGGGCGGAAGCCGACCACGCACCCCGAGGAGATCGAGAACGGGCTCGCGAGGCTCACCGGCGCGATCGCGCTCCACGGCCCCCACGCGCTCGCCGCGGCGTAGCCGCCGCAGGCTTCCGGCGTCGCGAGCGCGCCGCGCGGCCCGCCGAACAGGTGCAGGCGCAGCTCGCTGAACGGCAGCTGCGGCAGGTTTTCGAAGCTCGTCGTCAACTGCCCCGTTTCCTGGTTGGCTTCGACGTGGCCGGCGAGCTTCACGAGCGCGCCGTCGGCGTCCGCGACGAGGTAGATCGCGAGCAGCGAGCCGAAGGGATTGTTGCTCTGTTCGGCGACGTACACCGAGCCCTCCACGATCTGCGAGAGCAGCGGCGTTTCGATTTCCACGGTGCCGATCTTCGACGCTTCCGGGCACGATGGTTCGCTGTCGTCGTCGAGCCCGATCTGCGCCGGCGAGCATGCCTGCAGACCGGCGGCGGCCGAGGGGTTCGCCGACATGCCGGCGGGCAGCGCCACGGTGCTGCTCCTCAGGTCGGACTCGCCCACGCCTTCCGGGCCCTGGTCCTGGGGCAGCTTCAATTCCAGCGCGAGCCCCGACGGCGAGTCGGCTTCGCTCGTTGACGGCGCGAGCGACAGCGACGGGGTGAAGTCGGGCAGTTCGCAGCCGGTGAGCGCCGGCATCGTGGTCGTGCGCGACACGAACGCCCCCGGGTCCTGCCACGAATCCACGCTCATGCTCGCGTGCAGCTGGCCGGCGCACGAGGTCGGCTCGCGCACGAAGGGGGTCGGCGCGACCCCGGCCGAGCACGGGGCTTGCTCTTTGCTGAAACCCGGAACGGGGCATGCGCGCTGGGCGTCGTGGCTTTCGGCGGCGGGCACGCCCCACAGTTCAACCGTGGCTCCGACGACGCCCGCGGCGGCAGACGCTTCCGTCACGCGCGCGGTCACGCCGTAGTCGCCGCCCGTGCGCACGTTCGAATCGATGTAGACGTTGGTGTACGTGTTGAAGCGCACACCGAACTCCGCCGGCACGCCTTCTGGCGGCACGAGGTTGTACAGCGGTTCGTGTTCGAACGCACCGTGGCTCAGCCGCAGGGTGATGATCCCGACCTGCGCCGCACCTGGGCACTGCTGGTAGGTCAGCTGTTCGCGCGTGCAGCGCGCCACCGCTGTCGGGTTGCCGATCAGGCCGGCCGGAAGCTGCGTTTCGGTGTCCTTGACGTTCGCCTCCGCTCCGCCACCGCTCGTACTCAGCGCGAAGCTCGTACGCAGCACATACGGGTGCCCCCCCGCCTGGGTGTAGGAAGGACCTTCGTATCCCTGTGGGCCGATTTTTCCTCCCGGGCCGAGCGTTTCCATGGTGAACGACTGCAGCCCGAACGTAGCGAACGTCTCGTCCGCGCCGTTCGTCGGGCCGGCCGCATTGCCGGCGATGAAGCGGTAGTGGTAGGTCGTGTCCACGCTCAGCCCGTTCACGACGATGCTCACGCTCTCCGCGGCGAAGCCCGCCTGCAGCGCCTGTGGGCACGCGAAGGTCGTGGCGTTCGCATATCCCGATCTCGCGAATTCGGCTTCGCCGACGACCTGCGCTTCGCATGTCGTGGCGAGCCCGAAGGGATCGATCCGTGCGCTCAGCGTCGCTGACCGTGTCGTCGCCGTCGCCGACTCGGAGACCACCGCGGGCGCTCCGGATGTCGTCAGCGCTGCTTCGGGTTTGGCTTCTCCTTCACCGTTGTTGGCGCCTTCAGCATCCGCCGCCTGCACGCGGAAGTGGTAGGTCGTGCTCGGCAAGAGCGTGACTTTCGCGGTCACGTCCTGCGAAGCGCCGTATGGCGTCGCTGGTTCACACGCGGCCGTCGCGGCGCCTTCGTAGTGGTTGCCCGGGTGTTCCTGGAACTGTGTTTCGGTGACGTATTCGAACGCGCACGAGGTGACATTCCCGCCACCATCCACGGCGTCGGGTTCCACGACCCCGTTGAGCGTCGCCGTCGTCATGTCGACCCCGGTGGCCGGTTCGGTCGCGACGTTCGGCACGATCTCCCCCGGACCGACGATGTCGACTCCTTCGGGTGTCCCGCCGACGAACTGCGCCGAGGCCGCGTACAGCCCGTGCGTCGTTTCGTCGACCGCCAGTCCCGGCCAGAAGGTGCCGGGCAGCGTTACGCTGCTGCGCAGCGTCCCCGACGGTTCGTATTCCTGGATCGCCTGGCCTTCGTCCACGTACACGCGGTTGGGGATGCTCGTGCGATCGACCGCGACCCCGAACGTGAAGCTGCCGAGGTCCTGCACGAATTCGGCGGATGCCGCACCCAGCTCGACCACGCTGCCCGCGAAGTTGTTCACGTAGAGATCGCCGCTGGCGTCCAGCGCGATCGTCGTCATTTCATGCGAGAGATGTTCTTCGCTTTCGATCGTGCGCAGCAGGCGCCCTTCGGGTCCGAGCTCGTCGATCACCGCGTCGGCGTTGTCCGCGACGTACACCTCGCCACTCGAGTCGACCGCCAAGCCCGCGGGTTCGATCGCACCGCTCAGTCCGCTGCCGGCGGCGTCGCACTCGGTGGCGGAGGGGTCATCGGCTTCGGTTTCGGCGCCTGCGATCTGGCACACGAACGTGCCGTTTTCGGTGAAGCGATCGACCACGTGACGCCCCGTGTCGGCGACATACACGTCGCCGCTGTTCAGCGACAGCGAGCTGTCCACCGCGAGCCCCGAGCCAAAGGGGCCAAATTCGAAGGCGCCCTGCTCGTCGCCCGTGAGCTGCACACCCGCGTAGACGCCGGTTTTGCCGAACTTGTCCACGACGCCCTGACCAAGCGTTTCGTTGTCGGCTTCCAGGACGTACACATCCCCTTGCGAGAGACCACCGGAGTCATCGATCGCGTCGCTCAGCAGGGACAGACCGAGCGGCCCGTCCGGGGCTTGCGCCCCCGTGAAGCTCGCTTCGACGTGGTGCACGACCTTCGCGGACGCCGATGTGCTCACGATCGCACTGACAAGCAGCGACAGAAGCGCAACCGTCAGCATGCGCACAGCCGTGCCGGGCGTGCCGATGCTCATCGCGTGTCCTTTCGCTTCGGCTTCGGCTTGGGCTTCGCCGGCTTCTTGGCCTTCACGGGGGCGTATCGCTTCCGGGCACTTGATTCGCACGAGCGGCGCTTGCGCTCGACGTGTTTGCTGCGGCACGCCTTCAGCGCCTTTGCCAGCTGTTCGGCCCTGATCTGAGCAGCCGTCTTGGGCTTGGGGGGGCCGATGATCGACGGCGGCAGCGGCGGGTTGCCGGGGCCGGAGAACGTCACGCTCGCGGGCGTCGAGAACATCGGTGGGGCGGCCGGCGGCGCGCAGTCTGCTTCGCCGCACGGTGCCGGTGTGGGTGTTTCTGGGTAGCCGCCGTTGGTGTGGGCGTCGAAGAGGCTGATGTCGCCGTTGTTGTCGCCGAGTAGTTCGGAGGTGAGTAGGAACACGTTTTCGCCGTTTGGGCTG
>DATHOH010000063.1:0-17665 GCA_035485155.1 Solirubrobacteraceae bacterium
CATCAAAGGGCAGGGTGGTCGAGGGATCGACCCGGGGAAACCCGCGGGAAAGTGCCACAGAAACAAACCGCCTACGTCCGCCGTCCCACGTGAACGGCGGGCCGGCAAGGGTGAAATGGTGCGGTAAGAGCGCACCAGCGCTGCGGTGACGCGGCGGCTGGGCAAACCCCACCCGATGCAAGGCCAAACGGGACCGTTTGCAGGTGACCCGCCGAGGTCCAGGTAGGCCGCTTAGATGGATGGCTGCTCAACGACAGAATCCGGCTTATCGATCTGCTAAGGAGAAGCCCCGCCCCGGCGGGGCTTCTCTATGTTCGAGGCATTGGCTCACGCTGAGCGCAGCCGACTGACGTTGATCCGCGCACTCCGAGCATCGAGCGCTCTGGGGCGGGGCGTGCTCGTGCTCATCGTCTGCCTCGTTCTGTCGTCCGCCGCCGCCGAGGCCGGGACGAGCTACGTCGACGGCATCTCCGATCAGAGTCTCCCGGCATGGAACGGCTCGTTCGCCGACAGCTCGTTCGCGAGCTTCTTCCGTGCCAGTTGGACCGGTCAGATCGCCTTCGCCCGCTACGTCGTGCAGTGGGACGCAATGGCTGAAGCGAGCAACGGTGCGAACGCGGATGGTGACTACCGGGAACGGTTCGAAGCGTGGCTCGAGGACGTCCGTAGTCTCGGCCTCGCGCCAGTGCTCGCGCTCACCAGTTACAACGGCGTCCATCCAGACGCGGCAGGCAAATATCAACGCGAACTCGAGCGGCTCCTCGGACAGGCAGACCGTCTCCAGGCGCCCATCGCCTACGTCGAGGCGTGGAACGAGCCGAACAACCAAGGCAACGAGCCCGCTGCGAGAGCCGCCGAAATCGCGGACTGGGCCCAGCCGGTGTGCAACCAGCGCGGATGCCGGCTGATCGCGGGGGACTTCGAAGATACTCCGTCGCTACCGAGCTACGAGCACGCCTACATCGGCGCGCTGTCGTTCTCGCCGGGGATCTGGGGCATCCACCCGTACCGATCGATGAGGTCGCACAGCGACGCGCCGGTCCTGAGCTTCGAGCAGGCGCTGCCCGACCACGGCGCAGACTCTCAGGTCTGGTTTACCGAGATCGGAGCGTATTACTGCGCGCACGGTCAAGTGCTCGGCGAAGCGCAGCAGGCGGCTGACGCCTCCTACCTCGTCGACGACCTGATCCCGGCGATCGCGCCGACGCACGTCTTCTACTACGGCTTCATGGCCGGCGGCAACACGGAAGTGCCGTGCGCCGCGGAGCCCGCCTCTGACAGCGAGCTGTATCGCGCCTCGGGTGAACCACGCGCCGCCGCAGGCGTGGTCTTCGCCGGCCCCGACAGAGCGCTCGAGCTCGAAGCGAGCATCGCCAGCGGACTGCAGCCGTTCGACTAGCGCTCAGGCCCGCAGATGGGGGTACTCCTCTGTGACGAAGTTGCGGTAGCGCTCGTGGATCGGCTTGGTGATCGAGATCAGCTCGAGCGCCGCTTTGAGATCGCCACCGGTCCTGACGCGGCGTCGCGCGACCGCGTAGGCGAAGTTTTCGCGGCCCTGGAAGAGGCGATTGGCTGTCTTGGAGGACATCGTCATCCGCACCTTGGGTGACCAGCCGACCTCATCGCTCCACTCCCACGCGAGGTTGGACTGCTCGTCGGGTCGGCCGGAGCGCACGTTCAAGACCAGATCGACGTCCTCGAACTCGAACCGGCGCGGCACGTCCGCCGCGCGCAGCTTCGGGCCGATCTCCGGATCCTCGCTCATAATCCGGAACAGCCGGTCGATCACGTCGTGGAACTCCTGCGGCGATGCGAATGGACTTGCCATCTTCTGCCTGTTTATACCCACCCCGCCGCCGGCGGGCTGTCACGACGGGCGCTAGATGTGCAGCTGTTCGCGCGCGCTGTCGACGAGCGTGCCGCCGCGCTTGAGCTCGCCCAGCGCCGCGGTCATCGCTTCGAGCTCACAGTCGACCTTTGCCGGCCACGGCTTCTGCGGGTGATCGTCGAGCGTCTTCAGCCCGTTTCCGGTGATGATCGCGACGACGACATCATCCGGCGCGAAGCGGCCGGCGGCGGCGAGTTTCTCGAGGACCGCGACCGTGGTGCCTCCGGCCGGCTCGGTGAGCAGGCCCTCGGTCGCGGCGAGCAGGTCGATGCCCGCAAAGATTTCCGGATCGCTCGCAAAGCCGCCGGTGCCGCCGCGTTTCAGCACCGCATCGATAACAAGGTACCCGTCGCCCGGGTTGCCGATCGCCAGCGAATGCGCTGCCGTCTCGGGTGTCACGGCGTGGATCTCCGCCTCCTCGGCGACGATCGCCGTGGCGATCGGGTTGCAGCCGCTCGGCTGGGCGATGTGGATGCGGGTCGTGTCCGTCTCGGCGAGCTCCAGCAGCTGCAGCTCGAGCAGCCCCTTGTGCAGACGCGAGGACAGGGTGCCGCCGGCGGCCGCGGTGACGATGTGGTCGGGCGCCTGCCACTCGAGCTGCTCGACGATCTCGAACGCCGCCGTCTTCGCGCCCTCGGCGTAGAACGGCCGCAGCGTGATGTTGGCGAAGTCCATGCCCGTGCTTTCAGCCAGTTCACGGCAGCGCTTGTTGGCTTCGTCGTAGTTGCCCTCGACCTGGCAGACCTTCGCGCCGAGCGCCATGCATGCGCGCGCCTTCGTGTCCTCGAGGCGGTTCGGGTAGAAGACGTAGGCGTCCACTCCTGCCTTGGCGGCCAACGAGGCGACAGCCGTGCCGACGTTGCCGGTGGAGACGCACCCGATCTCGGTCCCGCCGCGCTCGAGCAGCCGCGCGACCGACATCGAAACGACGCGGTCCTTGTAGGAGAGGCTCGGCCGGTTGCTCGAGTCGTCCTTCAGATACAGGTTGCTGAGACCGAGCTCAGCGCCGAGCCGGTCTGCGCGGATCAACGGCGTGTAGCCGGAGTGGCGTCCGACGCGAGCCTGCGCCGAGGCGTCCACGATCGGCAGCAGCTCCTCGAAGTGCCAGATGTTCTGGGGACGCTGTGCGCTCGGCACCTCGCTGAAGTGGCGCGCGGCGAGCTCGTAGTCGTAGACGACGTCGAGACCCTTGCCACAGTCAGGACACGCGAAAATCGCGTCCTCGAGCGGATAGCTGTGGTCGCAGCGGTGGCAGACGAGGGCGGTCGCGCACGAGCGCGTCCGCTGCCTGGACGCCTGGGCAGGACCCTGTGCAGTATGCGTGCTCATGCGTGCACCGGCAACGATACGCCCGGCCACGGCGTCTGTGCGGAGCGCACATCGTGACCGAAGGCGATCCACAGCTCCTCGCCGAGGTGCGGCGCCAGCGGCCCGAGCACCTGGGCGAGCACACCGAGCGCCTCGACGAGCGCGTCGACGTTGGCGCCGCTGAGCTCTCCCTCGCGCGCCACGACCCGTTTCTCGAAGTCCTTGATGCGGTCGAACAACCGCATCACGTTGCGTACAGCACTGTGCATTTCCAGGCTCTCCATGTCCATGGTGATACGTCCCACACCAGCCTCGCACCACTGCGACAGTTTCAAGCGCAGGTGCTCGGTGTTGTCTCTCACGGGCCCCTCGCCGTCCGCCACCCCGAGAGCCACCGCCGGCCGCTTCCCCTCGGCGCCCGCGGCTGCCTGGCGAGCGATCATCGCGTGCGAGTACTCCCACACCTGCGTCAGGAACCTGCTGCAGCGCAACACCGCCGAGTCACTCCAGTTCAGCGACTTCTGCGGGCTCGCCGCATACAGTACGGCCAACCTCACGGTGTCGGCGCCATAGCGCGCGACGAGCTCGTCGGGGTCGACCACGTTGCCCAGATGCTTGCTCATCTTGCGTCCATCCGCCGTGACCATCTCGTGAAACAGGCAGCCGGCGAACGGCTCGCCGTCTCCGAGGAACGCCAACGGGCCGATATCGCGCAGCGCCTTGGTGATGATGCGCTGGTCGAAGACGAAGTTGCCGCTGTCTGATCCCGCGACCAGGCGCTCGGAGGGGAGCCACTGGCGTAGATCCGCAAGCGCGAAGATCTCCTCGAGCGAGCGCTCGCGCTCCTCCGGGGGGACGGTCGCGGGGATCCACAGCCACAGCGCGTCGAAGTGGCAGTCGAGCGTGTCGGTCTCGCGCCGCGCCGGGCCGCCGCAGGAGGGGCAGCTCGTCTGCACGAACGCGTCGAGCTCCGCCAGTGGGTTGCCGGTGCCCGTCGGGCGCAGGTCCAGCGGCAGCAGCACGGGCAGCTCCTCGCGTGGTACGGGCACCGTGCCGCACTGCTCGCAGTAGACGATCGGAATCGGCGTACCCCACGAGCGCTGGCGCGAGATCGTGAAGTCGTAGGCCCGGTAGCGCACCGCTGGGCGCTCTCCTCGAGGGGCGGGCGCGCTGTCGTCGCGGCGAGCGCCGTTTGCGCTGCTCCCCGCCTGCGCCTCGCTCGCGTCGAGCTCGCCCGCCGCCTCGGGCAGATCGAAGCCGAGCCGGCGCGCGATCACCTCGTCGGTGCGGTCGCGCGAGGGGATGCCGAATACGACGGTCGGCCCGAAGCGCGAGTCGACGAGCGGTGAGACAAGCACCGGCAGCGTCGATCCGTCGGGGACGGTGAGCACGCGGCCGGTATCGATCACCGGGATCGTCTCCGCCTCGCGAGAGCTGCGCTCCCAGCCTCCTGACCGCAGCTGCTCGAGCTTCTCGCTGACGTCAGGCGCCAAGGCCCACGCGTCCGCCTCGGGGTGGCGAGGGGACATGAGCACGAAGCGCGCGTCCGCGAGCGCGTCCGCGTGCGGGGTGAACACGGTCAGCTGCTCGCCGTCCGGGCTCTGCAGGTCGAGCTCGACGCCGTCGACGCGGCCGAGCACGATCTCCTGGGAGGCGAGCGCGACGTTGTCCCATTTGCCGCCGGCGGCGAGCTCGGCCAGACGGCCATCGTTCTCCTCTGTGTAGGCGCTGATCCGCAGGAACCACTGCGGCAGCTGGATCAGGCGCACCGGCCCGTGACAGCGCCAGCACGTCCCACCGGGCTCGACCTGGATCGACGCGAGCGTCGTGTGGCAGGTGTCGCACCAATCGACGTTCGCGGTGCCGCGGTAGATCAGGCCGGCGTCGAGCAGCGTCAGGAACAGCCACTGCGACCAGCGGTACATGATCGGGTCGGAGCTCAGGAACGAGCGCTCCCAGTCGAACGAGAAGCCCAGGCGCTGCAGCTGACCGGCCATGTGCTCGGCGCAGCGGCTGACCCACTCGCTCGGCGGCTCGCCGCCGGCGATCGCGCCGAGCTCGGCCGGCAGGCCGAACGCGTCGAATCCGAACGCGAACAGGACGGCGTCTCCGCGCGCGCGACGGAAGCGTGCGTAGGCGTCGCCGATCGAGTAGCTGCGCACGTGCCCGATGTGGATGTTCCCCGAGGTGAACGGCGCCGAGGGCTTGATGTAGATCGGGGCCTGCTCGCCGATCAGTGGCGGCGTCTTGAACGCACCGCGCTCGCGCCACGCCGCCTGGCGACGCGTCTCGATCGCGTCGGGCTCATAGCGTGTGTGGATCCCGTCGTTCATGTCATTCGAGCATATCCAAGGGCATTAGCGCCAGGGAGGCGATTGCTATGCTCAGCGACAGTTGAGCCGCGCTGCCCACAAGCCCCGAAGGTGCCCCTTCGGAGCCCCTCCGGCGCCGCCGGGCGCGGGGTGAAGTGGCCCGTTTGCAGTGACGGGGTGTCCGCCAGGAATGCGAGGATGCAGCGATGGAGATAGAGATTGGACGCGGCAAGAAGGGCCGTCGGGCCTACGGCTTCGACGACATCGCGATCGTGCCCTCGCGGCGCACGCGCGACCCCGACGACATCGACATCTCCTGGAAGCTCGGGCCCTATCAGTTCGAGCTGCCGATGCTCGCCTCGGCGATGGACGGCGTCGTCTCGCCGGAGAGTGCCGGCATCATCGGCCGTCTCGGCGGCCTTGCGGTGCTCAACCTCGAGGGCATCTTCACGCGCTATGAGGACGCCGAGGAGCAGCTCGAGCGGATCGCGTTGCTGCCGAAGGACCTCGCCACGCGCGAGATGCAGGAGATCTATCGCGAGCCCGTCAAGCCGGAGCTGATCGCGCAGCGGATTCGCGAGATCAAGGAGCAGAAAGTCGTCGTTGCCGCCTCACTGACGCCCCAGCGCGTGCTCGACTACCACGAGATCGCGATGGATGCCGGTCTCGACGTGCTCGTGATCCAGGGGACCGTCGTCTCCGGCGAACACGTTTCGACCGTCTCCGAGCCGCTGAACCTGAAGGAGTTCATCCCGAGCCTCGAAGTGCCGGTGGTGGTCGGCGGCTGCGCCTCCTACCACACGGGCCTGCACCTGATGCGCACCGGAGCCGCGGGCGTGCTGGTGGGCGTGGGGCCGGGGGCCGCGTGCACGACGCGCGGCGTGCTGGGCATCGGTGTGCCGCAGGCGACGGCGATCGCCGACGTCGCGCACGCACGCTCGACGCACATGCTCGAGACCGGGGAGTACTGCCAGGTGATCGCCGACGGGGGCATGCGCAACGGCGGCGACGTGTCCAAGGCGATCGCCCTGGGCGCCGACGCGGTGATGATCGGCTCGCCGCTCGCCCGCGCATATGAGGCTCCGGGCCGTGGCTTTCACTGGGGGATGGCGACCTTCCATCCGAGCCTCCCGCGCGGCGCGCGCGTGGCCACCACCCAGAACGGGACGCTCGAAGAGATCCTCGTCGGGCCGGCGCGTGAGAACGACGGCACGTTCAACCTGTTCGGCGGCCTGCGCACCTCGATGGCGACCTGTGGCCACAAGGACCTCGCCGAGTTCAACCGCGCCGAGGTCGTCGTAGCGCCGTCGTTGCAGACCGAGGGCAAGGCGTTGCAGCGCGACCAGGGTGTCGGCATGGGCGCGACCAACGGGAAGGTAGCCGCCCTCGTCGATGACTGAGCTCGCCGCCACGGCGCCCGAGCCGGCGGTCGAGCAGGCGACAGGCACGCCCGTCGCGGCGCATCGTGATGGTCAGACAGCGCCAGCTCGGGCGCCGTCGGCGTCGCCGACGAAGACCGACGAGATCGTGGTGCTCGACTACGGCGGGCAGTACTCGCAGCTGATCGCCCGCCGGGTGCGCGACTGCGGCGTGTTCAGCGAGCTGCTGCCCCACCACGTCTCGCTCGAGGAGGTCGCGGCGCGCAAACCGCGCGGGATCATCCTCTCGGGCGGGCCGGCGTCGGTGTATGCCGACGGAGCACCGCCGCTCGAGCTCGGCCTGCTGGAGCTCGGGGTGCCGGTGATGGGCATCTGTTACGGGATGCAGCTGCTGGTGCACACGCTCGGCGGGCGCGTCGAGCAGGCCGAGGTCGGCGAGTTCGGCCGCTCTGACCTGCACGTCTCCGAGACCGGCGTGCTGCTTGCCGGCCTGCCACGCGAGCAGACGTGCTGGATGTCCCACCGCGACACCGTGTACGAGGCGCCCGCGGGCTTCACCGCGCTCGCGTCGTCGAGCAGCTCGCCGGTCGCCGCCGTCGAGTCAACCGAACGCGGCATCTACGGCATCCAGTTTCACCCAGAGGTCGTCCACACCCCGTACGGACAGGACATCCTGACGCGCTTTCTGACGGAGATCTGCGGGTGCGAGCTGACGTGGTCGCCGGCGTCGATCGTCGAGGAACAGGTTCGACGGATCCGCGAGCAGGTGGGGGAGGGGAGCGTGATCTGCGGGCTCTCCGGTGGTGTCGACTCCTCCGTGGCGGCGCTGCTGGTGCACCGCGCCGTCGGCGAGCAGCTGACGTGCGTGTTCGTCGACCACGGGCTGATGCGCAAGGAAGAGGGCGAGCAGGTGGTCAAAACCTTTCGCGACACCTTCAAGGTGCCGCTCGTGGCGGTCGACGCCGAGACGCGGTTCCTCGACAAGCTCAAGGGAGTCAGCGACCCGGAGGCCAAGCGCAAGGCGATCGGCGCAGAGTTCATCCGCGTGTTCGAGGAGGAGGCCGGAAAGCTCGCAGACGCGAGCGGCAGTGATTCTGAGGACGCCCACCCCGCCCGCTTCCTCGTGCAGGGGACGCTCTACTCGGATGTGATCGAGTCTGGCGGTGGCACCGGCGCAGCGACGATCAAGTCCCACCACAACGTCGGCGGGCTGCCCGATGACCTGCAGTTCGAGCTCGTCGAGCCGCTGCGCGCGCTGTTCAAGGACGAGGTCCGCGCGGTCGGGGCCGAGCTCGGCCTACCCGAGCGGCTCGTCTGGCGCCAGCCCTTCCCAGGGCCCGGGCTCGCGATCCGGGTCGTCGGCGGAGAAGCCACCAAGGAGCGCCTGGACGTGCTGCGCGAGGCCGACCACATCCTCCAAGAGGAGATCCGCAAGGCGGGCCTGTACCGCGAGTTGTGGCAGTCCTTCTGCGTGCTCCCGGACGTTCGCACCGTCGGCGTGCAGGGCGACGAGCGCACCTACGGGTACGTGGTCGTCGTGCGCGCGGTCACCAGCGACGACGCGATGACCGCCGACTGGGCGCGCCTGCCCTACGACCTGCTCGAGACGGTCGCCTCACGCATGATCAACGAGCTGCGCGAGGTCAACCGCGTCGTGCTCGACATCACCAGCAAGCCGCCGGGCACGATCGAGTGGGAGTGACCGTCGTTTACGACGCGACTTGAGTTCAGGTGTTAGCTATGCTGTCCGCTCCGCCGCGCTGACGCGTGGCCTTTTTCACGCCATGGCCCCCTCCGCAAAGACCTACGTAGCGAAGCCGACCGACCGCGAGCGCAACTGGCTGTTGGTAGACGCCAACGGCAAGACGCTCGGGCGTCTGGCGACGCAGATTGCGGATGTGCTGCGCGGTAAGCGCAAGCCCGAGTACACGCCGCACATCGACACCGGCGACTTCGTGGTGGTGGTCAACGCGGAGAAGATCCACGTCACCGGCAACAAGCGCAAGGACAAGCGCTACTACCGCCACTCGGGCTACCCCGGTGGCCTGCGCTCGCGTACGTTCGAGGAGATGCTCGCGAAGCGCCCTGAGGACATCATCAGGCTGGCCGTCAAGGGGATGATGCCCCGCAATCGCCTCGCCCGCAAGCAGATCACGAAGCTGAAGATCTACGCCGGGCCCGAGCATCCGCATGTGGCGCAGAAACCGCAACCCCTGGAGATTGAGGCCTGATGGCAGACGCCGAGCAGCCTGAGAACGCCGAGGAGGTCCAGCCGGACGCTGAGGCGACGCCGGATACGCAGACGCAGGTGCCAGACAGCAGCGAGCCCGCATCGGGCCCCCAGGCCGCGGATGCGGCAGCGGAGGCCCCGCAGGCCGCGGACGCGACAGCGGAGGCCCCTCAGGCCCAGCAGCAGCCGGCGCAGGCTCAGGACTCAGACGCGCAGGAGGACGAGGAGGAGGCCGCACCGCGCGAGAAACCTACTGTGCCGGGCGCCCACCTCGAGGTCGACATCGTGCCCGAGGGCGTCGACCCGCTGGGTCGCAGCGAGGGCTACGAGGACACCTACGCCGTTGACCCCTACGCCGCGGAGGACGACAGCGAGGACTCACACGGCGAGGAGGACGAGCGCGAGGAGGTGCTCACCGAGCCGATCGCGACCGCCGCCATCGACCTGGCCTCCGGAGCCCGCTACCGCGCCACCGGCAAGCGCAAGTCGGCGATCGCGCGTGTCACGCTGCGTCCCGGCACTGGCAGCTACCTCGTCAACGGGCGCACACTCGAGGAGCACTTCCCGCGGCTGACGTTGCAGCGCAACATCCGCCAGCCCCTGGAGACGGTCGGCTACCAGGACCGCATGGACGTCGTCGCGCGGCTGCACGGCGGCGGCATCTCAGCGCAGGCCGGCGCGCTGCGCCACGGCGTCTCGCGCGCATTGCTCGAGGCAGACCCGAACCTGCGCGGCGAGCTCAAGCGCAGAGGCTTCCTGACGCGCGACTCGCGCGCCAAGGAGCGCAAGAAGGCAGGCCTCAAGAAGGCGCGCAAGCGTCCGCAGTTCTCCAAGCGCTAGCGCCGGAGCGCTTCGTGCCCCACGCACCGGTATGACGCGCAAGCTGTTCGGGACCGACGGCGTTCGCGGCGTCGCCGGCGAGTTCCTGACCGCCGAGCTCGCGCTCGCGCTCGGGCGCGCCGCGACCCGCAACACCGGCGTGGAGCGCCCGCAGGTGCTGGTCGTGCGCGATACGCGCGAGTCGGGTGAGATGCTGCAGGCAGCGCTCGCCGCGGGGATCAGCGCGGCCGGCGGTGACGCGCTACTCGGCGGCGTGCTGCCGACCCCGGCGGCGCCGCTGCTCGTCGGCCGCTACGACTTCGACCTCGCCGTCGTGCTGTCGGCCTCGCACAATCCGTATCGCGACAACGGGATCAAGTTCTTCGCCGGCGACGGCTACAAGCTCTCCGACGAGTCCGAGTTGGCGATCGAGCGTGAGCTCGAGCCGCTCGAGCCGCTCGAGGGCGCCGGCGGCGCCGCGCCGGCGATCGGGCGTATCCGCGAGTTGCGTGGTGCGCCCGAGGACTACCTGCGCGAGCTGCACACGCGCTTTCGCGAGCTCGACCTGCACGGCGTCGACGTGCTGCTGGACTGCGCCAACGGCGCCACCTACCAGGTGGCGCCCGAGATATTCAGACGGCTCGGTGCGCGCGTGTCGGTGATCGCCGACACGCCCGACGGGCGCAACATCAATGACGGCTGCGGCTCCACGCACGTCGAGGAGCTCGCGCGCGCAGTCGTTGCCGGCGAGCACGCGCTCGGTTTCGCGTTCGATGGAGACGGCGACCGGGTGCTGGCGGCAGACCGTCGCGGGGTGGTGGTCGACGGCGACGAGCTGTTGGCGCTGGCGACGCTGCATCTGCGCAACACCGGGCGCCTGGACGGCGACGGTGTCGCCGTGACGGTGATGACCAACTACGGCTTCCACTCCGCGATGGAGCGTGCCGGGGTCCTCGTCGGCACCACCCAGGTGGGCGATCGCTACGTGCTCGAGGAGCTGCGTGCGCGCGGCTGGACGCTCGGCGGCGAGCAGTCCGGCCACATCATCGAGATGGGCTTCAACCGCACCGGCGACGGCATCGCCAGCGCGCTCTTGACGCTCGAGGCGCTCGCCGGCAGGGACCTCAGCGAGCGCGACGCGATGTCGAAGCTCCCGCAGCGTCTGGTCAACGTGCGCGTGCGTGACCGCGGCGCGCTCGCGCAAGCGCAGGAGCTCGACACGGCCGTGCGGGCAGCCGAGGTCGAGCTCCGGGGACGCGGGCGTGTGCTCGTACGCGCGAGCGGCACCGAGCCGCTCGTGCGGGTGATGGTCGAGGCGCCCACCGACGAGGAGGCCGAACAGGTGTGCGGGCGCCTGGTTGCGCTCGTCGAGCGCGAACTCGCCTAGCGACCGCCAGCGCCGCTGGTATCTTCGACCGCGTGTGCGGCATCGTTGGCTACGTCGGCTCCCGTCCCGCCCAAGGGCTGCTGCTCGCCGGCCTCAGCAAGCTCGAGTACCGCGGTTATGACTCAGCGGGGATCTCGCTGATCGCCGACGAGCGGATCGAGGCCGTGCGCGCGGTCGGCAACCTCGACGCGCTTCGCGCGAAGCTCGAGCATCAGGGACAGGCGACGCACGAAAGCGGGGTCGCCACTGCTGTGCTGGCCGAGCCGCGGGCGCCGGCGCGGACTGGGATCGGCCACACACGATGGGCGACACACGGTCGGGTGAGCGAGGAGAACGCCCACCCGCATTACGACAGCGGCGACCGCGTCCACGTCGTCGTCAACGGCATCGTCGAGAACTACGTGACGCTCAAGCGGCGCCTGATCGCGAGCGGCAGCGTCTTCACCTCCGAGACCGACGCCGAGGTGATCGCGCACCTGATCGCCGAGTGCTACGCCGGCGACCTCGTCGAGGCCGTCCGTGCCGCGTACGCGCAGCTCGAGGGTCACTATGCCTTCGTCGCGATCAGCCTCGACGAGCCCGAGCTCCTCGTGGGAGCGCGCAAGGAGTGTCCGCTGGTGATCGGCCGCGGCGACGGCGAGCAGTTCGTCGCCTCGGCGGTGCCGGCGTTCCTGGCGCAGACGCGGCGCGCGCAGTATCTGGAGAACGGCGAGATCGTCGCGCTGCGCCCCGACGGCGTGCAGATCACCACCGCCGCCGGCGAGCCCGTCGAGCGCGCCGTCGAAACCATCGACTGGGATCAGGAGACCGCCGAGAAGGGCGGCTACGAGACGTTCATGCTGAAGGAGATCCACGAACAGGCCGATGCCGTCGCGGAGACGATCGCCGACCGCACCGCCCGCGGTGACGGCGTCGACCTCGACGAGCCCGGTGCGCTGGACGAGGCGATTCTCGCGGGCGTGCAGCGGATCGTGGTCGTGGCCTGCGGCACTGCCTACCACGCGGGATTGATCGGCCGCTACGCGATCGAAGAGTGGGCGCGGCTGCCGGTCGAGCTCGACATCGCCTCCGAGTACCGCTACCGCAACGCGGTCGTTGGGCCGGGCGACCTCGTGATCGGGATCTCACAATCAGGTGAGACGGCCGACACGCTCGAGGCGATGCGCCTCGCGCGTGCGCGCGGCGCGACGGTGCTCGCGATCACCAACACCGTCGGCTCGCAGGCTACACGCGAGGCCGACGGCGTCCTGTACACCCGCGCGGGCCTGGAGATCGGCGTCGCCGCGACCAAGACGTTCGTGTGTCAGGTCGCCGTCATGTATCTGCTCGGCCTGCGCCTGGGGGAGCTGCGTGGCACGCTCGCGCCGGTGCGGATCGGCGAGCTGGTCTCCGAGCTGAAGCGCCTGCCGCACTGCATCGACGAGCTGATCGGCGGCTGCGAAGAGCACACGCGCGAGGTCGCAAAGACGTGCGCCGACGCCGAGTTCTTCCTGTACATCGGTCGCCACATCGGCCTGCCGGTGGCGCTCGAGGGTGCGCTGAAGCTGAAGGAGATCTCCTACATCTCGACCGACGCATACGCCGCCGGCGAGATGAAGCACGGCCCGATCGCGCTGCTCGACGAGGCCACCCCGGTCGTGTGCGTCGCCACGCGCTCGCCGGTGCTCGAGAAGCTCATCTCGAACATCCAAGAGGCGCGCGCTCGCGGTGCACGCGTGATCGCCATCACGACCGCCGGCGACGACGCGGTCGAGGCTCACGCCGAGGCGACAATCGCGGTGCCGGTGACCGACTGGATGCTGCAACCGATCCTGGCCGTGATCCCGCTGCAGCTGCTCGCCTACGAGATCGCACGCGGCCGCGGCCTGAACGTCGACCAGCCGCGCAACCTCGCCAAGACGGTCACAGTCGAGTAGCCCTCCGGCGGGGGACCATCTAGCATCGCCGGTGGTGAACTCGCTACCTGCCTGGCTCGTCCCGCTTCCCGACGCCGAGACGATGCGCGCGGTGGACCGCTGGGCGATCGACGAACAGGGGGTTGCGAGCCTCGAGCTGATGGAGCGTGCAGGGGCCGGCGTCGCGCGGGCGCTCGAGCGCCTCGCCCCGGACGGCCCTGTAACGGTCGTTTGCGGCAAGGGCAACAACGGCGGCGACGGCCTCGTGGCGGCGCGCCTGCTGCGTGAGTCCTCCCGGCCGGTGGCGGTCGTGTGCGTCGCGGCGCCGGCAGAGCTGACGGGTGACGCACGCGCGAACCTCGAACGGCTCCCCGGTGCGCTCCCGGTGCGCCTGGACGGTACGGCGTGGAGCGGTCAGCGCGATGGGGAGGAAACGCCGAAGGACAGGGCCGATCTGTTCGGCGCGGACGCGAGCGTCATCGACGCGCTGCTCGGCACGGGCTTCGAGGGCGAGCCCCGCGGCGCCGTTGCGGAGTCGATTGCCGCGATCAATGCGGCGGGCGCGCCCGTCGTCAGCGTTGACGTACCGAGCGGCGTGGACGCGTCCACCGGCGTCGTTCGCGGTGGCGCCGTGTGCGCGTCGCTGACCGTCACCTTCCACGCTGCCAAGCCGGGACTCTGGATCAACCCGGGCAAGGCCCACGCCGGCGAGGTGCAGGTACTCGACATAGGTATCCCGCGTGGTGCCCCCGGTGGCGCGTCGATTGGTTTGATCGATCCGAGCGTGCTCGAGCAGCTGCCGCGCAGAGACGCGCGGGCCACGAAGTTCACATCTGGCCACGTGCTCATCGTGGGAGGCTCGCGCGGCCTCACCGGCGCGCCGCAGATGGCAGCGAAGGCGAGCATGCGCGCGGGGGCGGGGTACGTGACGGCGTGCGTCCCCGCGTCGCTGCAGGAGCTGATCGCCGGTGCTGGAACTCCGGAGATGATGACGCGGGGCCTGCCCGACGACGACGGTGCCCTGACCGCCCAGGCGGTCGCCGGCGTGCTCGAGGCGAGTGAGCGCGGCGGCTCGCTGGCGTTGGGTCCAGGCCTCGGACGCACCGACGGCGCGTTCGCGTGCGCACGCGCGATCGCCGCCCAAGCCGCGATCGCAATGGTGCTCGACGCCGACGGCCTGAACGCACATGCCGGTCGGCTCGCCGACCTGCGAGCGAGGACCGCGCCGTCGGTGCTGACGCCCCACGCCGGCGAGCTCGGACGGCTGCTCGAGCTCGACAGCTCTGAAATCGAGCGCGAACGTCTGCGCCACGTCACCACCGCGGCGGAGCAGGCTCAGACGGTGGTCCTGCTGAAGGGCGACGACACGCTGATCGCAGCGCCCGATGGCATGGTGGCAGTGAGCCCGGGCGACAGTCCGGCGCTTGCCACAGCTGGGACCGGCGACGTCCTCACGGGCGTCATCGCGGCGATGCTGGCCCAGGGGCTGCAAGCGTTCGCGGCCGCCGCCGCCGGCGTGTGGCTGCACGCCGAGGCCGGCAGAGAGGCAGCGCGCCGGCTCGGCGCGGCCGAGGGCGTGATCGCCACCGACGTGATCGCGGCGCTGCCTGCGGCACGCTCACGGGCAAGCCGCGCACGGATGCGCGACACGCGCGCGCGGCCGCGAAGCGGCAGCGCTCAGCAGCGCGGCAGGGCGCGCGGCAATGGCTGAGCAGTCCCAGCTCGGTCCGCGCGAGCGACATCGCACTGGCCTGCGCAGAGCGCAGGCCAGCATCAACGTCGCCGCGATCGCCCGCAACTGTGAGCGCCTGCGCACGCAGCTGCACGCCAGGACGGCGCTCTGCGCGGTCGTCAAGGCCGACGGCTACGGCCACGGCGCGGTGCAGAGCGCGCGCGCGGCGCTCGCCGGCGGCGCTGCGTGGCTGGGCGTTGCGGACGCCGCCGAGGCGCGCGGGCTGCGCGAGGCCGGGCTGCGCGAGGCGCGCGTGCTCGTGATGGGCCCGCTCAGCCTGCCGGAGCTGGCCGAGGCGCTCGCGGTGGACGCCGACGTGGTCGTCTGGAGCGAGGCCTATGTCCAGGCGGTCGCGGCCGCCGGCGGCGGGCGCGTGCACGTCAAGTTCGATTCCGGCATGGGTCGGCTCGGCACGCGCGACCCGGCCGAGGCCTCGCGCGTGGCGGCGGCCGCGGCGCAGACCCCGGATGTGAGCCTGGCCGGCGTGATGACGCACTTCGCCACCGCCGATGAGCTCAAGGACGACGGCTTCTTCGCCGGCCAGCTGGGCGCGTTCACGCGCTGGGCGCGCTCGGTCAAGGAAGACCATCCCGAGGTCATCGTCCACGCGGCCAACAGCGCCGCGACGATGCGCGAGCCCGAGGCGCAGTTCGACATGGTGCGCTGCGGAATCGCGATCTACGGCATGGACCCGTTTGGTCGTGACCCTGCCGCCAGGGCGCTCGAGCCCGCGCTCGAGCTCAGTTCCTACGTCGCCGAGGTCAAGCTGTGTCGCGCCGGGGAGAGCGCCGGTTACGGACGGCAGTTCGTCGCGGAGGACGACACCTACATCGGCGTGCTGCCGATCGGCTACGGCGACGGCTGGCGCCGCGGCCTGTCCAACAACGCCGATGTGCTGATCGGCGGCCATCGCTACCCGTTGGTCGGCACCGTCAGCATGGACAGCATCACGGTCGATCTCGGTCCAGACGGAGACCCGGAGCGACTGCGCGGCGAGCGGGCGGTCCTGATCGGCATCCAAGGCGGCGAGCGGATCACCGCAGAGGAGGTCGCGCGGCGGCTGGATACGATCAACTACGAGATCAGCTGTGCGCTCACGCCGCGCGTGCCGCGGATCTACCACCGTGACGGCACGGCGATCGAGGCGGCTTCCCCGCAGGAGCAATCTCGGACGGCGGACGCCGAGCCGGGATGAACGCGGGCCTCGACGTGGCCCGCGCGGCGCTGGCGGGCACGCGGGCCTGGCTGGTCGGCGGCGCGACGCGCGACCGTCTGCTGGCGAGACCGACCGCGGACGTGGACGTCGTCGTCGACGGCGACCCCTCCGAGGCTGCGCGAGCGATCGCGCGCACGGCACGCGGTGCCGCGTGCTTCACGCTGTCGGAGGACTTCGGCTCGTGGCGGGTGGTCGCGCGCGAGCACGCTTGGCAGGTCGACGTCGAGCCGTTGCGTGGTCCGACGATCGAGGCCGACCTGGGGCTACGCGACTTCACCGTCAACGCGATCGCCGAGCCGATCGATGGTGGCGCGCTGATCGATCCACTCGGCGGCGCGGCCGATCTGCGGGCACGACGGCTGCGGATGGCCGGCCCCACCGCCTTCAGCGCCGACGCGCTGCGCGTGCTGCGGCTCGTGCGCCTCGCGGTGGAGCTCGACCTCGCGCCCGAGGAGGACACCATCCGCAGCGCCGCCGCGCACGCTCCCGGGCTGGGCGGCGTGTCGGCGGAGCGCGTGTTCATGGAGCTGCGACGGATCATCGCCGCGCGCGAGCCTCGGCGCGGCCTGGAGCTGATGGATCGGCTCGCTGCCACCGCCGTGGTGCTGCCGGAGCTCGACGCGCTGCGGGGCGTCGAGCAGAACCGCTTTCACCACTTGGATGTCTACGGCCACACGCTCGAGGTGCTCGACCGCGCCGTCGAGCTGACAACCGACATGAGCGGCGCGATCGCACCTGACGCCGAGCTCGAGGCATGCATCGCCCCGCACCGTGCCGAGCTCGAGCAGCTGCTCGCAGAGCCGCTTGCGGACGAGCTGACGCGCGGCGAGGCGCTGCGCTGGGGCGCGCTTCTGCACGACGCCGCCAAGCCCCTGACCCGCGAAGTCAGACCCGCAGACGGGCGCGTGACGTTCATCGGGCACGACGTGCGTGGGGCACAGCTCGCCCGCGAGATGCTTGGGCGCCTGCGTACCAGTGAGCGCCTGCGCGCGCACGTCGCGGCGCTCGTGCGCCACCACCTGCGCCTCGGCTTCCTCGTCCACGAGCCGCAGCCGCTGGCGCCCAGGACGGTGTACGCCTACCTGCACGCGACTGCGCCGGTCGAGGTCGACGTGACGCTGCTGTCCGTGGCCGACAGGCTCGCCACACGCGGCGACCGCGCCCAGGAGGCCGTGCAGGCACACCTGAGTCTCGCCGGAAGGATGCTCGGGGAGGCGCTGCGCTGGCGGCGGCTGGGTCCGCCGAGCCCGCTGCTCAAGGGCGATGAGCTGGCGCGCGAGCTCGGCATCGCCACCGGCCCGCGCATCGGCGAGCTGCTCGAGGAGCTCGCCGCGGCGCAATACGCGGGCGAGCTCGCGAGTCGCGACGAGGCGCTCGACTACGCCCAGCGGGTCATGCAGGGCGCCTTGCGGGGGGTGTAGGTCCTGTTGGGTCGTGCGCTTGAAATAAGATCCGCCGCGCGATGAGCGACCCGGACTGCATCTTCTGCAAGATCGTCG
>DATHOH010000064.1:0-16760 GCA_035485155.1 Solirubrobacteraceae bacterium
TGGCCACGCGAAGGCCAGGCCGCCGTGGCGGTGGAGGGGGTGGGCAGCTTCGGAACGTCCGGCGGCTCGACCCCCGTGCCGATCGCGAGCGTGGCCAAGGTCATGACGGCGTACCTCACCCTGCGCGAGCACCCGCTGACGCCCGGTGGGCAGGGGTTCGTGGTGAGGATCACACCCGCGGACGTCGCCGAAGAGGGGCAGCGGGTCGCCCTCGGCGAGTCCACGCTCAGCGTGAAGTCCGGCGAGCGGATCACCGAGCGCCAGGCGCTGCAGGCGCTGCTGCTGCCATCGGCGAACAACATCGCCGTGCTGCTCGCGATCCACGACGCGGGCTCGCTCGCAGCGTTCGTCTCGCGCATGAACGACGCGGCGCACGCGCTCGGCATGCGCTCCACCACCTACACCGACCCGAGCGGCTTCAACCCCGAAACCACCTCCACGGCCACCGACCAGCTGCGGCTCGCGCGTGTCGCGATGCGCGACGCGACGTTCGCGACGATCGTCGCCGAACCGTCAGCCATGCTGCCCGTCGTCGGGCGCGTCGCCAACCTCAACGCGCTCGTCGGGACCGACGGTTACGTCGGCGTCAAGACCGGCTCCGATGGCGCCGCCGGGGGCTGTCTCGTGTTCGCCAAGGACATCACCGTCGCCGGGCGACACCTGACCGTGCTCGGAGCCGTGCTCGGGCAGCACCAGGGGCTGCCGGTCGAAGCCGCGCTCGGCGCCGCGCGGCGACTCGGCGACTCGCTCGCGTCCGCCGTGCACCTCGCGACGGTGCTGCCCGCCGGTACCCGCGTGCTGAGCGCCAGCTCGGCGGACGGTCGCCACACCACAGCGGTCACAGCGGCCGCCCTAACGGAGATCGGTTGGGGCGGGCTGAAGCTCCCGGTCGAGCTGACCGTGCGCCTCCCCGCGAAGGGGCTGCGCGCGCGTGAGCCGGTGGCGCGCGTGTCCGTCGCCGGTGTCGCGCGCGCGACGAGCGCCGCCGTCTCCGTGCGCACCGTCGGCGGCCCCTCGCTCGGCTGGCGGCTCGCGAACCTACTCTGAGTCGGCGTCGAGCGTCTCGGGGTGCGCGTTCTCGTGTTCGGCCGCGCGCAGGCGTGAGTCCGCACCCTGATGGCGGCGCTCGAGTTCCCTGAGCCGCCCCGGACTGGTCAGGCGGGGGCCGTACGTCTTCGCTTTGTACAGCTCGTAGCGCTCACGGTGGTAGCGCGCCTCGGCCTGCAGCTCCTCGATTCGTCGCAGGCCAATCATCACCCTGACTGTAGCGCGCGCCCTGCCTGCGCTGACGGGACGAGGCCGCTGCGCGGCTCAGGCGATCCCGCTGCGGACCTAGGCGCGCGTACGCCGTTTGAGCACGAGCACGACCGCAAACCCGACCAGCACGCCGAGGATGACCAAGCCGGCGGTGCCGGCGTCGCTGACGATGTCGGTGACCGACGGGCCCGCGAAGTAGGCGCCGAGGCCGATCGACAGTGCCCACGCCAGGGCGGATAGCGCGTTGAACGCAAGGAACCGGGACGGGCGCATCGCGTGGATCCCGGCGGCCCACGACGGCGTGAACAGCACCGCGATCGGCCCGTAACGCTCGTAGAAGCGCTCTCCGCGCGCAATCATCGCCAGCCGCCAGTGTTGGAGCGGCCCGGTCGCCCTGAGCACGCCCCGGCCGGCCAGGATGCCGAGGATCCACCCGCCCGTGCCTCCGGCGGTGGCGCCGGCCCAAGCGACCGCCAGCACCGCGGCAAGATCAAGCCGTCCGTGCGCCGCCGAGATCCCCGCGGCGATCAACGCCGCCTCCCCGGGACCCGGGATCGCGATCCAGCTGGCGCCGGCGGCGAGAAACACACCCACGTAGTCGACCGCGGGATCGTGGGCGTGATGATGCAGGACGGCAAGGCCGACCAGCGTCGCGAGTATCGATCCCGGAGGACGCACCCCGTCATGGTGACGTTCCGCGGCTTCGCGCCTACCCGTTCCGCGGCTCCACGCCGGCGCCGCCGGCGAGAAAGCGGTTCAGTACAAGCATGCGGCCGCTCACGCCGATCGCGTACACCAACACCGAGGCCGTGGCGGGGCTTCTGCTGGCGCTGGCCTCGACGACGCTCGTGAACCTCGCGTACGTGCGCGAGCACGACGCCGTGGGAGAGCTCCCGCCGCTGTCGCTGCTCCGACCCGTGCAATCGCTGCGCCTGCTGCTCGCCGACCGCCCCTGGCTCGCAGCCTTCGCGATGGAGTCGAGCGGGTTCCTGCTGTACGTCGCGGCCCTGAGGCTGGCGCCGCTGGCGCTTGTGCAGAGCGTTGCAGCCGGAGGCATTGGCATCCTCGCCGTGGCCTCCGCGCGGATCGGACATCGCACGCTGAGCGGGAGCGAGCGTGTCGGCGCGGGTGTTTCGGTCGCGGGGCTGCTGTTCCTGTCGCTCTCGCTGCTCGGGGGTGTCCAACCGGGCACACGCGGCGGCCTCTTCGAGATCGGCCTGTGGCTCGGGTGCAGCGCCGCGGTCGCGCTGCTCGTGCTGACGGCGGGCCGCGCAGTGCTCGGGGCGGCCGCAGCTGACGCGGTCGCCGGCGGGCTGCTGTTCTCCTGCGGGGACATCTCGACGAAGATCGCGACCCAGGGCGGCGCCAGGGCCCTGTTCGCGCTGGTGGCGATCGTCGCCTATCTGCTCGGCAGCTCGTTGCTTCAGATCGGCTACCAGCGGGGCACGGCGCTGAGCATCGCCGGGGTGGCGACGCTGCTCACGACCGCACTTCCGATCGCGGCCGGCGCGGTGCTGCTGCACGAGACGCCGCCCGGCGGCGCCCAAGGCGCGCTACGGATCGTCGCGTTCGCGGCCGTCGTCAGCGGCGCGGTTCTGCTCGGCCGTCCCCGACCCCGCGCCTCCGCCGACGGGGCGTAGAGGAGGCCGGCCAGCGGCCGCCCGTTCCACGGCAGCGCTCAGCTCGACCATGTCGACGCCCAGCGCGTCGGCGATCCGGCGCACCGTGTTCCAGCTCGGTACCGACTGGGCGAGCTCGATGCGTGCGAGCGCGCCCGCAGTCAGTCCGGCGTGGAATGCCAGCACTTCGCGAGTGATGCTGCGTTGTTCGCGCATCCGCCGCAGGGTGGCCGCAAGCGCAACTTCCGGGCTCGAGGCTCCTACGACCAATGCTCACCGCGCGGTGATGGCCTGCGCTCGACCGGTACTGCCAGCCCGGCCAGAAGCTCGTCGACCGTGACGCTCAGAGCGTCCGCGAGGATATACAGCGTCGTCAGGCGCGGCTCCACGAGCCCCTGCTCGATTTTGCCTATCTCTGTGCGGTGCAGCCTGGCGGCATGGGAAAGACGTTCCTGCGAAATCGGTGGCCGTCGGCCGACACGTACGCGGCGAACGTTGCCGCCGAAGCCTTCGAGGAACCTGGCGAGCTCTGCCTTGTAGGCCTCCATCGCGGTCATCGCTCCACTCTTCCTGCCGCCAAGGCCGAATGCGACCGATGTCCAACAGCCACTCGATCGAGTGTCGGTCGATGCTCTGCCACTTGATTGACTGCCGGACGTTTGTCTGCAGCGCCTCGAGCAAGGGGACCCCGGATGCCTACCAGTACCGAATCAGCCGAGTCCATACGAACATATGTTCGCATAAGTGCGGCGACGACGACCGCCCGCTTCGCGGTCTGCGCCGATCCTCGTCACGCCTCCCTCCTGCTGCTGGCACGTCGCGCGCGCACCGCTCTCGGTCAGCGGCGAGGATGCCGGCGAGAGCGCCGTTCCTCGTACATCCGTCCAAAAAAGCGCCGCCGATCGAAATTCACTTCCATCCGGCCCTGGCGATCCGCACACTCAGCCCCCGTTCAATAAGTCTGAAGGGGCAAACCCGTCGTGAGGCGGGCTCGCAAAGTAAGGGGTCTCGCCGAGACAGCCCGACTGCCAGCAAGCAAGGAGGCTCTGTGATGCTGTTGCAGTCGAACCCCCCGCACCGCACCGCCACCGGTGCAGAGCAGGCCGGCACTTCCGGATGGCGTCGCCTCGGGTGGCACCTTCGTGCCAGTGACGGCTTCTCGCTGCCAGAACTGCTGGTCGTGATCCTGATCATCGGTGTGCTCGCCGCGATCGCGATCCCGACCTTCTTGAGCAACACCGCGAAGGCGACCAACGTGCAGGCGAAGGAACTCGTACGCAACGCCCAGTCCGCGGCAGAGACGTTCGCCGTGGATCACACAGGCAGCTACGCCGAAATAACGCCCGAAGGGATCGCGGCGGAGGACCCGACGATCGCGACCGCCACCAGCACCCAACACGCGTGGCTCAGCAGCGCTACAGGCAGCGCAAGCGAATACACGCTCACCGCGACCGCCACCAACAACGATGAACTGACGATCAAACGCGCCGCAGACGGGACCATCACCCGCAGTTGCCACAGCAAAACGACCGACTGCTCGGGAGCGGAAAACTCGAGCTGGTAACGGACTTGGGGGAGACAAGCGCGGCCCCCTATTGGGGCGGGGCCGTGGAAGTGCACACGCCAGCCTCCGCCGCGGACGTGAGGGACGCCGCGGGGGCTGGTGCGTTGTGCACGGCGGGCTGTGGCCGCCGGATCGGCGAGACTGTGTGGCGCGGCGCTGGTCCGAATAAAGCGCCCCGAGTCCATGGATCTCCATCTGCGCGACAGGGTGTACATCGTCACGGGCGGCGGCCGCGGGCTCGGCTTCGCTGCGGCTGAGGCGCTCCTGGCCGAGGGCGCGCGCGTCCTGCTGAGTGGCCCGCGCGAGGCTTCGGTGGCCGCCGCGGCCGCTCGCCTTACGTCCCACGGCGCCGTCGAGGACCGAATTTCATGGATGGTCGCCGACAACGCCGACGCTGGCACGCCCGAGCTGCTCCTCGCCGCCGCGGAGGATCGATTCGGTCGCTTGGACGGCGCGCTGGTCAGCGTCGGCGGCACACCTGGTGGCAGCGTCGCGAGCACCCCGGATGCGGCATGGCGCAGCGCATTCGAGGAGGTCTTTCTGGGCGCCGTGCGCATCGCGCGTGTTCTCGGCGACCACCTCGCGAAGGACAGCGGCGGCGGAGCGGCGGAGCGGATCGCGGGCGCCGGCGGCGCGATGGTCTTCGTGCTGGCCTCGTCGGTGCGCGTGCCGCTCACGGAACTAGCGGTCTCAAACGGGCTGTTTCCCGGCCTTGCCGGCATGGTCAAGATGCTCGCCGACGAACTCGGCCCCACCGGCACGCGGGTCAACGCGATCCTGCCGGTCAGAATTGCAACCGAGCGGGTGCGTCAGCTCGATGCCCTCAGCGGCGACCCGGATGAAGTGCGTGCCCGCAAGTCGCAGGACATTCCGCTGCGAAGATATGGCGAGCCAGCCGAGTTCGGACGCATGGCCGTGTTCCTGCTGTCACCTGCCGCCTCCTATACGACGGGCGCCATGATCCCGGTCGACGGTGGCTCGATCCGCGCGATCTGAGCCGCGCCCGGCCGTGCACATCAGCTCGTGAGCAGCGCCGCGAGCTTGTCGAGCTGGCTGGCCCAGCCCTTGTGAGACATTTCCACGAGCTGTTCGGCGCACACCATGCGCGAGGTGACGACGACCTTCGTGCGGCCGCCGCCGAGGTCGATGAACTCGACTGTCGTCTCGCCTGACTCGATCATCGGGTGATCGCTGGTCTGCTCGCCGAACGACAGGCGCTCGGGCGGCTCGACGATCCCGAAATGACCGTCGCTGGGGTATTCCTCGCCGTCAGGCCCCACCATCGTCATCCGGCACACGCCGCCGGGGCGCAGGTCGAACTCGATTTTCTCGCGCGGCGTCGTGAAGTGCTCAGGTCCCCACCAGCGCGTGACCTCATCCGGGTCGGTCCACGCGCTCCAGACGCGCTCGCGCGGCGCGTCGAACTCGCGCTCGATCACGATCGTGTGCTCGGCCATCTCAAAGCGCTCAGTCATCGCAGCTAGTTTGTCAGCTGCCGGTTGTGCTGGCCTGAGCGGACCGACGCCACGCGACAGAGACTCAGCCCTCCGACAACATAAACTTGCTTGACAAAAATAATCGTCCGTGGGATGGTGCGCGAATGCACGAGGTCACGGTCATCGAGGACCCCGCCGCGGCGGAGGCGTCGTTGGACCCGATCCGCGCGCGACTGTTGGCCGAGCTCGCCGAGCCCGCGTCGGCGAGCACGCTGGCCGCGCGCGTCGGGCTGACGCGCCAGAAGGCGAACTACCACCTGCGCGCGCTGGAGCACCACGGTCTCGTCGAGCTCGTCGAGGAGCGCCGCCGGGGCAACTGCACCGAGCGCGTGCTCCAGGCGACGGCCGCGTCCTACGTCATCTCGCCGGCTGCCCTGTCGACGCTCGCGCCCGATCCGGAACGCGCGCCGGACCAGCGCTCGGCGCGCTGGCTGCTCGCGGTCGCGGGACGGCTCGTCAGCGAGGTCGGCGAACTGATCACGGGCGCGAGCGCGGCCGGGAAGCCGCTCGCGACGCTCGGGATCGACAGCGAGGTGCGGTTCGCCTCCGCCAAGGACCGCGCTGCGTTCGCCGTCGAGCTGGCGGATGCCGTCAACGGCCTCGTCGCGAGGTACCACGACGAGCACGCTGCCGGCGGCCGCCCCCACAGGTTCGTCGTCGCCCTGCACCCCACCATCACGAACAACAAGGAGCCCCAGCCATGAGCCGCGCCTTCGAGATCACCCGCGAGGTCGACCTACCCGCCGGCCCGCGCGACGTCTGGACCGCGATCACCGCCGACACCGCCGCGTGGCAGTTCCCGACAGGGATGGAGATCCCTGCGGGCACCACGCCACCGGAGGATGGGCCCGTCACGACCTGGGACCCACCGCATCGACTGGTGATCCGCATGCAGGCGCCGGACGGGACATTCAACGCGCTGGACTACACGATCGAGGCGCGCGCAGGCGGCACGGCACATGTGCGCTACGTCCACAGCGGGATCCTCGCGGACGGCTGGGAAGACCAGTACGACGCGATCGGCGCTCATACCGACTTCTACCTCCACACGCTCGCGCAGTATCTAGAGCACTTCAAGGGTCGCCAGATCACATACATCGGCAAGCCTTCCTCTGGCATCGAGGGGCCCGAGGCAGCCGGGACGCCACAAGCGATGGACACGCTCCGCGCGGCTTTGGGCCTCTCGCCCAACGCGCGGGTGGGTGACGCGGTCCACGCCTCAATCGGCGACGCCGGCACACTCGACGGCGTGATCGACTACTCGACGCCGGAGTTTCTCGGAGTGCGCACCGCCGACGGCCTGTATCGCTTCTTTGGGCGCAACCACTTCGGCGGTGTGGTCGGCATGAGCGCGCACCTGTTCACCGAGGGCGTGGACGCCGCGGCGCGCGAAGCGGCGCTCCAAGACTGGCTCGACGGGGTGTACACGTAGGGGCGCGCCGCAAGCCGCAGCGGCGAAGGCTCAACCGGGTCGGCGTGAGCGAATTACGTCGCTCACCTAACGGCCACGCCGGGGGAGATCCGACTTCGCCATCTTGGAGCGTCGTCGCTGCCAAGCCGCCGCACCGGCCACCCCGAGAGCGCCCACGCCGGCCGCGCCTCCACCCGCGGCGACTGCGCCGCGTGCGACCTTACGCCCCACCCGCCGCACGCGGCGACGGGCGTAGAGAACCCCGGCCGACACCGCTGCTGCCAGCAGCGCATCGTCGATCTGGCGGTCGAGCTTGCGCGCCATACGAGAGAGCGTACGCCACAAAAGCAGCAAGTGAAACGACGCTCGGCACGCTCCACCCGGTGTGCTACCTTGCAGGCCCACGTCTCGCAACCATCGGTTGCATATCAACGAAGGAGGCAGCGTGGCCGCTGACAGCGTCGAACGAGACATCCTTATCGAGGCGAGCCCAGAGGTCGTCTGGGCCGTGATAACCGAGCCCGAGCAGATCAGCCGCTGGTTCAGCGACGAGGCGGACGTTGAGGGGCGCGTGGGAGCCGAGGCACGCTCACGTGGAGGCCCGGGGGCCGCGGCGGAAACAAAGCATTCGATGCGATCGTGCCGATTCGGGTCGTGGAGGCCGAGCCGTTCCGCCGCTTCTGCTTTCGCTGGAACCACCCGGAAGGCACGGCACCCGATGAGCAGAACTCCGCGTTGGTCGAGTTCAGGCTGATCGAGGAGGGCGATGGGACACGGTTGCGGGTCCTCGAGAGCGGCATCGGCGCCGTGACGCATGATGAGGATGGCAAGGCCCGCTACGTCGAAGACCACGAACAGGGCTGGGGTAGGCACTTCGGCGAACTCCTCGATCACGTCGCCTCGAAGCCACGCTCCGCGACGCGTTGATGCCCACCGCACTCGCCGAGGACGACGCCCTGTGGGCTGCGGTGGGTGATCCGACGCGCCGTCGCGTGCTCGACGCGCTGCTCGAGCATGGCGAGGCGACCACGACGACGCTCGCGGAGGGGCTGCCGATCACTCGACAGGCTGTCGCCAAGCACCTGGCCGTGCTGAACCGTGTCGGCCTCGTCGCAGGCCAACGGCGCGGCCGGGAGGTGCGCTACACGCTCCGGCGCGAGCGGCTGGACGATGCCGCTGAGGCGATGGCTCGCGTGGCCGCGCAATGGGACCGGCGCCTGGCGCGCATCAAGCAGCTCGCCGAGTCCGCGCAGGCCGAGGTAGCAAATTGATGTCCACCACCGAGGAGGAGAACCCGATGAACGCTCACAGGATCGGGACCAGTGAGGAATGGCTTTCGGCGCGGCTCGAGCTGCTCGTCGCCGAGAAGGAGCTGACGCGGCGCAGCGATCAGCTTGCTCGGCTGCGGCAGGATCTGCCCTGGGTCCCGATCGATAAGGAGTACCGCTTTGAGACGGATGAGGGAAGCGCGTCCCTTGCCGACCTCTTCAAAGGACGCTCGCAGCTGCTCGTCTACCACTTCATGTTCGGACCCGACTTCACGGCCGGGTGTCCGTCCTGCTCGGCGATCGCCGACGGTTTCTCCGGCTCGGTTGCGCACCTCGTCAATCACGACGTCGCGTTCACAGCCGTGTCGCGTGCCCCGCTGGCACAACTGCACGACTACAAGCAGCGGATGGGCTGGACCTTTCCGTGGGCGTCTTCGTGCGAGAGCGACTTCAATTACGACTTTCACACATCGCACACCGAGCAGGAATGGCAGTCGGGCGCCGTCGAGTACAACTTTCGCAGTGCGGATTTCCGGCCGTCCGAGCAGAACCCGACGCTCATCCAGATCGCCAGCGGCGCCGGCACGGATCCCGTGACCTTCAGAAAAGAGGGGCCGGGAATGAGCGCGTTCGCCCTCGAGGATGGCGTCGTATTTCACACATACTCTGCCTACGGACGCGGCGTCGACGCTCTCTGGGGCATGTACGCGTGGCTCGACCGTGCTCCGCTGGGGCGCAACGAGACCGGTGTATGGTGGCGCCGCCACGACGAATACGAAGAAGCCTGAGCGGCGCGCCGCGGAAGTGGTTCCGCCCGGACCAGTCCCGCCTAGAACCTCTACGACGCCGACTCGCCGCTGAGCCCGCCGATCCCGAGCGACCCGTCGTCTGCGGCCGAACCGCTCGCGACGATCTCGCCCGGGCCAGCCCCTTCCCCATCGCCGGTGCCTGTCGCATCAGCGGTCTCGCCGGGCAGCGGCGGAGGGTCGTCGAGGAAGTCCGTCGTGGGTACGAAGAACAGGCCGCCGGTGACTGCGGTGGAGAAGTCGAGGATCCGGTCGTAGTTGCCGGGAGGGTCTCCGAGGAACATGCGCCGCAGCATCAGCTCGGTGACCGCGGGAGTCTGGGCGTAGCCGATGAAGTAGGTGCCGAACTCCCCGGCGCTCAGCGACCCGAAGGGCATGTTGTCCCGTAGAATCTGGCGTTGGGTGCCGTCGGGATCGACGATCGTGTTGAGGGCCACATGGGAGTTGGCCGGCTTGACGTCGTCGTCCATCTCAACGTTTGAGAGCTTGGCCCGCCCGATCACCCGCTCTTGCTCCTCAACCGTGAGGGCATCCCAGGCGGCCATGTCATGGACGTACTTCTGGACGATGACGTAGCTACCGCCGGCGAAGGCCGGATCCTCGGCCCCGATGGTCACCGCCGCCTCGGCTGCCGGTCCGGTTGGATTCTCGGTCCCGTCGACAAAGCCGAGCAGGTCCCGCTCATCGAAGTACTTGAACCCGTGGACCTCATCGACCACGGTAGCTGCCCCGGCCAGCCGCGCGATAACCAGTGACGCGAGCTCCCAGCACAGATCCATGGTCGCCGCCCGTATATGGAACAGGAGGTCACCCGGGGTCGCGACGGCCTGGTGCCGACCGCCGTCGAGAGCGCGAAACGGGTGTAGCTCGGCCGGCCGCGGGCCGGCGAAGACCCGATCCCACGCCGCCGATCCCAGCCCCGTCACGACGGCCAGACCACCCTGCGGGGAGCGGAAGCCGACCGTCCTGGCCAGCCCGGATAGATCGGCGAGCAGGTCGTGGACCACCGACTCACCGCCGGCGTCGATGGTCAGGACGACGATCATCGCGCTAGCCGTCAGCGGAGTCAGCACTGGCTGCGCGATCGGCGACCCCGCGACCGCGGCCGGACTCTGTGAGACGCTCACCATAGACGTTGTCCTATGTCTTTTCGCCAGCGTTCGTGAGCTGGCAGGGCCGTGGCCCGCTCAGGGCCGATCCGGACAAGAATACCGGTGGGACGCAAGCGTCGGTCCTCGACGATGAAGCGTGTTCACGCCCCGAACCAACGAGCGCGGCGGCTCGAGCCGAACCGCTGCTTCTCTGCCATCTGCTCTGCGGAAGGTGCGTTGAACGTGCCGGTTTTGGTCGGACCGGACAGGAAGTCGATGTCGACGCTGCCGATACGTCCCTGGCCGAACTCGATGTAGCAGGTGCCCCGCCCAAGGTGGCGTTCTGGGGGCTCGCCGCCGCTTCGCCGAGCGACTATCGCCTGGGCAACTACCCGCGCGGCGCCCTCGGCGAAGACGCCGGCCTTCGGGACACCGGCCGTGGCAACGTCACCGATCGCGTAGACGTCCGGATATCGCGTCTGGAGCGTGGCGGAGTCGACCGGTATGTAGCCATCCTCTGTCATGCCGCTGGAGATCACGACATCCGGCGCGCGATGCTTTGGGACGCCGAGGAACAGGTCGTAGGGCAGCTCACTGCTGTCGTCGAGCACGGCGACTCTCCGAGGCGGATCGAGTGCCGCGACGCGCCGCCCGCTGAGAAGCGCGATGTCACGTACGGCGAACTCCCGTTGCAGTGCGGCCGACGTCTCTGGCGAGGGCGGGACAGGTGTGCCCAGCGGCATCACGATCGAGATCTCGCAAGCGTCGCGGACGCCGCGCGTCCTCAGCTCGTCATCGAGCATCAGCGCGCACTCGCTGGGGGCAGGCGGGCACTTGAACGGCGCGCCGCATACCCCGATCACGGCGTGGCCGTGCGAGAACGACGGAATGATGCCGGCGAGCCGTTCGGCGCCGGCCACGGAGTAGAACTCGTTGCCGCCCTCGGCAAGACCGGGCGTCGCGTCCATGTCGTAGTCGGCGCCGAGCGCGACCACAAGCACATCCGCCGCATGAATCCCCGCGTCGGTGCTCACCAGCCGGGAGTCAGGGTCGATCGCCGTGATCGTCTCGCGAAGTACCCGCACGCCCGGCTTGACGATTTCGCTGTAGGACATCCGCACCGAATCCGGCGGGGCGCGACGGAACATCATGTCGAGCTTGGAGAATCCGAACACGAAGGCGTCGGACTTGTCGATCAGCGTCACGTCCGCGTCCTCGCCGAGCAGCTCTGACAGCATCGTGCAAAGCTCCAGCCCGCCGAAACCGGCGCCGAGCACAAGAATGCGGTCGCTCACTCCCCTGCCCCCTCGATCGAGCATTGCCGGCCCCGACGCCAGCCTCTTGCCCGGGAACCCTACCCTCCGGGGGCGTTCCGTGAATCCAGGCGACCGGCCGGAGCGTCACGCGCCGGGAACGTCAACCGGAGCGGGGAGCCCCGGCAAGCAACTGATCAGAATCGCGCGGCCCGGCGATTCGGTTGGCACGCATGATCGTCGGTCCGAGGAGTACAGTCCGCGCCATCGCTGCGCAAACCACCGCGCAGACCGCGCGAAGGGGGACGGCATCAAATGGCACTTGGGTTCTATATCACTGCGAAGGGCTTTACGCAGGACCGGTACGACACGACGACCGTCCAGCTTGAGGAAGCGGGTGCCGGAGCGCCCGACGGACGCATCTCCCACGTAGCCCTCGAGACGAACGGTGAGATCCAGGTCTTCGACGTTTGGGAGTCGCAGGAGGCATTCGACGCATTCGGGGTAACTCTTTTGCCGATCCTCGCGGCGGCGGGCGTCGAGATGAACGAGCCGATGGTGGCTCGGGTTCACAACGAAATCAAAGGCTGATCGGCTAGGCGAGCACGCGACAATCGGTAAGCGGTATCGGCGGGCGCCGGGCGCCCGAAGCGCCAAGATCACGAGAGTCAGGCAGTTCGTCTCGGTCAAGTTCGTCGAGGTCGTGCCGGGCGCCGTCGCTACGACAGGGCAGGCACAACTCCCCCTCGACCTCAGCCGCTCGGTCAAGCATGAGCTGTCTACCATATCCCGCGACAACTGTCTCCGATGTCCTGAGACACAACAATATGGAGACGGTGGGAATCGAACCCACGCAACGTTCCCGCCGTGACTAGCAATTACGTTGCGAGTGGAGCCGCTGACGATAGGTGTAGTCCTTCGGGTCCCGGACGGTGATGACGAGCCTCACTCTCGGTCGAGATGACGCTCAGCCGTCTCGCCGCGCTCCGCCGCCTCAGCGGCATCCAAGCAGGCGGCGCACGTTCGCCGGCAAGCGGAACAGGTAAGCCGTCTCCTGCCAGGCGGCGTCGAGTCCCACGGTCGACCCCGAGTCGATCTTCACGAACCAGTCATGCTCCGGACACGACCGCAGCCATTCGAGCAAGCCAGTCTGCCCCTTCGTGGAGATGACGGTACACATGGCCGTCAGCCAGCACTTCGCTCTTGTCTGCACCCGAGGCATTGTAGACAAAACGCTACACTGCGTTTCGATGAAAACCCACCAAAGCAACGACGAATCTGGCACAGACACCGCGACGAAAGATGAGTTCGAGGCATTCGAAATGGCGCTCCGGACACTGTCCGAGCGCGTGCGGACGGAAGATGCCTTCGCGCACGATCTGTACGGCGCGATTTGCAACATGCGCTGGCGCCGCCGAGACGCTGACACAGAGCCCGTTTCGATGAGCTGGCGCAACGCGGGCGGTGTCGTCTCCCACCTCGCATGCAAGGGAGGCTGCTACCTCGACTACTACTGCTCCGGCAACGAGGGCGTCGTTCCCACACGCATTCGGGAAGCGCTCGGCGAACTGGGGTGGATTCCATCTCCGTGGCCGGGGAACGAAGGGTGAGCAGCACCCCACCGATCGACAGCCGAAACATCTGCCACGGCAATCCGCAATCGCGCCGCCTGCTCGACCCGACGCCCGATCAGGAGAGGGCGTTCTGGCGCGAGAACGAGCGGCACATGCTCCCGGGCGACGACGCACGTGTACCTCAGGCGCGGTTTGGACGCTGGACTGGCTTCTTGGCGAGCTTGAAGCCGACCGCGAGGCGCAGAGCGATCCTGGCGTCGTGTACGAGGATGCCGAGTCTTTCAAGGCCGCGCTACACGCAGCGCACAGCGAGTAGCGCCGACCAACAGCTACAACCGAGCAATGCCCCGACACACCGACAGCGAAATCGAGCAGGCCGCCGAGCGCTTCTGGCAGCTCGCCGACGCGCTCGACCCCGCGACAGCGAAGGTTGAACGCGCCGGCGAAGTTGACGGTCTGATCGGCGCTGCCTCGCAATCCCTGCTCTCCCCGCCCGCCGTACCATCCGGGGACGATGGCAGCATTCCGACGGTCTGGCTGTGCAGCGTCGAAAGGTGCTCATGACAACTATCTAGATACTCGTGCCACTCCGTGCGCAGAATACTTGCCCGCTCACGAGCGTCGCTCAATGCATCCAACTCGGTGTCTTTATGTGGCATCATCGACAGTTCGTTGATGTTTTGCTTTGCTGCCGGTGGTACGCGGCACCGAGCTGTCCCTTCCGGCTAGATGCTCTCGACTCCGAGACGCGAAGACGACGTTGCCCAGCGCATCGACTTGTTAGCGGGGGTAGTCGATCGTTTCATCGCCGCCGAAGGTGCGCACGACCTCAAACAGGGTGGGCAAGCTGTCGCAGGCATCCTTGACAATGTTCTCGTTGTTTAGCAAGGTCGTTACGTCCGATAGGGTCTGGCTGCGCCCCGCCGTCATGTTCTGGATGGTGTCGTCTGGCGTCCGCTGGCCCTGGAGGCTCCGCCAGGTCACCGGGTATTCGCCTAGCTTGTATCGCGCCACTAGCTCTGTCTCCTCGGGAGTGAGGACGAGGCGATAGGCGAGCGTGAAGCTGACCCCCTTGTGGCCGCCGAGCATGCCTTGACGTCTTCCTGCTTCCGACTGATAACCAGGCGCACTAGGCACCCTCCCCTCGCTAGAACGCTAAGAGCGGCGCATTCTAGCTATCGCGCGAGTTACGTGACTTGGGATAGCGCTGGCATACTGCTAGCCCATGAAACCGAAGCACGCGATGACGTTTCAAGCAGTAGCGGTCGGCATTGCGCTTGTTCTGCTCGCACTCGTCGGACGCTCTGAGGCAGCCTACGCCGACGGCGTATATGTCGTGATTAGCGGCGGCCTGTATGTTTGCTACCGGATCACGACACGGTCGCCGTACCGCCCGGTTCCCTCGCACCGCGCGGAACTGGATCGCCTTGTCAAGCGCCAGACGGTCGGCGCCGGCGCGGCCGGTCTGCTTTCGCTGCTTGTCGTCGTGGCTGCCGCGCTCGGGCCATATCACGTTACGCGGATTCTGGACGTCGTCCTCGCGGCCATCGTGATCGGCTCGCTCGTCATCTTCCTATCGAGCCTCGTGGACTGGTGGTGGATACTCCCACGACTCTCAGGCATCCTGCGCCCGGCGCCCTGTCAATGCGCCGGCGGCGAGTCCTGGCCCGGAGTCACCAGCATCTGGCTGTTTCACCGCGGCCTCGCAACAGTCGTCGTCAGCGGTGCCTTGACCGCGATCCCCGCCTATATGGCCAGCTCGACGACAGGGCATACCGCCACCGCCTACACCATCGCCGCTGGTGTTTTCGGCGGTACTCTCGCCGCGTTCTTCAACGGCGCCGTCATCGCGCTTTTCCAGTGCCTTAGCCCGAAGGTGCGACTCGGCGATCGCATAGCGGTCGATACGCGAACTGCCTACGTCATGGATGTCGAGGTGAGCGGCGTGAGCTATAAGCTCCTTGACGAGGACGGTCGGTACGCTGATCCACCATTCCAGCTTAAGAAGTCCGGGTCGTACAGCCTTTCAGACCTGCGCCATCACCCAGCCGTCCACAGCCACACTGCGCCGCTATGCGGCGAAGCAGACTGCCGTGATGCCTGCTGCGGTGTCAACTGGTATTGCCGCTGGAACGAGGACGCCCACAAGTAGTTCGACGATGGCCGCGGCGTCGTGTATTGCCCGGCAGAGTTGACCTGCACGATCAGGAGCCGCCGGGTTATGATCGCGCGAGCCAACAACTTGGAGGAGGGCGACTATATGGATCATGACGAAGCCGAGGCTTTGATCCCTGAGATGCTTGGGATGCTATACGAGGGAAAATATCGCCCAGCGACCGACGCGGCCCTCTTCCCCGAGTACCCGGGAGGATGGCTCCTAGAGGACGATGGCGCCCTGGCGTTTCTGAAGGTGTCGCGTACGCGCAAGCCGTTCGTCTGGATGAGGATAGGCGCGGCTATCGAGATTCCAACTAGCAGCGAGCTGGCCTTCTACGTTGCGTGCGCAAACAAGGACCTCGTTGCTGGCCGTGCCTATCTCCGCTACGGAGAGCCACACGCGTTCGTCGCCGTTGACGAGTCGGTTTTTACCGAAACGATCTCGCGCGTCTATCCACCAACGATGCAGGAAGTGGTGACTCGCCTCGATTTTGCCCTCGAGCATGCACGGGATCTCCAATGGTGGATACTTGAAAAATTCGGCGGCCGCCCATTTTCGAACGATGACTGGTACTTGCTTGCTCCCGATCTCGAGGGCACTGCCCTTGAGAAGCGCCCAACCGCACGCGCCAGCTGAAGGGCCGCCTCGTCGCCGAACGCCGATTGTGCGACGTGATGGCGCCCGGACTTCCGTCGCTAGTGCGTTGCCCCGCGAGCCCGATGTCTAGCCGCCGCCGATCCGGCATCGTTCGGCCCATTAGGTCATCGCGATGGGGGCTGTTGTACCATACGGCCTCGTGGTGGCAAGGTATAGAGGCCCAGCGACAGTATGCGTAAATTTGCCATAGACATCGACCGCACGGAGTACGACAAGCTCGGTATCACTGAGACGTTTGATGGTGACATCGAGGCGCTACGTCGCAATCTCGCAAAGAAGTTCCACCCAGACACCGGCGGAGCGCCTAGTGCGACACGCATGAAGGAAATCAACAATGCCTGCGACATTCTCGGCGATCGTGAGGAACGCAAGGCATATGACGATGCTCTACGTCACAAGAGGGGAAATACCGGTACCCGACCTGCGGAGGAGACGAAGCAGAACCGTCAACACCGAGGTACATCTCCTCCTCCTCCTCCTCCTCCTCGTCCACCACCACCACCTCGACCGCCTCCACTTCGGCCACCATCGCTCATTATGCGCATGTGGTTTGTGCCGACCTTCCTACCGGTTGTTGGCCCTGTCGTGAGCTGGACTTACGCGGCG
>DATHOH010000065.1:0-124541 GCA_035485155.1 Solirubrobacteraceae bacterium
ACCCCCGAGCGCATCAACGGCTCGTGCACGTACAGGTGGATCAGCCGTACCTCGGCGTCCGCGATCTGGGCCACCGCCTGACCGTACACGCGCATCAGCTGCAGGAACGCCGGCAGCGGCAGGCCCGCGTCCAGCACCGCCGCTGCGTATTTGAGGATCTGCACGTCCTCGTCGGAGAACCCGTCCGCGGGCAGCGCAGCCAGCCCCATGGTCGCGTACACGCGCTCAATCATCCCTGCGTCGAGCCCGCTCACGCGTGCCGCGTCGCGCAGCGGGTGGCGCGGTCCCGGGCTGCTCAGCAGGTTCTCCAGCGGCCCCACCGCGAGCTGGCCGTTCTCCCCCGCGCGCTTGATCTGCTCGAGCGTGTGTCCGCGCGCGCGCAGCCTCGCGATCACCCGCGCATACGCGGCCGCCGCCGGAGTCCAACGCCCGTCGAAGCCCGGGATCAGTCCGCCGTCCACCCAGCGCTTGATCGTCGCCGGCGACACACCGGCGCGCGCCGCCACCTGGGCGAGCTTCAACTCGCCCGTCTCGCCGACGGGGTCATCCGTGGGCTCGACCACTCAGCAGCGCGACGCGACGGGCAGGAGGTGGGCGGGCATCCCCTGCGAAGTCTAAAGTCGCCGCCCTTGTCGCACAGCGACCCCATCCACCTGCACCCCACCGCGGCGCTCGCCGAGCGCGTGCTGCTGCCCGGCGATCCCGGGCGCGCCCTCGCACTCGCCCAGGCGCTGCTCGTCGAGCCGCGCATGTTCAACCACAACCGCGGCCTGTGGGGCTACACCGGGGCGGCGCCCGACGGCGAACCGCTGACGATCCAGTCGACCGGCATGGGCGGACCATCGGCGGCGATCGTGCTCAGCGAGCTGATCGCGCTCGGCGTGCAACGCGCGATCCGCGTCGGCACCTGCGGCGCGCTCGCCGACCAACTCGCGCTCGGCGACCTCGTCATCGCACGCGAGGCGATCTGCGCCGACGGCACCTCCCGCGCGCTCGGCGCCGGTGAGCGCGCGAGCGCCGATCAAGCACTGAGCGACGCGCTCGCCACGTGCGCTCCCGCCGCGTTGCAGGGCACGATCGTCAGCGTCGACCTGTTCTACGACGGTGGCGAGGAGCGCACGCAGCACCCCGACGCGCTGGCGATGGAGATGGAGGCTGCAACGCTGTTCGCGACCGGCGCGAAGGCCGGCGTACCGGTGGCGTGCGTGCTGGCGGTGTCGGACACGTTCGGCGCGGACGGAGCGCGCGTGCGCATCGACGACGAGTCGCTGCTCAGCGCAGCCGAGACCATGGGTCGGGTCGCGATCGCCGCCCTCGCGAGCTGACCGCTCAGGCTTTTCCAGGGCGCGCACGCGCTTTCGCCGTGGGTTTCGTTCTCGGTTTCGCTTTGGTTTTGGTTTTGGCGTTGCCTGCGCGCGTCTGCGCCGTCGAGACTTTGCCTTCACGCGGCGGTGCCACCGCGTGATCTAGCCGCTCGGTCACTTGCCGCAGCTGGGCCTCGATCGCCGACAGGCGCTGCGCGATCTCCGAGCGGTCGCTGCCGGCCGGGCCCAACGCCCTGTCCAGGCGCTCGACGCCGTCCTCGATGCCCTCCAGGCGCTGGGACACCGAACGCAGACGCCGGGTCAGCCTTTCGATGTCCGCCGCCGAGGGGATGTTGAGCGCCCCCATCGCGACCTCCTGGGCCTGCGCGGCCTTCTCGCGCGCATCGAATGCGCGCCCGATCGCGCCCGTCAGCACGGGGTTCTCCAACAGCTCCGACAACGCCCTGCCGAGTCGATCCTCCGTGGTGGTGCCGAGCCGCTCACGCAGGCTCCGTGCGACATGGCTTGCGTCGGACATGCTCTGGGTGCTCCCGGTGTCGAATGGATGGAACCCAATGCAAGGATACGGTGCAACGATGCCCCAGCAGCTGTTCGTCTTCATCCAACTCGAGTTCCCGTGGAAGCTCGGACCCGCGGACGGCCGCTACCTGATCCGCCGCAGCGACGACGGCGAGCCCGAGCACGTGGTGGTGCTCGGGACGCTCGAGGCCACCGGCAGGCCGATCGGGGCGCCCGCCGGCGCCGGGCGCGGCGGCGTGTGGCTGCCGCGGCGCCTGCGCGAGCGTCCACGCAGTATCCCGGCCGGACCCGAGCCCGCACCCGTGTCCACCTCCCGCGTGACGGTCATCGATCCGATCTCGCTGTCCGCCGAGAGCCAGGCCCGCGCGTGGCTCGCCGAGCTCGATCGCGAGCGCGAGGTCGGCGCCGCCGTCACGGTCGTCAACCGCGTCATCCACGCGCACCGCATCGCCGTCGCCGATCCCTACGTACACGAGGTCGCAGCCGCCCAGGCGCTGGTGATCAGAGCCGGATGGGGCGAGGGCGAGCAGGTCGCAGACGGCCGCTGGCTACACGCCCGCGGCCTGCCGTGGCACGACGGCCGCGGTGCCGTCGCAGGCCCGGCCGCCGTGCGCCGCGGCCCCGGTCGCGACCGCTCATGGGCGCTGCGCCCGCAGGAGCGCCTCGCTGCGCTGCTCGGCGCGCGAGGAGCGGCGCTGGTGTGCGAGGAGCTCGCGCTGCGCGCGCGCGAGGACCTGGATCACGGCCGCCTGGCGCACGCCGCGCTCGAGCTCGACCGCGCGCTCGCGCTCGCCGTACCCGAGCTGCACGGCGAGAGCCGGCAGGATCTCGCGATCAGGATCGCCGAGCTCGAGCAGCTGAGCTCCGGCGTTCACGCGCAGGCGGAGCTCGCGCTGCCCGGCAACCACGCGGGAACGGACGCCGCGGGGGCGGATCAGCCGCCCGGCGCGCTCGACGAGGAGATCATCGCGCACGCGCTCAGGCGCCTCGAAGCGACGCTGCGCGCGCGCACCGCAGCCGGGCTCTAGGCTGAGGAGCGATGGACCCGACCACCACCGCGATCGGCACCTGGAGCGGCGGGCGCTTCATGCACTTCGGCGAGCCGTTGGATGACGAGCGATTGACCTCGCTGCTGCGCCCCGGCGCCGGCATCGACACGGCGATCACAGCCGACGTGTACGGCGCAGGCGTTGCCGACCACGCCCTCGGCGGCGCGCTCGCCGGCGTCGAGCGTGACAGCTACTGCCTCGTCGGCGCGATCGGTCACGACTTCTACACCGGCGAGCGCGACGGCGCCAAGGGCTTCCCACGCTTCACCGATCCGCGGCTGCGCGGCGCCGGCGACTACGCCGACTACATCCGCATGGCCACCGAGCGCAGCCTCGCGCGCTGCGGAGTCGACCGCTTCGACCTGCTGCTGCTGCACAACCCCGACCGCGTCGGCTACTCCAGCGATGCCGTGTGGGCGGGCATGCAGGCCGTCCGCGACGACGGGCTGACGCGGCGGCTGGGCGTCGCACCGGGGCCGGCCAATGGCTTCACGCTCGACCTCATCGACTGCTTCGAGCGCTTCTCCGAGCTGATCGACTGGGCGATGATCATCCTCAACCCGCTCGAGCCGTGGCCCGGCGAGCTCGCGCTCGGAGCCGCTCGCGCACACGGCGTCGAGCTGATCACACGCGTGGTCGACTACGGCGGCCTGTTCCACGACGACGTCCTGCCGGGGCACGCCTTCCCGCGCCACGATCATCGCTCGTTCCGCCCGGCCGGATGGGTCGAGCAGGGCCACGACAAGCTCGAGCTGATGCGTCCCTACGCGGCCCGTCACGGACTCACCATGCTGCAACTCGCGTGCGCGTGGAACCTCGCCCACCCGGGTGTCCGGTGCGTGGCTCCTACGCTGATCCAGGAGAGCGGCGCCGACGCGCAGCCGATCGAGCGCAAGCGCGCAGAGCTCGCCGCCGTCACGACGCCCTCCCCGCTCACCGCCGAGGAGGTCGAGGCGATCGCCGCGATCGGCGAGAACCGCGGCTGCATGACGCTGAAGGGCGCCAGCCCCGACTACGCCGGCGAGCCGGTCGCAGACCGCTGGGAGCTGGGCGAGCAGCTGCTCGAGGTCGCCGGCCGCTGGCAGATCGATCCACAGCGCGACCTGCGCGGTCCCGCGCCGGCGATCGCCAACCGCGGATGAGGAGGCAGCGATGAGCATCGACGTGAACGCCGTCAAGCAGGGACAGAAGCTGATGTGGGCGGCAGGCGACTATCCCGACATCGCCCGCAGGATCGAGCTGGCAGCCGAAACGCTCGCCGAGGCGGTCGGCGCCGGCACCGGCGCGGAGCTGCTCGACGTTGCGACCGGAACCGGCAACGTCGCGATCGCCGCCGCACGCCGTGGTGCGAAGGTCACCGGCCTCGACCTCACGCCCGAGCTGCTGGACGTTGCCCGCCGGCGCGCCGCAGACGGCGCCCTCGATATCACCTTCGTCGAGGGCGACGCCGAGCAGCTGCCGTTCGCGGACGACTCGTTCGACCTCGTCACCTCCTGCTTTGGCGTGATCTTCGCGCCCCGACACGAGCAGGCCGTCGGCGAGCTCGTCAGGGTCGCGCGGCCGGGCGCAACGATCGGGATCACCGCCTGGACGCCCGAGGGCCTCAACGGCAGGATGTTCAGGACCGTCGGCTCCTACATGCCGCCCACGCCTCCCGAGCTGAAGCCGCCCGTCGCGTGGGGCGAGGAGCAGCACGTCAGCTCGCTGTTCGCCGGCACCGGCGCCGAGCTGAGCTTCGAGCGCCGGAGCGTGACGTTCACGCACGATTCGCCGGAGAGCTGGGTCGAATACAACGAGCGCGTGCTCGGGCCGACGATCATGGCCAAAGCGGCGCTCGAGCCGCAGGGCCGCTACGGCGAGCTGCGCGCCGAGCTGATCGGCATGTACAGCGCCGCCAACGAAGCGCAGGACGGCAGCTTCCGCGCCGACGGCGAGTACCTGCTGGCGCTCGCGCGGCTGCCCGGCTGAACCCGCGCGCTTCGAGCCTCCGCCGTTTCGCTCAGCGCTGCGCTCCTCACTTGCCTCTATTCGTATACGAACGCGACCGCGCCGTTCTTCTTGCTCTTGGCCGGCTCGTTGCTGTTTACGCTCACGATCACGGCGGCCGCGCCGGCCTTTCCCTTTTTCGCCGGCGGGATCACAGCCGTGCACGTCGTGATCGAGCTGCAGTCGACCGACGTCGCCAGGGCCTTGCCGATGTCGAATTTGGTCTCGGTTTCACCAAGACCGAACCCGGTCCCGGTGAGCGTCACCGTGGTGCCGCCGGCCGCCGGCCCGGAGCTCGGCGTCACCTTCGTGACGGTCGGTTCCAGATATTTGTAGAAGTCCCGCACCGAGCACGACACCGTTCTGCCGTGAAGAACACACCATTCTCGTGAGCTGGGCCCGAACGTGGACTCCACCTGGACCTCGATCCTTTCCGCCGTGCTCGGCGGGGCGACGGCGGTGATCGAATCGGGCGAGTCGACAGTAAAGCTGGTCGTTTCGTCCGTCCCAAACCTGATGCCTGTGACGCCGTAGAATTCCTTCCCGCTGATGAGCACCGAGTTGCCGCCCGCGGCGGGGCCTGCGTTGGGCGAGGCGCCAGAGATCTCGATCGTCTTGCTCTGATAGACGAACTCGTCGGCTGGGCGGATCGGACTGATGCCTTCGGGCGTCGTCACGCGCACGTCCACCGTTGGGGCTGAACCGGGCGGTGTGACCACCCTCAGCTGTTCCGATGACACCACTTCAAAGGCTGCGCTCGACCCGCCAAAGCTGACTTCGGTGGCGCCGTCGAAATGCGCTCCTTCGACTTTGACCGTCTTTCCGCCTTCCACCGGGCCTCCGGCTGGCTTGACGTCCAACACCACGGGCCCAGGCGGCACGTAGACGAACTGGTCCGCGGAACTGGTGGCACTGGTGCCTTCCGGCGTGGTCACGGTCACATCCACGGTGCCTTCGCTTCCCGGCGGCGATACCGCTTCGAGTTTGCTCGACGATTTCACGCTGAAGCTGGCCGGAATCCCACCGAAGTCCACTTCGGTAGCACCCGCGAGGTTGGTACCTACGACGGCCACGGGGGTGCCGCCAGAGAGCGGGCCGAATCCCGGTGAAACGTTCGTCACCGTCGGCGCCAGCGATTCCAGCGCCGGCAGGGCGAGCCCCGCCGAGAAGCGCGACGCGGCGGCCGACGCGGAAGCGGTGATCGCAAGACAGCCCAGAAGGGCCAGCAGCAGCACGGCGGGCCTGGCCGACTGCCGGATGCCTGAAGCCCACCAAGCTCTGGACCGCATATCTCCCCCTCCGTTCGAGCGATGTCCGAGCGACTATACGCTCCTGCCGGTGAAGCGCGGCGCGCGTTTGCCGAGGAACGCGGCGATGCCCTCGCGCGCGTCGGCGCTCGCGAACACCTCCGCGAACGCGAGCTTCTCCGCCTCGATGCCCTCGTCGAGATCGCCCGCCGCCGACACGCGCTTGATCTGCGCCACCGCGAGCGGCGCCTGGCCCGCCAGCTTGGCCGCCCACTGCATCGCGGTGTCGAACAGTTCGTGATCCTCCACCAGGCGGTTGCTGAGGCCGAGCTCGAACGCTTCGTCGGCAAGGATCGGATCGCCGATCAGGTTCATCTCGAGCGCCTTGTTCTCCCCCACCAGGCGCGGCAGGCGCTGGGTCCCGCCGAAGCCCGGGATGATCCCGAGCTTGATCTCCGGTTGACCGAAGATCGCCGAGCGCGCCGCGATGCGCACGTCGCACGCCATCGCGAGCTCGCAGCCGCCCCCGAACGCGAGGCCGTTGACAGCGGCGATCGTGACGATCCCGTCCGATTCGAGCTCGCGAAAGAGCGCGTGCGCACCGTCGATCAGCTCGCGCCCGGAGGACTCGTCCATCGTCGTGAACGCCTTGATGTCGGCTCCGGCGCAGAACAGGAACGGGTTCGATGAGGCGATCACGAGCGCGCGCACGGGCGGATCGGCGGCCTTGACGTGCGCCCAGACCTTGCCGAGGTCCTCCACCACCTGCGGCGAGATCGAGTTCATCTGGCCGTTCGCGAGCCACGCAACTGCCACCCCGTCGGCGCGCGTCTCGAGCTTGACCACCTCGGCCGGCTGCTCTGCGTCGGGCTGCGGGTAGGCGTAGAAGCCCTGCCCGCTCTTCTGCCCCAGCCGCCCTTGGGCGACGAGGCGGCGCAGGATCGTCGGCGGCGCAAAGCGCGAGCCGAAGCGCTCCTGGGCGTTCTCCATGCGCTCGAGGACCGCGTCGAGGCCCTCGCTGTCGGCCTTCATGAACGGCGGCAACAGGCCACGGCGCGGGTCCAGGCCGGCGCCGGCCATCATCCCGAAGTCGATGTCGCGGTGGGTCGCCACACCCTCCTCGAGCACGAGACAGGCCTCGAGGAACGTCTTCAGCGAGAGCAGCTCGACGAGCTCTGCCACGTCGGGCGCGTTCTCGCCGGCGATGTTCGGCTCGCCCTGGGGGTCGTAGAAGCCGTCGCCGCCCGTCTTCGCGCCGAGTTTGCCGTCAGCGACCAGCTTCTGCATGCCCTTCGGCACGTAGAAGCGTTCCTCGCCGTAGGACTCGACGAGGTGCTCGGCGACGTGCAGCACCGTGTCGAGGCCCAACAGGTTGACGAGGTAGTACGGGCCGACCGGAACCACGCCCGCAGCGCCGACGCCCTCGTCGATCTGCTTGATCGACAGGCCCTTTTCCTCCTGCTCGCGCCACACCTCGGAGATGCCCGAGTTGAGGATGCGGTTGACCACGAAGCCGGGAACCTCGATGCACGTGATCGGCTGCTTGCGGATCGACTGCGCGAACGTGATCGCCGCGGCGACCGTCTCCGCGGAGGTCTCCTCGCCCTCCACGATCTCGATCAGCGGCATGATCGACGCCGGGTAGAAGTAGTGGAAGCCGATCACCTTCTCCGGCCGCAGCGTCGCTTCGCCGATCTCCGTGATCGACAGCGAGGACGTGTTCGATGCGAGGATCGCGTGTCCGGGTGTCGCCGCGTCGAGCTCGGCGAACACGCTCTGCTTGATCTCCATGCGCTCCGGCACCGCCTCGATCACGAGGTCGACCTCACCGAAGCCCTCATATGAGGTCGTGCCGTGAATGCGCCCGAGGATCTCGGCGATCTGCGCCTCGGCCTGCTCGGCCGTGATCTTGCCGCGCTCGGCCAGCTTGCCGACCTGGCCCTCGGTCACGTTTCGCGCCTCGTCGAGGCCCGCCTGCACGAGCGCGTCGTCGATGTCCTTGAGCACCACTGGGATGCCCGCGGCGGCGATGGTCTGGGCGATCTGGCCACCCATGGTGCCGGCGCCCACGACGGCGGCTTTGAACACGAACATGCTTTGGTCTCCTCTGCTCGGCTGGGGGAGCGTGAGCCTAGCGAAGCACGCCGCTCGCGCCGTGCCGCCCCCCGCGCATGGCGTGCCGTCGCCGGACGCGCTCCCGCGACAGCACCCGTTTGACCGGCGTCGCGTGGCGCTCTAGCATCGGATCGATGCCGAGAGGACGGAGAGGGATCTGCGCGGCGGCGTTTGCGCTGCTCGCACCGGCGATGATGCCTGCGGGCGCGAGCGCATCCGCGGCGACGCAGAGCCTGAGCGTGAAGATCACCTCGGGGCCTGAAGGAACGGTCAGCACGTCCAGTGTGAGCTTCAGCTTCCTCGCGGAAGGCACCGAACAGCCGGGCACCACCTTCGCCTGCGCCGTGGATGCACCCGCGAAGCTGACGGCCTGCACCTCGCCCGATGCCGTCGGGCCCCTCGCTCCGGGCCCGCACACCTTCTATGTGATTGCGAGCAACCACGCTGCCGACGCCTACAGCGGCCTGACCTCGCGGACGTTCACGGTCGCGGCTCCGGCCGGCACGGGCACTGGTACGGGCGGCGGCAACACCGGCGGCGGCCTCGGCGGCATCAATCCAGGTGGGCCCCGGATCCCTGCGGCGCGCGCGCCGAGCGTCGCATCGCTCACACAGTCCGCGAGCAGATGGCGCGAGGGCAGCGCCCTGGCGCGGATCAGCAGCGCGATGCCCAGGGGCACGACCTTCAGCTTTACCCTCAACGAGGCCGCGGTCGCACATCTGACGTTCACGCAGGCTCTCAGCGGTCGCAGCGTGGCCGGGCGCTGCGTCGCGCAGACCCGCCACAACCGCACGAAGCGCAGCTGCCGGCGTACCAAGAGCGCCGGGACGCTCGCGCTCTCAGCCCCGGCGGGCGCCGACCACGTGCGCTTCGAAGGCCGCCTCTCGAGCTCGAGGAAGTTGAAGCCGGGCCGCTACACGGTGGCTCTGAGCGCGAGCGCCGCAGGGCTCACCTCCGTGCCGCGCTCGCTGAGCTTCACGATCGTCAGCTGAGCCGGTCAGGCGGGAACCGCCGTCGGCTCCTCGACCCGCCGCGGCAGCAGCGTCTCGCGCGCGATCACCAGCCGCTGGATCTGCGAGGTGCCCTCGTACAGCTGCATGATCTTGGCGTCGCGGAACAGCTTCTCGACCGGGTACTCCTTGATGAAGCCGTAGCCGCCGTACACCTGCACCGCTTCGGTTGCGGTCTTCATCGCGGTGTCCGCGGCGAAGCGCTTGGCGTGCGAGGAGACGAGCGTGTTGCGTTCGCCGTTGTCCAGCATGAACGCCGACTTCCACGTCAACAGGCGCGCCGCCTCGATCTCGGTGGCCATGTCGGCGATGATGAACTGGATCGCCTGGTGCATCGCGATCGGGACGCCGAACTGGACGCGTTCCTTGGCGTAGTCCACCGCGAACTCCATCGCCGCGCGCGCGATGCCGGTCGCCATCGCAGCGACGCCCGGGCGCGTGCGGTCGAGCGTCATCATCGCGAGCTTGAAGCCGTGGTTCTCCTCGCCGAGCAGGTTCTCCGCGGGAACCTCGACGTCGTTGAAGGAGATCGTCGCGGTGTTCGACGCTCGCTGGCCGAGCTTGTCCTCCTTCTTGTCCACGACCACGCCCCAGTCGCGCTCGACGACGAACGCGGAGATGCCGCGATGCCCCGCGTCCTTGTCGGTCTTCGCGTAGACCGTGTAGTAGTCGGCGTAGCCGCCGTTGGTGATGAAGCACTTGGAGCCGTTGAGCACGTACTTGTCGCCCTTGCGCACAGCCGTGGTGCGCATGCCCGACACGTCCGAGCCCGCATCCGGCTCGGTCAGACAGAACGACGCCAGCAGCGGAGCTTCGGTGAGCATGCCCAGGTACTTCTTCTTGATCTCCTCCGAGCCGCCCAGCGCGATCGGCGCCGTCGCCAGGCCGTTGCAGCCGAGCGAGGTCTGGATCCCCGAGCAGCCCCACGAGAGCTCCTCCTCGATCAGACAGCCGTCGAGATAGCTCGCACCGGCGCCGCCGTACTGCTCCTCGATGTGCGAGTTCATCAGGCCGACATCCCACGCCTTCTTGATGATGTCCGCCGGCCACGTGCCATCCCTGTCGTACTCCCAGGCCACCGGGCGTATCTCCTTGACGGCGAAGTCGTGCGCCATCTCACGCAGGTTCTTCTGCTCATCGGTGAGCGTGAAATCGACCATTCTCGGGATCTCCTAACGGGCTGACACGTGGATGTAGATTGACTGGTCAGTCAATCCAGTTGGAGGGTAGCGGAGAGCCGGGCGATCGGCAAGAATCAAGGGATCGTGCACACCGTCTCCGCGACCCTGCTGCTGGCTCTGAGCCTGAGCGGCGGAACGCTCGTGGTGCTGGCCACGGTCGCGCTGATCGCGATCGTCTCGGTGGCGTTCGTGATCACCGGCGGCACCGGCAGTGCCTATGACCAGATCGGTGCCGGCGGCATCGCCCGGGAAGGCGAATACGAGGCCGCACCCGCCCCCGCGGCCGAGTCGCCCGCCGGGCGAGCGGAGCGCGAGTTGGAAATCCGCCAGCTGCTGAACGCCCGCAGCGAAAGGCTCGTGCGCAGCGGGCAGGCGGGCCTGGATGTCGATGCCGAGCTGGCGCGACTGCTGGCCGCCGAACAGGGTGGGCCGGCTTCCGAGCGGCCCGACCCTGAGCTCGTCGCGGAGGTGCGAACGCTGGTTGTGGCGCGCAACGAACGGCGTATACGTCAAGGCATGGAGCCGCTCGACGTGGAGGCGGAGGTCAACCGCGCGCTCGAGCAGCTCGGGCCGTAACACAATCCTCGCGCCCCCGGGTGTATAAACGCGCAATGACCAACCCGCGCCGCTTCCAGCTCGATGAGATAACGCTCCGACCTGGCACCTACTTCAACCCCCAGACCGAGATCATGATCGTCGTCGACGACTCGCCGGAGGTCGACCACGAGATCTTCGAGTCCAGCGACTTCGACGGCGAGGAGTGGGTGCTGATCGCCGAGGAGGCTCCGCTCGACGAGCCCAAGCGCGACGAGCTCGTCGAGCGCTTCCAGCTGTCCCACGGCGCCGGGGGCGAACTCCCGCCCGAGGACGACGAGCTCGACGACGAAGAGGAAGAGGACGACGAGCTCGAAGGCGTCGAGGAGCTCGGCCTCGAACCGGAGTGAGCTGGCAGCGCCCGCGCTAGCATCGGCGCGGTGCAACGCGCCAAGCATTTGGCGGCGCTCGCCGCGGGCGCCCTTGCCTTCGGCGGCACGCTGGCCCCGACCGCCGCCCTCGCCCGCGGCTCCTCGAGCGCGCTCGGGCCCGCTCGCGTCAGGGTGCCCGCGCGAGCGCGAAGCGCCGCCAGCCACGGGCCGAGCGTCTCGGCGGCGCTCGCGAGCCTGCTGCACGCCGGTGCGATCAGCGAAGCGAGCTATCGCTCCGATTACGCGGCCTACGTCGCCGCAAAAGGCTCGCTGGCAAAGCTAAGCGGCACGCGCAAGGAAGAACTCGGCGCCGTGCTCGCCAACGTGCAGGCGATCGCGGGCGCGGGCGAGCTGATCCCGTCACGACTGCCGGCGCTGTTCCTGACGCTCGAACGCAACCGGCAGTGGTGGACGACCGAATCGCTGCTCTCCAGCGACGAGCGGATCAGCTTTCCCGAAAGCAAGATCATCTGGGAGCACTATCCCGGCCAGGGAATCGAGATCCAGTGGCTCGCGACCTTCGGCGAGGCCAACGGCTACTACCTCTCGGGCGACGAAAACTCAAACCTGCGCCAGCTGCTCGGCGAAGTCATCCCGCTCGCGACCCAGCGCGCCGGTGGGATCGCATGGGAGTACATGTTCAAGTTCGACGGCGGCACGCCCCCGTGGACCAGCGGTCTCTCCCAGGGCACGGCGCTGCAGGTGCTCGCGCGCGCGTGGTCGCGCTTCAAGGAACCCGCCTATCTGGCAGCCGCGCAACAGGCGCTCGGCATCTTCAAGACGCCGCCGCCGCAGGGCGTGCGCGTTGCGACGCCGGCCGGCGCGATCTACGCCGAGTACACCTACGCGCCGAGCGACAAGATCCTCAACGGCTTCATCCAGGCCGTCGTCGGCCTGTACGACTACACGGCGATCACCAAGGATCCGCTCGGTCTGGCGCTGTTCGAAGCCGGTGACGCCCAGGCGCGCGCGATGGTGCCGCTGTACGACACGGGCGCGTGGTCGCTGTACGACCAGTTCGGCGAATCGGACCTCAACTACCACGAACTGCTCACGGAATTTCTCCAGCACCTGTGCGAACGCACTCGCAAGGGCTCGCCCGCGACACCCGCGGGCACGACCGGGACGCAGATCGCCGGCGATCAGATCTACTGCACGACCGCGCAGCGCTTCACCACCGACCTGCACACGCCGCCGGTGATCTCGCTGCTCTCGACGAAACTCGCGGGCGAGACGCGCGCGGGCGTGCAGGTCTCGCTGTCGAAGATCTCGACCGTGTCGCTGACGATCCGCCAGGGCTCGCGGGTGGTCTGGACGAACCGCGCGACGGTCGAACGCGGCAAGCCGCGGCTGCTGTGGATCACCCCGGCCAAGGGCGGCACCTTCACCGTCCAGCTCGTCGCCACCGACCTCGCCGGCAACTTCTCGACGGCCGGCGGCACCGTGCTGGTCAGCCGTCATTAGCAGCAGGTGCCGCGCCTAGACTAGGCGCCAGTGCCCTTGACCAACACCAACCCGCCGCGCTGGGAGCGCCTGTGACGCGGCTCGCGCACGCCTACCGGGCGCTGACGCCGGAGCAGCGGCTGGCCGCGCTCGCGGCGCTCGGCCTGTTCGTGTCGATGCTGCTGCCCTGGTACAGCAAGAGCGACACGCTCGTCGTCCACGGTGCGGCGAAGGCCACGCAAACCAGCCTCAGCGCCTTCCAGGCGTTCTCCTTCGTGGAGGCGGCCGTGCTGCTCGTCAGCGCAGCCGTGCTCGCGATGCTGTTCGCGCGCGCGGAGGGCCGGCGCTTTCCGCTGCCCGGCGGCGACGGCGTGATCGTGATAATCGCCGGCGGCTGGGCGGCGCTGCTGATCTTCTACCGGCTGCTCGACAAGCCCGGCCTGCAGGGCAACGAGCGCGTGACGGCGACGGTCGGCGTCGAGTGGGGAATCTTCATCGCGCTGCTGCTCGCGCTCGGGCTCGTCTATGCCGGCGGGCGGATGCGCGCGCTCGAACGGCCGCAGCCGCCGCTCCAGCGCAGGCGCAGCGGGCCTCCACGCCCGCCCGTGGATCCGCTGCCCCCGCTCGATGCCGCCCCACCGATCGATCTGGACGCGCGCGCGACCGTGGTGACGCCCGCGCGCATGCGGACGGGCGACTCGACGCCTGCGTCCGCGCGCGAGCCTGCAGGGCCTCCGCGCCGGCGCGGGCGCTACCCACCAGCGCCGCCCGGACAGCTGTCCTTCGAGGACCCCCCCACCCGCTCGGAGTAGGCCATCGCGTGTTTACACGCGATGCCAGCGTGCCCCGGGTCCAGAGCCTTCCAGGCTGATCGCGCCGTTGTCGCGTAGCTCGTTCAAGATGAGACGGATGGTTGCCGGGCTTATGCCAGGCAGGGCGCGCTCGAGGTCACGTTTACGAAAGTTGGCCGGCGACTGCCGCAGGATGTACTCGCGAGCTCGGTCCTGCTTGCTCCCGCTGACCTGTTCCGCCGAGGCGACACGGTTCTCGAAGTCCGCGTAAGCGTCCGCGAGCACCCGAGCCAGGTAGGACGTCCAAGGCCAGATGCTGTGTTCGCTCTCGTGCCAGTCCCTCTGAGACTCGTACAGGCTCGCGTAGTAGGTGTTCTTGGACTCATAGATGCGCTGCTCGACGCTGACGTATCGCGCCACTCCATAACCCTGAGCGAGCAACTCATATGTCGTCAGCAAGCGTGCCAGCCGGCCGTTGCCGTCCGCCACGGGATGGATCGCGAGAAAGTCGAGGACCAAGGCACTCAACAATACGAGCGGGTTTGCGCGTCGTTCGCGCTTCGCGTCGTTGTAGCGATCGAAGAGCTCGGCGAGGAGGAACTCCGTGCGCCGCCATGGCGGCGGGGTGAACACAACCTTACGCGCGCCCATCTCGTAGGAGACGATGAAGTTGTCCTCGGTCTTGAGGTAGCCGCCTCGGCCGCCGACGTGATGAAACAGCAGCCGGTGTAGATGCAACACGAGCGGAACACTGACGGGCTCGTAGGTCTCGAGGCGCAGGAGCACGTCGATGGCGTCTCGATAGCCAGCGAACTCCTTCTCGTTGCGGCTGCGAAAGCGAGGCGATCCCTCGGCGATCTGCTCGGCACGGCGGGTCTCGAGCACTACTCCCTCGATCGCGTTCGACGCTGTAATCGACGCGATTCGGGCGTGCTCAGAGAGCTGCTTGAGCAACTCAGGCATCTGATCGGCGAACACGCGCTCCTGTCCGCGGCCGGTATCGATCACAGTCAGGAGGGCGCCGAGCGCCGGGGGCTGCCCGGCGAACGTTCGGTCGAGATCGACAAAGCTGTACATCGTGCTAATTATCGCATAATCATGCTAATCGACGGCCCAATTAGCATAATAACGTCATAGCTGGCACCGCTCTGGCCGAGCGTCCGTTCCGTCCGTGTAGGCAACAGCACCGTGGCGCGGGGCTGAAACGGCCCGCCACCTATCATTGCGCGGACGATGCCAGCCCCTTCGTCTTCGGCGCCAGCCTCAGTCGCAGCAGTCGCCGCGGGCCTGCGCGAGGTCGGCTACCTCCCGGGCGAGTCCACCGCACTGGTCTCCTTCCTGGCGACACGCCTCGGCAAGCCCGTGCTCGTCGAGGGACCCGCGGGCGTCGGCAAGACCGAGCTCGCCAAGGCGCTTGCCGCATATCTCGGCCGCGAGCTCGTGCGCCTGCAGTGCTACGAGGGGCTCGACGAGGCCAAGGCGCTTTACGAGTGGAACTACCGCAAGCAGCTGCTGCGGATCCAGGCCGAGGCTTCGGACACGGGCTGGGAGGCCGTCCAGGAGGACATCTTCGGCGAGGAGTTCCTGCTCGCGCGACCGCTGATGAGCGCGATCTCCTCCGAGGAGCCGGTCGTGCTGCTGATCGACGAGATCGACAAGACCGACCAGGAGTTCGAGGCGATGCTGCTGGAGGTGCTCTCCGACTTTCAGATCTCGATCCCCGAGCTCGGACGGGTGCAGTCGCGCACGCACCCGGTCGTGCTGCTCACCTCGAACAACTCGCGCGAGTTGACGGAGGCGCTCAAGCGCCGCTGCCTGTACCTGTGGCTCGACTACCCCGAGCTCGAGCACGAGCTCGAAATCGTCCGCCTGCACGCACCCGAGCTCTCCGAGACCGTCGCCAGGCGGCTGGTGGAGGTGATCGGCATGGTGCGCGAGCTCGACCTGAAGAAGCCACCTTCGATCGCCGAGTCGATCGACTGGGCGCGCGCGCTGCTGCTGCTGGGGGCCAAGGAGATCGATGCGGACACCTTCACCGAGACGATGTCGGTGATCGTCAAGCACCGCACCGACATGGACGTCGTGGCTGACCGCGTGGGACTGAAGCTCCGCTCGCCCGCCGATGTCGCCTGACCCCCCAGCCGCGCCTCACTCCGAGCTGGAGGGCCTGCCCGCACGCATCCTCGAGCTCGGCGAGGAGCTGCGCCGCGAAGGCGTCGCCGTGGGAACCTCGGAGATGCTCGACGCCTTTGAGGTGCTGCGCGAGATCAGCTGGACCGAGCAGGCGGACTTCCGCGAGGCGCTCGCCGCGACGCTCGCCAAGAGCCAGGAGGACAGGCGCGTGTTCGAGCTGGTGTTCGAGCGCTTCTTCTTCCGCGCAACCGAGATCGCCGCCTCGCACGAGGGCATCCGCGAGCAGGATCTCGCAGCCCTCGGCGAGCTCTCCGACGAGCAGCTCGAAGAGCTGCGCGCCCAGATCGCGGCCGCCGTGCGCGACGGCTCCGAGGGCGCGATGCGCGACCTCGCGCGGATGGCGATCGCGGCATTCGCGCACCGCCAGGAGGGCTCAGGGGTGATCGGTGTCGACGTCCAGCGCATCCGTCGCGCGCTCGGGCTGCGCGCCGAGCCGCAGCCGGAGCTCCCCGAGGAGGACCCGCGGCGCGACGGGCTGCCGCGCGACGCGCTGCGCCGCTTTGAGGCACTGCTGCGCCGCGAGCTCGAGCGCGCTCAGATCGAGCGCACCGGCAGCCTGCCGCCCGCTCGCCCGCTCGGCGAGCTCGACCGCGCGCTGCCGTCCGGCCCGCTCGCCGACCTCGCGGCGGTCCACCGCGTCGTCGCGCAGCTGCGCCGGCGCCTGGCCACCCAGGGCATGCAGAACCGCGGCCATCGCCGCCACGCGCACGTCGACGTCAGGCGCACGATGCGCGCGTCGCTGCAGACCGGCGGCGTCCCCGTCGTGCTCAAGTACCGTCCCCGGCGCCCCAAACGTCCGGAGATCTACGTCCTGTGCGACGTCTCCACGAGCGTCACCTCGGCGTCGGTGTTCTTCCTGTCGGTGCTGCACGCGCTGCACGACACGTTTCGCAAGATGCGCTCGTTCGTGTTCATCGAGCGCATCTCGGAGGTCACCGACATCTTCGAACACGAGCGCAACTTCAAGACCGTCAGCGAACGGATCTCGAGCGACGCCGGCGTCGCGGACATCTCCGGATACACCGACTACGGTCGCGTCTGGTCGGAGTTCCTGGTCCAGGTCGAGGACGACCTGCACCCGCGTGCCACGGTGATCGTGCTCGGCGACGCGCGCACCAACGGACGCGACCCGCGCGCCGACGTGTTCGCGCAGATCGCCGCGCGCGCCGGGCGCACGTTCTGGTTGAACCCCGAGCCGCGTCTGTACTGGAACTACGGCGACTCGGTGATCGCCTCCTACGAGCAGTACTGCACCGCGTTCGAGTGCTGGACCACCGCCCAGCTCGAGGACTTCGTGCGGGCGCTCACGAGGCCCGTCGTATCCGCCGCCGGCTGAACAGACGCAGGCGTGTGGCGCGCGCTACGATCACCGGTCTGACAGCAGACACCAGGGGGGCTGGCGGGAAGGCCGGCTGAGATGGCGCACAGGAAGCGATTCCCCCGGCGCCGACCCTTCGAACCTGTGGGGTAATGCCCGCGAAGGGAGGACGTGCCGAGCCAACTGCAATCTCGCCTCGCGCCCCATCCGCACGAGGCCGTGCTCGACCCGCCGGCGATCGTGCTCGAGGGCGTCACACGCGCCTACCGCGAGCGTGGCGGCGGGGCGGTTCGCGCCCTGCAGGAGGTCTCGCTGCACGCCGCGAACGGTGAGCTGCTCGCCGTCGTCGGACCCAGCGGCTGCGGGAAGACCACGCTGCTGGAGCTGATCTGCGGACTGCAGGCCCCCGACAGTGGCACGCTCAGCTCGGCCGCCGCGGTGCTGATGCCCCAGCGCGACCTGCTGCTGCCGTGGCTGAGCGCCGTCGAGAACGCCGCGCTCGCGCCACGCATCAGCGGGCTCACCCGTGGGCAGGCACGCAGGCACGCCGAGGGGCTGTTCGCGGAGCTCGGACTGCACGGCTTCGAGGACTCGCGCCCGGGAGAGCTCTCCGGCGGTATGCGCCAGCGCGTGGCGTTCCTGCGCACGCTGCTCTCGGGCAAGCCGGTGCTGTGCCTCGACGAGCCGTTCGGCGCGCTCGACGCGATCACGCGCGCCGAGATGCAGGCATGGCTTGCGCAGGCGCTGGCCCGCGAGCCGCGCACCGTCGTGCTCGTCACGCACGACGTCGAGGAGGCCGTCCTGCTTGCAGATCGCCTCGTCGTGCTGTCGGCCAGACCCGGGCGTGTGGTTGGTGAGCTCGATGTGCGCCTGCCGCGACCGCGGGTCCGCACCGACGCTGGTGTGGTCGGCCTGCGCGAGCGTGCGCTCGCGCTGCTGCACGATGGGGCGCGCGGCGCAGGCACCGGCGTCGGTGCTGGTGCCGGTGAATGAGCAGGCGCCTGCCAGCGTCGCCCCCAGCGCAGCGCAGGCGTGGCCTGCCGCGGCGGCTCGCCGCCGTCCTGCCGCCGGCGCTGCTGGTGCTCGCGCTGCTCGGCATCTGGGAGCTGTACGTCGACGCGGGCTCGGCTAGCTCGTTCGTGCTGCCTGCCCCCCACTCGATCGCAAGCGCGCTGTGGAACAACGCCGGCTTCCTCGCCGCCAACCTCGCGCCGACGGCCGAGGAGGTCGTGCTGGGGATCGCGCTGGCGCTGGCGCTGGGGTTCGCGCTCGCCGTGGCGGTGCACTTCTCGCCGGTCCTGCGCCGCGCTGTCTACCCGCTCGCGATCGGCTCGCAGGCGGTGCCGATCGCCGTGATCGCGCCGCTGCTCGTCTTCTGGTGGGGCTTCGGCGTGTTCCCAAAGCTGGTCGTGATCGTGCTGATCTGCTTCTTCCCGGTGCTCGTCACGACCGTCGACGGGCTCGCAGCCGTCGACCCCGACCAGCTCAAGCTGCTGCGCACGCTGGGCGCTTCGCGCTGGCAGGCGTTCCGGCTCGCCGAGCTCCCGGCGGCGCTCCCGGCGGCGCTCAGCGGAGCGCGCATCGCGCTCGCGGTTGGCGTGATCGGCGCCTACATCGCCGAGTCCCAGACCGCCACCACGGCCGTCCACGCCGGGCTGGGGCATGAGATCAATGCCGACCTGACCGCCCTGCAGACGCCGCGCGCGTACGCTGCCGCGGTCGTGCTGTTCGCTTTCGCAATCGTGTGCTTCAACGCCCTCGCGCTCGCCGAGCATCGCTTGGCGCCGTGGGCGCGCCAACCGAGAGGAGACACCCGTTGAGAGCCCACCTGGCGCTGCGCCGACGCAGCGCGCCGATCCTGCTCGCCGTCTGCTGCGCCCTCGCGCTGGGCGCCTGCGGCGCCAAGCAGGACGTGATCAGCGCGCCGGCGACGAAGCCGTTCACGGTGATGCTCGATTGGTTCCCCAACGCGGATCACGCCGCGCTCTACACGGCGATCGCCGGCGGCGACTTCCGGGCCGTCGGCCTGGACGTGCAGCCGGTCGTCCCCTCCGAAACGGCGGAACCGCTGAAGCTGCTTGCCGCCGGCAAGGTCGACGTCGCGATCTCCTACGAGCCCGAGGTTCTGCTCGCGCGCGATCAGGGACTCAAAGTCGTCTCGATCGCAGCGCTCGTGCAGCGGCCGCTGACGTCGCTGATCGCGCTGCCCGAACAGCACGTCGGCGGCGTCTCGAGCCTCGCCGGCAAGACCGTCGGCACCGCCGGGATCCCGTATCAGGCGGCGATGCTGCGCACGATGCTGCAGCACGCCAAGATCGAACCGTCGCGGGTTCGGGAAGCGAACGTCGGCTTCAACCTCGTGCCGGCGATGCTCTCCGGCAAGGTCGCCGCCACGCTCGGCGGCTACTGGAACTACGAGGCGATCCAGCTGCGCCTGATGCACAAGCACCCGACGGTGATCCCCGTCGATCAGGCCGGCGTGCCCACCTACGACGAGCTCGTGCTCGCCGTGCGCGAAGGCGAGGCCCACACCGACGGACAGGACCTGCGGGCGTTCCTGCAGGCGCTCACGCGCGGCGAGCACGCCGTGCGCAGCAATCCGGCGGCCGCCGCCGCGCTCGTCGTCAAGGCCAACCCGTCCTTGGAACCGAAGCTGCAGCTCGAATCGATCAAGCAGACGCTGCCGGCGACGCAGCCGGCGAACGCGAGCGACCCGTTCGGCTGGCAGGACCCCTCCGCGTGGGCCAGCTTCGGCGCCTGGATGTTCTCGCATGGACTGCTCCGGCAGAACCCCGGCACGAGTGGCCTGCCCCCGTTCACCAACGAGTTCCTGCCGGGCCAGGGCATCTAGAAGATGGCGCGGATCGGGCTGCTGACCGGTGGCGGGGACTGCCCGGGCCTGAACGCCGTGATCCGCGCCGTCGTGCGACGCGGCCTCGCCGAAGGCGGACACGAGTTCCTCGGCTTTCGCCACGGCTGGGCAGGCGTGCTCGCCGACGATGCGATCGAGCTGACCCTGCAGAGCACCGTCGGCATCCTCCCCCGCGGCGGCACGATCATCGGCACCTCGCGCACGAACCCCTACGCCGACGGACGGGACGGCACGGCGCTCGTGCGCAGCACGCTGGACGCCCGCGGCGTCGACGCGCTGATCCCGATCGGCGGCGAGGACACGCTCGGCGCCGCGCTGCGCCTGCATCACGACGGCGTCCCGATCGTGGGCGTGCCCAAGACGATCGACAACGACCTCGGCGGCACCGACGTCACCTTCGGCTTCCAGACCGCCGTGCAGATCGTCACCGACGCGATCGACCGCCTGCACACGACCGCCGAGTCGCACAACCGCGTGATGGTCGTCGAGGTCATGGGTCGCCACGCCGGCTGGATCGCCACGCACGCGGGCATCGCCGGCGGCGCCGATGCGATCCTCGTGCCCGAGCGGCCCTTCGACATCGAGCAGGTCGTCGCGCACCTGCGCCGCCGCCACGAGCGCGGGCGCAGCTTCTCGATCGTCGTCGTCGCCGAGGGCGCCACGCCGCGCGAGGGTACGCTGCAGACCCGCACGGACACCCCGACCGACGCCTTCGGGCACGCACGGCTCGGCGGCATCGGCGTGACGCTCGAGCAGGAGATCGAGCGACGGACCGGCTTCGAGAGCCGCGTCACGATCCTCGGCCACGTCCAGCGCGGCGGCACCCCGGTGGCGTTCGACCGCGTGCTGGCCACCCGTTTCGGCGTCGCCGCGATGGACGCCGTCGCCGCCGAGCACTTCGGCTGCATGGTCGCGGCGCGCGGGGTGGAGATCGTCGAGGTGGCGCTCGAGCAGGCGCTACGCGAGCCGAAGCTGCTCGACCCCGAGCTGTATGCGACCGCCGAGCTGTTCTTCGGCTGAGCGCGGCGAGGCCACGCACGCGCGCACGTGCTTGACTTGGACGACGATGGCGCCGACGACGCCCGCAACGAGCATGCGCGCGATGGTCTTCGAGGAGGTCGGGCGCCCGCTGCGCGAGGTCGAGCTGCCGATCCCCGAGCCGGGCCCCGGACAGCTGCTGCTGCGCGTCCATGCATGCGCCGTCTGCCGCACCGACCTGCATCTGCTCGACGGCGAGGTCGAGATCCCCTCGCCGCCGCGCGTGCTCGGCCATCAGATCGTCGCAACCGTCGTTGCGGGGGGTGACGCCGCTGCGGGCGAGGCCGGCGGCGAGCGCCGCGTCGGCGTACCCTGGCTCGGCTGGACCGACGGCGACTGCGCCTACTGCACCAGCGAACGCGAGAACCTGTGTCCGAACGCGCGCTTCACCGGGCGCGACATCGACGGCGGCTATGCCGAGTACGTCGTGGCCGACAAGCGCTACTGCTTTCCGATCCCTCCGGCCTACACCGACGAGCAGGCGGCGCCGCTGCTGTGCGCCGGGCTGATCGGCTACAGGGCGCTGCGAATGTGCGGCGAGGCGCGTCGCGTCGGCTTCTACGGCTTTGGCGACTCCGCGCACATCCTCGCCCAGATCTGCGTCTGGCAGGGACGCGAGGTGTACGCCTTCACCAGACCGGGCGGTGACGAGGCGGTGCAGAGCTTCGCCCGCGAACTCGGTGCGGTCTGGGCGGGCTCGTCGGAGGAACCGCCGCCACAGCCGCTCGACGCCGCGATCATCTTCGCCCCCGTCGGTGCGCTCGTGCCGCTCGCGCTGCGCGCCGTCGCGCCCGGCGGCACGGTCGTGTGCGGCGGGATCCACATGAGCGACATTCCGAGCTTCCCCTACAGCATCCTCTGGGAGGAGCGGGTGCTGCGCTCGGTCGCCAACCTCACCCGCCGCGACGGCCACGAGCTGCTCGAGCTCGCCCCGCGCGCCGGCGTCGAGACCCGCACCACCACATATCGCCTCGCCGACGCCAACGCGGCGCTCGACGATCTGCGTGCCGGGCGTTTCATCGGCGCAGCCGTGCTCGTGCCCTAGAACGCGTTTCGGCCGAGCGCCAGGATGTCGGAACAATTCGGCAACGGCCTCTGTTCTCGTCGTGTATTGTCCAAACAGCCAAACTTGGCCCAGACGAGGAGCGATGGCGAGCGTAAGCCCGGAGAAGACGAGGTGGATGCGGGGCCCGTCGACGCCCTTGCGGGGAGCGCTGCTCGGTCTCCTGCTGGAACGGCCCGGACACGGCGGCGATCTGGCAAACCGCCTGGCCGCACGGCTGGGTGAGACCTGGCGGGTCGATACCAACGATGTCTACCGGCTGCTGGAGCAGCTCGAGAAGACAGGACTGGCGGTCTCGCGCGACGAGCCCAAGCGCAACAACCACAGCCGCACGCACCTCGTCTACTATCCCACCGAGGAGGCCTCGGAGGCGCTGACGCTATGGATGGAGACACTGCTGCCGCGCGAGCCCGTGCGCCTGGGGCTGCAGGCGAAGCTCTCTGTCGCGCGCGAAGAGGACGCCCACCGGCTGCTCGCGGCGCTGCGCGCGTACGAGCGCGAGTGCCTGATGCTCGCTCAGCTCGTCAGCCCGACCAACGGGAGCGGGCGCTCTTGGACGTCGCTGTGCCTGGACTGCACGCGTGACGCCGTCTACGCGCAGCTCGAAGTCGAGATCACCTGGGCATCGCGCACCCGCCAACGCATCAACGAGTTCCTGGAACGCAGCCAGTAGCGTCAGCGCGATGCCGCCGCTGCTCTCCTTTCTGAACGTCAGCAAGCGCTATCCCGACGGCGGACGCGAGATCGCCGTGCTCGATCGCGTGTCACTCGAGGTCGAGGCCGGCGCATCGGTCGGCATCCTTGGGACGCGGCGCTCGGGCAAGTCGACGCTCCTGCGCCTCGCCGCCGGGATCGCTCTGGCGGACTCCGGCAGCGTCTGCTTCGACGGTCGCGACATCGCGCGCATGGCGGGCAGCGAGCGCGGCCGTCTGCTGCGCGGCGAGATCGGGTTCATGTCCGCGGCGGACTGGCGCGCGATCCCCGGCGAGCGCGTCGTCGACCACGTGGCGACCTCGCTCGGCAGCGAGGGCCTGACGATGCGTGAGGCGCGCCGCAGGGCGATGCGAGTGCTGGACCGGGTCGAGATCGGCGCCGCGTGCGCCGAGGAATCGACTATGTCGCTGTCGCTCGACGAGCGCGCACGCGTGATGCTCGCGCGCGCGCTCGCGCGCGAGCCGCGGCTGCTGATCCTCGACGAACCGGTACTGCTGCCGAACCTCAGCGAGCGGGACAGCTTCAACGCGCTGCTGCGGGCGGCGGCGAGCGAACGCGCGATCGCGCTGCTGATGGCCTCCGAGGAAATGGTCGCCCTGCAGGGCGTCACCGTGATGATGTCGATCGCCGACGGCGAGCTCGTCTCGACCGAGCCACGCGGTGTCGTGGTACCGCTGCCCGGCCGCCGGCGATCCGGCGCGGAGCGTTCCGGGCAGTGAGCACGCTCGAGCTGCGCGACGTCGTCAAGCACTACGCGAGTGGCATAGAGACCGTCAAGGCGGTCGACGGCGTGTCGCTCAGCATCGCCGGCGGCGAGTTCGTCGCCCTGTACGGGCCGAGCGGCTCCGGCAAGACCACGCTGTTGATGCTCGCCGCAGCCCTCGCCACGCCCGACAGCGGCACGGTCTCATTCGACGGGCGGATCCTCGGCGAGCTCTCCGAGCGAGACAGCGCGCTGTATCGCCGCCGGGACGTGGGTTTCGTGTTTCAGGCGTTTCACCTGATGCCCCACACCTCGGCGCTCGACAACGCCACGATCAAGCTCACCGGCGATGGCTGCACGCTGCGCGAGGGCCGGCGTCGGGCGCTGCCGTGGCTCGAGCGCGTCGGGCTCGGCGCGCGCGCCGAGCACACGCCCGAGCAGCTCTCGATGGGCGAGCGACAGCGAATCGCGATCGCGCGAGCGCTCGCCAACGAGCCGCGGCTGCTGCTCGCGGACGAGCCCACCGGCAACCTCGACTCCAAGCGTGGCCACGAGATCCTCGTGCTTTTGCGAGACATCTGTCACGAGCGCGGTATCCCCGGGCTGCTCGTCACGCATGACCTCGACGCAGCCGCGCTGGTCGATCGCGTGCACACGCTGCGCGACGGACACATGGCAGACGGCACCGACCCGGAGCTGGCAGCGACGTCGCCGTGAAGAGCCCGCTGAACCCCGCGATCGCGGGGGTGCGACTGAGCATGCTGGCGCACCTGTACAGGGCTCGGCTGCGCTCGCACGCGGTTCAGGAGCTGCTCGCCGGCAGCGGCATCGCGGTCGGCGTCGCGCTCGTCCTCGGCGTGCTCGTCGCCAACGCCAGCCTGACCGGTTCGGCGGCCGAACTCGTCGATCAGCTGGTGGGCTCGGCGCGCCTGCAGCTGGCCGCGCGATCGCAGCAGGGATTCGACCAACAGCTGCTGAGCGCGACCCGCGCGCTACCGGGGGTCGCGGCGGCGGCGCCCGTGCTGCGTGAGAACATCGCGGTCCTCGGGCCGCACGGCCGGCGCCAGTCGGTGCAGCTGATCGGCGTGACGGCCGCCGTCGTGCGCCTCGGCGGCTTCGCCACGCGCGAGCTCGGATTGGGCGGCTTTCGCTTCACCAGCGGGCTGATCCTCCCGGCGAGCGTCGCGGACGCCGTCGGGACAGAACCGGGCGGCAGCGTCACCGTGCACGCGTTCGGCACCGCGCATCCGGCGACGGTGGCAGTGGTCCTGAAAAGCCCGCCCTTCGGCGTGCTCGCCGCGAGTCCCGTCGCGGTGACCCTGCTGTCGAGCGCGCAACGCCTGACCGGCCTGCAAGGCCGCGTCACGCAGGTGCTCGTCAGGCCACGGCCCGGCGCGGATCGCCTGGTTGCGGCGGAGCTGAGCAGGCTCGCCGCTGGACGCGTGAGCGTCGTCGCCGCCGATCAGGAGCTGAGCCTGCTCGCCCAGGCGGTCCAGCCCAACGACGAGTCGACCACGCTGTTCGCCGCGATCAGCGTGATGGTCGGCTTTCTGCTGGCGCTGAACGCGATGCTGCTGACGGTGCCCGAGCGGCGGCGCTTCGTCGCCGAGCTGCGCATGCAGGGCTATGACTGGCGCCAGATCGTCGTGCTGCTGAGCTTTCAGGCGACCGTCCTCGGCGTCGCCGCTTCGGCTGTCGGGGTGCTGCTCGGCGCGGAGCTCTCGCGCGCGTTCCTGCATCGCATACCCGCCTACCTGACGACGGCCTTCCCGATCGGCAGCCAGCAGACCCTGCAGCTCGGCACGGTCGCGCTCGCCGTCGGATGCGGTGTGCTCGCGACGATGCTCGCATCGCTGTCGCCCGCGCTCGATCTGCGCCCGGGCAGGGCGAGCGATGCCGTCTTCCGTGACCGCTCCGGCGGCGGCGAGGTGCTCGCGCCGGGAACACCGACGAAGCTCGCGGTTCTGTGCCTGGCCTTGCTCGTGGCGATCACGGCGGCAGTGTTGATCGCTCCAGGGCTGACGATCGTCGGCGGTATGGCGCTCGCACTGGCGGCATTGCTGGTGATCCCGAGCATGTTCGCGCGCGCCGCGCGCGTGCTGCGTTGGGCCGGTGAGCGCGTCCCCAGCAGCTCGCTGATCATCGTCGTCTCCGAGCTGCGCGCTGTCACGACGCGCTCGGTGGCGCTCGCCGGCATTGCCGCTCTCGCCGTCTACGGCAGCGTCGCGATCGGCGGGGCGCGTGCCGACCTGCTGCGCGGCCTGGACACCAACTTCACTGAATATCTGCACACCGCGCAGCTGTGGGTGACGACCGGCGGCAACGACCTGACCACCAACGCATTCGAAGCTCCAGGCGCTGCGAGCGCGGTCGCGCACGCCCCCGGCGTCGCCTCGGTGCGCGTCTATCAGGGCGGTTTCCTGGACGTCGGTCGCCGGCGCATGTGGATCGTCGCGCGGCCGCCCGGGGATGCCACGCCGATCCCCGCCAGCCAACTGCTGCGCGGCAACCTGCGACAGGCGACGCGGCTCGTGCGGGGCGGGGGCTGGGCGGCGATCTCGCAGGGCTTCGCCTCCGAACACCATCTCGCGCCGGGCAGCCGCTTCACGCTGCCGACACCCAGCGGCGAAGCGCCTTTGCGGGTCGCGGCGATAACGACCAACCTCGGCTGGTCGCCGGGGGCTGTGATCATCAGCTCGCTCGACTACAGGCGCTACTGGCAGACGGCGCAGCCGTCGGCGCTCGAGGTGAACCTGCGCCCGGGGGTGAGCGAAGCGGCGGGCAGGCGGGCGGTCGTCCAGGCGCTCGGGCCGAGTGCGGGACTCGGAGTCCAGACGTTCCGCGAACGCCAGGCGCAGTACGCGGCCGACTCGCGCCAGGGCCTCTACGCGCTCAGCGAGATCACCTCGCTGCTGCTGATCGCCGCGGCGCTGGCGGTCGCGTCCGCGCTGAGCGCCGCGATCTGGCAGCGCCGCGCACGCCTGGCATCGCTGAAGATCCACGGCTACGACACGGGCCAGCTATGGCGTGCGCTATTGCTGGAGAGCACGATCGTGCTCGGCATCGGCTGCGCCGTCGGCGCCCTGGCCGGCATCTACGGGCACGCGCTCGCCAGTCGCTGGCTGCGGCTGCAGACGGGCTTCCCGGCTCCGTTCGAGCTGGGGCTGGGACGAGTGCTGCTGACGCTCGCGCTGCTCGCCGCGATCGCGCTGGCCGTGATCGCACTCCCGGGCCTGCTCGCAGCGCGCTCTCCGGCGCGCGCGAGCCTTCAGGAGTGACTATGTATCGCAGCTCAGGCAGACGAAACTGTTCTGGTGGTTGCTCCCACCCGCAGTCAACTCACGCTGGCGGGCGCGTTTGCAGGGGCAGCCTCCAGATACTGGCTCGGGGTGTTTCCGCTCGTTGGCCGCGAGCTACGCCACTGGCATGAGCGTGCGGAGGAGATACCCGATCCAGGGCTGCGCCGGCTGGCGTTGCTGACGCAGCGCGCCGAGCGCGGAAACCTCGAAGGCGCCGCTGCTTTTGCCGTTTTGGTGCCGCGCCTGCAGCGCGGGCGCGTCGTTCGCGCGGTCGTCGCCTTCCAGGCCGCCTACGACTACATCGACACGCTCGCCGAGCAGCCGAGCAGTGACCCGGTCGCCAACGGCCGCCAGCTGCACCTGGCGCTTCTGAGCGCCCTCGAACCGGAGTGCGCGCACCCCGACTACTACCAACATCATTGCGGTAATCGAGACAACGGATATATCAGGAATTTGATAGACACATGCCGCCTCGCGTTCCGCGCGCTTCCCTCACACGCGGCGGTAGCCGAGGCGGCGTTGCGCTCGGCGCGGCGCATGGTCGCCTACCAGAGCCTCAACCACGAAGCGGGCGAGACGCGCCGCGCGCTGGCCAGGTGGGCCGGCGGCCTGACGCCGCCCGGCACTGGCCTGCGCTGGTGGGAGACGGCCGCCGGCGCCGCCTCGTCGTTGACCGTCTTCGCGCTGATCGCCGCCGCCGCACGACCGTCTCTGCGCGTGAGCGACGCGGCAGCGACCGAGCACGCCTACTTTCCATGGATCGGCGCGCTGCACGTGCTGCTCGACAGCCTGATCGACCGCAGCGAGGACATCCAGAGCGCACAGCACTGCCTGATGGACCACTACGCCTCGGCGGAGGACGCGGCGAACCGGCTCGGACTGATCGCCGGCCGCGCGATGCGTGCCGCCGAACTGCTGCCCCGCGGCGTGCAGCACGCGACGATCCTCGCCGCGATGGTCAGCTTCTATCTCTCGGCGCCCGGTCCCATCACACCGGCGACGATGCTCGCGGCTCAGACGGTGCTCAAGCGGATGGGTCCGGTGGCGGCGCCGACGATGGCCGTCCACCGCGTGCGGCGGACGGCGGGCCGGCTGCTCGCCGCCGATACGCGCGCGGTGCGCGTGGGCCCGCGAGCGTCAACCGCCGGCCTTCCTCGCTGAGCGCGCGGCTCAGGCGGCGCCGGCGATCAGGTGCGTCGCCGCCAGGCCCGCCCACTCGCCGTAGGGCAGGAAGAACTCCCGCACCTGCTGCTCGTCGGCGCGCGCGTAGGGGTCGCCACCGCTGAGCAGGCGTCCGACGAGCTTGAGCAGCGCGAGGTCTCCGGCCGGCAACTGGTCGTGGCGACCCTGACCGTGCAGGGCGAGCATCTCGACTGTCCACGAGCCGATCCCCGGGATCGCCCGCAACCTGCGCCAGCCACGCTCGTGCTCGCCGTCGTGCAGATCGATGCGCCCGCGCGCGATCTCGCGCGCGGCGCGCACCAGCGCCAGCGCCCGCGACGCAGCGAGGTCGAAGGACTGCAGCAGCGCGGGCGCCGTGCCGGCCAGCAGCTCGACGGGCGGGAGGTCACGCAGGCGGCCGGGGATCCCGTCCCAGTCGCTCCAGCGGCGTCCAAGCACCGCGACCATGCGACGCTCGATCGCGGCCGCCCGCTCGTACTCGATCAGCTGTTCGCAGATCGCCCACGCGAGCGCCTCGAACGGCTCCGGCCGGCGCCCCGCGCGCAACCACGGACGCAGCCGCAGCGAGCGCCCGATCAGCGGGTCGCGAGCGAAACGGCGCAGGAACGCGCGCAGGTCCTCGTCGACCCCGAGCGCGAATCGCATCCGCTGGATGCCGTATGCGGCGGCGGCGCGGGTCGCGGCGCGCGCGCCGAGCACGACGACGTCGCGGCCCGGCTGCGCGACCCGGACCACGACCGGCTGATCGCCGTCGTGGAGCAGACGCTCGAGCACGCCGCCGCGGCGGCGCAGCAGCCCGTCCATGCCGTTGCGACGCGGCAGCCGAAACGGTCCGGCCGGCGTCACCTGCTCGCGCAGCTCGACCAGCTGGCTCAGCGCCGCCTCAGCGATCGCCCGAGCCGCCGAGCAGATGCACGTCGACCAGGAATGAGCGACTGCCGACGATCTGCACGAGCTCTGCGGCCCTGCCGTTGCTGCGCTGGGCGCCAGCGCGGTTGCGCCGTGACAGACGGCGCGCGTGGGCGCCCTTGCCGAGCGCGCTCGAACGGCGCCTGCGGCGGTGGACCAGACCGACGACCGCGGCGCCGGCGACGAACCCGCCGGCGGCGACGGCGGCGGCCTGCACGGCCGGGATCACCGCGCCCGCCGGGCGCGGTGAGAGCGCGTCGGCACCGGGCCGTACGCGCAACACGTTGGGCTCGTCCACGAGCACCGGCAGCGCGTCCACCTCCTCACCCTCGAGCTCGTGCTCGTCCCGCGTGGCTGACTTGGGGGACTCGCTCACCTCGGGGAGTGTAGAGGGAGCCTCAGACTGCGTCTACAGCGGGCGCTCGTACACGCGGTAGCGGCGCTTGATCTCGCCCCCCATGCCCTCCATGGCGCGGTTCATGGGCTTGTTGACCTCGAGGATCCAGCCCATCTCGCCGCCCCTCTGCGGGGTGCGTTCGGCGGCGTCGAAGTGCATCTGGTAGAAGCGCGCGGCGACGCCGGTGTGCTGGTAGGCGGGCTTGACGCCGAGCGCGAATACGTACACCGCGTCGATCTTGCGGCGCTCGCGCAGCGCGGTCAGCCAGCCGAACGGCAGCAGCCGTCCGCGTGGGCGCAGCCTGGCCAGCACCTGGTTGTAGTCGGGCAGCGTCAGCGCCGCGCCCACGACCTCGCCGGTGTCCTTGCGTTCGGCGACCATCGCCCAGTTCTCGTCGAGGATCGGGCGCAGCTTCTTGGCGTAGTGGCGCACCTCACGCTCGGTCAGCGGCACGAAGCCCCAGTTGCGTTCCCACGCAGCGTTGTAGACCTCCAGAAAGCGCTCTACCTCCACCTCGAGGTCCTTCTTGCGGAAGTTGCGGCACACGATCCCGTGCTCGGACTCGACCTTCGCCGCCATCTCCCAGATTGCGGGATGGACCTTGTCGCGTCCGCTGACGTCGAGGCTCCACATGTACATGTCCATCGCCTTGGACAGGCCGACGTCCTGCTCCAGCAGTGCCTGGTAGTAGCGGTGGTGCCAGGGATTGAGGATCAGCGGCGGGTGCTCGAAGCCCTCGACCATCAGGCCCGCCTCGTCGTTCGTGGTGAAGCTCATCGGCCCGATCATCGTGCCCGCCCCGTGCTCGCGCAGCCAGCTCTCGGCGGCGTCGAGCAGCGCGCGCGCCGCCTCGGGGTCCTGCTCGCACTCGAACCATCCCCACAACCCCCAGTCGTTGCCCTGGAACTCCTGCAGGTTGCGATCGATGTGCGCGCTGATGCGTCCGACCGCGCGTCCGTCGCGCCACGCCAGGAAGTACTGCGCCTCGGCGTGCTCGAAGAACGGGTTTCGCGTCTGGTCGAGCTGCTCTTTGAGGTCGCTCAGCAGCGGCGCCACCCAGTTGGGCTCGTTACGATAGAGCCGCCACGGCAGCTTGATGAACGTGCCCAGCTCGCGCTTGCTCTGGACGGGCCTGATCTCGACTGCCATCGCGGCGCGAACCCTATATGCCAACCTCAATAGACGTCTTCGCAAAGGTCCGCGGTCACGAGCGCGAGGAGCTGCTGCGCGCCGCGCGCGACGCCGACCTGATGCCCTACTTCCGCACGGTCGAGTCGCCGGCGATGCCGGTCGTCGAAATGGAGGGCGCGCCGCGGATCATGCTCGCCTCCAACAACTATCTCGGCCTGACCGGCGACGAGCGTGTGATGAAGGGCGCCGAGGATGCGCTGCACCGCTATGGCACGGGGCTGACGGGCTCGCGCCTGCTGAACGGCACCACCCCGCTGCACCTGGAGCTCGAGCGTGAGCTCGCCGAGTGGATGGACGCCGACGACGCGATCGTCTTCACCACAGGGCATCAGGCCAATGTCGGAACGCTCGGCACGCTGCTCGGCCCGAGCGACACGGTGATCGTCGACTCAGCCGATCACGCCTCGATCCTCGACGGCGCGCTGATCTCCAAGGCCAAGATGCGCCCGTTCCGCCACAACCGATTGGACAAGCTCGAGCGGGCGCTGGAGCGCGCCGAGCAGGACGGCGGCGGCGTGCTGGTGGTGGTCGACGGCGTCTTCTCGATGGAGGGCGATGTCGCGCCGCTCGTCGACATCACCGAGCTGTGCGCGCGCCACGGTGCGCGCCTGATGGTCGACGAGGCGCACGGCGCGGGCGTGCTCGGCACGCGCGGCGCGGGCGCGTCCGAGCTGCTCGGGGTCGAGGACCGCGTCGACCTGCGCATGGGCACCTTCTCGAAGTCGCTCGCGGCGTGCGGCGGGTTCGTCGCCGGGCCGGCCGAGGTGATCGAGTACCTGCGCATCTCCTCGCGTCCGTTCCTGTTCACCGCCTCGGCGGTCCCGGCGGCGCTCGGCGCTGCGCTCGCGGCGCTGCGCATCATTCGCTCGGACGAGGGCCCGGCGCTGCTCGCGGCGGTGCTCGAGCGCGCCCGCTACCTCGCCGACGGGCTCAGCCGGCTCGGCTACCGCACGCTCGCCGGCGAGCCGGTGCGGACCGGACCCGCTCCGGATGCGCCGAGCGCGACGATCGCCACGCCGATCGTCCCCGTGCTCGTCGGTGATGACTGGAAGGCGGCGCTTCTGTGGCGCGCGCTGTACGACGGCGGCGTGTTCACCAACTGCGCGCTGCACCCCGCTGTGCCGCCGGCCGGAGCGCTGCTGCGCACGAGTGTGATGGCCACCCACGATCTCGCGACGCTCGACCGAGCGCTCGAGGTGTTCGCGCGGGTCAAGGTCGAGTTCGAGGCCGAGCACGGCCCGCTGCCGGCGCCCGCTTAACTTGTCCAATTCTTCACAAGTGCGACCGCGACCGAAAAAGGTCGCTTCTAGCGTATGAAGCGCCGGCCGTGCTGTTGACCGCCGACCCTGTCCTGACATAGCTTCCACGTGCGCTCTGCAAGACCGTTTCGAGGTTCGCCCTCCAAAGTTACGTCGGGAGAGGGGCGACATGGCGGGACAGCCGCGACCAGTCGCGGGGGACCTCGTACGTCTGCGAGCGCGTACCCGAAAAAAACAAGCAAGCACGTTCTCGCGGCTCCTGACCGCGTGAACGGGGAGAGTGCACAATGAACGCGACAGCGACGGTTGCCCCTGCCGGTCCACAGTACATGCGCGCCCTTGAACGCGCGAACAAGGTTCGTCTCGCCCGCGCCGAGCTGAAGCGACGCGTCGCGGTCGGCGAGCTGCACGTGGCGGAAGTGATTCTCGAGTGCCCGTGGGAGGCCCAGAGCATGGCCGTCGCGGACCTGCTGATGAGCCAGCGCCGTTGGGGCCAGACCCGTTGCCGCAAGTTCCTCAGTCAGGTTCCGATGTCGGAGAAGAAGACGATCGGCTCGATGACCGAGCGCCAGCGGCACACGCTCGCGGCGCTGTTGACCTCTGTGAATCGGGGTCGCGCGTGGACCGCGACCCCATGGCTAACGGACAGCCTGACGACAGCTTGAGCTGCCACCAGCCCGCGAGCATGCCGATCAGACCGAGCCGTGGCCGAACCTCCCATACGCCGCACACGCCCTGCCCGAGCTCACGCACGGGCAGGCGTGCGAACTTGTAGCGGCCCGGCTCGAGCCGCATCCGCTCGAGCTGCTCGCGCGCGCGGCGCTCGCGCTCGTCGCGCTCCTGCACCCGTGCGCGCAGCTCCTGCGTGCGCGCGACGAGCTCGTCGCGCACCCGCTCGAGCGCACCGAGATCGAGCAGTGTCGGGGCGCCGGGCCTCCTGCCCGGGGGCGCCGGCGGCACCGCGACGTAGGGGAAGCGCTCGGCGACGGTGCCCGACAGCTCGCGCTCGAGCCGCGCGATCTGTGCCCGCAGCGCTGCGCGTGCGCCGCGCTCGTCGACCGGGCCGGTGACCCGGGCCTCGCGCTCGATGACCTGCTGCTCGTCGCTACTCACGCTCGCCTCCTTCCGGCAACACGATTCTACCTACGTTCGAGCGTCGTGCTGCAGGTCCACAGCGCCTCCTCGACGTACAGCGACGGCACCCCCTCGACCTGCACCGCGAACAGCACCACGCGGTCTGTCCCGGCTCCTGGCTCGTGCCCCGGCGCGAGCTCGCCGAACAGGATCGCGAGCGGCGCCGAGGCATCGGCGACGACGAGCCCGCCCGCGGGCAGAGCGGGCGCGGCGGGCGAGCGCCCCAGCGGCTCACCCTCGGCGCACACCCTGATACCGAGCTCGCCGTCGAGCCAGCGCGCGTCGAGCGCCCACACCGGGACACCGGTGTCGAGCAGCGCGATCAGCAGTGCGTCCTCGAGCAGGCCGGCGGTGGCGAAGCCGCCGCGCAGCATCCGCTCCATCATCACCGCCTCGATCGGTGTGCGCACGACGTCGGGGTCGAGGCCGATCTGGCGGAAGAAGACGCGGTAGGCAGCCGGGACCGGCTCGCGCCGGATGCCGACCGCCCGCGCTCCGCGAAAACGGTTGGACAGCTCGTGCAGCCGCGTTCGAACCTCCGTCGGCGATTCGCCTGTGAGCGCCTGCTTGCGTGTGTGCAGCGCCTCGGTCACGAACAGCGACAGGCCCGGCAGCTCCTCCCCCAGCTCGCGCTCGCGCCAGCCTCGGGCCGACTGGCGCCGTTCGGGGCGGGAGCCGGCGGCTTCGCTCAAGGCGCCGGCGCCCCCCGCGCACGCGCCTGTGAGGCAGCCACGAGCGCTTGCACGCGGGCGCGCAGCGTCGCTTGCGACGGCGTGCTCAGCAGCGCCGGGCTCTGCACGACGCCGCCCGGATACACGAAGTTGACCTGCGGGCAGCTGAGGACTTTGTACAGAGAGCCAACCGCGCCGTCGCTGTCGATCCCGACCGGCAGCGTCAGCCGCTGCGAACGCACCAGCCGGCGCAGCGCTGCGCGGTCTCCCTCGACCGCCACCGCCGCGAAGCGCACGCTCGGGAACGACGGCGCGAGCTGCTGCAGCTCATCGAGGATCTTCGTGCAGCCGCCCGCATCGAGGAACAGCGCGAGCACCACCGGTCCCTGTTCGTAGAGCTGGCAGATGTTCAGGATCTGGGCTCCGCGCTCGGCGCAGGCGGGCACGAGCCCCGCGCCGCCCTGATCGGCGCGCGTGGCGATGTCCGCGTCGCCCTGCAGGCTGCCCAGCGCCAACGGCACGGCGAACGGCGCGACCCGGGCGCCTGTCGGGATGCCGCTCAGGTCGGCGGGCCGCAGAAACAAGAGGTAGACCGCCGCGAGCGCCAGGATGATCGCGCCGGCGAGGCCCGCGTAGCGCCCGTAGCGCGGGTTGCTCGCTTTCATCGAGCTGCGCGCGAAGCCGCCAGCCCGCGCACGCGCGGCAGCGGCCGCCTGCTGACACCGCCTTCCGCAGCTGCATCTGAGATCACCAGCGTCGCGGGCAGCGCCAGCAGCACGCCCACCAGCGAGACGCTGAGGTCGATCAGCGTCACGAGCCCGAAGTCGCGGAGCATCGTGATGTCCGAGAACACGAGCACGCCAAAGCCGGCGATCGCCGTGACGCCGGAGGCCGCGATCGCGGCGCCGGTGCGGCGATAGCTGCGGCGCAGCGCCTCGACCGTGTCATACCCGGCGAGGCGCTCCTGACGGTGTCGCTCGGAGAGCAGCACGCTGAACTCCGTCGAGATCGCGATCACGAGTGCGCCGAGCGTGACCGACATCGGATTCAGCGGCACCCTGACGAGGAACAGGACCAGCGCCGACCAGCCACTGGCCAGCACGATCGGCACCATCGGCACGAGCGCGCGACGACGGTCGCCGCGGAACGCGAGCGCCAGCACCAGCGCGACCGCGGCGAGGCCGACCAGCAGCGTCTCCAGGCGCCGCCAGGGGTCGGCGACCGCGGCGCCCGACTGCGCCGCCAGCACCGACAGGCCGACGAGGCTCGCGTGCACGCCGGCGGGCGGATGCAGGCTCGAGCGCATCCGTTCGATCAGACGCTGCTGACGGTCCAGGCCCATCAGCCGGATGCCGAACGCGAGCGTCGCCACATGCCTGTTGGGCGTGATCACGTCCTGGGAGAAGTACGGGGGGATCACACCCAGCAGACCGTTGATCTCGCGTTGGGAGAGCTTCGGGATGCCGGTGCCGTGCGATCCCTGGCCTTCGAACAGGTCGGGCAGCGAGAACGCAGGGCACAGGCTCGCCTTGCTGCAGCCCTTGGCCGAGCTGTAGCCGAAGCGGGCGAGCACCCGCTTCTGATAGCCGATCATCCATTCGATCGTCGCGGGCTTGGTCAGGTTCTTGCCTTCGACCATCAGCTCGATTTCGCCGCCGACGCCGGTGATCTGCTCGACGGTGTTCAGGTTCTGCAGCGAGCCGAGGTTCTGCGGCACGAGCTTGGTGATGTCGGTCTGCACCTTGGTCTGGGTGTCGAGACCCCACCCGAGCGCCGCCAGCGCGAGTCCGACGCCCAGCACGCGGCCAGGATGACGCACCGAGCCGACGAGCGCTGCGCTGCTGATCAGGCGGGTGAGCGGGTTGTCGGCGACGAGCTCGCGCGCGCCGCTCCACGCCGGCCCAAGCAGATGCGTTGCGAGCCCCCCCACGCGGGCGCCCGGAGCAGCAGCTGCGCCAGGCGCGCCGGGCGCAGACAGCGCGATCGCGGCGGCACCGACGCTGAATGCGCACACCAGCGCGATCGCGACGCCAACCGCCAGCAGCACGCCGAAGCCACGGACCATCGGCACGGGTGAGAGCAGCAGCACGAGCATCGCCGCCGCGCTGGCCGCGGCGGCCGTCGCGATCGTCGGCCCGCCGGCGCGCGCGGCGCGCGCCACCAGCGCGGGCGCGTCGGCGCGCGCGGTCGCTACCGCGGCGCCTGCGTCGCCGCCGCTCTCACCTGCGGCGCGTTCGGCCTCCTCCTGCACGCGTGCCTGGAACTGGATCGAATAATCGACGGCGAGGCCCACCAGCACGGGCAGCACCGCGATCGAGGCCATCGTCAGCGACGCCCCGACGGCAGATAGCGCGCCGAAGGTGAGCGCGGCGGCGAGCAGCGCCAGCGCCAGCGGCAACAGGCGCGGGCGCCCTGAGAAGACCAGCCCGAGTGACGCTGCCATCACCAGCAGCACGGCGATCAGCAGCAGCTCGATCGAGTGGCTGATCGAGCTCGTCAGATCGGAGACGATCACCGGCTCGCCGGTGACGATGTAGCTCTCGCCGTGAGCGAGCTTCCACTGCGGCATCCGCACCGCCTGGCGGATCAGGCCGATCGTGCGTGTCCGCTGCGCTTCTGAGAGCCCCGCCTTCATCCGCACCGAGACCAGCGCCGCGTCGGGGCTCGGGAACAGGTAGGCGAAGCGCGACTTCGGCGTACCGGCCGGCTTGGTCGAGTCGAACACGACGTTCGAGACGAAGTTCGCGTCTTCGATGCTGGGCCGCGCGTTCAACCCGTATTCGAGCGCGAGCGTCACCAGACTCGACTCGAATTCGGCCTGGGTCACCTTGCCCGCCTGCTGTCCCAGCACGCGCGCCTGTGCGCTCGGCAGCCCGCGCGCGAGCGCGGCGCTGTAGATCGAGCGTTCCGCCTGCTTCGCGCGTTGCGCCGCCGCGTTGCTCTCGCTCGTGAGCTGTCCGTCGATCCGTTCGGCCGCCTCGTCGAGGAACGTGCCCGGGCCGAATGCCACCTTGACGGTCCGCGCGCGCGCCAGCTGCCCGCACGGTCCGTTGACCCCGCCCTCCGCCGGCAGCGCCTTCGCCGGCACGTTGCCGGACAGGCAGCCCTCGAGGCCAAGCAGCCGCTCGATGTCCGAGCTCAGCACGAGCTGCTGCAGGTTGCCCTTGACCAGCACCGCGATCGGCTCTTCCCCGAAGTTGCGGTAGAAGCGCTGCGTCGCCTGGTACTGAGGACTCGAGCTCGACACCAGCGTGCTCGTCGCCGCCGTCGGGCGCAGCCGCAGCGCGAGCCCCGCCGCGCCCAGCCCGAGCACGATCGCGACGGCGATCACAAGCCGCGGCCGCCGCGCGGCGCCGCCCGCGAGGGCCGACAGAATTCGCGATGCGTTCACAGATGAAGGCTAACCGGGCAGGGGGTCGCGACGAGGCGGTCCCCGGGGGCTAGTCCATGCCGAGGGGGCCGGCTGATTCGCCGGAGAGGAACTGCCGCACGAACGGGTTCTCGGAGGCGAACAGCTCGTCGGCCGGACCGGATTCGACGATCCGTCCCTTCCACAGCACCGAGATGTGCTCGGCGACGCGTCGTGCGCTCATGATGTCGTGCGTGATCACGACGTAGCAGCCGCCGTTCTCGGCGTGCACTTCCTTGATCAGCTCGCATAGCAGCGCGGTGCGCACCGGGTCGAGGCCGGAGTCGGGCTCGTCGAACAGCACGATTTCGGGATCGAGCACGAGCGAGCGGGCGAAGCCGGCGCGCTTGCGCATGCCTCCGGAGAGCTCGTTGGGCATCTTCCCGCCCTCGCCCCCGAGCCCCACCTCTTTCATGCGCCGGTTGACGATTTCGGCGATCTCGTCCTCGCCCTTCTCGGTGTGCTGGCGCAGCGGGAAGGCGATGTTGTCGTACAGGTTGAGCGAGCCGAACAGCGCGCCGTCCTGGAAGAGCACGCCGAATTTCCTGCGCATCGCGAACAGCTCGTCGTCAGAGAGGCTGGGGATCGAGACCCCGTTGACGAGCACGTCGCCCTGATCGGGGTACAGCAGCCCGACGATGTGCTTGATGCACACCGACTTGCCGGTTCCCGACGGGCCGATGATCATCGAGATCTTGCCCTCGGGCAGTCCCATGTTCAGCCCGCGCAGCACGTGGTTCTGGCCGAAGGACTTGTGGACCTCGACGAACTCGATCGCATCGGGGGCGTTGGACGGACGGATCACCCCGGTGTGGAAGGGGTACTGCTCCTCGTCCTCGCCCTGTCCCTGCACAGGATCCTGCGTCGCCATCCTGCGTCAGCCGCCGATCGGAGCCCGCGCGTTGGTGCCCCAGAAGATCTGGGTGCCGAATGCGTCGATCACGTTCACGAGTATCAGGTTTAGCACCATCGACTTCGCGGTCGCCCTGCCCACCCCGACAGGCCCACCACTGGCGTTGTAGCCGTAGTAGCACGCCACGAGCACGATCGCCGTGGCCATCGCCAGCCCCTTGAGCACGCTGAAGAGGAAGTCCGTGGGATTCTGGAACTGCCAGAAGATCAGCAGGAAGCCTCCACTGGATGTGAAGCCGAGCTGATCGACGATCGCGAGGTAGGAGGCGAGGAACGCCACGCCGATCGCCGTGATGTACATGAACGGCAGCACGATCCACGTCGCGAGCAGACGCGTCGCGCACAGGAACACCATCGAGTCGACGCCCATGACCTCGAGCGCGTCGATCTCCTCGGAGATCCGCATCGCGCCGAGCTCCGCCACGATCCCGGTGCCGACCTTCGCGGACAGCATGTACCCGAACACGAGCGGCACGGCCTCGCGCAGATTGCACCACGCGGCGAACACGCCGGCGTAGTTCGGTGTGCCGGTGGACTGGTTGAAGTAGCCCGCCTGGATGCCGCAGCCGCCGAGGCCGATCAGGAACACGAGGCCCCAGATGACGGTCGTCGAGCCGATGATCAGGATCCCAGCCTGTCGCAGCGACTCGCCGAAGAACCTGAACACGCGCAGGCTGAATACGTCGCCGACGATCGTCCCGGTGAAGCGTGCGATCTCGCCGGTGGCGGCGAGCCATTCGCGCGGCACGGCAAGCAGTTCGTTCACTTGATCACCAGGATCTGTGGATGGGTCGCCAGGAGCGTCTGCGTGAAGACGTAGTTGAACGCGCCGATCCCGAGGAACGCGATCACGACGGCCTCGTTGACCGCGCGCCCGACGCCCTCGGCGCCGCCCGAGGCGGTCATGCCCTTGTAGCAGCAGACGATCGCGATGATCGCGCCGAAGACCGTCGACTTCAGCACCGAGCCCCACAGGTCGGTCACGTCGGCGTTGGCGAACAGCGTCCCCCAGAAGGACCCCAGCGAGCCGCCGTTGTAGATCTCCGCGATGATCCCGCCGTAGATGCCGAACAGCAGCGCATAGATGTCAAACAGGCCCGTCACGATCATCAGCGACAGGAAGCGCGGCACGACGAGGTTCTTGACGGGGTCGACGCCGAGCACCTGCAGCGCGTCGAGCTCCTCGCGCACCTTGCGCGCGCCCAGGTCCGCGGTGATCGCCGTGCCGGCGACACCGGCGACGACGATCGCGGTGATGAACGGACCGATTTCGCGCACGACCTCGATCACGAAGAAGCCCCCGAGACGATCCAGCGCGCCGAAGATCCGCAGGAAGTCCGCCGCCTGCAGGCCCGGGGCGCCGTAGTTGATCGCGACGGTCGAGACGAGCAGCGGGAACCACACGAGCCGCAGCGTGAACAGGAACTGGGAGACGAGCTCGCCACCGTACGGATACGGCGGGCGCAGCGCTGACCAAACCGTCCTGCCGGTCAGGATCATCATGTCCCCGAATTCCTCGAGCACATGCCTCGCCGGTGTGCCCGCCCTTTCGGCGACGCCGCGTACCATCTCTCCCTACTCCTCCTCGAGTCGCGATCAGTGGTCGGACAAACTCTACGCGATGCGCCGCCCGCACGCCGCAGCTTGGCGCCCAACGCCTCGCGCAGGCCGACACGAGGCGCCATCCCCACTGGTATCGTGGCGCGATCGTGAGGGGAGGGCGGAAACGCTTCTGGGTGGTGCCATGTCGCGCTCGCGCGGCCCTTTCGCGCGCGCCGAGAACGTCCCCCGCGGTGGCCTTGGCGCTGACGGCGCTGGCGCTCGCGGGCTGCGGCGGCGGCAGCCGCCAGGACGCGCACGAACCGGCGGGCACGTTCGCGATGAAGGTCGGCGCCAGGTTCCCGGCGGCGCAGTCGATCGCCCGCCCGTCGCGGTTCGTCGTGGCGGTGCGCAACACCGGCACCCAGACCGTCCCCAACGTGGCCGTCACGATCGACTCGTTCGACTACAACTCGAATTACCCCGGACTGGCGGTGCGCCAGCGCCCGGTGTGGGCGATCGAACGGGGGCCGGGGGCGATCGCCTCACCGCCGGTGCAGACCGAGAACGTCAGCCTGCCGGGCGGCGGTCAGACCGCCTACGTCAACACGTGGGCGCTGGGCCCGCTGGCGCCCGGCAAGACGAAGGTGTTCGTGTGGCGCGTCGTGCCCGTCAAGGCCGGTACCTTCACGGTCCACTACGTGGTCTCAGCGGGTCTCGCGGGCAAGGCCAAAGCACGGCTCGAATCGCGAGCCGGCATTCACGGCAAGTTCGCCGTCTACATCAAACCGGCGCCCGACCTCAAACACGTCAACCCGAACACCGGGCAGGTCGAAGTCGGACCGTTCCCCAGCTCGCCCTAGCCGGGCAGGCGCCGGAGGCGCGGCGCCGGGGTTTGGCCGACTGTCGAAAGATCGCGTCCCCGATTTCGCCAGCGGTTGATCCCTTTCGGCCCGCTTGGCACTACGATTGCGTGCGGCTCCGTGCGCTCGCCGGAGCCGGCGCGCCCCATACTTTCTCGAGGAGGAATCGACCGAGCCCATGCCCAGGACCCGCCAGCAGAATGTCACCGCCGCGCAGTGGAGCGCCAACGGAACCGCGCTTGGGTCGCCCGACCTGACGCTCGCCGACAACCAGGTCTTCGGAGCGAACGTGTTCTCGGCGGCCGTGCAGCGCCGACGGCTGCCCAAGCACGTGTACAAGGCGCTGCAGCGGACGCTCGCGCGCGGTGAGGCGCTCGACACGTCGCTGGCGGACGCGGTCGCGCAGGCGATGAAGGAATGGGCGATGGAGAAGGGCGCGACGCACTACACGCACTGGTTCCAGCCGCTGACGGGCTCGACGGCGGAGAAGCACGACTCCTTTTACGGTCCCGCGGGCGACGGATCGGCGATCGCGGAGTTCTCGGGCAAGGAGCTGATCCAGGGTGAGCCCGACGCGTCGTCGTTCCCGACCGGCGGCATCCGCGCGACGTTCGAGGCGCGCGGCTACACCGCCTGGGACCCGACGAGCCCGGCGTTCATCCTCGAGAACCCCAACGGCGCGCTGCTGTGCATCCCGACGGCGTTCACGTCGTGGACCGGCGAGGCGCTCGACAACAAGATCCCGCTGCTGCGCTCGATGGACGCGCTGTCGGGAGCCGCGATCCGGGCGCTCGATCTGCTGGGCGTCGAGGACGCCCAGCGCGTGTTCACGACGATCGGCTGCGAGCAGGAGTACTTCCTGATCGACGAGCAGTACTTCTTCGAACGTCCCGACCTGGTGACGACCGGGCGCACGCTGTTCGGCGCGAAACCGCCGAAGGGCCACGAGCTCGACGACCACTACTTCGGCTCGATCCCCGAGCGCGTGCTCGCGTACATGCTCGAGCTCGAGCTGGAGCTGGCGAAGCTTGGCGTGCCGATCAAGACGCGTCACAACGAGGTCGCCCCGAACCAATACGAGGTGGCGCCGATCTTCGAGAACTCGAACGTCGGCGCGGACCATCAGATGATCACGATGCAGATCATGCAGAACACTGCGCGCCGCTATGGCCTTGTGTGCCTGCTGCACGAGAAGCCGTTCGCGGGCGTCAACGGCTCGGGCAAGCACAACAACTGGTCGATGGGCACCGACACTGGGCTGAACCTGCTCGACCCTGGCGACACCCCGGCGGAGAACCTGCAGTTCCTGTTCTTCTGCGCGGCTGTGATCCAGGCGGTCAACAAGCATCAGGCGCTGCTGCGTGCGTCGATCGCGAGCGCCGGTCAGGACCACCGCCTCGGCGCCAACGAGGCGCCGCCGGCGATCATCTCGATCTTCCTCGGCGGTGAGCTCGAGAAGGTCTTCGGCGCGATCGAGGCGGGCAAGGTGCAGCCGTCGAAACCGGGCTCGTTCCTCGGCCTCGGCACACCGGTGCTGCCACCGCTGCCGCTGCACGGCGGCGACCGCAACCGCACGAGCCCGTTCGCGTTCACGGGCAACAAGTTCGAGTTCCGGGCGCTCGGCTCGAGCTCCTCGCCGGCGTTCCCGAACACGGTGCTCAACACGATCGTCGCGGAGTCGGTCGACGAGCTGACCGACAAGCTGAAGACGGCGTTGAAAGGTTCGAGTGCGACGCTCGAGAAGGCCGTCACGAGCGTCGTCAAGGGCGTGTGGGCGTCGAACAAGCAGGTCGTGTTCGACGGCGACGGCTACTCGGAGGCGTGGCACAAGGAGGCCGAGAAACGCGGCCTGGCGAACCTCAAGACGACCCCCGACGCGCTGCCGTGGCTGGTGGAGAAATCGACGGTGGCGGCGTTCAAAAAGTACAAAGTGCTCTCCAAGCGCGAGCTCGAGGCCCGCTACGAGGTGTTCACCGAGCAGTACGTGATGAACATCAACATCGAGGCCGAGACGGCGGCGGCGATGGGGCGCACGATGCTGCTGCCGGCGGCGGTGCGCTACCTCAACGAACTCCAGGACAGCGGCCTGGACGAGCTGGTCGCGGAGATCGAACCGGTCGTCAAGGAGCTGCACTTCGCACAGATCAAGCTCGAGGACGCGAACCTCGACGAGAACCACCCGGTCGGCGCCCAGAAGGAGGCCGTCTACATGCGCGACACGGTGATCCCGGCGATGGAAGACGTCCGCGAGGTCGCCGACCGCCTGGAGAAGCTCGTCGCCGACGACCTGTGGCCGCTGCCGAAGTACTCGGAGATGCTTTTTATTAAGTAGGCGTTTGGCGCGTGGCGAGCGGCGGGCGCGGTCTCGTTCTGACTGCCGCGGTCACCCTCGGTTGCGTGCGTGTGGTGAGCGACGGCCGCGGGCCCGATCGCGGCCGTCGGTTCACCATCCTCGTCTCCGTCACAGAAGGAAGTGACGGCGACCGGTGCGCTGCCGGTAGGTGCAGTCCAGCACCTGCGGGCAGCGCCTGAGCCATCCGTAATCGTGGCCCGGCTGGGTGCCGAGGACGATCGCGAGCTCGTAGTCTTCGGGGCCGAAGCCGGAGGCGTCGCGGCGCGGATCGGGGTCGATGCTGTGCATCGGCTCGCCGTCGATGAACAGTGCCCCGATCAGCGGGTCGTGGAAGTCGACCTGCACGCCGTCCTGCTGCAACCGCGAGATGATCTCAACCGACGGCGAGTTGGTCGCGTCGGCGACACCTGGCTTGTAGGCGACGCCGACGACGAGCACGCGCACGTCGCGCAGCTGGCGTCCGGAGCGCAGCAGCAGTTCGTGGGCGCGCATCGCCACGCGTCGCGGCCGCGCGGCGATCGTGCGCATCGCCTCCTCGATCAGCATCGCCGGGCGCCCGTGCTCGCGCAGCCCCGCCAGCATCTGGTACGGGTCCACGCCGACGGCGTGGCCGCCGACTCCCGGCGAGGGGTAGTGGGGCATGAAGCTGAACGGCTTGGTGGCGGCGGCGTCGGTGACCTCGATCGGGTCGAGCGCGTGCGTGCGACAGGCGTCGGCCATCTCGAACGCGAGCGCGACGTTGACGGCGCGGAAGCTGCTCTCGTAGAGCTTCACCATCTCGGCCGCCGCGGGCGAGGAGACGCGGTGCAGCCCGTCACACAGCGGGCTCAGCAGCTCGGCGGCGTGGCCGAAGCACGTCTCGGTGACGGCTCCGAGGACACGCGGAGAGCGTGGCTGCCCGTGCTCGGCGACGCCGGTGTCGCTGCGCTCCGGTGAGAACGCCACGAACACGTCCTCGCCGACGCACAGGCCGCGCGCGGAGAGGGCCTCGACGAGCAGCTCGCGCGTGGCACCGACGAACGTGCTCGTGCTCAGCACGAGCGTCTGACCGGCGCGCGCGTGCTCGACGACCGCCGCACACGTACGCCTGAGCGGCTCGGTGATCGCCTGGCCGCGGCGGTCGACGGTCGTCGGGACGCAGATCAGCACCCCGTCGGCGGCGCTGAGGTCCTCGAACTCGCCGGTCAGCTCGAAGTCCTCCTCGCCCATGTGCACACGCAGATACTCCCAGTCGGCGCGCGGAATCTCGGCACGTCCTGCGCGAATCTCGCTCAGCCGGCTCGCGGACGTGTCGATCCCGACGATGCGAACACCGGCGCGACGCAGCGCGATCGCGCTCGGCAGGCCGGTGTGGCCGAGCCCGACGACGGCGACGAGCGTGCGGCCCGCCTCGGCGATGTCGGTCGCGCGCGACGCGCCCGCTGCGGTCTCGCGCAGATGCTCGCCGCGGCGGGCGAACGCGGTGCTCTCGAAACGGTCCCTGACCGGCGCCTCAAACAGATCCTGTGGTGTCATTGTTCTCTCCCCCTTACTGGCTTGACGCTCGCGAGCATTGTGCAGCCGCGTAGACCGGTTCCCGGAGATGTTCGACGCTTAGCCGATGCTCGCGTCCCGCCCGGCCCACACGACTGTCGTCCGCTTCGGGCAGACCGCCCGCGCAGTGATGAGAGGAGACCTCGCTTCAGCCCGGCTGGCGCCGGATCACGGCGGTTGCCGAGGCGACGGCGACGACCGCTCCGTGCTCGTCGTGCAGCTCGCCGGCGAGGAACGCGACATCCTTGCCGCGCCGCACGACGCGGCCATGGCCGACGAGGCGTCCGGGCCGCGCGGGGCGCAGGAACTGCACGTGCAGATCCGTGGTGGGCGCGAATTCTCCGAGGCCGAGGGTCGCAACCAACGCGGGGCCGAGCGTGTCGTCGAGCATCGCCGCGAGGAAGCCGCCCTGGACCACCCCCACCGGGTTCAGGAACTGGTCGGTGGCGGTGAACGCCACCTCGATTGTCCCGGCGCCGGGGTCGACGTTGACGAGCTCGAAGCCGAGCGTGACGGCTGCCGAGGGAGGCTCGGCCCGACCCTCGACGACATCCCAGAAAGGACCCTCGCGCGCGATCCTGCCAGCATGCCATGTCTCGGCGATCGGGGGCCTGGAGCCCTAGATCTCTAGCATTGCGTGCAATGTCACAGCGCGACTATCTCCAAGCGATCTCCGAGCACGTCGTCATCTACGACGGCGGCATGGGCGCCACGCTCGAGCAGTTCGACCTGACGCAGGAGGACTACGGCGGCCTGCAGGGCAAGTGCCACGAGGCGCTCGTGCTGAACCGCCCTGACGTGATCGAGGGTGTGCACGCCTCGATGCTCGACGCGGGCGCGGAAGTGCTCGAGACCGACACCTTCCAGGCCTCGCGCATCAAGCTCGGCGAGTGGGGTCTGGCCGACTACACGGTGGAGATCAACACGAAGGCCGCGGAGCTCGCGCGCAAGGCGGCGGGCGAGAGCCGCTTCGTGGCGGGCTCGATCGGCCCGACGGGCTACCTGCCGGCGTCCGAGGACCCCTCGCTGGGACAGATTCGCTTCGGCGAGCTGGTCGAGGTCTTCACCGAGCAGGCCGAGGGGCTGATCGACGGCGGCGCCGACCTGTTGATCATCGAGACGGCGCAGGACATCCTCGAGGTCAAGGCCGCCGTGTTCGGCGCGCGCGCCGCCTTCGAGAGCACCGGACGCACGCTGCCGATCCACACCTCCGTGTCGCTGCTGCCCAACGGCGGCAAGATGCTGCTCGGCACCGACATCTCCGCGGTGCTGACGACGCTCGAGGCGCTGCGGGTCGACGTGATCGGCCTCAACTGCTCGACTGGGCCCGAGGACATGCGCGACGCGATCCGCTTCCTGGGCGAGTACTGCCCGGTACCGGTCGCCTGCATCCCCAACGCCGGCCTGCCGCTGCAGGGCCCCGACGGCGAGACGATCTTCCCCGAGAAGCCCGAGCCGCTCGCGGAGGCGCTGAAGGAGTTCGTCGAGCGCTACGGCGTGGGCATCGTCGGTGGCTGCTGCGGCACCACCCCCGATCACATTCGCGCGATCGCAGAACGCGTGGCGAAGCGGGCGGTCGCAGCGCGTCCCGCCCCTCGAGCCCCTCACCTCTCCTCGATGATCGCCGCGACGCCGCTGCAGCAGGAGCCCCCGCCGACGATGGTCGGCGAGCGCGTCAACTCGCAGGGATCGCGCAAGGCCAAGGAGCTGCTGCTCGCCGACGACTACGACGGCCTCGTGCAGATCGCCGAGGATCAGGTCACGGGCGGCGCGCACGTGCTCGATCTGTGCGTCGCGCTGACCGAGCGCCAGGACGAGGACGAACAGATGCGGCTGTTGGCGAAGAAGGTCTCGCTGACCCAGCCCGCGCCGATCCAGATCGACTCGACCGAGCCCGAGGTGATCGAACGCGCGCTCGAGCAGATCCCCGGCCGCGCGATCGTCAACTCGGTCAACCTCGAGGCCGGGCGCGCGAAGCTCGACCGCGTCGTCCCCGTCGCGCTCGCGCACGGCGCTGCGCTGATCGCGCTGACGATCGACGAGGTCGGCATGGCGAAGACGGCCGCGCGCAAGGTCGAGATCGCGCAGCGGATCCGCGAGCTCTGCTGCGAGGAGCACGGCCTCGACCCGCAGCTGCTGATCTTCGACTGCCTGACGTTCACGCTGACGACCGGCGATGAGGAGTGGCGCCCCTCCGCGGTCGAGACGATCGCCGGGATCAAAGCGATCAAGGAGCAGATCCCCGACGTGAAGACCTCGCTCGGGGTCTCGAACGTCTCCTTCGGCGTCTCGCCCGGCGCGCGCGCGGTGCTCAACTCGGTGTTCCTGCACCACTGCGTCGACGCGGGCCTCGACCTGGCGATGGTCAACCCGAACCACATCACCCCCTACTCGGAGATCCCGGACGAGGAGCGTCAGCTCGCCGACGACCTGGTGTTCAACCGCCGCGAGGACGCGCTCGAGAAGTTCATCGAGCACTTCGAGTCCAAGGGCCCTGAAGACACCGCCCAGGGAGCGGCGGACCCGACCGAGGGGATGGAGCCCGAGGAGGCGCTTCACTTCCACATCCTGCGCCGCCGCCGAGATGGCGTCGAGGACCAGATCGACGCGGCTGTCGAGAAGATCGGTGCGGTGCCGACACTGAACGAGGTGCTGCTGCCGGCGATGAAAGAGGTCGGCGACAAGTTCGGCGCCGGAGAACTGATCCTGCCGTTCGTGCTGCAGTCGGCCGAGGTGATGAAGCGCGCGGTTGCCCAGCTCGAGAAATACCTCGACAAGATCGAGGGCTACACGAAGGGCACCGTGGTGCTCGCGACGGTGTTCGGCGACGTGCACGACATCGGCAAGTCACTCGTCAACACGATCCTCACGAACAACGGCTACACGGTTGTCGACCTCGGCAAGCAGGTACCGATCCAGACGATCGTCGACGCCGCCCAGGAACACGACGCGACCGCGATCGGGCTCTCAGCGCTGCTCGTCTCTACCTCGAAGCAGATGCCGGCGTGCATCCAGGAGCTGGCGGCGAAGGGCCTCTCCTACCCGGTGCTGATCGGCGGCGCGGCGATCAATCGCGCCTTCGGCTACCGCGCGCTGTATCCGGGAGGCAAGGACTCCGACGTCGTCTACGAGCCGGGCGTGTTCTACTGCAAGGACGCGTTCGAGGGCCTGTCGGTGATGGATCAGCTGGTCGACGAGGACGCGCGAGCAGCGCTCGTGCAGAAGCTGCTCGCCGGGGCCAGCGAGTTCCGCGCCAAGGGCGAGGCGCCCGAGGAGGAGCTGAACTTCGCCGATGACTCGGTGCGCTCGGCCGCGCGCACCGACGTGCCGATCCCGACGCCGCCGTTCTGGGGCGTCAAGGAGATCCCCGTCGACCTCGACGAGGTCTACCGCCACCTCGACACGCACGTGCTGTTCAAGCTTCACTGGGGCGGGCGCGGCGTCAAAGGCGAGGCGTGGCAGACGCTGTTGCGCGATGACTTCCGCCCGCGCCTGGAGCGGATGTGGAAGGAGCAGACCTACCTGCACCCGCACGCGCTGCTCGGCTTCTTCCCGTGCTACGCGCTCGGCAACGACATCGTCGTGCTCGACCCCGAGGACCGCGTCACGGAGCTGACCCGCTTCGTGTGCCCGCGCCAGCCCAAGGGCGACCGCATCTGCCTCGCCGACTTCTTCCGGCCCGCGCTCGGCCCGGACGGGGCTCCGTCGTCAACAGGCAAGCCGCCCGCCGAGCTCGACGTGATCGCGGTACAGGCTGTGACGGTCGGTTCGGAGGTCACCGAGCTGATGGCACGGCTCGAGGCCGAAGGCGAGTTCGCCGAGCAGCTGTTCGTGCACGGCCTCGGCGTGCAGACCGCCGAGGGGCTCGCGGAGTGGCTGCACTACGAGGTGCGGCGCATGCTCGAGATCCCGCTGACGCAGGGTCGACGCTACTCGTGGGGGTACCCGGCGGTGCCGGAGCAGTCAGAGCACCTGAAGGTGCAGAAGCTGCTCGACCTCGGCCAGATCGGCATGACGATCACGGACGGCTACGCCCCCGAGCCGGAGCAGTCGACGCTCGCGATGGTCGCCCACCACCCCCAGGCGATCTACTTCGGCACGCGCCAGGGGCGGCTCTTGCCGGAGGGCTCACCCGACGCCGTGATCCGCGGCTCCGACAGCGACCCGTCGCTGTTCGGCGAGCTCGGCGACGAGGATCCACCCGACGGGGCGGTCGAAGCCGAGGACGAACCGGCGATGGCGGGCGAGAGCTCGACCTGAGCTCAGGCGAGCGACCGCGGCTTTGTGGCCGCGGGAATGCTCGAGCGGATCATCCGCGCCCGGTGGATCTCGGTGCCGGGACGCGGTCCGCGCAGCCTCGCGAGCTCCGCGCGAACCAGACGCGTGTCGATCAGCGTCGCGCGGCAGCTCGAGGCGGCCCAGCCTTCATGGCTGGCAGCCGCGGACTGCTGCTCAGCTTCGGGGAACTGCGCAGGGCTCTGCACGGCCGGAAGATCGGTCAGATCCCCCCGCCCCTGAACCCCTGCAAGCCACGGCCCGCTGCGGTGTCGCGCGCCTGAGTGCGGACGCGCAACACCGAGCGTTTCGGGCGTTCCTCGCCTACGGGCGTATCTCCATCGGCGAGGCGGCCGTGTTGGTGGCGAGCGCCGCCACGTTGGTCGCATCAGCCGCACTCCAGCTGCTGCCGCCGTTTGTCGAGGCTTCGGTCACGAATCCCTGCTCGCCGGATTCTTGGGCGAACGTCGTCGTGCTCGTCAAGCTCGAGTTGCCGACGTCCTGCTGCTGGACTCCCGCCAGCGCGCCGCTGACCCGCAACAGCACACCTTCGCAGCCGAATTCCGCGACGTAGGGCTGGTGTTCGCCGCTGGTCAGCTGCGTCCACACTTCCGCCGGCGAGCCGAGCAGCCGCGTGTCGAGCAGGTTCGTGTCGATCACACCGGCCGCTCCGGAAGGCGTGCTGTTCGAGCCTTCGCTCGTGCACTTCTTGCCGGCCGCGTCGCAGCCCGTCAGCGTGACGCGCTCAACGCCCGAGCTCAGCCCAGTGACTTCGCCTTTCCCGGAGCTCGCGGTGCACACGACGGTGCTGCCGAGCCCCGGCGTTTCGAGCTCCACCGCTCCCGTGCTGGACGTGAAGCCGGGTCCGGCGAGTTTTTCGAAGGTGCCCTTCTTGGGCTTTGCGGATTTGGTGGCGCAGCTCGCTTCGGTGTATTCACCTTTCTTCTGCGCCACACACGCCGAGGAGGCCGGGCCAGACACCCATTCGAACTTGCCTTTGTGGTCGGGCACGCCCCTCTTTTCGGCGACCACGCCGCAGCTTTCGTCGGTGTAGTTGCCGCCCGTCTCGGCGACGCACTGCCCGTATTCAGGTGCGCCCGCGGCGGCGAGCGTCGTGAATTCCTGATCGGGGCCGTCTGTCGTGCCCTGGGGATTGGTGGCAACCACGCGGTAGTGGTAGGTCGTCCCTTCGCTCAACCCGGCCGCCTGACCGCGCACGAAGTTCCCCACGAACAGATGCTTGATCGCGCTCGGTTCGGGCTCGCACGGGATGGTCGAGCCATAGGACGCGGTCGTGCCGTATTCGAACTCGCAGCTGGTGAGGGCTTCCCCGTTGGGGTCGACCCGCGCTTTCAGCAATGCCGAGACCTGCGAAACCGGGTGAGTGGCTTCGGTCACGAACGACGGCGCAGCGGGTTCGCGCAACCCGATGTACAGCGAATAGGGGTTTTCGGGACCGGACATCAACGTTGTGAGCAACGGTCCGACGAGCACGCCTTCGAGCCCGCTGCAGCTGATGCTCGGGATCGTGACGGTGCCACTGAAGTGCGGTCCGAGTTCCGTCACTTCTTCGAAGGTCAGGTCCGTACTCAGGTTGAAGACGACGGGTTCTGAGGTTTCGCAGTGGACCGGCAGCCCGATCCCCAGCAGCCCTACCTCGGTGATGCCGATGATCGCCCTGCTCGTGACTTTCATCTGCGCGCAGGGTCCAGGGAGCGCCGGGTCGGGGCAGTCGGCGGCAGGTGCTTCCCCGATCGTCCCTTCCGAGGTGCCGACTTCCGTGAACGTGACGCCGACGTTGCTCGGGACCGCGCCCCCGAGTTTAAGTGAGGTTTCAAAGGGCGGCACGCTCAAGGAGCCGGTCAGCGTGCCGCCCCAGCCCGGGGTCGGTGGCACCGACGGCAGGTTGGCGACGCCGTTGAACGTCGAGTGCTTGGGCAGGACGACCGGTTCGCCGAGCTTCTTCGGCGTCAGGTAGCCGGACACGGCGTGGTTCGTCAGCGTGAGCGTGATTCCGGCGAATGCGGGCGCGGCGGCGGCGGACATCCCCCCGACGACGACAAGCGTGGCCGCAAGCGCCACCAGACGACGAGCATTTTGCGACATGTGATTGACCCCTGTCCCTCCGCCTCAGTCGGCGACTCGAATTAACGCCGTGCTTGACACCGCAGGCCACGGCTCGACCCAATGATCATACCCGGCACAAATGGTTCGAAACACAACAGTTCTGTATCACCTACGGACGTATCTCCGTCGGCGAGGCGGCCGTGTTTGCGGCGGCAGCCGCGACGTTGGTCGGGTCAGCCGCGCTCCAGCTTTTGCCGCCGTTGGTGCAGGCTGCGGTCGAGAGCGCCTGCTCGCCGGTCTCGGAGGCGAAGGTCGTCGTGCTCGTCAGACCCGGGCCCCCTATGTCGCCCTGCTGGACCCCGGCGAGCGCACCGCGGACCCGCAGCAGCACGCCTTCGCAGCCGAATTCGGCAGCGTATGGCTGGTGTTCGCCACTGACGAGCTGCGTCCATACTTCCGCCGGTGAGCCGAGCAGCCGCGTGTCGAGCAGGTTCGTGTCGATCACACCGGCCGCTCCGGAAGGCGTGCTGTTCGAGCCTTCGCTCGTGCACCTCCTGCCGGCCGCTTCGCAGCCCGTCAGCGTGACGCGCTCAACGCCCGAGCTCAGCCCAGTGACTTCGCCGCTCCCGGAGCTCGCGCTGCACACCACGGTGCGGCCAAGACCCGGCGTTTCGAGGGTCACCGCTCCGCTGCTCGAGGTGAAGCCGGGCCCGGCTAGTTTTTCGAACGTCCCCTTCTTGGGCTTTGCGGATTTGGTGGCACAGCTCGCTTCGGTGTATTCACCTTTCTTCTGCGCCACACACGCCGAGGAAGCCGGGCCGGGCACCCATTCGAACTTGCCCTTGTGGTCCGGCACGCCCTTCTTTTCGGCGACCACGCCGCAGCCTTCGTCGGTGTAGTTGGCTCCCGCCTGAGCGACGCACTGCCCGTATTCAGGTGCGCCCGCGGCGCCGAGCGTCGTGAATTCGTGATCGGGGCCGTCTGTGGTGCCCTGCGGATTGGTGGCAACCACGCGGTAGTGATAGGTCGTGGCTTCGCTCAGGCCGGCCGCCTGGCCGTGCACGAAGTTCCCCACGAACAGATGCTTGATCGCGCTCGGTTCGGGCTCGCACGGGATGGTCGAGCCATAGGACGCGGTCGTGCCGTATTCGAACTCGCAGCTGCTGAGCGCTTCGCCGTTGGGGTCGACACGCGCCTGCAGCAGTGCCGACACCTGCGAGACAGCGCTGGCGGTTTCGGCTTCGAGTGACGGCGCTTCCGGTTCGCGCAGCCCGATGTAGAGGGCGTACGGGTTGTCGGGCCCGGACATCAACGTTGTCAGCAGTGGCGCAACCGTGAGGCCTTCGAGGCCGTCGCACCTGATGATCGGAATCGTCACCGTGCCCGTGAAGTGCGGTCCAATTTCCGTTACTTCTTCGAATGTCAGGTCGTCGGTCAGGTTGAACACGACCGGTTCAGAGGTCTCACAGTGGACGGGCACGCCGATCCCGAGCAAGCCAACCTCGGTGATTCCGAGGATTGCCTTGCTCGTGACTTTCATCTGGGCGCAGGGTCCAGGGAGCGCCGGGTCAGGACAGTCGGCAGCCGGGGCTTCGCCGATGGTTCCTTCCGAAGTGCCGACTTCGGTGAAGGTCAGACCGACGTTCGTCGGTATCAGCCCCCCGAGTTTCAGTGACGCCTGAAACGGCGGGACGCTCAAGGAGCCCGTCAGCGTGCCGCCCCAGCCCAGGGTGGGGGGACTCGAGGCGAGCTTCACGACACCGTTGAAGGTCGAGTGCTTGGGCAGGACGACCGGTTCGCCGAGCTTCTTCGGCGTCAGGTAGCCGGACACGGCGTGGTTCGTCAGCGTGAGCGTGATTCCAGCGAATGCGGGCGCGGCGGCGGCGGACATCCCCCCGACGACGACAAGCGTGGCCGCAAGCGCCACCAAACGACGAGCATTCTGCGACATGTGTTCGGTCCCTATCCCCTTCGCCTCGATCGGCGACTCGAATTATGACAGCGGTTGACAGTGCAAGCCACCGCGCGATCGAAGGATCATACCCGAGAGAAACAGCTTGGAAGTAAAAAATCTCTAGTAAAACGGAGATTTCCTAAAGGGGGTAATAAACTATGAATTACGCGGAGTTAGTCCTCGCGCGGCGGCGGGCGGAAGAGGATCCGCTTCACCTCGCCCGCGGTGCCACCGCCGAGACGCAGCGCCGTCTGGAAGCCCTCGCCGCCGAGCTCGCCGGCGTCGAGGGCGCGGCGCAGCTCGTTGAGCGCCGGCAGATCCTCCTCGGCGACCTGCTCGCGCGCGGTCTCCAACAGGATCAGGTGGCGCGGACGCTTGAGCGTGGCGGCGATGCGCACAAACGGCTCGCGCTCCGCCGGCTCGAAGCCGTCGGCAGCGAGGACGACCGTCTCGCGGTTCTCCAGGCGCTTGGAAACGGCGGCCACGAGCAGCTCCTGCGCGCGCGCCGAGAGCTCATCCTGAGCCACGCGCCCGGCGAGCAGCGCACGCACCTTCTCGAGCGAAAGCAGGCTGGCGCGGTCCTCGATCAGGCGGTCGAGGAAGGCGTTGCGCTCGTCGACGGAGGCGCCGAGCACGACCAGCAGGCTCCCGGGCGAGTAGCGCAGCCGGTCTGCGGGCGTGAGCACGCGACAGTGGACGGTCAGGTCGAGCGGTCGCGGCGGCGCACCGTCGCGCCGCGGACGATCCGAGGACCAGCCGGTCCGCTCGTCGTCTGAGATCTTGACGCTGCGCGCCGGAGGTCGTGAGGCCATGCCCTCATCATGCCCTAAACGGCCGCCCGCACCCGGCGCGGATGCGCAGTCGTGCTTCGCGCCGGCGCGTGGAGCTCAGCTCGACGGCAGCTGGGAGGCGGCGATCAGGGCGAGCTTGGCGTCGCGATCGAGCGTCTTGATCCGCGCCTCTTCGCGCATTGCGGTGTTGCGATCGGGCATCGGCAGGGCGAGCACGAGCTCCACCGGCAGGCGGCTGGCGGTGTAGCGGCTGGCCGTCCCTTCGAGATGACGCGTCAGCCGCCGCTGCACGTCGGTGCTCCAGCCGGTGTAGAGCGAGCCGTCGGCGCAGCGCAGCAGATACACCCAGGCATCGGACATGCGGGACTCATACGCCGCTGCCGCAGCGAACCCTGCTTTAGGCTGCATATGATCCAGACTGGCGGCACAGTTCATTTATTCGGAACAAAGCTATTCCGAATCGCTATGCCAGCGTATCTCCGGCTGATGCGACTGCGACGGTGGAGGCGGGCAGCGGGCCGAGCTTGACCGGCGCCGCGTGCATCGTGCGCAGGCGCACTTCCCGCCACGACAGTCCCTCGTTGACGAGCGCGGGCAAGCCCATGATCAGAGCGCTCGCGAGCTCCACCGCCTGCAGGACGATGCCGTAGGCGATCGCTTCGGGCGTGGAGACGTGGTAGGCGCCGGCGAGCACGAGCACGCACGCGGCCTGGAAGACGCCGATGTTCGCGGGCGTGGCGGGCACGACGGCGGTGACGTTGACCGCGAACAGCACTGCGGCGGCGGCGCCGACGCCGGCTTGCGAGAGGCCGAGCGCGCTCAGCAGCACCCAGCAGGACAGCCACTGCAGCGCCCACGCCGTGAGCTGCGTGACGGTCGCGACGCTCGCGTGTCGCGGGTTAGCGAACACCCGCATGCCGTCGCGCAGGCGCAACAGCGAGCGCCGCGCCGCGGCGAGCAGCGCCCGCAATCGCCGCGAGCGCGACAACGCGGCGGGCGGCGCCAGCACTGGCGCGATCGCCAGCGCGAGCAGCGCGGCGAGCGGTGCGAGCGCGATCAGCGCCAGCGCGCGGTCGTGGCGGTCGAGGACGGTGGCGCTCGAGAGCGTGACGCAGCCGAGGATCAGCAGCGCGAGCACGTTGAGCAGCGTCTGCGAGACGATCGTGCCGAGGACGATCGGCAGCGTCTCGCGCGCGCGGCCGAGACGGCGCGCGACGATCAGCGCGCGCGATGGCTCGCCGAGTCGAGCGGGCTGGGTGGCGGACATCAGCACGCCGATGAACGTGCCCTGCATCGCGTCGCGACGTTTTACCGGCCGCCACGTGGGAGCAGCGGCGAGAATCGAGTGCCACGAGAGCGCTCGCGCGAACATCGCGGCACACATCAGCGCAAGGCCGGCTGCGATCAGCCCGGGCTTGGACGCCACCAGCGAAGCGGCGACACGGGTCACACCGACGCGTTGCAGCGCAACCGCGGCGAGCGCGCCGCCCACGAGCGTGCTGGCGACCACGCCTGCGCGGCGCAGCGTGCGCCGGCGCCGCGCGCCGCCGACCAGCGGCGGCCCGGGCGCGAGCAGCGACGGCAGGCGCTCGGCTGGGATCCGCGGCTGCAGGTCGGCAGGAGCGAGCCCGTAGCGCACGGCGGCGCGTCCCAGGCGGGTGGCGGGGGAGCCCACCCGCATCGCCTGCTCGTAGCAGTCGAGCACCTCGGCCGCCACGCGCGGCCACGCGAAGCGCTCGGCGCGCTCGCGTGCCGCGAGCGCCATCCGCTCGCGAGCCTCGGGGGCGAGGGCGAGCTCGCGCAGCGCCTCGGCGAGCGCGAGCGGGTCGCCGCCGGGCACGAGCAGTCCGTCGGTGCCAGCGCGCACGACATCGCGATATCCGGGGATGTCAGAGGCGACGACGGGGGTGGCGGCGGCGAAGGCCTCGGTGAGCACCATGCCGAAGCTCTCGCCGTGCAGCGAGGGCGCGCACAGAACCTCGGCACGTGCCAGCTCGGCGAGCTTGCGCTCCTCGGAGACCTTGCCGAGCGCCCGCACGCCGCGGTCATCGAGCATCATCGGCGCGATCTCCTCGGCGCTCGCGCCGACGAGCGTGAGGGTCGCAGGGATCTGGTCGCGCAGTGCCTCGAACGCCTGCAGCAGCACCGGCAGCCCCTTGCGTTCGACCGCCTGACCGATGAACAGGATCCGCAGCTCGCGCTGCGCCGCTGGCGCATCGGCGTGCTCGGCGCCGTCGAGCAGGTGCACGCCGTTGGGGATGATGCGGTAGCGACCGCCGTAGAAGCGGCGCGCGGTCCACGCGGCGGCCTCTGAGACGGCGATGCGCGCGTGCAGGCGGTTCATGCGTCGACGGCCGCCGAGCGGGCCGGCGGCGATGCCGTTGGTGAGCGCGTTCTCGGAGTAGGTGTGGAAGGTGCCGACGAGCGGCAGGCTTCCCGCGTTCGTGAGCGCGAACCAGGAGAGGAACGGCACAACCGGCTCGTGGACGTGCAGCACGTCGTAGCCGCCCTCGCGCAGCTCGCGGCGCATCGCGAATACCGCAGCGGGCGTGAGCGCCATGTTGGAGACGGCGCCGTTGGCGGGCAGCCCGACGGTGCGCCCGAGCGCGACGAACTCCTCCGGCACGGTGCGCTGCTGCGGGCGCGCGCCGCGGTGCAGGCGTCGCGAGAGCGCGTCGTCGGGGTCGAAGGGCGCGAGGATGCGTGGTTCGTGTCCCGTCGCGGCCAGCTCGGAAGCGAGCGCCTCTATGTGGCGCGTGACACCACCGGGATAGGTCCACGAGTACGGCGACAGCAGCGCGATCCGCACGCGCCTACTCTATCCCCCCAAGGGGTCGTGGAGGGCCCGGGCGGTGCGATAATCGAGCGCATGAGCTCGCGGCACTTCGTCAAGTACACGTTCCTGAAGCTCGACCCGGCGTGGCGGCGACTCGACGGCGAGACTCGTGCCCAGCACAAGCGCGAGTTCGCGGCGGCGTGCGAGGACTTCGCCGACGGGCACCTGCTGCAGAGCTTCTCGCTCGTGGGTACGCGCGGCGATGCCGAGCTGCTGCTGATCTCCGAGGCCGAGAACCTCGATCGGATCCACGAGTTCCACGTGGTGCTGGCACAGAGCGGACTGATGCAGTGGGCGCAGATTCCGTACTCGTTCCTGGGGATGCGCAAGAGCTCGGAGTACTCCGAAGACGAGCGCGTGCGCCCGCGCGGCTTTCGCGGCCGCTACGTGTTCGTGTATCCGTTCGTGAAGTCGCGCGAGTGGTACGCGCTGCCGGCGGATGAGCGCTGGCAGATCATGCAGGGACACATCCAGGTCGGCCGCGAATATCCGGGCGTGGACAACCACACGACCTACTCTTTCGGGCTCGACGACCAGGAGTTCGTGGTGGCGTTCGACACCGACGACGTCGGCACGTTCCTCGACCTCGTGCAGCGGCTGCGCACCACCGAGGCCTCGCGCTACACCGTCCGCGACACGCCGAGCTTCACGTGCCTGGCGATGTCGCTCGAGCGCGCGCTGAACGCGCTCGACGGCGAGCCCGTCGCGCTCGAGGCGCTCCCCTCTGTCTAAGCGCGCGGTCGCCCATCTGCGCGCGGCGGACCCGGTGCTCGCCGGGCTGATCGACGCGGTCGGCGCTTTGGGCGACTCGCGCGCCGGGCGCGGGCGGGTGGGAATCGGATCAACCGACCACTACGGCGCGCTCGTGCGCGCGATCACCGGGCAGCAACTGTCGGTGCTCGCGGCGAGAGCGATCTACGGACGCCTGACGGATCGCTTCGAAGGGCGCCCGCCGACACCGGCGGAGATCCTCGCCGACGACCCAGAAGAGCTGCGCGCGGCCGCGGGCCTGTCGCGCGCGAAGGTCAGCTACCTGCGCTCGCTCGCCGAGCACGTGATCTCGGGCGAGCTCGAGCTCGAGCGTCTGAACGAGCTGTCCGACGAGGACGCGATCGCCGAGCTGGTCGCGGTAAAGGGGCTCGGTCTGTGGACGGCGCAGATGTTCCTGATGTTCCACCTCGACCGCCCCGACGTGCTGCCCGTTGGCGACCTCGGCATCCGCCGCGCGATCGAACGCGCCTACGCGCTCGACGACCTACCGGACGCGGCCACGATGGAGCGGATCGCCGAGCCGTGGCGGCCGTACCGGACGCTCGCGAGCCGCTATCTGTGGCGCTCGCTGCAGAATGAGCCGTAGCTCAGTGGAACGTGGCGCTCACGGGGGCTGATGAGGCCCTCCCGTGAGTCGGCTGGAAGCCGAGCTTCACGTGCACTTTCAGGAGGTGCTTGGTCGCGACGGCCGTTTTGCCTTTCGGTCCGAGTTTGACCTCGAGCGTGTAGGTGCCGGCTTTCGAGACGGACTTCTTGAGCGTGCGCAGACCGGATCCGCTGACGGTGATGTGTCCGCCGCTGGGCACGAACACGACCAGCTTGAGCGTTGAGCCCTTGACCGAGTGTTTCTTGATCTTCGCTTTCCCGGTGATGAAGGCTTCAACGCCTTTGCAACCCGTGATCACGACCGGCGTCGTCTGTTTGATGAACGCGCCGTTCTGCCCGGTGATTTCCGTCGGGATCGTCAGCGTCTGTTTGCAGAGATTGAAGTTTTCCTTTTCCGGCACGCTGGGCGTCAGCGCCGAGTGCGGACCCTTCGGGAAGACCGTTTCGAAGGTCGAGAAGGGAGCGTCGGGCGAGGTTTCGAATTTCGAGTAGGTGATGCCTTCGTGGATGAAGGTCTTGCCATCCACGACGATCTTTACGCCTTCACCCTGCAGCACGAACTCGACGTCCGGGAACGCCGCGCCGCCGTGCGAGACGAGGTAGGCGGGCCCGCGCAGCGGGTTCTTGAAGACCGGCGTGTGCACGACGCCTTCGCCGATGACCGAGCCTTCGTCGCAGGAGGCGGGGTTCGCGTTGAATACGGCTTCGAGGCACGCTTTCTGGATAGTCGTCAGGCGCGACGGCAGCTTCGACGGGATCGTGAGGTCGACCTTGTGGATGTTCGCCTGGCCCGCGCTCGGGAATTCGATCTTCACCGCGAACGTCGTGCCTTCGGTTTTGCTCCCCTGTCCGACGACGCTGGCGGTCAGTTTCGGCGCGAACGCAAGCGAGGCACAGTTCGAGGCCTGGAATGGCGAGGACACCGGCACGTTCGTTCCTTCGTAGCCCGCGAGCGTGCCCGTGACGGACATGGGGGTGCAGCTCGTCGGGTTGAACTCGAATTCGGGCCGGTTGACGTTCACGTTGAGCTGTTTGATCTGCGCGGGCAGACCTTCGATGAATTCGGGAAGACCTTCGTAGTGTTCGATTTGCCCGGTCGAGCGGTACACGTTCGTCTTGTTGGTGTTGATGTTCGCCGCCGCGGTCGTTTCGTTGACGTTGATCGCCGAGCGCACCACGATCCGTCCGATGTTGAACGGACCGACTTTCGTGGCGTCGGTCACGGTCGAGAGCCCGAACGGCGCGCCGTCGTATGGGCCCGTGAGGTAGACCTTGCCCGCCAGGCTCACGGGCGCGTTGCCAAGGCCGGAGTACGTGATCGATTCGCCGATCTTGCTTTCTTCGCCACAGGTTCCTTCTTCGGCCGCTTGTGCGCCGCAGAGCGGCACAGAGCCGAGCTTTGCGGCGAGGCCGGGCGGGAGTTCCATGTCGATCGATTTGAGCGCCTGGCTGCCGTCGGGCCGGGCAATCGTGAGCGTGAACGGCGAGTACTTGGCCGCTTCGGGGTTGGTCGAGCCCGCCTGGAAGCTCGGCGCGAACGGCAGTTTTTCGCCCTTCTGCGTGCAGGCGCCACCGTGCGGGCCCGAGGTGATTGCGAAGCTTGAACCGGAATTTTCTTCGGGTTCGGGCTGTCCGGGCGCCTCCGACCAAGTTTTGAAGTTCGCCTTCGCTTCGTAGGACCCGCAGAAGGCCGGTGTTGCCTGCGCGGCCGTTTCAGCACCGCTTTTCGACCCGTTGAAGAGTTCCAGCGTGAGCTTTTCGAACGCGGCCTGCGGCGTGTTCTTGAACGTAGACACCAACTGCCCGTTGGCTTCGATTTTGACTTCGCCCGCGAGCTTGACGAGCACTTTCGATTCGGGTTCTTCGGCGATCAGGTACAGCACCAGCGGAGTCGAGAACGGGTCCGTGTCCTGGACGGCCAGATACAGCGAGCCTTCAAGCGGGTCGGCAAGAAACGGCGTTTTGATTTTCACCTTCCCGATCTTGGATTCCTGCGGGCATGCGGATTCGAGACCTTGTTCCCGCGGCAGCGGGGCAAGGAACGAGAATCCCTGCTTTTCGAGATCGCTCCCCAGAGCGCTCCCCGTATCGGTGTTCTGACCGGCGAAGCCAGCTTGCTGCACGCTGCACGTCTGCAGGTAGTTCGCCGCTCCGGCGCTGGTCTCGAGGCCTTCGGGAAGTGTCAGCGTCGTCGATTTGATATCCGCCTCAGCACGCTTGCTCTCCAATAGCGTGCTTTCTTCCTGCGGGACCTTCACTTCGACCGTCAAACCGGACGGGGTGCTGGCTGTTTCCTTGTCGGGCGTCACCGTGATCGACGGATTGAAGGGCAGTTCGCCACAGCCCTCGAGGCTGAATTCGCTTGGCGGCGGCGTGGGCAGGGTCGTACCGTCCCAGGTGTTGCCGCTCATCGACGCGCTCTGCGTTCCGCATGCGGTCGGCAACGTCAGGAACGCGTTTTCGTTGGGCGTCTCTCCACCGCATTTCGGTGGCGGCTGTATTTCTCCCGGCTCGTCGGTTCCTTTGCCGAGGCACGCCCAGCCGCGTGCGCTGTCGTGACGCGGGTCGGCGGGCGTTCCCCAGATCGTGACCCTGCTGCCGAGCACCTCGACGTCACTTGAGGCGTTGACGACGCTGACCGTGGCGCCGTAGTCTTCGCCGGTGCGCACGGACGTGTTCAGGATCACTGGCACGCTGAACGACTCGAAGCCGAAGCGGGCGGGCTCGCCCGGGCCCGGTTCGAGGTTGAAGACCGGCACAGCCAACGTCACGAATTCAAAGGTCGACGGATTGGGATTGTTGACCGTGACGTCGGCTACGCCGATCGCGGTGTCTTCGGGACAGCTGTTCACGTTGTTCTTGAATTTGGTGCTGAACTGCGCGTCGGTGCATTGATGCAGCGACGTCGCGTTGCCGATCAGGCCGGCGGGCAGCTTGAAGTTCAGGTCCTTCGGCAGAGCCAGCCCGGTCGGCAGCTTTTCCGCATTCGCACCGTTGCTGCCACGCGCGAATGTCTGGTTGAAGTTGACGGTGGTCGTCAGCTGGAAGGGGTGCGAGCCGGCGAGTTCATCGGGCTTGAATTCGTCGTTTTCCGGTGTTATCCGAAAGCCGCGTGGTTCACCTTCGCCGACGGGTTCTTCGACCCCGAACTTGGTTTCGCCCCCGAAGCTGAGCATCTTGGTGCTCACTACTGGCGTCGGGGTCGACTTCCCAGCTTCCTGCCCTTCCTGGAGTTCAAGCACGTTTTCGATTTCGGTGCCCGACGGCGCTTTGGCGGGCGGTTCGGCATATTCCGTCTTGACTGGGATCAGGATGTACATGGTTTCGAATGGTTCAACCACGTCGCCCATGGTGCATTCGACGACCGTACGCCCGGCCGTGACGGCGTGGGTGCACCCGAATTCCGCACCGCCCCCCTGCAGCGTAAACCTGTACGTCCCGCCGAACAGGTTCGCGCCTTTTATCTTCGCGGTCGGTTCGACTTCGGTCCCTTTCGGCAGCGTGTCCTTGATCCGGATCGGGCTCGTCTTGCTGGCGAACGCCCCTTCGTCTCCGATGTTCGCGGCCGTGATCGCAATCCCACCTTGACCCTTGAGCGGCAGGCTCGTTGGTGCCGCGCGCGTTTCGAGTTCCCAGTGTGGGACCTTGGGCGCCGGGATAGCTTCGGAGGCCGACGCAGAGGCGGCAAACACGAGAGCGATGACGAGCGCACCCGCGAGCACAAGACGCGAAACCCATGTCAGCCCGCGCGGGATCACTTCACGCCCGGCTTCCTGTTCGCGACCGAAGATTTTTTCGCGGGCGCAGGAAATCTCTTGTGCGCCGCCCGTTCGCACGCGAGCTGCTTGCTCTTCTTCTTGTCCTTCTTACACGCCTTCAGCGCGGCCGCGAGCTTCTGGGCACGCGTCAACGGTTTTGGTTTCGCCACCACTTTGCTCGGAAGCACTTCGACTTTCCCGATTTGCGGTGTGATGTTCCCCGGGCCGGAGGTGCTTTCGCTCGCAGGTGGGCCGAATATGGGAGGCGAGCCGGGCGACGGCCTGCATTCGAGCGCCACTTCGTCGCACTGCTGCGTTGAGGTGTCGCTCGAGCTCGTACAGGGCGAGCTGGCTTCGCACACGTGCGCGTCATACAGCGAATGGCTGTTTTCAGGGTTGGGCGTCAGTTCCGCCGCGCTCAGGAAGAAGACGTCGTTGCCGCTGGCGCTCGCATCGACGAACGCCTGTTCGCGACCGGAGCTGCCACCGGAGACCAGCGCCACGCATCCGCCTTCGTTCTCGCAGCTCCCCTGACCTCGAACCTCGTACTCGTAGACCATCTCCTTCTGCCCGGTCGCGCCCGGCACCAGGTCGTCCGGGCTGGTGAAGAACAGCCTGCCGTTGCTCGTCAGGTAGCGAGACTGGTAGAGCGCTTGCGTGTTTCCGATCGCCGTCCATCCCGGGACGCTGCCGGCGAGCCAGATATCCCTCGGACTCAGCCAGGTCTGCGGGCGATCGACGAGCAGGCCGATGCCTTCGATGGTTTCGGCGCTTGCGATACCCCCGGGGTCTTCCACGCCCACCGGCGGCGCGCCGCTCGAGACGCACGAGGCGCAAACCAGACGTCCGCTTTCGTAGGAGTACATGTAGACCTCCTCGTCTCGGTTTGGTTTTCCGGCTTCAACCGGTTCGTAGCCGGTGAGGTTGCGGTTCGACATGAACGAGACGTACTGGCCGTTCGGCGCGACACGGGAGGTCAGATGCTGCAAGCCGGCTCCCCCACCCTCACCCCAGTCCGGCGAGTCTTCCGCGGAGATGGCCGCGATCAGCCTCGTGTGCCATTCGCTGCCTTCGAGGTGGCTCACGTAGACGTTGCAAGTCGTGCCCGCCGGGCGCGGCGACTCTTTGTTCGGGCAGCCCCCGGGGGAGGCGTCGGGCGTCAGCGCACCGTTGGCGACGAAATAGACGTAGGTGCCTTCTTCGTCGATGCCGAGCACGCCATTGCCTTCGTCGTAGCTTTCAACGAGGACATCGGCTCCGGGCTGTGGCGTGAGGTCCCGCAGCGTCGCCTTCAGCGGGTTGAATTCGTAGACGTAGAGATCAGGGGATTTTTCGGTGGCGTGGGAGTTGGACGTCAGTCGCTGGGTGTCGGTGAAGAACACACGCGAGCCGTTGGCGCTGGCCGCGACGAAGTCGGCACCGGGGCCTATTGTCCCGTTCGCGACTTTGAGTGCCGGGCTTTCAAACGCGTCGAGCTGAACGGTTTCCTGCGTTTCCGTGTCACGAACATAGAGGTCGCGGACCTTTTCCGGCGACCAAACGACGTGCGAGCCGTCTGCTGATATCGCGTTCTCGGTGCCGCGACGTGTCCCCACGCCGACCAGCCCCAGCCGCGCGTCCGGTTCCGTTACCCCGTTCGGCAGCACGCCGACGCGCTGCAGTTCGTGCTGAGGACCGACCCACTCGTAAAGGCCTGGAGCGTCCGTTTCCGAGCGGAACGCGACGGCGTTCAGGTCTTTTGAGGCGCCTTCGAATTCGAGACCGACTTTCGCGGGTCCCCCGAACTGCTGTTCGCCGGGACCGAAGATGTTCTCGTTCGTGTTGTTGACCAGCGCAAGGAAGCCTGCGTTTCCGTTGGTAGTCGCGTTTTTCTGCGTCTGAGCGAACGCGGCTTCCACGGGTGGTTCGGGTGCGAGCGGCGGGTCACCGCGTAGATAGATCGTCTTCTGCTTGGTTTCGCTGGCGGCCAGCGGCGGGTTGGCAAGCGGCGACAGCGAGGATGTATACGGCTGCACGAGTGCGACCGATAGGTTGGGCGAGAAGTCGCGATATTCGCGGGCGTATCCCGTTTCGATGCCATTGGCGACGGCAGCGGTGTTGATGTCCGTCGAGCTCCATCCGCTCGGACCGCGGACCGAGAGCTGCTGTGTGGGTATCGGGGCCTGGGTGCCTTCGGGTTCCTGCCCCGCGAACTGGCCGCTCGACACATACGTGATCGCTTCCCCGTCTTCGGCCGCCTGGATCAGACCACCTTCGAGAGTGATGGCTTCGAGTTCCGAGCCATCCTTGTCCGGAGAGGACACGAGTTCCCATTGGCGCCCGTCCGGCAGGCCGCCCAGCGGCGCGTCGATAGTGAAGCTCCCTTCGGCGCTGGCGGCGCCGAGCGTGCTTTCCGCGACCACGCGGTAGTGATAGAAGCCCGGCGCGAGCCCGCTCAGTGGCTGGGTGACCGCCTGAGGGCCGTACGCCGAGCCGACTTCAACCGATGGCGTTGCGCTGCACGACGACGCGGGAGGCGCACAGCTCCCAGAGCCGGATTCGAAGTGATAGCTCGTCGGCGCGCCGCCCGCGTCGACCTCCGCGCCGAGCGTCCACGTGCCTGGACTGGACGGAGAGCTCTGCGCCGAGAGGCCAGTGACGCTCGGCTTGTGTTGCGGGGCGAATCGATAGACGTCGACTGACGTCGTGACGGCGTCGAGAACGTACAGTTCGCCGGTTGCTTCGTCGAGCGCGATACCAACGCCTTCGCTGAACCCGTTCGTTTCTCCGGGAATCGCAAAGCGCTGCAGAAGCTGACCCGTTTCGTTTTCGTTGACGGGCGGCGCGAGCTCGGAGACGGTCGTGGTTTTTTCACCAGCCGCGCCGACGAGGTCGAGGGCGTAGACATCGTCGCGTTCTCCCGTGTTCCCTTCGGCACCATTGAGGTCCACGGCAAAGCCACCGGTCGGTTCGGGCTCGAGTGCGGGCACCAAGATTGCTCCGGTGGAATTGAGCTTTGCCACGACCGCGTAGGCGCTTTCATCGCCGTTGCCACCGTATTCCGAGTCGTAATTCAACTCCGTGAATTCTTCCCGCCGCTGTGCCAGTAGGGCATTCTCCGCTCCTTCCGCGCTGAAGCCGTCGGAGCCGATGTAGAAGTCGCCATGGGAGTCCAGCGCGAGCCCGCGCCGTGCCCTTGGCGTCGTATTTTCGGGTACAAGCGGAGTCTCGATATGTGTGAGAATGGCGTTGGCGGCCGCGTCGTTCAGTTCTACGATTTCGCCGTCGGCTTCTGAGGCGAACACGTGGCCGCTGGCGTTGACCGCGATCCCGACGATTGGGCCGAGACCCTTGATCTTTTCGATCTGGGTTCCGGCGGCGTTGAACTTGAAGATGAAGCCTTTGGTGCTGGCCACGTAAACGTCGCCCACGGAAGGGTCGGATGAAGACGGCAGCGCGGAGTTGTCGACGGCAACCGCGACCGGCTGAGAAACCGTGAGTATCTTTGGCGGTTCTTCGACGCCGATGGTTTCGCCGCTGCCGTTCTTCTTGGGGCTGAACATCTCAACCTCCCCAAGCTGGCCTTCAACGACGAACACGTCCCCGGTTTCCCTGCTCACCGCGATCCCGGAAAGCTTCGCCGAATGCGTCTTCGTGGTTTCGATGACGGGGACCGAAAAACTGAAGCCCGGCGTCGTTTCGTGCGCGCGCTGACCTTCGACCGCGCCGAACGCGGTCGCGCTCGCGAGGAGTGAGCCTCCGAAGAGGATGCACAGTGCGGCGAGCGAGCGTCGTGATGCTCGACGAGCACCGCCTAGGAGAGCGCGATCGACGCGTGCACGACGGGCACACGCGGCCGGCGGCCACCCAACGACCGACTCTCGCTCCTCCTGCTCCCTCGACATCCCTCTCCCATTCCCGATCGCGCTTGCCATCCTTGACCTCTCCTGTACCGACGAGTCTAGCCGCTAAGCGGCGCCTGTCAAGCGCCAACCGTACGCCACCGCGCTGCTCGTCGGATACGGGACGAAGGGTCGCCCAAAACAAAAACGTGCGCGGGGCATGTGCCCCGCGCACGCTTTGTACTTCTACCTCGCAACCCCCATGACTGGTGGTCGCTCAGTCGATGTTCGTACGGCTATTCGACTTTGGTCTCCTCGGCCGGACTACCGACCAGGGTGAAGACGCCGACCTGTTCTGAAGCGAACGGGCCAAGCGTTTCGGCCGGTTCGAATTTTTCACTGGCCGAGAATTCGGTTTCAAGACCCTGTTCCACGCCTTTTTCAAACGCGAACGAGGTCGTAGTGCCCTGCGTGTTCACAGGGGTGTTCTTGCCACCAACGTGTCCACCTGTGCGGATGAACGCTACACCCACGCACGCGAACTCAGCGAGGTATTTACCGCTCGTCGGTGTGAGGACGGTCTCAGCGACACCTGTCGACGGTTCGGTCAGGTTGCCGTTCAGCGAGAACGTCTGGATTTCGCCCGCACCCACGTTGCCGCAGGGCTGACCACTCGATTCGCAGCCGGTGAACAGCGAGGACGTCACCGATGTGGTGCCGCCCGTGACCAGGCCGGAGCCTTTCTCGTTAGTGCATTTGACCGCTCCGAAACCGGGGGTGATCAATTCGTCGTTGGTGCTTTCCGAGGTGTACGCCGGGCTCGGGGTTGATTCGAAGCCACCCTTGTGGTCAGGTGTGAAGACACCTTTCTTCGTCTTGCCCGCCACCGTTATGCATTTGTTTTCGGTGAAGTTGCCGCCCTTGGTGGGGTAGCAGCTGTCGGCCGGCTCGAATTCGAAGCCACCCTTGTGGCTCGGTTTACCCTTCTTTTCCGCAACTGTTGCGCATTTGCTTTCCGTGAAGTTGCCGTGCTTGAAGGCCACACACTGGCCCTGCACGGCAGCTGAGGCTGACGACGTCACGGACACGGCGGCAAACGCGCACGCGACCATGAGGCACAGCCCGAGGATCTTGATGCGTTTCATCTGTCCACTGCTCCTTTTCCCTCTAGGAATAAAGCGACCGACCACGAGACATCCCCCTCCGGGCAACCTCCCGAAGCCAGTCAGACGCCGACAGCTATCTCCGATAGCCGGCGACGGTGTTGCGCAGGACCTTGCCAGAAAACATCTCCTGAGTCAAGGTCAAGCCCAAAGCGTCCCGACCCACGCAGCTGGCTTCCCGAAGAAAGCACGATCCTGCTGAGGGCCTGGGTGATCCGCACCCCTCTGCGACGCTTGACATCATGTCGCGGCGACCGTACCACAGGGCGCGTCCTGACGTCAACCCTCCCCGATAGACGGCTCGACGGTCAGGGCCGGCGCCGCACCGCCACGGTGCGGTCGGCCTCCGCGACGATCTCCCAGCCAGCCGTCGCCTCGCCGCGAAAGTGGCGCGTGAGCACCGCCGTCGGGCCCGGCAGGCCGCGCCCATCGGGCTCGCCGGCGCGGGCGTCGTGGAAGACGACGCAGCCGCCGACCGCGACGAACTCGTTCCACGAGCGCCAGTCGCGCTCGCAGCCAGCCTCGGAGTGGTCGCCGTCGATGAACACGAGGTCGACCTCTCGGTCCCAATGCGCGGCGACCTCGTGCGAGAGCCCGACATGCCAGTGCACAGCCGCCGCGGCGCTGCGCCGCCGGACACCGCGGCCGACCGCGCGCCGCGTGGCCCACTCGCTCGCCGCCCAGCCCTCTGGGAGCGCGTCCGGGCGCGAGCCGAACGGGTCGATCAGGTGCAGCTCCGCGTCCGGTGCGAGCACGTCGAGCAGCGCCAGCGCCGAAGCACCCTCGTAGACGCCGATCTCGACCACCCGCCGGGCGCCGCGGGCCGCATCCAACAGCACGCGCGCGTCCGCCGCCGAGTGCATCGTGCGCGGCGGAATCAGGCCGAGCCCGAGCGCGAGCGCGCGCACTCGCACGTCATCGCGCAGGCGTGTCGGCGTCTGTCCGCGAAGCGCCTGGGGCAGAACCGCCATCTGCCGTAGAGCCTACGTGCCCCCCATCGGGCGCGCCGTGCGCGCCGCGGTGGCGGGCCGTCAAACCGCCGAGACCTGCTCCTCCTCGGCGACGCGGAACGAGGAGCCGCAGCCGCAGGCCGCGACGACGTTGGGGTTGTTGACCTTGAAGCCCGCGCCCTGCAGGCTCTCCTCGTAGTCGATCGTCGAGCCGCGCACGAACTGCAGGCTCTCGCCATCCACCAGCAGCTTCAGGCCGTGGCTCTCGAACACCACGTCGCTCTCGCGCTGCTCGTCGAACGCCAGCTGGTACTGGAAGCCCGAGCAGCCGCCGCCGCGCACGCCCACACGCAGGCCCGCAACGCTCACGTCCGCCTGCTGGGAGGCGAGGAACTCGTGCACCTTCTCGGCGCCCTTGTCGGTGATCTCGATCATTGCTCTGCTCCTGTGGACGGCTTCAAGACTTTCCAAAGTATAGCGGTGGGACGGCGGACGCTCGCGCACGTGCACAGACCTTCTACCCTTGAGGCGCATGCCCTCCGCAGAGGACATAAAACAGCGTATCGAGGCCGCCATCGCAGGGGCGCACGCTGATGTCGAGGACTACACCGGCGGCGGCGACCACTTCAGCGCCACCGTCACCGCGCCGGCGTTCGAAGGACTCAGCCGGATCGAGCAGCACCGTCTCGTGTATGCAGTCTTCGGCGCCGAAATCGGCGGAGCGATCCACGCGCTCGCGCTCAAGACCCACGCCCCCTCGAAGATCCCCACCAACTGACAGCCAGGAGCACTCCATGTCCGCCAGCCAGTCCCAGCCACTGCCGATGTCCGCCGCGCAGCCCGCGCCGGCGCCCGCGCCCAACGAGGAAAGCAACCCGATCCGCGATGCGATCGCCGAGGCGATCGCCCAGCACAAGGTGATCCTGTTCATGAAGGGAACGCCCGAGGCGCCCGCATGCGGCTTCTCCGCGCGCACCGTCGCCGTGCTGCAGGCGCTCGACGTGCCGTTCGCCGCGGTCGACGTGCTGCCCGACCCGCGCATCCGCCAGGAGCTGACTGCGCTCTCGGATTGGCCCACGATCCCGCAGCTGTTCGTCGGCGGAGAGCTGCTCGGCGGCTGCGACATCGTCACCGAGATGTACGAGTCTGGGGAGCTCGCCCAGGCTGTGGTGTAGCGTCCCGCGCCGCATGGCCCCAGTCGCGGTCGCCGCCGACAGCACTCACTACCTTCCCCGGGCGCTCGCCCAGGACGAGAGCATCCATCAGGTCAGCCTGTACGTCGGCTGGAAAGGACAGCCCGAGCGCGAGCTGCAGATGGACGGCTTCGACGCCTTCTATGAGCGGCTGCGCGACGACCGCGAACTACCCACAACCTCACAGCCCTCGATCGGTGACTTCCTCACCGTCTGGGAGCCGCTGCTCGACGAAGGCCGCGACGTCGTCTCGATCCACCTCGCCGGCGGCATCTCCGGCACCGTCGAGGCCGCGCGCCAGGCGCACGGGCTGCTCGCCGAGCGCGGCCTCGGCGAGCGCGTCGCGGTGATCGACAGCGAAACCGCCTGCGGCGGCACAGGCATGCTCGTGCTCGCCGCCGCGGCCGCCGCCCGCGACGGCGCCGATCTCGACGGCGTCGTGGCGCGCGTGCGCGACGCGCGCGCGGTGCTGCGGATCTGGTTCTGCCTGGACACGCTCGAGTACCTCAGGCGCGGCGGGCGCATCGGCAAGGCGCAGGCGTGGCTCGGTGGCACGCTGAAGATCAAGCCGATCCTCTCGCTCGAGCGCGAGATCGTGCCGGTCGAGCGCGTGCGCACCGCCGGTCGCGCGTTCGAGCGCATGGTCGCCTACGCGCAGGATCTGCACGACAGCGGCGCTGACGGCTGGGTGGTGCAGCACATCCAGGCACCCGAGCAGGCCCAGCGCCTGCTCGACCGCTGCCGCGGGATCTTCGACTCCGAGCCCCTCTTCACCTCCGAGGTCGGACCGGTAATCGGCACCTACACCGGCCCGGGGCTGATCGGCGTCGGCGCGATCCCGCGCGCGCTGCTGTCCTGATCGGCTGATCAGTCGCGGCTGCGCCGGCGGCGGCGCAGCACGCGTGCGCCGATCATCAGGCCGACGACCGCTGCGCCGACCGTGATTTCGGTGCGATGGCGCTCGACGTGTGCGCGCCAGTCGGTCAGACGCGTCACCTCGCCGCGCAGTTTCTGGACGGACACCGCCAGCTCCATGCGGTTGGCCTCGATCGAGCTGCGGATCTCCGCCGGCGAGCGCTGTGCCATCAGCTCTGCTCTCCCGCGACCGCCGACGAGCTCGCGGCGGCGGGGCCCGGTGCGACCGCGGGGGGCGCCGCGCCCGTGGCCACGCTGTCGCGGATCTTGCGCGCCTCCTCGATCGCCATGTTCGGCACCGGCGGCGCTCCTTTTTTGACGGCCCGCGCCGCGATCAGCCCTGCGAGCGCGCCGAGCACCACGAGGATCACGGACATCGCGAAGAAGCCCCAGAAGTACGTGAAGTTGTTGCCGATCGGGAGGTAGTAGTAGAGCAGCCACGCGCACCCGACGAGTGCGAACACGAGCGCCGTGAAGAAGAACACGCCGGCCGCCACGCCGACGACAGCGCCCCTGACGAGCTTCGTCGCCTTTTCGGTCATCTCGACCTTGGCGAGTTCGATCTCCTCGCGCACCAGCAGCGTCGCGCGCTCGGACACCTCCGCGATCGTGGCCGCGATGTTCTGCGTCTCGGTTCTCTGTGCGGCGCTCGCCGACCGCTCCCCCGCAGGCGGTGGTGGCTGAGCGCTCACTCGGGCGGCTCCTCGTCGAACACGCGTCGCCACGCGATCGCCGCCGCACGGTGGGCGACGATCCCCACCAGCGCGCTGACGCCCGCCAGCAGGCCCTGCCACAGCAACCGCTTGACCATCTCGTTTTCCATGCGCGCGTCAGTCTATTCCCCGACGTGGTCGGGTTCGAAACTCGCCGTTCGCTCAGGTTTCCAGACCGCCGCAGACTGTCTCCACGACGAGCCACTTGGCGCGCTCGAAATGATCCTCCCCCTGCGGCAGCAGATCGAAGATCCAGCCCGTGAGCAGCTGCTCGATCGCGCCGTAGAAGGCCATCGCGGCGAAGCGCGGTTCGATCTCCGCCTTGAACACACCCTGCTCCTGAGCCTCGACGATCATCCCGCCGATCAGGTCGTAGGCCTCGCGGATCGTCGCGATGTGCGTGTTGCCGAAGGAGTTCGCCGCGCGGGTCACCTCGACGATGATCACCTTCATCAGGTCGGGGTCGTGCTGGTAGCTGTCGACGATGAACGACGCGATCGCCGTGAGCTTGTCCCTGACCGGGACCGCCGTCGCGTCGACCTCGCGGATCAGCTCGAGCATCACGTTCCAACGCTCGAGGAACAGCGTGTCGAGCACCTCGTCCTTGGAGGCGAAGTAGTGGTACACGAGGCCATACGCCACGCCCGCCTCGTCGGCGATGTCAGACACGCGGCACGCGTGAAAGCCCTGGCGCGCGAACACCCGCACCGCCGCGTCGAGGATCAGGCGGCGCTTGTCCGGCGCCTTCGCGCGCGAGGCCGGTGCGCGTCCCGTGCTCATACCGTCTCCGCCACCGGCCAGCGATAGGCCTCGGGACGGCGGTTGGCGAGCGCGGGCAGGCGCGCGCGGGTCGCGAGCTGGCTGTCGAGGTCGAGCTCGGCGAGGATGTAGCTCTCGGCGTCGGGCGCCTGCGCGAGCACCACGCCCCACGGGTCAACGATCATCGAGCGTCCGCCGGAATGCTGCGAGGCGGGGTGCTCGCCGACCTGGTTGGCGGCGATCACGAACGCCTGATTCTCGATCGCGCGCGCCCGCACGAGCGTCTCCCAGTGATCGCGCGTCGTCGCCAACGTGAATGCCGCCGGCACCGTCAGGATCCGCGCACCGCGCACCGCGAGGATCCGATACAGCTCGGGGAAGCGCAGGTCGTAGCAGATCGAAAGGCCCAGCTCGACGCCGTCGGCCGTGTGCGACAGCACGATCTCCTCGCCCGGTTCCTCAAGCGCCGACTCGCAGTACGTGCGCCCGCCGACTTCCACGTCGAACATGTGAATCTTGCGATAGCTCGCCATCACCTCGCCGTGCGGGCTGACGTGCACCGAGGTGTTCGCGAGCTTCGACTGGCCGGCGACACGCTCGAGGATCGAGCCCGCCACGAGATCGACGGCGAGCTCGCGCGCGGTCGCCCGCGCCCACCCGATCGCCGCACCGTCGAGCGTCTCGGCGCCATCGCGCAGATCCTGCTCGGAGCCCATCGCCGTCCACTTCTCCGGCAGCACGATCAGCTTCGCGCCGTCCGCCGCGGCGGCGCGCGTGAGCCGATCCGCGTGGGCCATGTTCGCGACACGGTCGGCGGTCGAGTTGAGCTGTACGGCCGCCACTTTCACAAGCGCATTTCCTCCCGCGACACCAGGGTTAGATTGACTGGTCAGTCAACCTTTGAAGCATAACGCTCGTGCTGATCTGATCTTTGCCGAGCGGCGGCGCGAGGTGCTGCACCTTCCAGTGAAGGTGCTACACTACTACTCGCATGCCGACGACCCGTCCCCGCTATACGGTTACCGACACCGGCCCCCTGCGTGGCCTGCTCGACGACGCACAACGACGCTGGCCCGAGATCGAGAGCCGCAAGGACCTGCTGCTGCTGCTGGCGGAAACCGGACATCACTCGCTACACCTCGACCAACTCGAGGAGGAGGCGGACCGCCGCCGGGGTCGCCAGCGCGCTGCGCTTGCCGGTCTGCAGGGCACCGTGGACTGGGACGCGATCAGAGACGACCAGGCGTGGCGCTAGGCAAGCTGCTGCTTGCCGACAAGTCGGCGCTTGAGCGAGCTACCTCCGAGGCGCTCGATCTCGGTGAGATCTGCGTCTGCGCGGTGATACGTCTTGAGATGCTCTACAGCGCACGCTCGCCCCATGAGTACGAGCGGATCGAGGACGACCTGGCTGCGTTTCGCGAATTGCGTATGGACGCGGAGACGATCGCTACGGCCGTAAGCGCCCAGCAGGAGCTCGGCAGGCGGGGCCGGCATCGTCTGCCGATCCCGGACCTTCTGATCGGAGCATGCGCACAACAGCACCAAGCCGCGGTCCTGCACCACGACCGCCACTACGACACGCTCGCCGAGGTGCTTTCCTTCGAGCCCGTGCGTCTACGGGGCTGAGCTTGCGGTTCACTGGCTCGATGGCGGCGCAAGGCGGCTAGCAGCAGCTTCGAGTGCATCGCGCCGATCAGCTCGCGCAATGGTTCGGTGCCGGCGGCGACGATCTCCATCGCGCGCTCGACCTCCACCTCGCCCGCCAAGCGCCCGAGCAGCGCCTGCACCTCCTCCTCGACCAGCGGCTCGAGCGCCTCGCGGTAGCGCAGCGTGTCGTACACCGTGAACCCCAACGCCTCGTCGTAGCCGCCCGCACGGAAATTCGCGATCGCCTCGATGATCTTCACGTCGTCACGGTCGTATCCGCGCTGGTTGGGCGTCAGCACGCCGATCTCCGCCAGGCGCGAGAGCACGTTGCGCGGGACGCCGTAGCGCTCCTGCGCCAGCGCGCGCGAGAAGCGCGTGCCGTCCTCCGCGCTGATCAGCGCCCGCTCGAGGATCCGGTCCTCGAGCTCGATCAGCGCACGCACGCGCTCCGGGTCCTCGTGCAGCGCGTCGCGGATCACACGCAACGGCATGAAGCGCTCCTCCTGCAGACGCTTGATCAGCGCGATCCGCTCGACGTAGTCCGGCGGGTAGTACGCCATGTTGCGCGAGGTCCTGACCACATCCTCGCCCGCGCCCAGCAGCCCCTCGCGCAGGTAGTAGCGGATCGTCCCCGCGCTCACGCCCGAGCGCTCCGCCAACTCGCTCATCTTCAGCAGGGGTGGGCGGGCTTTCGATTTGACGCTCATCGCCGGCTCACGCTCGGAACGTCGGCGCCGGCTCCGAGCCGGCGCCCGCCGCGTGCGGCGCCGCGGCCGCCGCCGCACCCGCGCTGAGCATCGCGGCTACCTGCGCGGGCGTGTATCCCGCGCTCAGCAGCAGTTCCTCGGTGTGCTCCCCGAGCGCCGGGCCCGGCAGTCGCGCCGAGCTGCCCGGAGTGCGACTCAGCTTGACCGGGATCCCCAGCTGACGCACCGGCCGCTCGACGCCGGGCTGCTCGAGCGCCACCACCATCTCTCGCGCGCGGACGAGCTCGGAGTCCAGCGCCTCGTCGAGCTCCAGCACCGGCTCGAGGCAGCAGTCGTGTTCGCGCGCGAACACCTCCCACTCCGCGCGCGTGCGCGCCCTGAAGATCTCGATCACCTGCGCGTGCGCATCCGAGCCCGGGCGCTCGAACTGCTTTGCGATCAGCTCATCGCGGCCCACGCCACGGCACCACGCCTGCCAGAACTTCGGCTCCAGCGCCCCCAGCGACACCCAGCCATCGGCGCACTCATACGGGCGGTAGCAGATCAACGCGCCCGCCAGCGGCAGATCGCCACGGTGCGGCACCGTGCCATCGGCGAAGTGCGCCGCCGCCACCATCGCGAGCCACGACAGCGCGCCGTCGGACATCGACACGTCGACCAGCTGCCCCTCGCCGGAGCCCGGATGCCCCGACTGTCCATCTCTGGCAGGTGAGCCGTCGCGCTCGCGCAGCGCCGCCATGATCCCGAACGCCGCCATCAGCGCACCGCCGCCGAGATCGGCGATCTGCCCCGCCGCCTGCACCGGCCCTCCCCCGCGCTCGCCCGTCAGGCCCAGCAGCCCGATCAGGCCCAGGTAGTTCATGTCGTGGCCCGACGCGTCGCGCTTCGGGCCGTCCTGACCGTAGCCCGAGATCGCGCAGAACACGATCCCCGGGTTGCGCTCGCGCATCCGCTCGTACCCCACGCCGAGGCGGTCGAGCACACCGGGGCGGAAGGATTCGAGCACCACGTCCGCGTCGCGTACGAGCTCGAGCAGCGCCTCGCGCCCGTCCTCGCTCTTCAGGTCCAGGCGAATCGAGCGCTTGTTGCGATTGAGCGACAGGAACAGCGCCGACTTGGCGCTGTCGTGGGCGCCCTCGTAATACGGAGGCGACCAGCGGATGTAGTCGCCCATGCCTGTGTCCTCGACCTTCACCACGTCCGCGCCGAAGTCCGCCAGCAGCAGCGAGCAGAAGCCGCCCGGCAGAAGGCGGGACAGGTCGAGCACGCGGATGCCCTCCAGTGGGAGGCTCACGCCAGGCTCCCCTCGCGTTGGGGGATCGCCAGCATCGCCCGGGCCTCCTGCACGCTCGCCGGCCGGCGTCCCATGTCCTCGGTCATCTGCCTCGCCTTCGCGATCAGCTCGCCGTTGGAGCGCGCCATCGTCCCGTCGGGCAGGTACAGGTTGTCCTCGAGGCCCACGCGGATCGAGCCGCCGAGGGTGAGCGCAGCGGACACCAGCAGCCATTGGTCGCGCGAGATCCCGATCACCCCCCAATGGTTTCGAGGTCCCGCCGACCCACCCCCACCGGGGATGTTGTCGACCATCGCCGCGAGGTTGCGCGCTGTCGGCGGGATCCCGCCGACGACGCCCATCACGCAGTCGACGTGCAGCGGCCCTTTCAGCACGCCCATGTCGATCAGCGGCGCCAGGCTGCCGACGTGGCCAACGTCGAAGCACTCGTGCTCAGGTTTGATGCCGAGCTCGTTCATCGCCTCGAGCAGCTCGATGATCTCGTCGAACGGATTCTCGAACACCATCTTGAACACGAACTGCTTTTTCGAGCGCGAGTACTTCGCGTAGTTCATCGAGCCCATGTTCAGCGCCGCCACCTCAGGGCGGCACGCCCTCAGGTACTCGATGCGCTTGGCCACCGGGACCCCGATCGTGCCCGTCGAGTAGTTGATGATCGCCGCGTCGCCTACCTCCGCGCGGATCGCGTCCGTGATCGCCTGGAAGTCCTCGATCTCATACGACGGCGTCCCGTCGGGTTTGCGCGCGTGGATATGTATGTGCACGCCGCCCTCGTCCACGATCCGCCGTGCCTCCGCCGCGTACTCCTGCGGCGTGTACGGGATCGCCGGGCACTGCTCGCGATTGGCGATCGCGCCGGAGATGGAGCACGTGATCACTACGGGGTCGTCAAGCGACATCTTCATCACGCTCCGTAAGTTCGTGGGTCATCGGTCAAGCAGTGCGCGGGTATGAGGCTCGTAGGCCAAGCGATACAAGGACGCAGGGAGCGAAGTGTGCTCCGCACACGAGCGACCGAGGACGCCGTAGCGCGCCGGCATACGGGCCTCATACCGGTACCACTCCTTGCCGCTTCCATGGCCGCTCGATCTTCTTGTTCTGCGACATCTCGAGCGCCCGGTAGATCGTCTCGCGCGTCTCACGCGGGTCGATCACGTCGTCGATCAGATCGTTGCCCGCCGCGATGTACACGTCGAAGATCTTGCGAAAGCCCTCGATCAGCTCGGCCTTCTTCGCCGCCGGGTCCTCCGCGGCGTCGACCTGTTTGCGGAACGCGATCTCGACCACGCCCTCCGCGCCCATCACGCTGATCTCCGCACTCGGCCACGCCACGATCAGGTCCGGCTCATATGCGCGGCCGTTCATCACGTAGTAGCCCGCGCCGTAGGCCTTGCGCGTGATCACCGTGATCTTCGGCACCGTCGCGTTGGCGACCGCGTACAGCATCTTCGCGCCGTGGCGGATGATGCCTTCGGCCTCGATCTTCGAGCCGACCATGAAGCCCGGCACGTCCTGGATGAACACCAGCGGGATCGCGAACGCGTTGCACAGGTTCACGAAGCGCGCGGCCTTGTCGGCGGAGTTGTTGTCGAGGATGCCGCCCAGCTGCTTGGGCTGGTTGGCGACGATCCCCACGGGCCGACCGCCGAAGCGCGCGAAGCACGTGATGATCGTCTTCGCCCACTGGCCCTTGATGTCGAAGTACTCGCCGTCGTCGACGATCCTGCGGATCACCTCGTACATGTCATACGGCTTCCGGTTGGAGTCCGGCAGCACGTCCAGCAGCTCCTCCTCGCGCCTGTCGATCGGGTCGCTCACCGGCAGGCTCGGAGCCTTCTCTTCGCAGTTCTGCGGCATGTAGGAGAGGTATTGCTTGATCCGTTCGATGCACTGCTCGTCGTCGTCCACTTCCATGTCGCCGACGCCCGACTTGCGGCAGTGCACGCGCGAGCCGCCCAGTTCCTCCTGGGTGACCTCCTCGCCGACCGCGGCGCGCACCAGGTGCGGGCCCGCCAGCGCCATCGAGCCGCGGCCCTTGACCATCGGCACGAAGTCCGCGAGCCCCGGGATGTATGCGGTGCCCGCGGCGCACGGGCCCATCAGCGCCGCCACCTGCGGGATCACGCCGCTCATGACGACCTCCTCGCGGAACAGGTGCCCCGAGCCCGCGAACATCGCGCCCGCCGCCTCCTGCACGCGGGCGCCCGCCGAGTCCAGCAGCCACACGAACGGGATCCGCTCGCGCAGCGCCAGCTCGCGCAGGCGCGTCGTCTTCAGCTCGCCGGTCATGCCCATCGACCCGGCCATCACCGTGAAGTCGTACGCGCACACCGCCGTCAGACGCCCGTCGACCTTGCCGTAGCCCGTGATCACGCCGTCGGCCGGCGCCTGCACCCCGTCCATCGCGCGCTGGGAGAAGTGCGGGCGGGCGTGGATTCCCAGCTCCACGAACGTGCCGTCGTCCACGAGCAGCGCGATGCGCTCGCGCGCCGTCAGCTTCTCACGCGCGTGCTGCTCGGCGATCTTCTCCTCCCCGCCCCCCATCCGGATCTGCGCGCGGCGCGCATGCAGATCCTCGACCAGCGGGCGCAGCAGCGAGGGTGTCGCCGGCTGCGCAGCCGCAGGCGGGGTCTCGACCGGCGGCGGCGTGGCGGCTTTGCGGGGACTCATCAGCGGCCCTTCCACCGCGGCTCGCGCTTCTCGAAGAACGCCGTCACGCCCTCGACGATGTCCTCGGTGGAGAGCGCGAGGCTGAGCTGCGCGCGCAGGTAGTCGAGCGCGTCGTCCAGGGGCATGTCGAGCTGGCGGCGCATCGCTTCCTTGCCGAGGCGCATGATCACCGGCGACTTGCCCGCCAGCTTGCCCGCCCACTCCGCTGCGAGCCCGTCGAGCTCCGCGTCGGCCACCACGCGGTTGACGAAGCCCGCAGCCAGCGCCTGCTGCGCGCTCCAGCGCTCACCCAGCAGCAGCAGCTCGTTGGCCTGCTTGCGCGATACGTTGCGGTAGATCAGCGCCATGATCATGAACGGGAAGGTGCCGACGTTGATCTCCGGGGTGCCGAACGTCGCCTCCTCGGAGGCGAGGATCAGATCGCACGCCAACGCGATTCCCAGCGCGCCCGCCAGCACGTGGCCGCGCGCCACGCACAGCGTCGGCTTGCCGAGCGCGCCGATCAGCTTGAACAGGCCCACGAAGCGCTCAGAGGCGAAGTGCTTCTCCACGAGCGGCGTGTCGGCGCCGAAGCCGCCGAGGCTCGCGCCCGAGGAGAACGTCTTCTCGTGCGAGGACGCCAGCACCACGCAGCGCGCCCGCTCGTCGTCTCGCGCGCGCTCGAACGCCTCGATCAGGCCCGCGAGCAGCTCCGGAGAGAGCGCGTTGCGCGTGTCAGGATCGTTCAGCGTGATCGTCGCGACGCCCGAGTCGGCGAGCTCGTAGAGGACCTTGTCGGTGGGCACGCCAAGATCGTATCCGCATTCGCGCCCGAGGCAAGTAGTTAGCGGTACTGTTCACTTTGCAGCGAGCGCCACCCAGCCGAGCCAGCCAACGCAAGCCACCCAGCCAAGCCAGCCAACGCAAGAGACCAAGGAGATCACCCCGATGGCCGCCACCGCCGAGAGCGTGCGCAAGCCGGACTTCAAGAGCCAGCGCAAGCACTTCATCTTCACCGACGAGCACGAACAGCTGCGCGAGTCGATCCGCAGCTTCGCCATCAAAGAGCTCGCGCCGCACGCCGAGGAATGGGAGGAGACGACGTTCCCCGACTCCGTGTTCAAGCGCATGGGCGAGCTGGGCTTCCTCGGCCTCGACAAGCCGGAGGAGTACGGCGGACAGGGCGGCGACTACTACACGAGCCTGGTGCTCGCCGAGGAGATCACCAACGCCAACTCCGGCGGCCTCGCAATGGGCCTCGCGGTGCAGACGGACATGGCAATGCCGCCGATCCTCGCATTCGGCACCGAGGAGCAGAAGCGCCGCTGGGCCGAACCGGCGATCAAGGGCCAGGCGATCCTTTGCCTGGGGATCACCGAGCCTGACGCCGGATCGGACGTCTCGGGCATCAAGACTCGCGCCGTGCGCGACGGCGATGACTACGTGATCAACGGCTCCAAGACCTACATCACCAATGGCCACCGCGCCGACGTGATCGTGCTCGTCACCAAGACCGACCCCGACGCCGGCTACGACGGCTTCACGCTGTTCCTCGTGCCGATGGACAGTCCCGGGGTGATCCGCGAGAAGAAGCTCGAGAAGCTCGGCATGCACGCCTCGGACACCGCGCTGCTCGCCTTCCAGGACGTGCGCGTTCCCGAGAGCGCCGTGCTCGGGAAGGTCGGCAAGGGCTTCTACCACATCATGTGGGAGCTCCAGGGCGAGCGCCTGATCGGCGCCGCCGGCTGCGTCGCGGGCGCGCAGAAGTGCTTCGAGCGCACGCTCCAGTACGCGCACGAGCGCAAGGCGTTCGGCCGCGAAATCGGCAAGTTCCAGGTGATCCGCCACAAGTTCGCCGAGATGGCCACCAAAATCGAGTCCGCGCGGCAGATGGTGTACGTGACCGCGTGGCGCTTCAACAACGGCGAGTACCCCGTGCGCGAGATCTCGATGGCCAAGCTGCACGCCGCGCGCATCGCCTGCGAAGTCGCCGACGAATGCATCCAGATCCACGGCGGCGCCGGCTACATGCGCGAGTACGGCGTCGAGCGGGTGTGGCGCGACATGCGCCTGAACCGCATCGGCGCCGGCACCGACGAGATCATGCTCGACGTGATCGGCCGCTCCTACGGGTTGTGAGACTCGCGATCCTCGGCGAGGACCTCCGTCGTGGGGGCGAGGCGGCGGCGCAAACGGCTGTTGAGCAGGCCGATCGCGAGCATCGGGGCAGCTGTGTGACGGAGGATGTCCGGAACCTGGTTGTGCTGGCGTTCGAACAGCTGCCGCCGTTCGGCCTCGCGAGCGACTGCGTCGTCCGGATGACGCGCCTGGATCGCGTTCAGCTCGTCCAGGAAGCCACTTCGATCGCGTTCCTGCTCGGGCGTCAACCGCGGTGGGGCCAGGCGCCGCATGAACACCCCGCGAGCGACGCCGGCGCCGAGCAGCACCAGCGTGCGCCACAGCTCGAGGCGTCGACCGGTGCGCCGGTCGACGGTGCGCAGCCCGAGCAGCAGCTGTCCGGGGCTGCGCAGCTGCTGGCGAAGGGACTCTGCCGCCAGCTCGAGCACCGGCATCCAGCGAGCCGCGCGCGCACTCTCGCCACCCCGGCGCTTTCGCCACAGCCAGGTGCCACCGCCGACGAGCGCCGCGTCGATCGCCCCGGCGAGCATGCGTCGTGCCCGCGGCGCAGACTTGATCTCCGTGCTGGTCATCCGGCACATCTTCCATCAACACGCCGGACGACCTCGAGACGCCCGTGCTGCGGCTGATCACGATCCCGATCAGCCACTACTGCGAGAAGGCACGCTGGGCCCTCGATCGGGCCGAGCTGCGCTACCGCGAGGAGCGCCACATCCAGGGCATCCACCGAGTGGCGGCGCGGCGCGCGGGCGGCGGCGCCACGGTGCCGGTGCTAGTCACGCCCGACGGCGTGATCGGAGAGTCACACGAGATCCTCGTCTGGAGCGACGCGCACGTGGCACCCGAGCGGCGGCTGTTTCCCACCGAGCCCGCCGCGCGCGCCGAGGTCAACGCGCTCTGCCGTCGCTTCGACGACAGACTCGGGCCACCCGGACGGCGGCTCATCTACGTGCACATGTTCCGCCAGCCGAAGCTCGTGTTCGCCTTCAACGACCAGGGCGTGCCCGCCTGGGAGGACGCGGCGCTGCGAGCCGGCTGGCCGCTGCTGAAGCGCTTCGTGGCGCGAGCGCTCGGGATCGTTCCCGGGATCGAGGTGGCCGACGAGGCCGCCGTCTTCCGCGAGCTCGACCACGTCGCGGAGCTGCTGTCCGACGGTCGCCCGTACCTGTGCGGTGAGCGCTTCGGCGCCGCCGACCTGACCTTTGCCGCGCTGTGCGCGCCGGTGATCGTCCCGCTGGGGTACGGCGTCGCGCTGCCGCAGCCCGACGCACTCGCGCCCGCCACCGCCATGCTCGTGCGGCGCGCGCGCGAGCATCCAGCCGGGCGCTACGCGCTCGCGCTGTTCGCCGAGCACCGGCGGCCCGCGCCGGCACACGCCAGTGCTCCTACGGTGAGCGCCCAATGACTCCGACGATGCCCCCGTTCACCGACGAGCACGAACAGCTGCGCGCCTCCGCGCGCGGCTTCATCGAGCGCGAGCTCGCGCCACACGCGCAGCAGTGGGAGGACGAGCGCTGGTTCTCCGACGACGTGTTCGGGAAGCTCGCCGCGCAGGGCCTGCTCGGTCTCAAGTATCCGGAGGAGTACGGCGGGCAGGGCGGCGACTACCTGCACGAGGCGGTGCTGTGCGAGGAGATGGCACGCATCGGCTCCGGCGGCACCGCGGCGGGGATCGGCGCACACATCAACATCGCCACCCCACCGATCTGGAAGTTCGGCACCGAGGAGCAGAAGCAGCGCTACCTCGTGCCGGCGATTCGCGGCGAGAGGATCGGCGCGCTCGGCATCACCGAGCCGGGAGCCGGCTCAGACGTCGCGGCGATCACCACGCGCGCGGAGCGTGTCGACGGCGGCTGGCTGCTGAACGGCGAGAAGACCTACATCACCAACGGCGTGCGCGCGCACTTCATCGTGACGGCGGTAAAGACGAAGCAGACGACGCCGCCCAGCCGCCACCACGACGTCTCGTTCCTGATCGTCGATCGCGGCGAGGGCGTCGTGTCGGCGAAGCTCGACAAGCTCGGCTGGCACGCCTCGGACACCGCCACGATCAGCTTCCAGGACGTGTTCGTGCCCGAGGAGAACCTGCTCGGCGAGCTGAACGAGGGCTTCAAGCTGATCATGGCCAACTTCCAGTGGGAGCGCCTGGCGATGGCGCTCGGCGCCGTCGGCGCGATGGCGCTCGCGTGGGAGCGCACCGCCGAGTTCGCGCGCGAGCGCCAGGCGTTCGGCCGGCCACTCTCAGGTCACCAGGCGATCCGCCACAAGCTCGCCGATCTCGCGACCTCCGTACACACGTGCCGCTGCGTCACCTACGACGCGCTGCGGCGCTTCGTCGGCGGCGAGGAGCCGCTGCGGGAGGTGACGATGGCGAAGCTGCTCACCCAGCGAGCGTGCTTCGAGCTGATGGACGCGTGCCTGCAGATCCACGGCGGCGCCGGCTACATGCGCGAGTACTTCATCGAGCGCGCCGCGCGCGACGCGCGCCTCGGGCCGATCGGCGGCGGCAGCGACGAGATCATGCGCGAGGTGCTCGGGCGGGTGCTCGCGCTGTAGGGATGCGCCGGCTGCACGCGGGCGCTTGCAAAGAGCTGTCCAAACCTCACCCTTCCTGCTCATGTTTGATGGTTGAGCGGCCGATAGGTCCCCCGTGGCCCCTCTCCGCACGCTCCGCAACGTCGCGCTTGCCGCGCTCGCGCTCGGCGCTTGTGCAGCGGTCTCGCCCGCGCTCGGTGCCCAGGGGAACGCCCACCACGGTGCCGTCTGCGCGAGCTACCACGCCGGCAACGGCACGCTGCCGGGGAGCTGCAACAGGCACACCGGCACCGGCTACGGCCACCACACCTGCGTGAACACGCGGCTGCGCCCCTCCCCCACCGACACCGCGCTGATCCGCGCGGCCACGCTGTGCCTGATCAACCGTGAACGTCTGGCCCACGGCGAGCGAACGCTGCGACCGAACAGGCGGCTGCGCCGTGCCGCGCAGGCGCACTCGGTGAGCATGGCCTTCGGCGACTACTTCGAACACGACGGACCGAGCGGCCAGACGCCGCTCGCGCGGCTGCGCGACGCCGGCTACATCTCGAGCTCGCGCGTCGGCTACGAAGTCGGCGAGAACATCGCGTGGGGGACCCTCTACCTGGCGACGCCGCGCGCGATCGTGGCCGCATGGATGGCCTCGCCGGGACACCGCGCGAACATCCTCGACGCCCGCTACCGCGAAACCGGGATCGGCGTCTCGCCGCACCCCCCCGCCTCGCTCGCCCACGGGCAGCCCGGCGCGATCTACACGCAGGACTTCGGCGTCATCATCACCGGCTGACGCACGCCGCTCACGGCCGGCGCTCAGCTCGAGCGCCGCGCGGGCGCAGGGGCGCCGGGAGCGAGCCACGCGTCCGGGCTCGCGCCCTGCTCCCAGCCGAACGTGCGGGGGTCGGCCATCGTCTCAGGAAGCTCGAGGATCCAGCGCTCATGCAGCGCCGCCAGCGTGTCGATCAGCTGATCGACACCGGCGAACTCCCTGGGGTCGAGCGGCGCCGCGACATCGACCCACACCCGGTGTCCGTCGCGGCGCGCGCGCACGGGCACGACCAGCGCGTCGGCGCGGATCGCCAGCTGCGCGGTGCCATCGGCGAGCGCCACCGGCTTGCCCAGGAAGCGGGTCTCGCGTGCGCCGGGCATGTCGAAGAACAGCAGCACGCGCTCGCCGCGCTCGAGCAGCATCTGGATGATGCGAAACGACCCTTTGGCCGGCACCAGGCGACTGTTCGTGCCTTTGCGCCAGCGCGCCAGGCGGCGCCCCCAGTGGTCCGGGGTGGGCGGCTCGAAGAACCACGCTCCCGGCACCAGATACGTGTCGGGGCCGTCGAGCGGGCGCACACACTGCAGGCGGTAGTACGGGCCCATGTGGCACGCGCTGAGCACCATGCCACGACCTGCCGACAGCGCCTGCTCCAGACGGGCGCCCGACGCGGCATCGAGGCTCGCCGACCAAGGGCGCTGCCAGAACAGTGCCCGGTCGATCCTGCCCTCGACCGTTGACGCGCGCGCGAGCTGCGGCAGCTCTGCCGCGCGTGGGGTCCCCGCGACGATCGTCTCCATCGCCGCGAGCGCCTGTGCGCGCTCGCCGCTGTAGCGCTCCCACGCGTGCCGGCCGCGGCGTTCGGCTCTGCTCACCACGAGCCGCACCGGCACGACGCTTCGCACCCACGCCGAGGTCTTGACGCGCAGCGCGGGCGACGCCGGCGGCATCCGCGGCGCCGGCACCCGCCGCTCGACGCTCTCGAGCGCTCGCTCGAGATACGACGCCTGTTCGATGCCGGCCTCGGGGTCGAGGTCGGAGTCGGGTTCGAGTCCTTCCGCGAGCGCGCGCAGCAGGCCTGCGACCGCAGCCGGCGTGGGGTGGTCGAAGATCAGCGTCGAGGGCAGCGACAGGCCGGCCGCGCTGCACAGGCGGTTGCGCAGCTCGACGGCAGCGAGCGAGTCGAAGCCGAGCTCCTCGAACGAGCGCTGCACGTCGCTCACGCCGACGGAAGGCTCGCCGAGCACGGCGACGATCTGCTCGAGCACCAGCTCGGCCACCGCCTTGTCGCGCTCGGCGGGCGCGACATCCGTAAGCGTCTGTGCCAGCGAGCCGCGCTCGACCTGGCGCGACGGCGTCAGCTCGCGCTCGATCAACTCGCGCAGCTTGAAGCGCTGAGGCTTGCCGTTGAGCGTCTGCGGCAGCTCGTCCACGAACCGGATCACGTGCGGATATTCGTAGTCGCGCAGGCGCTCTCTGCACCAGGACCGCAGCGCCTCGGCGAGTCGCTCGTCGCCGCGGTCCCCGGCGTCGCACTTGACGAACGCCGCGACGCGGTTGTAGTCATCGACGCGCACACCGACGACGCCCGCGCCGTCGACGGCCGGGTGCTCGAGCAGCACCTGCTCGATGTCAACCGGCGAGACCCACAGCCCGCCGACCTTGAGCATGTCATCGCCCCTGCCCACGTACTCGTATGTCCCGTCCTGGCGCCTGCGGAAGCGATCGCCGGTCGCGAGCCACTCGCCGCGCATGCTGCTCGCGGTCTTCTCGCTCTGGTGCCAGTAGAAGGCGGCGCGTGAACCTCCGCGCACTTCGAGCGCCCCGACGCCGGCTCCGTCGACGTGGTTGCCCGCGTCGTCGATCAGACGCAGCTCGTAGCCCGGAACGGGGCGCCCCGTCGTGCCCGGCACGACATCGCCCGGCCGATTCGAGCAGAACGTGACGAACATCTCGGTCGCGCCGATCCCGTCCACGATCTCCAGCCCGAAGCGCTCGCGCCACTGCTCGAAGGTGCGCACCGGCAGCGGCTCCGCCGCCGACACGCACAGCCGGACCGAGTCGAACGCCTCCGCGGCGTCTGGGTCTGCGACGAGCTGTCTGTACAGCGCCGGCACCGAGCAGTAGACCGTCGGGCGCTGCTCGCGCAGCGTCGCCAGCAGCCGCTCCGGCGTTGGCGGCCCGTCGAGCAACACGGCGCTCGCCCCGAAGTGCAGCGGATAGGAGAGGCTGTTGCCGAGGCCGTAGGAGTGGTAGAGCTTGGTCGTGGAGAACATGCGGTCCTGCTCGTGCATGTCCAGCACGTGACGCCCGAAGGTCTCGCACGTCACCTCCATGCTGCGGTGCAGGTGCACCACGCCCTTCGGCTTGCCCGTCGATCCCGACGTGTACAGCCAGAAGGCCATGTCGTCGCGATGCGTATCGGCCGCGTCCAGCTCGTCGGACTGCGCGGCGAGCGCGCCGTCGAGCTCGGTTGCCCCGTCATCGCTACCGCGCGCGAGGAAGCGCACGTCGAGGCCCGCCAGCGCCGCGCGCAGCTGCGACAGGATCTGCGCGTCGCACACCGCGACCTCGGCATAGGAGTCCTCGATGAAATGCCGGAAGTTGGCCTGCGTCTCGCGCACGCTGACCGGGATCGGTACCGCGCCGATCCGCATCGCCGCCAGGAACGCGACGGGGAAGGCGGTCGTGTCGTCGAGCGCGAGCAGCACGCGCTGTTCGCGGCGTACCCCCAGCTCCCGAAGCAGATGGCCCATGCGGTTGACCTGGCCGAGCAGCTGCTCGTAGGTCAGCGAGTCGGCGCGCGCAATGTACGCGAGGTTCGCGCCGCGGCCGGCCTCGACGTTGCGGTCCACCACCAGGCTGGCGTTGCAGCGCTCGCCGACCGTCATCCTCACTCCGCGGGCGGCGCCGTCACGAGCGCGAGCACGAATCCGTCGTAGCCCTTGTCCCCGACCGTCTGGATCGCGGTCGCGCTGAGGCGCGGCTCGGCAGCGAGCAGGTCATAGAAGCGGCGCACCCCCTGGAGTCCGCCGTCCTCTCCCCAGGGCTCGCTGCCGTTGGCCTCGACGATCGCCCCGCCGCCGACGACGTTGTCGGCCACGATCAGCGTCCCGGGGCGCGACAGCTTCAACGACCACTCCAGGTAGTGCGGGTAGTTGGCCTTGTCGGCGTCGATGAAGATCATGTCGAACGGCGCGGCTTCGGCGGCGAGCTCAGGCAGCGTCTCGAGCGCCGGCCCGACGCGCACCTCGACGGTCTCGCCGAGACCCGCTCTCGCGATGTTCCCGCGAGCGACCTCGGCGAAGCGCGGATTCGCCTCGAGCGTCACGAGCCGTCCATCGGGAGGCAGCGCGCGCGCCAGCCAGATGCTGCTGTAGCCGCCGAGCGTCCCGAGCTCGAGGATGCGCCGCGCGCCTCCTACGCGTGCCAGCAGCTCGAGCAGCTTGCCCTGGCTGGCCGACACCGTGATCGGTGGCAGCTCAGCCGCGGCGCCCGCGGCGAGTGCCGCTGCGGACACGCTGTCGTCTCCGACGAGCTGCGCGGCGAGGTAGTCGTCGACCGCGCTCCAGCGCTCCTGGCCGAGCGACGCAAGCGCGGGGCCCGCCAGCCGCCGCGCCGCCTGCGCGCGCAACCGCACCAGTCGTTCGCGTAGGCGCTGCATCGGTGGTCTAGCCATTGGATATGCTCGCCTCGTGAGGACGCAGGTCGGCATCGTCGGCGCCGGGCCGGCAGGGCTGACGCTGGCGTTGATGCTCGAGCGCGCGGGCATCGATTCGGTCGTGCTCGAGCTTCGCTCGCGCGCGTACGTCGAGCGGCGCGTGCGGGCTGGGCTGCTCGAGCACAACACCGTCGAGCTGCTCAGCGAGCTCGGCGTCGGCGAGCGGCTGGCGCGCGAGGGTCTCGTGCACCGCGGCATCTACCTGCGCCACCAGGGCCACACCCAGCACATCGACATGACCGCGCTGACGGGCCGGCGGATCACGATCTACGGACAGCAGGAGGTCGTCAAGGACCTGATCGCGGCGCGCTCGCGTTCGGGCGGGGCGCTGCACTTCGACGTCTCCGATCTCGCCCTCCACGACCTCGACGGCGAACGGCCGCGCGTCAGCTACATCCATGCCGGCGCGCGCCACGAGCTCGAGTGCGACGTGGTCGCCGGCTGCGACGGCTTTCACGGGGTCTCGCGCCGCTCGATTCCCGCCGGCGTGCTCAGCGAGCACGAGTTCGTCTATCCGTTCAGCTGGCTCGGGATCCTCGCCGAGGCGGCGCCCGCGACCGACGAGCTGATCTATGCGTGGCACGAGCGCGGCTTCGCGCTGTACTCGATGCGCGGGCCGCATGTCAGCCGCCTGTACCTGCAGGTGGCGAGCGCCGAGCGGATCGAGGATTGGCCTGACGAGCGGATCTGGGCGGAGCTGCAGCTGCGGCTCACCAGCGACGGCTGGCGCGTGAGCGAAGGACCGATCCTCGACAGGGCCATCACCTCGATGCGCAGCTTCGTGTGCGAGCCGATGCGCTACGGGAGGCTGTTCCTGCTCGGTGACGCCGCGCACATCGTGCCGCCGACCGGCGCCAAGGGCCTCAATCTCGCGCTCAACGACGCGCGCCTGCTCGCCGGCGCGCTGGCCGAGTGCTACGAGGACGGAGACACGCGGTCGCTCGATGCCTACTCCGAGACGGCGCTGCGGCGGGTGTGGCAGGCGCAGGACTTCTCCAACTACATGACGCAACTGCTGCACGACCTCGGCGGCGGACCGTTTCAACGGCGCCTGCAGCTCGCGCGCCTGGACTACCTCGAGCGCTCCCCCGCCGCGGCGCGCAGCCTTGCCGAAAGCTACGTCGGCCTGCCGGCGACTGCCGATTTCTGAAGGCACGTCTCAGAAGCCGGCCGCGCCGGGAGACCCGACGAGCCGGTAACGACCATGGCGTCGCTGGAGCGCGAAGTGCTCGGTGATCAGCAACGCCGGCTGCGCCTGCGTGACGATCCTGTAGACGCGCGCCAGGGTACTGGCCGACGCGCCGGGCTCAGCCCAAGCCGGTGGCGGCGCCAGCCCGAAGCACAGCAGCTCGCGCGAGCTCTCGAGCTTCAGCTGCTGCAGCGAGCCGCCGATGCCCTGCGGTGTCTCGCCGAGCGTCGCCTCGAACTGCGACGGCAGCCGTTCGGGGAGGATGTAGGACTCCGCCCACACCGCGAGATGCCTGTCGGCGATGTGCATCGTCACGCGCCTGCGCAGGCACCGCCGGCCCTCCCCGACGGCCAGGTAGCCGGCGGCCGGCTGGCGCACGCGCGTGGTCACCTGCTCGACGGGGGCAACGGTAACGCGCGACAGCGTGTGCGCTTCCAGCGCCCGCGAGACGGTTCCGTCTGTGAACAGCAGCCCGCGGAGAAACGGATCGAGGCCGACGATGTCCACGTCGGCGAGGTAGGGCGATTTCGCGTGCTGGAGAACGAAGTGCGCGTCGACAAGGCGTCCGGCGACCGCCGGCTCCTGCGCCGTCGTCACGCGCCCCCCTGAGGTCGCGGTCGACATCCAAGCAGCTTACAAGCAATCTTCGGAATTTCTTACATTTCCGTGAAGCGCACCGTCTCGGCCCCGCGCGAGCGGGTTCGACGGGGCGCGCCGCAGGCGCGTCGATCGACCCGAGACATATATAACTCGGCTTCCCACCACCAAAGGAGACCGCAAGTTATGGGAGTACTCGACGGCAAGTCGGCGATCGTCACAGGCTCGGCCCGCGGGATCGGACGCGCCACGGCGGAGCTGCTCGTCGCGCAGGGCGCGGAGGTCCTGATCAACGACCTCGACGGCGACGTCGCCGAGCAGGCGGCCGGCGAGATCCAGGGCGAGACCGCCGTGTTTGCCGGCGACCTGACCAAGCCCGGTGCAGCGGACGCGCTCGTGCAGAAGGCGATCGACTCCTTCGGCAAGATCGACATCATCGTCAACAACGCCGGCTACACGCTCGACGCGCCCGTGCACAAGATGTCCGACGAGCACTTCCAGGCGATGCTCGACATCCACACGGTTGTCCCCTTCCGCGTGATCCGCGCCGCCGCGCCATACCTGCGCGAGCCGGCAAAGAAAGAGCGCGAGGAAGGCAAGGAGGTCTTCCGCAAGATCGTCAACATCTCCTCGACCTCCGGCACGTTCGGCAACGCCGGGCAGGCCAACTACTCGGCGGGTAAGGCCGGCGTCGTCGGCCTCACGAAAACCGTCGCCAAGGAGTGGGGCCAGTTCAAAGTCAACGTCAACGCGGTCGCGTTCGGCTTCATCGACACGCGCCTGACCCAGGCGAAGGTCGACGAGAACACGATGGAGAAGGACGGCGAGCAGATCCAGCTGGGGATCCCCGAGCAGATGCGCCAGATGGCCTCGGCGATCATCCCGCTGGGCCGTCCCGCGACGCCCGAGGAGGCCGCGGGAGGCGTGTTCTTTCTGTGCTCGCCGTGGTCCAACTACGTCCACGGCCAGACGCTGCACGTCACCGGCGGGATCTTCGGCGGCATGACCGGCTGACGCCGGGGCTCACGGGCGGTGGGCCGGCCCGCGAAGGTCGAGCAGGCAGCCGGAGAAGTAGGCGCCGGCGGGCGAGGCGAGGTAGGCGGTCAGCGCTGCGAGCTCGGCGGCGCTGGCCATGCCGGGCGCGATCGCGACGGCGGTCACGCCGTGACGAGCCCACTCGATCGAGAGCGTGCGCGCGAGGTTCTCGAGGCCCGCGCAGGCGGCGTCGGCGTGCTCGCCGGCGTCGGAGCGCGGCGCGACGTAGACGATGCGCCCGCCGCGGGAGTCGGGCAGAAACGCGCGCTCGGCGACGACGCGGGTGACGTTCCAGCTCGCGTCCAGACACGCACCGAGCGCGTGGCGCGTGGCGTAGCCGTCGCCGCCCCGCCGACTCGTGTGGCCGCCGTCCTCGCACGCTCGTGAGAACACGCTTGCGGCGTCGACGGCGAGCAGCCCGATCGCGCCGCTGTCCGCGAGCGCCTGCGCGCCGGCCTCCGCTGCGGCACGCGCGGTCGCGTCCTCCTGACCTTCGACCCCCCAATCGGCGGCGAGCTCACACGCCCAGACACGCGCGCCGAGGCCCGTGCACGCTGCGCCGAGGTCGGCGCCGACCGAGTCCTCCGCGCCGGCGTCCGATGCGCGGGCGATCACGATCGAGACGTGCTCGAGCAGCCCTGGGCGCAGCAGCGTTGAGGCATCGATCGCGGACATGCTCGCCAGCAGCCTATTGGCCGGCGTGCGCCGCGGCTACTGGGCGGCGGGCGGGTAGCCGCCGGCCTGGAACGGGCCCGAGGGATCGGGCTCGAGCGCGTCCTCGCGCGAGCGTCCTCGCAGCTCGAAGTACATGACCGAGGAGGCGAGCGCCACGAGCGGGGCGGTGAGCACGCCGACGATCACCCTGACGACGATGCCGATGCCGGCGCCGGCCGAGTCGGCGGCGCCCTCGATCACGAACGAGAACACGCTGACGAGGATGTAGAGGACGGCGATCACGCCGAACACCTGCCAGCCGTTGCCGCGCACGAGCTCGCGGCTGCGCCGCAGCGCTGCGAACACTCCGGGGCGCTCGAGCACGACGACCGGCGCGGCGAGCGACCACACGGTCAGCAGATACAGCCCCGGAATGATGATCAGGATGAACCCGATCACGACGCCGATGCCGGCGACGATGCCGACGAGGATCAGCTGCCCGAGCACCGGCGTGACCGCGCGCAGCAGCTGGCCGGGACTGGCGTCGCGGCGCCCGTCCTGGATGTCGGCGACGAGCTCGACGACCATGCCGGTGAAGAGCGTGCCTGCAACCAGCTCGATCAGGACCGCCACGAGCGCGAGCCCGGGGCTGGCGACGACGAGCAGGTCGGCGAGGATGCCGGTGAACACGAACAGGACTGCCGCGGCGGGCATCAGTACGGGAGCCTGGTCGACGTAGATATGGAAGACGCGGCGGATCACCGCCCCGGCGTCAAGGCGCTGTTGCATACCGGCTCAGGGAGCTGCGTCGGGGGCACATGCGGCGAACCCTAGGGGACGCGCCCGACGATCGGCCGGCGTCAGACTACGGGCGCGCTTTCGGGAGCACGCCGCTCGGCGCGGCGCTGCTCGCGCACGCGCCGCAGGATGCCCTTGCGGCCGTGCTGTTCGAGGCCGCCGTAGAGACGGCGGATCTCGACGAGGACCTGGTCGGCGACCGCCTGCTGCTGCTCGCGCGTGGGATCCTCGATTTGCTCCCAGCAGATGGCGTCGCCGTACTGGATGGTGACCTTGGGGAACTGCAGACGCTTCCAGTTGCGGACGTGCGAGGAGCCGTAGATCGCGATCGGCACGATCGGTGCGCCGGTCTCCAGCGCAAGACGCCCGATCCCGCGCTTGGCCTGCTCGGAGACTTTGCCGGTCCGCGAGCGCCCACCCTCGCAGTACATGGTTACGGCGCCGCCGCGCTCGAGGATCGAACGTGCGGTGATGAACCACTCTTCGTCGCGCGCACCGCGGCGCACGGGGAACACGCCGCCGTGGGTATAGATGAACTGCATGGGGCGTTTGAAGAGCTGTGACTTGGCCATGAACCGGACCTTGCGACGGATGTAACAGCCCATCAGGAAGTGGTCCATGAACGAGAAGTGGTTCGGGGCGAGGATCACGGCGCCGCTCCCGGGGACCTTCTCGACGGAGATCGCTCGCGCGCGCAGGAACGTGTAGGCGTACAGCGAGGTGAGCACGCGCGTGAACTCATACGCCCAGTCCGGTTCGCGCGTGCGGGAACGCTCGTGGAAGCGGTCGAAGTGCTCCTTCGGCCGCGGGTCGGTGTAGACCTGCTCGCGCATCGGCGCTAGATCGCTCATCAAACGCTCTACGTCCGCCATGGTTCAAGGTTACGCGCGAGCAGCCGCCGCGCGCCCGGGACGGCCTAACGCCGGGAGCGATAGGCGCGCGCGAAGTCGAGCAGCTGGCGTGCGCGATGGACGAACCCGGCGAGCGTGCGGCCACCGGCGCGGTGGTCGAGGTCGAGCTCGATCTCGACCAGCCGGTGACCGGCGCGCACGGCGTCGATCGTGATGCCGATCTCCATGCCGAATCCGTCAGCGAACGGCAGCACGTCTTCGAGCGCGTGCCGGCTCAGCGCCCGCTGCCCGGAGACCGGGGCGCTGGTGCGCAGGCCGCGGGTGCGCCGGCGGATCGCCCAGCGCGCGAAGCCGAGCGCGAGCCCGAAGCCGCCGCCGACGCGCCTGGCGAAGATCGCGACGGCGACATCGCCGTCGCCGCGCGCGACCGCGTCGGCCAACGCGCCGAGCCGCGCGGCGGAGTCACCGAGGTCGCCGTCGCACAGGACGAACACCGATCTGCGGTCGCGATCACGGGCGTCCTGCGGGGGATCCGGCGCAGGAGCGCGGGTGTCGCGCAGCGCATCGCGCGCCGCGTGCGTGACGGCGGCGCCCTTGCCGATCACGTCAGCGCTGCGCACGACGCGTGCGCCGGCCGCGGCGGCGATCTCGGCGGTGGCGTCGCGCGAGCCGTCGTCGGCCACCCAGATTGGCGTGCCGGGAAACGCGCGGGCGAGCGCCGCGAGGGTTGCTGCGACGCGCTCGGCCTCGTTGTGGGCGGCGACGACGATCGCGTCGGCGCGGGCGGGTCGGTCGGCGGCGCGATCTATTGTCCTGGTCCTATTGTTGTGGCCTGGACGGCGAACGTCCCGGCGAGGCGCCGACCGCTGCGTGGAGGATCAGATGACTGACGTCGAGGCTCATATAACGGGCACGGTATGGAAAATCGAGTGCGCGGTGGGCGACACGGTCGAGGAGGGCGACACGGTGGCGATCCTCGAGTCGATGAAGATGGAGATGCCGGTGGAGGCGGAAGACTCGGGCACCGTCACCGAGATCCGCTGCGAGGAGGGCCAGTCGGTCAACGAGGGCGACACGCTGGTAGTGCTCGAGTAGCTCGTCCCGTGTCCCTCACCGCCCCCACACGCGAACTCGCCGACGGCAAGCTGCTGGTCGACGAGCCGGCGGCGGGCGTGCTGCGGCTGACGATCTCAAACCCGGCCAAGCGCAACGCGCTCGACCATCCACTGCTCGACGCGATCAGCGCGACGCTCGAGCAGCTGGCGGCGGCGGACTCGCATGCGCGCTGTGTGATCGTGACCGGCGCGCACGGAATGTTCTCCGCGGGCTACGACATCGGGGAGATCCCGGACGAGGACTTCGAGGAGCAGGCGGAGCGCCTGGTGGCGCACCCGTTCACGCTGGCGATCGAAGCGCTGGAGGCATTCCCGTACCCGACGCTGGCGGCGCTGCCGGGTCACACGATCGGCGGCGGCCTCGAGCTCGCGCTGGCGTGCGACCTGCGCGTGGCGCAGTCTGGGATCAAGCTGGGCATGCCCCCGGCGAAGCTCGGGCTCGTCTACTCACACACGGGTCTGCGCCGCTTCATCGACGCGATCGGCGTGCCCCGCACGCGTGAGCTGTTCCTGCTGGGCAACTACATCGACGCCTCGACAGCGCTCGCGTGGGGCCTGGTCAACCGCGTGGCGACGGTGGAGGAGCTCGACACGATCGCGCTCGAGCTGGCGCAGGAGCTCGCCGCGAACGCGCCGCTGTCGCAGACGGGCAACAAGCGCGTGATCGCGGCGCTGCTGCGCGCGGAGAGCACGCTGGCGCCCGACGTCGAAGACGAGCTGATCGAGCTGCGCCGCGCGTCGTTCGCATCGCGCGATCTGCGCGAGGGAATGCGGGCGTTCGCGGAGCGTCGCGCGCCGCGCTGGCGCGGCGAATAGCCGTCCGCCACACCTCATACGGTGTGGCAGGTGGCGCCGCTGATCACACGCGAGGAAGCCGTCCAGCTCGGAGAGATCGAGAGCCACGCCGAGATCGAGGCGCTGATCGAGCGGGCGTGGCAGGTTCGTGTGGGTCGCTTCGCGGACTCGACCGACATGTGCTCGCTCGTGAACGCCAAGTCCGGCGGCTGTGCGGAGGACTGCGGCTTCTGCGCGCAGTCGCGCTTCGCGGATGCAGAGACGCCGATGCACGCGATGATGGAGCCCGAGCAGATCCTCGAGCACGCGCGCGCCGCGGAGGCCGCTGGGGCGCACCGCTTCTGCATGGTGACGCAGGGACAGGGGCTCTCGAAGCGAGATTTTGAGAAATATTTGGCGGGCGTGCGCCTGGTCTCCGAGCAGACCAACCTCAAGCGCTGCGCGTCGGTCGGACACATCTCGGCCGAGCGCGCGAAGGCGCTGCGCGAGGCCGGGATACAGCGCGTCCACCACAACGTCGAGACGGCCGAGAGCTACTACGACGAAGTGACGAGCACGGTCCGCTACGAGGGCCGGCTGCGGACGATCGACGCGGTCCGCGAGGCGGGGCTGGAGACGTGCGTCGGCGGCATCCTGAACCTCGGCGAGACGCGCGAGCAGCGCGTCGAGATGGCGTTCGAGCTGGCGGACATCGATCCGACGAGCGTGCCGATCAACATGCTCAACCCGCGGCCCGGGACCAAGTTCGGCGACCGTGAGTACATGGACCCGTGGGAGGCAGTCAAGTGGATCGCGATCTTCCGTCTGATCCTCCCGGACGCGCTGTTCCGCCTGTGCGGCGGGCGCGTCGAGAACCTCGCGGAGCTGCAACAGCTGGCGGTCAGGGCCGGGATCAATGGCGTGATGATGGGCAACTTCCTGACGACGCTCGGCAACGAGCCGGAGACCGACAGGGCGATGTTCGAGGAGCTGGGGCTGAACGTGGCGCGCCAGCCGGACAACGCCGCGAACCCGCGACCGGACAACCGTTCGGGTTGGCTCGCGGGTGAGACCCCGGATGTGGTGCGCGAGTTGCGCGACGGCGCGGCGAGTGCTGAGGAGATCGACCTGGAGGTGCGGCTATGGGACCCGTCCAAGCAACTGCGCTACCGCGCCAAACGCGCGGCGCCGCCGCCGCGACCGGACGGTGCCGCCAACAGGGCGCCCAGCCCGACCTTTTGACTCACGACACAGGGGGCGAGCACAGATGAGCGAGATCGAACAGCGCCTGGAGGAACTGGAGCAGCTCGGTCTCTACCGCCGCCTGCGACTGGTAAGCGGGCCGCAGGGCCCGACGGTGCTGATCGACGGCAAGCCGGTGCTGCTGCTGTGCTCGAACAACTACCTCGGGCTGGCCGACCACCCGCGTGTGCGCGAGGCGGCGGCAGAGGCAGCGATGCGCTGGGGTGTCGGAGCGGGCGCTTCGCGGCTGGTGTCCGGAACGATGACGATCCACCGCCGCCTGGAGGAGGGGCTGGCGGACTTCAAGGGCACCGAGTCGTGTCTGCTGTTCGGCTCGGGCTATCTGGCGAACATCGGCGCGATCGGCTCGCTCGCCGGTGCGGGCGACACCGTCTTCTCGGACGAGCTCAACCACGCGTCGATCGTCGACGGCTGCCGCGTGTCACGGGCGGAGGTCGTCGTGTACCGCCACCGCGACGTCGAGCACCTGATGTGGAGCCTGCGCAAGCACGGCCGCCGCGACGGCTCGCGACGGCTGATCGTGACGGACTCGGTGTTCTCGATGGACGGCGACGTGGCGCCGCTGGAGGACATCGCCGAGCTGGCCGCGATGTACGACGCGCGCCTGATGGTCGACGAGGCGCACGCGACCGGCAACCTCGGTCCCGGTGGCCGCGGAGCTGTGGCGGAAGCGGGCCTCGAGCGCGAGGTCGATGTGATCGTCGGAACGCTGGGCAAGGCGCTCGGCTCCTACGGAGCGTACGTGTGCGCGAGCGCGGAAATGGTGCGCTACCTGATCAACACGGCACGCCCGCTGATCTACTCGACGGCGCCGCCGCCGCCGGTGGTTGCGGGCGCGCTCGCGGCGCTGAACCTGCTGCGCGAGCGGCCGCACCGTGTCGAGCGGCTGCGCTCCAACGCGCGCGCGCTGCGTCGCGGGCTCGCGCGCGAGGGCTTCCCGGTGGCGGACGGGGACGTGCACATCGTGCCGCTGATCGTGGAGGACGAGCGCGCGGCGATGCGCCTGTGCCAGGAGGCACTCGAGCGCGGCGTGTTCGCGCAGGCGATCAGACCGCCGTCGGTACCGGCCGGCTCATCGCGCCTGCGCCTGACGGCGATGGCCTCGCACACGGCGTCAGAGCTCGAAATGGCGGCGACGGTGTTCGCCGACGCGGCACACGCGATCGGGCTGGACCCCACATCGATCACTCCGGCGCTGCCCGAGCGCCAGCGAACGTTCGAGGAACTCGACGAGCGCGAGCCGGCGTATGCGGAGCGCGGGCACGGAGAGCTGCGCTACACCGAGCTGACGGTGCTGACGCACGAGCGTGCCGGCGCAGACGAGGAGTCCTCGATGCCGTTCGATCTGGAGCGTGACGGCGGCAGGGCACCGGTGCTCAGCGCCGCGGAGACCGCGGCGAGCCCGGCGCCGACGCATGACCAGCCGACCGAGGAATTCAACGTCGAGCTGGACATCGAGAGCACCGACCATGCTGCTGCTACTGCTGCTGAGACCTCGGCGGCGGACGTGCCGTTCGACTTCGAGCGCGAGCTGCACGACGTCCGCGCGGCCTAGCGCTCGACGTCCTGGGCGCACGTGCGCGGGCTGTTCGTCACAGCGACCGACACGGGCGTCGGCAAGACGGTGCTGAGCGCGGCGCTGCTGGCGGCGATGGCAGCGGCGGGCGAGCCTGTGCGTGCCTTCAAGCCGGTCGTGACGGGACTCGACGACGAGCAGGAAATCGCCGCGCGCGGGGACTGGCCGGCCGACCACGAGCTGCTCGCGGCGTGCGCCGGGATGGCGCCCGAGGAGGTCTCCCCCCATCGCTATGGCCCGGCGGTATCGCCCCACCTCGCGGCCGCGCTCGCGGGTGAGTCGATCGAGCCGCGGGCGCTGCTCGCCGCTGCGGCTGAGACGGCGGCGAGTGCGGCGGCGACGATCGCGGGCGCCCGGCAGCAGACGCTGATCGTGGAGGGCGTCGGCGGACTGCTGGTGCCGCTGCGCGAGGACTACAGCATTTGCGATTTCGCAGTCGGGCTCGGCCTCCCGGTACTGATTGCCGCGCGCCCGGGCCTCGGCACGATCAACCACACGCTGCTGACGCTGCGCGTCGCGCGCGACGCCGGGCTCGAGGTGCGCGCCGTGGTGCTGACGCCGTGGCCGCGTGAGCCGACGGTGCTCGAGCGTTCCAACCGCGACACGGTCGCTCGCGTCGGCGAGATCGAGGTGCACACGCTTCCCGAGGTCTCCCGCCCGCAGAGCTCTGAGCTCGCATTGGCGGGCGGGGAGCTGCCGTGGCGTGACTGGCTCGCCGAGCCCGCGCGCGCGTGAAAGGCGACGGGCAGCAGTGGACGCGTCAGACGCGTGCCTCAGCTCGCGAGCCCGCGCGCGCGGCAGCGACCACGGCACTGGTCACGTCCCGCAGGTCCTCAGCGTCGATCACATACGGCGGCATCGTGTAGATGAGGTCGCTGAACGGGCGCAGCCAGACCCCGCGCTCGACCGCCGCAGCACTTGCCGCGGCGACATCCACGCCGCTGTGCAGCTGCACGACGCCGATCGCTCCAAGCACGCGGACGTCCGCCACGCCAGGGAGCGCGCGGGCCGGCTCGAGCCCATCGAGCAGCTCGGCCTCGATTGCCTGTACGCGTCCGCGCCAGTCCTCGCGTTGGAGCACGTCGAGCGACGCGAGCGCGACCGCACACGCGAGCGGGTTGGCCATGAACGTGGGGCCGTGCATCAGCCCGCCGCCCTCGCCGCGGGAGACGGCGTCGGCGACCGCGGCGGTGCAGAGCGTCGCGGCGAGCGTCATGTAGCCGCCCGTGAGCGCCTTGCCGACGCACATGACGTCGGGGTTCACGCCGGCGTGCTCGCAGGCGAACATCGTCCCCGTTCGCCCAAAGCCGGTGGCGATCTCGTCGAGCACCAGCAGCAGGCCGTGCTCGTCGCAGATCTCGCGCATCAGCGCGACGCACGCGGGCGAGTGAAAGCGCATGCCCCCCGCTCCCTGGACGACCGGCTCGACGATCACGCCCGCCAGCTCTTCCGAGTGGGTGTCGGCGAGCTCACGCACATGCGCGGCCCAGCCCTGATCGAGGCCCGCGTCGAAGCCGTCCGGTGGACGCTCGGCGAAGACGTGCTCGGGCAGCACGCCGGCGAACATGCTGTGCATACCGGTGATGGGATCACACACCGCCATCGCGCCGGTCGTATCGCCGTGGTAGCCGCCGCGAATCGTCAGCAGGCGCGTGCGCGCGCTGCTCCCGAGCGCGCGCTGGTACTGCAGGCACAGCTTGATCGCGACCTCGACCGAGACCGAGCCTGAGTCGGCGAGGAACACCCGCTCGAGACCGTCGGGCGCGAGCTCGGTAAGACGCTCGGCGAGGCTCACCGCGGGCTCGTGCGTGAGCCCGCCGAACATCACGTGCGCCATCTTCCCCAGCTGCTCACGCACGGCGCCATCGAGCGCCGGATGGCGGTAGCCGTGGATCGCGCACCACCACGACGCCATGCCGTCGATCAGCTCGCGCCCGTCGGCGAGCCGCAGGCGCACGCCCTGCGCGGAGACCACCGGCAGCGAGGGCAGCGCCGCCGGCAGCGCGCCGTAGGGGTGCCAGACACGCTCGGCGTCGATCGCCAGCAACCGTTCCCATTCGTGCTCCGAGGGGGCGGCTGGGTGCGCGGCGCCCAACCGAGTGCCTAGTCTGCGTACAGCGTGAAATCGCGCTTTCGCGCGCCGCACACGGGGCAGAACCACGTGTCGGGAATGTCCTCGAACGCGGTCCCCGCGGGAATGCCGCCGTCGGGGTCGCCCTCGTCGGGGTCATAGATGTATCCGCAGGACTCGCAGATCCAGCGTTGCAGCGTCTCGGTGACGGTATCGCTCATGCGCGAAAGATTAGCGGCCGGTAGGGTCAGTCGATGCGCGCATCTGGGGAGAGCGAGCGGCCGGCGCCGGGAGAGACCTACAACCCTGGCGCGCCGACACCGCCGCGCCAGGCAGCCAGCGTGATCCTGCTGCGCGACGGGACCGGCGAGGACGGCGGCTCCCAAGCGCTCGAGGTGCTGCTCGTCAAGCGCACACCTGAGGCGCGGTTCATGGGCGGCGTGTGGGTGTTCCCGGGTGGCGCCGTCGACGCGCAGGAGGGCGAGGGCGACGCGGCGCACCGCATCGCCGCGGTCCGCGAGCTGCGCGAGGAGGCGGCGATCACGCTCGACACGCCTGCGGAGCTCGTGAAGTTCTCGCGCTGGATCACCCCCGCCGAGGTCCAGATCCGGTTCGACACGCACTTCTTCCTCGCGCTGCTGCCCGACGGTCAGGAACCGCGGATCGACGGCGAGGAGTGCGTCGATCTCGGCTGGTTCACGCCGGCAGGCGCGCTCGAGGCCCACAGAGACGGCGAGATCCTGCTGGTCTTCCCGACGATCAAGCACCTCGAACAGCTCGGCGCGTTCGCCTCGGTCGACTCGCTAATGAGCTACGCGCGCGGCCGCGACGTGCAGCCGGTGCAGCCACGGGTGCTGGTCGAGGGCGAGGTCGCGCGCATCGTGCTGCCGGGCGAGCCCGGGTACTGACTCCGCAAGGAGGCTGACGGGCGCATGAGCTCCAGTCCGATGGAACCTGCATCGGCCCTGGAGAACAAATTCGCCCACGTGATCAGAGTCCTCGCGCGCAACCGCGCTTTGACGCGGCTGCTGCTCGCGTACCTGGTGATGATCGTCGCCGAGTTCGGCCAGTGGCTCGCCGTGATCGTCTACGCCTATGCCCGCGGCGGTGCGTCCGGAGCGGGCCTCGTGGTGATCCTGCAGCTGATCCCGTCGATGCTCCTCGCCCCGCTGATCACCGCCCGACTCGCGCGCATCAGCGTCGCCAGGCTGCTCGCCGGAGCCTATGCCGCCGCTACGGCGACTCTGGGGTGCTGTGGCTTGGCGATCCTCGCGGGTGCGCCCGTGTTCGTTGTGTACCTCGCCGCAGTCGCGTTCTCCGTCTCGCTCGGAGTGAGCAGGCCTCTGCACCACGTTCTGATGCCGCTCGTGGTACGACACCCGGACGAGCTGACCTCGGCGAATATCGCGACGAGTTGGAGCGAGGGCGGGGGAGGGTTGGTCGGCCCGGCGCTCGCCGGTGTGTTGATCAGCGTTGATGGCCCCGGTCTTGCCTGTGCGGCGCTCGCTGGCCTGTGCCTCCTCACCCCGCTGCTGGCGCGCGTACGTCCCCTGCGCGCGGCCGCACACGAGCCCGACGAGGAGGAGGGCGGTCTCTCCGATCTGCTCGTCGCCGCGCGCGTGATCGTCTCTCGGCCGAACACCCGGGCGCTGATCGCGTACCCCGCCGGAGCTGCTGCGATCGAAGGGGCGATCGACCTACTCGTCGTCGTGCTGGCCGTGAAGATTCTCGCGATCGGAGGAGGTGCTGCGGGCTACCTGAGTGCTGCCTTCGGCGCAGGCGGCCTGCTCGGCGCGACGATAGCTGTGCTGTTTGCGGGCCATCGGCTCGCCCTGCCGCTGGTCGCGGCCACCCTCTTCGGCGCTCTCGCTCTCGGGGCACTGGCGCTGGTCTCGACCGTGCTTGTCGCGGTGCTGCTGCTGGTGCTCGTCGGCGCCGCCCGCACCGTGCAAAGTGTCACAGCGCAGACATTGCTACAGCGTTCCACGCCACTGGATGTGATTGTCTGCGCTTTCGCGCTGATCGAGTCGATGCGCGACCTCGGCATGGCGTTCAGCGCGCTGATCGTTCCCGTCCTCATTGGTTTTGGCGGTGCCGACGCCGCTTTCGTGGGAATGGCGTGTCTCGCGCTCGTGGCGGTGCTCGCAACGGCGCGGCGGATTCTCCAAATCGACTCAGAGGCCTCGATCCCGGTCGTCGAGATGGGGATGCTGCGCAACATCGGAATCTTCTCGGCGCTCCCAGCCGCCCCACTGGAGACGCTTGCCCGCGAAGGGCAGTACGTGACCATCCCGGTTGCCACCGCGATCATCAGCGAGGGCGAGGAGGGCGACAGCTACTACGCGATCGCACACGGCGCGGTCCGCGTCACAAGAGACGAGCGCGAGATCAGGCGGCTGGCCACCGGAGACGGCTTCGGGGAGATCGCGCTGCTCCACCGCGTCACACGCACGGCCACGGTCACCGCGACGAGCGAGACCACCCTGCTGAGCATCGGCCGCGATGCCTTCCTCACGGCAATGCGCGCGCACCCGGCCACGTCGGCGGCCGCCGAGAGGAAGGCGACCGTCCTGCTAGAGGATCTCGCCCGCGCTGACTGACGCCTATCCCGGCAGGGTCAGTACCCGAGCTTCACCCTAATGGTCAACTGACGAGTGTCGCCCGCCTCGGCCTGCTTGACGCACGATGCGTCGCACGGAGTCGGGGCGGGCGCGCCGTATGCAGCTGTGCGACGCGGTCGCCCGCCAGACCTCGGCTCGCTGCTCCCGCTGTATCACCCCGAATGCGAATGGCGCTTGCGATCTGGGCCTAGCGATGTTCAGCCGCTGCAAACCCCTGCCCCGGGCAGGTCCAGAGCGATCCTCCATCACGGGCATTGAAGGGCTCGCAACTGGGCCTACTTCCGAGACGGCCCCGATAACGGCGCAACAGTCTGTGCCTGCGTCATTGGCGTAGGTCCGCTTCCAGTCACGTTCATCGCGCTCACGACTCTTAGGAGACACACATGCCCACCCGAACGGCAACGCCCACACAGTCCGACGCCACTGCCGACGCGCAAGCCGCGTCGGACGAGGCGATCCGTCCGTTCACGGTCGAGTTCTCCGAGACGGAGCTCGAGGATCTCCGTCGGCGCACCGCCGCGACGCGCTGGCCCTCCAACGAGCTCGTTTCAGACCGGTCGCAGGGCGTGCAGCTGGCGACGATCCAGGCGCTCGCCCGCTACTGGACGTCGGACTACGACTGGCGTGCGTGCGAGGCGCGGCTGAACGCGCTGCCGCAGTTCAAGACCGAGATCGACGGGCTCGACATCCACTTCATCCACGTGCGCTCGCCACACGAGAACGCGCTCCCACTGATCATGACGCACGGCTGGCCAGGCTCGGTGATCGAGCTCTTGGAGACCATCAGCCCGCTCACCGACCCAACCGCGCACGGTGGAAGTGCCGAGGACGCGTTCCACGTGGTGCTGCCGTCCCTGCCGGGCTATGGGTTCTCAAGCGAGCCGACCGAGGTCGGCTGGGACCCCGGCCGCGTCGCGCGCGCGTGGGCCGAGCTGATGCACCGACTCGGGTACAGCCGCTACGTCGCTCAGGGCGGCGACCAGGGCGCGTCTGTCACCGACGCGATGGGCAAAGAGGCACCCGACGGGCTGCTCGGGATCCACATGAACCTGCTGCTGGCAGGGCTCGCCGGCGGCTACCACGAAGCGGAACCCACCGAGGAGGAACGCGTGGCGCTCGACGCGATCGCCACGTTCAACACGAGCGGCAAGGGCTACTTCATCGAGCAGGCCACGCGACCGCAGACGATCGGCTACGCCCTCCTCGATTCACCGGTAGCCCTGGCGTCCTGGATGCTCGACCACGACACGGACAGCTACTACAAGATCTCGCGTGCGTTGCTCGACGGCCAGCCGGCCGGCAATCTCACCCCGGAGCGGATCGTGGACAACATCACGCTGTACTGGCTGACCGGCAGCGGCGTCTCGGCCGCCCGCTCCTACTGGGAGAGTGCCCAAGCCGCGGCTCACGCGGCCGGACATGCTCCTCCACAGGTCTCACTCCCGGTCGGCTTCAGCACATTTCCGGGTGAGATCTTCCGCGCCCCGCGCAGCTGGGTCGAAAAAGCCTACCCCAACGTCACCTACTTCAACGAGGTGGACAAGGGCGGGCACTTCGCCGCCTGGGAGGAGCCTCAGCTCTTCAGCCAGGAGCTGCGGGTAGCATTCCGATCGCTCCGCTAGCCAGCGCCTCGCGGCCTCGCCGATCATCGCGGTACTGGCCGTAGACAAGCGGGGTGAGCCCCAACCAGTGGAGGTGACATATGGCCGAACTCAGGCCGCCGGAAGCGGAAATTGTCCTGACCCACTTCATCGTCTCGGACGACGTTGAGCGTTCTCGGCGCTTCTACACCGACGTGCTCGGCGGCACGTTGGAACGCTCCGGAGAACCTACCAACGTCGCGCTGGCAAACAGCTGGATCGTCATCAATGGGGGCGGCGGCCCGACCGACGACAAGCCCGCGGTCACCTTGGAGACGCCAAGCGACCCCGACCGGGTCAGCAGCTTCCTCAATATCCGGGTCAAAGACATCGAGGCCGCGTACGCCGAGTGGAGCGCCCGTGGTGCTGAATTCCTGACGCCGCCGAAGCAGCACCGGTACGAGATCCGTTGCTACATCCGCGATCCCGACGGTCATCTGATCGAGGTGGGGCAAACCACGGACCCCGAGGGGGACTGGACTCCCCCTCAGTGGCTGTCGAGTGCGGTCGCCGAGGAGCCCGAGTGATGCCGAGTTCAGCGGCCGCGTCCAACCCGTCGGGGCGCTCAATGCCGTGACCAACCAACAGGGGAAAGCGCCAAGTCAGTGACGATCACATCCGAAAAGTCAGCGGACGCGACAGCGCTGCGACAGTTCGCGATCGAGGTCCCGGAGGCGGCACTGCAGGATCTGCGCGCGCGGGTAGCGGCGACTCGCTGGCCCGACAAGGAGACCGTCGCAGATCATTCGCAGGGAGTGCAGTTGGCAACGATTCAGGCACTCGCGCGCTATTGGGCGACTGATTACGACTGGCGGAGATGCGAGACGCGGCTGAATGCGCTGCCGCAGTTCCTGACTGAGATCGATGGGCTCGACATTCACTTCATTCACGTTCGGTCGCAACACGAGGATGCGTTGCCGCTGATAGTCACGCACGGATGGCCCGGATCGGTGATCGAGCAGCTGAAGATCATCGATCCGCTCACCAACCCCACGGCATATGGCGCGAGCGCATCGGACGCCTTCCATCTCGTGATTCGGTAGTGGGTCAGTTTGGCTCGGTGGGTGGCAGATCGTCGATGTAGATCCACATGTGGTCGAGGTTCCCACGCTCGACCGCAAGGTCTAGCGCTCTCTTGATCGCTGGAAGAGCCTCAGACAGGTCGCTGTCGCTCTCCCACATGGCCGTGCCGCGTTTCTCAAAACCCGCGCCGGTGTGGCCCAGGCGTTTGCCCATCTCTAGATTGCTCCGACGGCTCCCAGAACCGTTGAACGAGTAGCGGATGATTGCTCGTGCCATCGATAGCAGACTACTGGCGGCTGGCTGTAACCGCGCTCGGAAGGCCGGTGTAGCTGTCGGTATGAACGGCAACTCAGTCCTCTGGCTAGCGATGGTTCTGCTCGCGCTCTGGCACTTGGCCAAGCTGTTGAGCGCGAACCCACGCACATACCGTCTTTTCTAGTCGAGCAGCGCCGCGACCTCGGCGAGCGTCCAGACGTGATCTGCGACGCCCGCGGCCATCGCCGGGGTGCGCGGGTAAGGATTTGCCAACGTCGTGTGTGGCCGCGCGAAGTTGTAGACCATGTAGTGCAGGCTCACGGCAGCCATCAGGTTCTCGGCCTTCTTGGAGAACGCGTTGGTCATCCGGCGCATGGACATCCGCATGGTCAGGTTTTGGCGCTCGACGTAGCTTGTGCTGATCTTCGCGGGGTCGGGGTCGCCGCGCTTGACCGCGATGTCGTAGCCCGTGCAGATTCCGGGGCTGTAGCGGCGTTCGCCGTTCGGGTCGGTGCCGTAGTGCTTCTGCATGACCGCCCAATCGACTTCGGTGCCGAACGTGAAGCCGATCGCGGCGGAGTAGGCGCGCAGGCCGTCGGTCGTGATCTGCACATGGCTGTCGCGGAGCCGGTGCTTGAGGTCCATCATGAACAGGAAGCCATCTTCGGCGGTGCGGTTGCCGACCAGCCATGACGGGATCAGCTTCGTGTCGGCGTCGATCGCCGTCCACGTCCACACCGACCCGACGCCTGCCTCGCCGCGACGGCTGGCGGGCACGTTCTTGTCCTTGGCGTAGACGAAGTTCCAGATCTCGTCGCACTGAATGGTGGTGCAGGGGAGATCGACCAGCATGCGGTCCTGGTAGTCGGCGCACGCCTCGCCGAGATCGATCAGCAGTTTCGTGATTGGAGTGGCACCCGTTTCGTGGCCTGTCGTGGGCTTTAGTCGCTAGTCGTTGTTCGTGGTTGTGATTGTCCCTCTCTCGTATTCCTCTGGGGAGAGGTATCCGAGGGTGGAGTGTCGTCTCTGTCGGTTGTAGAAGGCCTCGATGTACTCGAACACCGCTGAGCTCAGGTCCCGTCGGGACGGCCATGACTGTCGGTGCACTAGCTCCTTCTTGATCGTCGCGAAGAAGCTCTCGGCGACGGCGTTGTCGTAGGCGTCGCCCTTGGATCCCATGGAGACCGCGATCCCGGCGTCGCGGGCTTGCTGTCCGAAGCCAAGAGCCACGTATTGCGAGCCCTGGTCGCTGTGATGTATGAGCCCGGGCTCGGGCCGGCGACGAGCGACGGCCATCTGCAGTGCGTCGGCGACGAGCTCGGTGCGCATGTGCTCAGTCATCGCCCACCCAACGATCCGACGCGAATATGCATCCTGGACCGCGGCGAGGTAGAGCCATCCCTCCCAGGTCCGCAGATAGGTGATGTCCGCGACCCACAGCACGTTCGGAGCATCAGGCCTGAAGCGCCGTTCGACGAGGTCATCGGCGACCCTGACACCAGGCACCCGGATCGTGGTGCGGCCCCTCTTGATCTTCACCAGCCCCGAGATCCCGGCCTGGCGCATGAGCCTGCGGATCCGTTTGCGCGAGACGACGATGTCCTGGCCGAGGCGAAGCTCGGCCTGCACCCGCCTCGAGCCATAGACGCCGCGGGCACGCTCGTGGATCTCGGTGATCCTCGAGGTCAGCCACGCATCGCTCAGCCGCCGATCGCTCGGGACCCGGCGCTCCCAGGCATGGAACCCCGATTTGGAGACCCCGAGGGTCTCGCACATCACAGAGACTGGGAAACTGGCCCTCTCCGCCGAGATGATCCGATAGGCGCTCACCGGGTCTCGGTCTCCGCTGCGAAGAGAACCGCGGCTCGCTTGAGGATGTCGCGCTCCTGTTCGACGCGCTTCACCCGCTTGCGAAGCTCCCGCAGCTCCTCACGCTCGGCGCTGCTCAGCCCATCATCGCGTTCTCGACGATCGAGCTGGTGCTGCTTGACCCAGTTATGCAGCGACTGCTCGCTGCAACCCAGGCTCTCCGCTAGGTCTTTGACGCTCCGGCCAGCGAGCACCAGCTGCACGGCCTCGCGGCGGAACTCCGGCGGATACAGCGGTCTCGTCTTCGGCATGGCAGACATCCCTTTCGCAGCCAAGCCACTAAAGCCATCACGAGGCCGTCAAACAGGTGCCACTCCAAAGGCAGTAGCGCGCACGGAGTGATCTATGGAATCGCCGAGGCGGCCGAAGGAGAGCGGTAACTTTGTCGCTTGCGCGTAGCCACGGGGACGGTCGGGGGAGTCCGCGCGCCGTGAAACCATTGACAGCATGGACTCGTTCCGCGTCTTTGCCGATGTCGTCAATGCGCGTCCTGTCATCAACGTACACAGCGGAGATGTCGTCGCTGGGCTAGTGGGCGGTGTCGTCGTCTTGGCAGGCGTTGTGCTCACGGAGATGCTCGTTCGCCATCGCGAGCGACGCAGGCGTCTAGAGGAGGCGACTTGGAACCTCCAAGCGACAACGCACGGCGGTCTGCTCATAGGAGACGTCGAGGGGATGTCGGGGTCTGAGCTGGCAGCTCGATATGCAGCTTTCAACCATCAGCTCTTCCGCATTCGGACGGAGGCACGATGGCCCATCAAGAATGCCAAGGAGATCACCGCCGAGACTGAGGAGATCACCTTGCGATTGATGGTCGCGGTCGGCCGAATGGGCACCGGAGCGGCAGGGCCAGCACGGTTGGGTCCGGTTCTAGGCGAGCGCCTCGCCCTACTCGTGTTCGGGTCGCGCGGAGGCTTGACTCAGCGCGTCATCGACGAAAGGATGCGGGCGGAGGGACTTCCGACGCTCACCGAGATCACAGCCGACGAAAGCACGAACGCCGTTCCGTCAAACTGACCCACTACTCGTGATTCCGTCGATGCCGGGCTACGGGTTCTCCGGCAAGCCCACCACGACCGGCTGGGATCCTGCGCGAATCGCCGGGCCTTGGGTAGCGTTGATGCGGCGCCTCGGCTACCGTCGATTCGTGGCGCAGGGCGGGGATTGGGGTGGTCTCATCACCGAGGTGATGGCTGCACAGGCGCCGCCGGGATTGCTCGGCATGCACACCAACTTCCCCGGAACCGTTCCGCCCGAGGTGGAAAAGGCCCTCCAAGCCGGCGATCCGCCCCCGTCCGGCCTCACGACCGGCGAACGACGCGCCTACGAGCAACTGCGGGCCGGATCCAAGCAGAGGGGCTACGCCATCGAGATGGGAACGCGCCCGCAGACATTGTCCGGATTGGCCGATTCGCCCCTCGCTCTGGCCACCTGGATGCTCGACCACGACGCAGGCAGCGAGGAGCAATTCTCGCACGCGATCGTGGATGGGCGGCCCTTCGACGCGATCACTCGAGACGATGTCATCGACAACATCACGCTCTACTGGTTGACGAACACGGGGGTTTCTTCCGGCCGCCTCTATTGGGAAAACAAGTTCAGCTTCTTCGGCGTCAAGGACATCTCGATACCGGCCGCCGTGAGCGTATTTCCTGGCGAGCGTTATCGAGCGCCACGCAACTGGGCCGAGGGCCTACCGCAGGCTCATCTACTTCAACGAGCTCGACACGGGCGGCCACTTCGCGGCGTGGGAGCAGCCGGAAGTTCTTTCCGAAGAGATCCGCGCGGCGTTCCGGTCGCTGCGCGGCTAACCCCTCGGTCAGGACTGGCGTGTCCGTAGCGCGCGTCCGACCGGACCTGATAAACGTTCGTCTGGTGATTCGATCCAAAGGACAGTGGCCCGGGCTGACAGCCGGTCGAAAGCTCTACCCGGAGGTGGTGTATGCCCGAGCCTGTTGACCCACATCATCTCCTGCTGATCGGCGCCGGACCTGGAGTCGGCGCCGGCGTGGTGCGGCGCTTCGCCCGCGAGGGCTTCCGCAGCACACTCATCTCCCGCAGTGAAACGCTCGAGCAACTCGCCCCTGAACTGCGCAGCGAGGGGCTGGAGATCGACGCTGTCGGGACGGACATCGAGGATCTGGACGGCTACCGCGAGACGCTCGAACGGATCTTCAGCGCCCCGGGGGCCCCCGGTGTCGTCGTGTACAACGCGGCCCTGCCAGACCCAGGCCAGATCCTCGACAGCACCGTCGAGCGGCTCCGAACCGCCCACGACGTCGATGTCCTCGGCGCCGTCGTCGCGGCACAGGTAGCGGCGCCCGTCCTGCGGGCAGCCGGCGGCGGCACCCTGCTGGTCACCAGCGGCGGCTTCGCCGACAATCCAGTGCCCGCACTGGCGAGCCTCTCGATGGGCAAGGCCGCCCTGCGCTCGGCGCAGACGCTGATTGCCGCCGGCGTCCGGGACGACGGCGTCCACGCCGCGACCGTCACGATCGCCGGCGCCGTCAAGCCGGGGACGGACTTCGATCCGGACAACATCGCAGAGCTTTTCTGGACCGCCCACACCGACTCGAAGGACGCCTGGCAGACTGAGTATCGGTTCACAGGCGCATAGCGCGGCGCCGGCGCCGACGCGTGGACCTGCATAGGAGGATGTTGATGAAGATGGCTGGAATCACAGCGGCGCTGCCGGCTCAGGACCTGGACCGAGCCAAACTTCTACGTCGAGAAGGTTGGACTTCGGGTACTGGAATCCCGCTTTCTGCTGCGACGCCGGGTGTGGGAGCATCCTCGACGCCGATGAGTGATTTCGTGGTCAAACGTGATGATCTCCGCGAGCGCCGGATCGTGGAATCCAGGGTGCCCGAACTCGAGCCTGGCCAGACGCTGCTTCGGGTCGACAGCTTCGGGCTGAGTGCGAACAACGTGACGTATGCGGCGCTCGGCGAGATGATGTCCTACTGGGACTACTTTCCAGCCGAGAACGGCTGGGGTCGTGTCCCGATGTGGGGCTTCGCCCAGGTGGAGCGAAGCGAGGCAAGTGATGTCGAGCCGGGCATGCGCATCTACGGATACCTTCCCCCCTCGTCTTACGTCGCCGTGACCCCCGCCCAGGCCGGCGCGAACGGCTTCGTCGACGGCTCGCCGCACCGGGCGGCGCTGCCTGCGACGTATCAGCGCTACCTGGCGACCGACACGGATCCTTTCTACCGTGCAGGCACCGAGGATCTGCAGATGCTCCTGCGTCCGTTGTTCTTCACGTCGTTTCTGATCGAGGACCAGCTCGTCGACGACGGGCTCGCAGAGCGGGGTCCGATCGTGATCTCTAGCGCCTCGAGCAAGACGGCAATCGGCGCCGCCTTCCTTCTGGCGCAACGCGAGGGAGTCGAGCTGATCGGGCTGACCTCCGCAGGCAACGTCGCGCTCGTCGAAGACCTCGGCGTCTACGCCCGCACCGTGACCTACGACGCGATCGAATCCCTCGATCGAGGACCGGCTACCTTCGTCGATATTGCGGGAGACGCAACCGTGCGCCTCGCTGTCCACGCGCACTATGCGGAGGAGCTCGTCTACAGCATGAGAGTGGGACGCACGCACTGGGAGGCGGTCGACGCCAGCGGCGGCGGGCTGCCTGGACCGTCACCGACCCTCTTCTTCGCGCCCGATCGTGTCACCAAACGCTCCGAGGAATGGGGGGCCGCCGAGCTTCAAACGAGGGTCTCTGCAGCATGGCACCCGTTCTGTGAGTGGACGAGCAGCTGGCTCGAGGTCATCCACGGCCGAGGCTTCGAAGCGGTTCAACGCGCCTACCTCGATGTGCTCGAGGGACGCGTCGAGGCCAACACCGCCCACGTGCTCTCGCCCGCTTGAGCCGCACGCCGTCGAGCTCGTTCGCGAGCGGTCTCGCTGAGGTCGCCCACGCTCGTCGACCCTATCCGAGCAGCGCCATCAACTCCTCGCGGCTGGGCCCCGGGAGCTGCAGGCGCTGGTTCTCGCGAGCCACCTCGAGCGTCCGCTCGGCGACGCCGTCCTCGCAGAACGTCTGCCCGAGGGGCTTCAGGACAGCGCGGGAGTCCAGGTAGGCCCTGAACAGATCGGGGTCGAACACGGCCGCCGTGTTGAGCGCGTGCCTGAGAACGGCTGGGCGCTCGCTGGGCGGAGCTGGCTCGAGCCCCTCGCGCAGCGCATCGATCTCACGCAGACGCTCCCGATCCTCTTCGACGGTCTCCCGATACCAAGGAGTCAGCGTCGCCTCGGTGGCCGCATCCCACGCTTCGGCGAACTCCAGCGGATCGTCCAAGTGCGAACCGACGACATCTCTCAGGGCCCGCGCGTGCAGCAGCCCGAGAGATATACCGCGTCCGAGGGAAGGGTTAGTGCAGGCCCACGCGTCACCTAGCAGCGCGACCCCGGTCAACAGCGGCCGGCCGGCCGCCAGCGGGCGACGGTAGCGGTCGAGCACGCCGCCCATGGCCTCGAGCTCGCTGATCGGCTCGCCCTCCAGCCAGTGCGCGTGCAGCGGACAGGCCTTGACGACGGCGGTCCACAGATCATGGTCGCGCATCCGCTTGAGCACTCGATCTCCGCTCGAGGTAACGAGCGTCACTGCCCACGTGCCGTTGTCGGAGGGGAGCGTCAGAACCGAGAAGCTGCCGAGTGGAGCGAGTAGCGGGCCGAAGGGCTGCGGCGTCGTCCCGTCGCGCGAGCGGAAGTAGCGGCCGTAGTAGATGAACCCGGAGTCCTCGGACTCCTCGTGCAGGGGTCCTATGTCCGCGTCGCTCAGCAAGCGCGGCAGCGGCGAGCGCCGGCCCATCGCGTCAACAACGAGGTCCCCGTGCAGCGTCTCGCCCGACTCGAGCCGGACCCCGTCGACGTGCGGCGTCCCGTTGACCAGATGCATCGTCAGCTCCTTCGCGGCCTCGCCCCTACGGACATCCAGGGACGGCTCCTCTGCCGCGGCCTTGCTCAGGACCTGCTCGAAGACCGGGCGGCGGGCGGTGTAGGTCACGAACCGCTCATCCCCGGCACGCGGGCCGGCCTCAGCGAGGTTCGGGGGCATCAACGCGAGCAGATCCAGGCGCCCAGCGCCAGCGGCGACGAGACCCTCGAGGACCTCCGGAAGGTCCTGCTCGAGCACGGCGCGACCTGCCGGCGCCAGGAAGTGCGCTAGCCGGAACTGCGTCACGCCGCCGCGATCCCACGTTTCCCATGCCCCATCGAGCGAGTCCGGCACCGGCGCCGCATCGCGCTCGAGCACCGTCACCTCGTGCCCGTCGCGCGCCAGCATCATCCCTCCCGCCAGCCCGCAAACGCCGCCGCCCAAGAAGATGATCCTCGCCATGCGCCGCTCACCCCCCAGCGCGCTCGGCGCGCTCTCGCCTGATGAAATCGATCCCAGCTGAGACTGGTGCCACGAGGTATGGATAGTAGGCGCCCCTGTTGGCCGACGCCGTAGGAGTGCGCCAGTCGCGCGCACCCAGACTGTCGCATAGGGCGAGAAGCAGCACTCGTCGAAGATCGCCGCGCAGCCAGCGCGCTCAGGACTGCTGCTGCGCCGCGATCACGTGCGTGACGGCGTTGATCAGCGCGAGGTGGGTGAACGCCTGGGGATAGTTGCCGAGGTGCCGTCCGGATGAGGCCTCGAGCTCCTCGGCATAGAGACCGAGCGGCGAGGCGTAGGAGAGCAGCCGGTCGCACAGGTGCTCGGCTTCGCGATGCTCACCGATCTCTGACATCGCCGATACGAGCCAGAAGGAGCAGATCAGGAAGGTGCCCTCCTCGCCGAGCTGGCCGTCGTCGGTGTCCTCGGTCCGGTAGCGCAGCACCAGCCCGCCCTCTGTGAGCTCGTCGCGGATTGCCATCACGGTCGCCCGCACGCGTTCGTCCTCGGGAGGCAGGAATCGGACCAGTGGCACCAGCAGGTTGGATGCGTCCAGCGCGTCGGTTTCGTAGTGCTGGCGAAACACGCCACGCTTGTCGACGCCGCGCTCGAGGATGTCCAGCTTGATCTCGTCAGCCAGCGCCTGCCATTGCTGGGCATCATCGACGTGGCCCCGCCGTTCCGCCAGACGTGCGCCGCGGTCCATCGCCACCCAGCACATCAACTTCGAGGAGACGTAGTGGCGGGGCTCGCCGCGCGCCTCCCAGATGCCCTGGTCGGGCTCACGCCAGACGGCCGCTGCGCATTGCACCTGGTCGGCCAGCACCGGCCACAGCCGCTCGGGTATGTGGTCGCGCTTCTTGGAGTGCAGATAGACGGAGTCGAGAACGGCGCCGAAGACGTCGTTCTGACGCTGGTCGAAGGCCCCGTTGCCGACACGCACCGGTTTTGCGCCCTCGTAGCCCTTGAGATGCTCGAGCGTCGTCTCGGTCAGCTCCTTCTGGCCCTTGATCCCGTACATGATCTGCAGCGAGCCGTCTTCGTTGCGTTGCATGTCGGCGACGTACTGCACGAAGTCGTCGGCCTCCCAGTTCAACCCGAGCGCGTGCAGCGCCCAAAGCGTGAACGAGGCGTCGCGCATCCAGCAGAAGCGATAGTCCCAGTTGCGTTCGCCGTGTGGCGTCTCCGGCAGCGACGTCGTCGGAGCCGCGACGAGCGCTCCCGTCGGCATGAACGTCAGCCCCTTCAACACCAGCGCCGAGCGCTGCAGGTGAAAGCGCCACGGATGGTCGGGGTAGGTGCCGTCCGCAAGCCACGAGCGCCAGAAGTGAGCGGTGCGCTGCATGTGCTCTTCGGCCTGCTCAACCGTGTGAGGACCCGCCCGCCCCTCCGTCCACGACAGCGCACAGAAGCGCTTCTCGCCTTCGTTCATCGTGTGGCGACCGTGCGCGCGGTTGCCCTCGATGCCCATGCGGATGTCACTGAACAGACGAAACGCGGTCGTGTCGTCGGTCGCGTCCATCATGCACGCACCGGCCTCGCCGGTGTTCGCCACGCTCCAGCGTGCCGGAGTGGCGCCGTAGTCGAGCATCGGCTCGCACACGATCTCGACCTGCACCTGTCCCTGGATACATTCCACGATCCGCACCAGCAGGTGGTCGGCGTCGTAGTCGGTCGGCGGGCGCGTGTGACTCGAGCCCTCCTTGTTGTCGTGCCACGGGCCGATCGTCAGCGCCTCCATCACGCGCAGCCACCCCTGAGGGGTCATCCAGGTGGTCTCGATGATGTTCGTGCCCGGGATGTAGCGCCGGCCCGCCGGCACGTAGATGCCGTAGGGCCCAACGCGCCAGCTGCCGGCGCCGCGGTCGAGGATCGCGCCGAACACTGACGGCGAGTCGAAATGCGGCAGGCACATCCACTCGATCGAGCCGTCCGCCGCGACCAGCGCGCCCGTGTGGCAGTCCGACAGGAAGCCGTACTCCGCGATCGGTGGGAACGGAGAGTCCAGCGACGTGGCGCTCGAGCCGGCCGAGCCCGCTGCGGGCTGGCCGGCCTCGCCGACGGCGAAGCTCACCACTCCGTCCGTTCGAACTTCGGGCGCTCCACGCCGTCGGGGAGGACCTGATCTTCCTCCAGCTTGTCTAGATGCGCAGCGAGTGTGGCGGTCGCCAGCGGCCGCATCGACTGGGGGATCTCGGGCCACACGGCGTCCAGCAGCTCGTCGACCGTGCGGCGGCCTTCAGCGAGCGCAACGAGCAGCCCGTGTTCCCGGTCGATGCGGTGTGCGAGGTAGTCGTCCAGCTTCGTCTGCGCCTCCCAAACCGGCGGCCCGTGGCCCGGACACAGCACGTTGAAGTCCTCGCGCATCCGCAGGCGCGCGAGCGCCAGCAGGTACCCGGACATCGCACCGCGGTACGGACTGATGAACACGCTGCCATCACCCAGCACCGCGTCGCCCGTGAAGCACGCGCCCGAGCCCACAAGCGCGAAGTGATCGGCGGCGTGGCCCGGCGTCGCGACGGCATCGAACGGACCGAACCGCGTGCCCTCGGAGAGCAGCACGTCGACCGCCCCGCGTCCCGCCGCCAGCGGCGCTGGATGGCTCTCCAGCAGCGCACCAGCCGCTTCGCTGTGGTCGTGATGATCGTGGGTCAGCACCACACCACCGAGGCCGCCGCGGCCATCGATCGCTGTGCGCAGCCGGGTCAGATGCTCCTCCTCGAGCGGCCCCGGATCGACCACCCACGTCGGGTCGCGCCCGGCGAGCCAGGTGTTCGTGCCCGTCAGCGTCAGCGGTCCCGAGTTCGCCGCGCGCACGAGCAGGATGTCGTAGCTCGTCAGCAGCTGCGCCTCGGATCCGGCCTCTGCTGAGCCCCCATTGGATCCGGCCGCAGCTTCGGGATTATCCGCGCGTGAATCGGTCATGCGCAGCGACGTTAGCTGACTCTGCGGCCGAAAAGGCTGCCGCCGGGCTACCGCCCCCGGCCCGCCGCCCGCGCGCCGCGGCCTGCGGCATTGCGCGCGCCGCTGCGTGGCCGTTTCGGCCTTCCGCTGGGCCGAATCGGTCCGTGTCCGCCGCTGCGTGCTCGCTCCCCGACGGCGATACCGGCGAGCCCCAGCTCGCGGTCCAGGCCGAGCTCGCGCACCATGCCGGCGAGCTCGCGAGCCTGGTCGTGCGCCACCAGCGTGACACCCACGCCGCTGGCGCCCGCGCGCGCGGTGCGCCCGATGCGGTGGACGTAGTCCTCGCGCGTGGCCGGGATGTCGTAGTTGATCACGTGCGTGATCCCAGCCACGTCGATTCCGCGCGCGGCCACGTCGGTCGCCACGAGCGTGTCGACCACGCCGGCCTCGAAGTTCGCCAGCGCACGCTCGCGCTGACCCTGGGACTTGTCGCCGTGCATCGCCACAGCGCGCACGCTGCTCGACGCCAGCCGCTTGACCAGCCGGTCCGCGCCGCGCTTGGTCCGAACGAACACCAGCGTCAGCCCACGCTCGGCCTCGCCCAGCTCGGAAACCAGGCGTGCGACCTTGCCCTCGTGGCTGACCGTCACGAAGCGGTGCTCCACGTCTCCCTTGCGCTCGGCCGAATGCGCGTGCTCGTGGCGACGCGGGTTCGACGTGTACGCCTTCGCGATGCGCCCTACCTCGCCCTCGAGCGTCGCCGAGAACAGCATCGTCTGGCGCTCCGGGGCGGTCATCTTCACGATCCTGTCCACCACCGGACGAAAGCCCATGTCGAGCATCCGGTCGGCCTCGTCGAGGACGAGCATGCGGACGCGCTCCAGCGAGACGTCCTTGCGCTCGATCAGGTCGAGCAGCCGCCCGGGGGTCGCCACGAGAATGTGGGCGCGCGCCGCGAGCCGCGCCTGCTTGACGATGCCCGCGCCGCCATATACGGCCGCGATCGACAGCGCCCGTGCGTGTGCCAGCGAACGCAGATCTTCGACGATTTGTAGCGCCAGCTCGCGCGTCGGTGCGAGCACGAGCGCCGATGGGCGCGCGTCGGAGTCTTTCAGGCGTTCGACCAGCGGCACCCCGAACGCGAGCGTCTTGCCCGAGCCCGTCGGTGACTGCGCCAGCACGTCGTGACCTGCGAGCACGTCGGGGATGACCATCCCCTGTACGGCGAACGGCTGCTCGATCCCGCGCTTGGCAAGCTCATCTACGACGACCTCGGACACGCCGAGCTCGGCGAACGTTGCATGCTTCATGTTGTTGGTGCTCCTTCTGGCGACCCGGTGGCCGCCGCTGCAGATGGAGATTCGACTGACCCCATCCGCGCCCTTCAGCGCCAACAAAGACAAAGAACCTCACGGACGGCGTCGCCGCCCGTAGGCTGACCGTAGCAGGCGTGCGTCCGGTCTACTGGATGTTCGCCATCACGTGCTTGACGACCGTGTAGTCCTCGACGCTGTAGATGCTCAGGTCCTTGCCGTAGCCGGACTGCTTGAAGCCGCCGTGGGGCATCTCGGAGACGAGCGGGATGTGGTCGTTGATCCACACGCAGCCGAAGCGCAGTGCCTTCGACACCCGCAGCGCGCGGCCGACATCGCGCGTCCAGACCGACGAGGCGAGGCCGTAGCGAGTCGCGTTGGCCCACGTGACCGCCTGCTCCTCGTCGGCGAACGGCTGCACGGTGATCACCGGACCGAAGATCTCGCTCTGGATCATCTCGTCGTCCTGGCGCAGGCCCGCCACCACCGTCGGTTCGACGTAGAAGCCCGCGCGGTCGGCGGCGCTGCCCCCGGTCACGATCTCCGCGTGGTCGGGCCTGCGTTCGAGGAAGCCCTCGACACGCTCGCGCTGGCGGGCGGAGTTGAGCGGGCCGAGAGTCGTCTCCGGCGCCAGCGTGTCGCCAATCAAAAGGCCCTGCGCTTGCGTCGCGAGCCCGCTCACGACGTCGTCGTACACATCGCTCGCCGCCAGCACGCGCGTGGCCGCTGTGCAGTCCTGGCCGGCGTTGTAGTAGCCCGTCCCGGCGATCGTTTCCAGCGCGCTCTCCATGCTGACGTCATCGAAGACCACCACCGGTGCCTTGCCGCCGAGCTCGAGGTGCACGCGCTTGAGCGTGTCCGCCGCGGTGCGCGCGAAGTGCTTGCCGGTGTCAACCGAGCCGGTCAGCGCGAGCATGTCCACCTCGGGGTGGTTGATCAGCGCCTCGCCGGTCGGACGACCGGGCCCGGTGATGACGTTGAGGACGCCCTTCGGCAGGATGTCAGCCGCGAGCTCTGCGAGGCGGATTGTTGTGATCGGTGTCGTCTCAGCCGGCTTCAGCACGACCGTGTTGCCCGCCGCCAGGGCCGGTCCGAATTTCCAAATCGCCATCATCAGTGGGTAGTTCCACGGGGTCACCTGCCCGATCACGCCCACCGCCTCGCGCCGCGTGAACGACGTGTAGCCCTCCATGTACTCGCCCGCCGCCCTGCCCTCCAGGGTGCGCGCGGCACCCGCGAAGAAGCGCAGGTTGTCCGCCATCACCGGAATCTCATCGCCTTTGACCGCTTCGATCGGCTTGCCCGCGTTCAGCGCCTCCAGGCGCGCGATCTCATCGCCGTGCTCCTCGACTACGTCGGCGAGGGCCAGCAGCGCCTGCGCACGCTGTGCCGGCGTCGTGTTCGACCAGCCGTCGAACGCGCGACGCGCCGCCAGCGCAGCCCGATCGACGTCCTCGGCTGTCGAGATCGGCGCGCGCGCCAACTCCTCCCCCGTCGCCGGGTTGAGCACCGCTTCGGTCTCCCCGGAGGACGACACGCGCTCGCCGTCGATGAAGTTGCTCAGGGTCTCGGTGGTGCTCGCCATCCGCAACTCAGTGTAGGGAGCGTCCGGCTCGCAGCGCGTCGTTCGCGTGACTTGAATATCCGTCGAAAGGCGCCGACGTTCCTCATATCCGTGCTATGCGCGACCGATCGTGAACGCCCAACGAGGCCCATGTCAACGCAAACTGAGCTAGCCCCCGAGTCCGCGCCGGACTCTGCCGAGACGGCGCGTCGCGCCAAGTCTGCCCGCCGCGCCGCCACCGCATTGCTGCGCGAGCACGCAGACGCGATGATCTTCGCGCAGTCCACCGACGGCCTCGTGATTCCAGTGCCGGAGTCGCTCGGCATGGAGAACTTCAAGGTGCTCGCGACCGACTGGCGCACCGGCAGCGATCTGTGCGTCGCGGAGGATCGCATGACGATCGTGAACGCGTGGATGCAGCTGAAGCGGGAGGGCGTCGCCGAGGCCCGGGCGCGGATGCGAACAGACCCGGCGCAATGGTGGGTCGTGCGCATGCTCGATCTTCGCAACACGCACGGCGTCGTGCTCACGATCCTGTGGCCGACGAGCGAGGGACGGCAGGACGCAGAGCCGGCTCCCGCCGATACGCCGGCCGCGGTGACACCGCGCTTCGGGACACGCAAGCAGGATGAAGAGGGCAACGTCATCGAGTGCGACGAGGCCTACCTGCAGATGTTCGGCTATTCGATCGAGGAGGTCGTCGGCCAGCCGACGTTCGAGCGCGTGCACGCCGAGGATCAGGCCCGTCTGATCGAAAGCTGGATCGCGATGATCGCAACCGGGCGCGTGCAGATGTCGCGCGTTCGCATGCGGCGCGGAGACGGCAGCTGGCTGTGGGTCGACGCCACCTACCACAACTTTCTCCACGACGAGGAGCACGCTCACGTCCTGGCCGAGTGCATCGACGTCTCCGCCGAGATGTCCGCTCAGGAAGCGCTGCAGGAGCGCGAGGAGCTCCTGCGTCACCTGCTCGAGGAGATGCCCGACGGGCTGCTGCAGCTGGACAGCGAGCGCAACGTCGTCTACCACAACGCCCGTCTGCTCGAGATCTTGCACACGCAACTCACCTGCGCCGAGGCCACCGCGGACACGCCCGACGCCGCGGACGGCAAGGCGGCGGTCGCGACCGTCGAGCTGCACGAGCTGACCCAGATCCTCACCGACGAGGACCTGGAGGCCTTCGAAGCGGTCGTCGAGCGCGCGCTGAGCACCGGCGTCGGCGAGGACGTCGAGGTCGAGGCGCTGCTCCCGTTCGACGAGCGCCGTCACATCCTCGTGAAAGTCCGTCCACTTGCACGAGACAGCGGCGCCGTCGTCGGTGTGATCGCGTCGGTACAGGACGTGACAGACAGCGCGCGTGTCCGGCGCGAGCTCGAGCAGCGGGCCACGTTCGACGCACTCACCGGAGCGCACAACCGCTCCTCGATCATCGCCGCGCTCGCGGCGGAGCTCGAGACCTCGGCCGACACCGGGGTCGTCTACGTCGATCTCGACCGCTTCAAGTCGATCAACGACACGTTCGGGCACCCCGCCGGCGACGAGGTGCTCGTGCAGGTCGCCGAACGTCTCAAAGCAGCGATGCGCTCCAGCGACGCGCTCGGCCGTCTCGGCGGAGACGAGTTCCTGATCGTGCTGCGCGGCGTGCGCGGACGCGCGGTCGCGATGGAAGCCGCCAAGCGGATCAGCCACGCCCTGCGCGGGACCTGCGAGCTCCCGGCCGGCAGCATCGAGCTGTGCGCGAGCGTCGGCGTCGCCGTCGCGGAGCGGGCCGTCGGCGCCGAGGAGCTGATCGAGCAGGCCGACACGGCGATGTACCGCTCGAAGCAGCAGCGCCTCGGGATACCCGTTCTCGCCGTCGGCGACGAACTGGCTATTCGCTAAGCACGCCGCAGGCTACATCGGCGTAACCGACGGTGGCGTAGCATACGGCCGGTGTCGCAGGCCACCACGCTCAGCCCCACGCGAATGACCGCGCCCGCGCGGCGAGAGCAGCTGCTCGACGTGACCAACGAGCTGGTCGCCGAGCGCGGCTTCGCAGCGGTGTCGATCCAGGCGGTGGCGCGGCGCGCCGGCATCTCGCGGCCGATCGTGTACGAGCACTTCGGTGACCTGTCCGGGCTGCTCGAGGCTTTGGTCGAGCGCGAGATGGGCCGCGCGCTGACGCAGGTATCCGAAACCGAGCTGGGCGACCTCAGCGAAGGCGATCCCGTCGATCTGATGCTCGAGAGCCTGGGCACCTACCTCGGCGCTGTGGAGCAGCACCCCAGCACCTGGCGGCTCGTGCTGATGGCGCCCGAGGGTTCACCCGAGCTCCTGCGCAAGAGCATTGCTCGCGGCCGCCGCGCCGTGCTCGCAAAGCTCGCTCTGGCCCTGCGCCCGGTGTCGCCCCCCGGTAGTGAGACGCCCGACCCGGAGCTCACCGCGAGAACCCTTTCCGCGATTGCCGACGAGTACGCCCGCCTGCTGCTGACCGAGCCGCGGCGCTTCCCGCGCGAGCGGCTGCTGACGCACGCGCGCTGGTACCTGGACAACTTCCCGCCCGGGCCCAGCGTGGCGAGCTCGCAGCTGCTGGAGCCTTTGCGATGACGCCGCTCGTGCTCGTCGAGGAGCCTGCGCCCCACGTCGTGCAGCTCGCGCTCAACCGGCCCGACCAGCTCAACGCGATGACTGCGGAGCTGTGCGAGGCGCTCCACGTCGAGCTCCGCAGGATCACGCTGCAACGCTCCTGTCGCGCGGTGATCCTGACCGGCGCCGGGCGCGCCTTCTGCGCCGGCGTCGACCTTCGCGGCTACGGCGCCGCGCCGGCGAACAACGAAAGCGATCTGCCGCGGGACCGCCTCGACAACCAGGAGCACATGTCCAAGCTCGTGCTCGCCCTGCGCGCCCTGCCGCAACCCGTGATCGCCGCCGTCAATGGCCCCGCCGCCGGCCTCGGCCTGGCGCTGAGCCTCGGCTGCGACATCCGCTACGCGAGTAGCACCGCGGTCTTCCGGGCGGCGTTCATCAACATCGGCCTGTCCAACTGCGACATGGGCACCAGCTGGCTGCTCCCGCGCCTGATCGGCGCCTCGCGCTCACACGAGCTGATGCTCACGGGGCGACGGTTCGACGCCGAGGAGGCGCTGCGGATCGGCCTGCTCGCCGACGTCGTCGCCGAGGACGCGCTGCTCGCGCGCGCGGCGCAGGCGGCCGTCGAAATAGCCGCGCTCGCGCCGTGGGGTGTGCGGCTCACGAAGCGCGGGATGTGGAGCGCCCTGGAGATCCCCTCCCAGCAGACCGCCGTCGAGTACGAGGATCGCCAGCAGATCATGGCCACGTTCAGCAACGGTGTGCCCGAGGCCGCCGGTGCGTTCCTCGAGAAGCGCCCCGCGAGCTTCGAGGACTAGCTACTGGCAACCAGCGGACGATCAGCGCGCTGCGGGCTCCGCCACAGCGAGCGCTTCGGCGACCGCCGGGTGCGTGATCTGACCGTGGTCCACGTTCAGACCCTTGCGCAGGCCATCATTGTGCTCGAGCGCCTCACGGACGCCGAGCTCAGCGAGTTCGATCAGGTACGGCAGCGTTGCGTTCGTCAGCGCGTACGTCGAGGTGATCGGCACCGCTCCGGGCATGTTCGTCACGCAGTAGTGAGTGATGCCGTCGACCTCGTACGTCGGGTCGGAGTGCGTCGTCGGACGCGATGTCTCAAAGCATCCGCCCTGGTCGATCGACACATCCACCAGCACTGCATTGCGCTTCATCAGCCGCAGCTGCTCGCGCGTTATCACCCGCGGCGCGCGACCGCCGTGCACGAGCACCGCGCCGATCACCAGGTCCGCCGCCGGCAGCATCTCCTCGATCGCGAGCGTCGAGGAGTAGACCGTCGAAGCTCTGCCCGCAAACGCCACTTCGAGCTCGCGCAGTCGGTCGATCGAGCGGTCGAACACGAACACGTCCGCCTGCATTCCGATCGCGATGAACGCCGCGTTCATGCCCACGACGCCGCCGCCGATCACCAGCACCGTCGCCGCCGCGACGCCCGGCACGCCGCCGAGCAGGATGCCGCGACCGCCCAGCGGCTTCTCGAGCATGAACGCGCCCGCCTGCGTCGCGATCTTGCCCGCCACCTCGCTCATCGGCGCGAGCAGCGGCAGGCGCCCCTCAGCATCCTCCACCGTCTCATACGCGATACACGTCGCGCCCGAGGCCATCAGCCCGCGCGCCAGCTCCGGCTCGGCAGCCAGGTGCAGGTAGGTGAACAGCGTCTGCCCCTCGCGCAGGCGCGCGACCTCCTCCGGCTGGGGCTCCTTGACCTTCACGACCAGCTCCGCCTCGGCGAACAGTGCGTCCGCATCCGCCACGATCAGCGCGCCCTGCGCCTGGAACTGCTCGTCGCTCATCGCACTTCCCTCGCCCGCGCCGCGCTGGACCAGCACCTCGTGCCCGCGCGCCGTCAGCTCCCTCACCCCTGCCGGCGTGATCGCCACGCGGTACTCGTCGCTCTTGACCTCGGTCGGAACTCCGATCCTCATCGTGCCAACTCCCTCCCTCGCAGTGCCAGCCAGAACTCAATCCGGTCGCGCGCGTTGGAGAAGTCGCGCCCCGTCAGCTGTTCGATACGGCGGATGCGGTAGCGCAGCGTGTGCCGATGGCAGAACAGTGCGTTGGCCGCCTTCTCCCAATGCCCGTTGTGCTCGATGAACACGTCCAGCGAGCGCACCAGCTCGTCGCCATAGTCGCCCTCGCCCTGTTCGATCGGACCGAGCACGCTGCGGCAGTACGAGTTGAGCGCATCGTCGTCCTGCAGTGACAACAGCAGCTGGAAGGCGCCCAGATCCTCATACGTTGCGACCTCCGGACCGCTGCCGTTGCGCAGCCGCACCGCTTCGAGCGCGCAGCGCGCCTCGTGGAAGGCCATCCGCAGCGAGTGCGTCGCCGTTGGACGACTTGCCGCCGCGTGCACGTCGCCGAAGCGGCGTGCGAGCTCGGCGCGGATCGTGCGCGCGAGCTCCACGGGAGCCAGCGGCGTCGACCCTCTTGCCCCGGCGCCCGGATCGATCACCGCGCACACCAGCCCGGCGCGGAGCGCCACCAGGCTCGGAACGCGCTCGCGCTGCAGGCTCCGCTCCACGACCTCCGCCGCGGCGCCCGGGTCCGGCGGCTTGAATGCCAGCACCGCCACCTGCTCGCCGATCCCAAACGGACGCAGCCGCGCCTGCAGGTCCTCCGGATACAGGTGCCCCGTCAGCACCTCCGCCAGCACGTCGCCGACCATCGTCCGCTGCAACAGCTCGTAGCGCTCGTCGAGCAGCCGCTCGAACGCACGCTCGGTGATCGCGATGAACGGCAGCTCGTAGGGAACCTCGAACAGCGGGAACTCGCGCTTGCGCGCCTGCGTCACCAGCGCCGCCGGCAGCCGTTTGTAAGCGAAGCCCGTGCCGAAGCCGAGACCCGCGATGTCGTGGTCGGCGAGCCGGTCCACCAGCTCGCGCTGGGACTTCGGGCCGGCCAGCTGGATGCCCGTCGACAGCAGCAGCTCGCCGCCTTTCAGCCACGGTGTCGGATCGGTCAGCTCGGTGCAGTGCACCCAGCGTACGTGCGCCTGGGCGGACTTCGCACCGCTGACCAGCTCCAAGCCGAGCTCGTCGATCAGGCTTGCGACAGTGAGCTCCACTGCTCCACCCGCTCTGCGGCCTCGCTCAACACCGGGCGCAAGATCGCCTCGATCTCCTCGAACTGCTGCTCGCCGGCGATCAGCGGCGGCGACAGCTGCAGGATCGGATCGCCGCGGTCATCCGTCCGGCAGATCAGCCCGCGGTTGTACAGCTCGCCCGACAGGAAGCCGCGCAGCAGCTGCTCTGACTCCTCAGCGTCGAACGTTTCCTTCGTGTCTTTGTCCTTCACCAGCTCGATCGCCTGGAAGTAACCCGCGCCGCGCACGTCACCCACGATCGGCACGTCGCGCAAGCTCTCGAGCATGTCTCTGAAACCGACCTCGTTCTCCAGCACGTGCCCGCACAGGTCCTCGTTCTCGATGATCTCGATGTTCGCCAGCCCAACCGCGCACGCGACGGGATGACCACCGAACGTGAAGCCGTGGTTGAAGATCGCCTTGCCGTGCAAGAACGGCTCCGCGATGTGATCGCCCGCGATCACCGCGCCCAGCGGGGCGTAAGCAGAGCTGATGCCCTTCGCCGTCGTGATCATGTCCGGCTCGTAGTCGTAGCGCTTGCAGCCGAACCAGTGTCCCAGCCGGCCCCACGAGCAGATCACCTCGTCGGAGATCAGCAGCACGCCGTGGCGGTCGCAGATCTCACGCACCCGCTGGAAGTAGCCCTCCTGCGGAACGAAGCAGCCGCCGCCGTTCTGCACCGGCTCGAGGATCACCGCCGCCACCGTCTCCGGCCCCTCGAATTCGATCGCCTCCTCGATCGCGTCCGCCGCCCACAGCGGGTCGCGGTCCTCCTGCCAGCGATACGAGTTCGTGTTCGGCACGTGCACGCCCCCCGGCGTCAGCGGTTCGAACGGCACGCGCAGCGGCGTCAGGCCCGTCGCCGTCAGCGCGCCCATCGAGGTGCCGTGGTAGGCCAGGTTGCGCGAGACGATCTTGTGCCTGCGCGGTTCGCCAGTGGCTGCGTGATACGCCTTCGCGAGCTTCCACGCCGACTCCACCGCCTCTGAGCCGCCAGAGGTGAAGAACACACGGTTCAGGTCTCCCGGTGCGAGCTCCGCGATGCGACTTGCCAGCTCGATCGAGCGCGGGTGCGCATAGCTCCAGTTCGTGTAGAACGCGAGCTCCTTCGACTGCGCCGCCGCCGCCTCGCCGAGCTCCGCGCGACCGTGGCCGATGTTCACGCAGTACAGCGCCGACAGCCCGTCGAGGTGGCGCTTGCCGTGCTCGTCGTACACGTAGCAGCCCTCGCCGCGGACGATCACCGGCACCTCGTGCCCGGGATCCGCGAAGGAGCCCATTCGCGTGAAGTGCATCCACAGATGCCGCTTGGCCTGCTCTTGGAGATCACCGGACATCAAAAACCCGCCCTCTCGATCGCTGACTAGACACTCGGGACAACGCTAACCGCTCTCCATGGCCCACTCAATGAGCCGCCCGGTCAACAACTTTCCCTGCCATTGTACGACTCGGCCAAGCGTTCGCCGAGGTTTTGGGGATCGCGCCCATTGCGTATCGGCCGACCGGGACCGTACATTTGCTTTGCAGGCGCGACCGCGCCCGCCGCGTCCACGAGAGGAGCCTGGATGGCCACCGAGAGCACCGCCGTATCCGGATCTCCCGCATCGTCGGGCGTCATGGACAAGGGCCTGAAAAAAGGCGCGATCGGCTACGTGTCCAACATTGTCATCGGCGTCGCCTCGACCGCGCCCGCCTACTCGCTCGCCGCGACGCTCGGCTTCATCGTCGCCGTCAAGGGAGTCGGCGTGCACGCCCCCGCGGTGATCCTCGTCGCCTTCATCCCGATGCTGCTCGTCGCCTCGGCCTACAAATACTTCAACCGCGCCGACCCCGACGCGGGCACCACGTTCGCTTGGACGACGCGCGCGTTCGGGCCGATGACCGGCTGGTTGAACGGATGGGCGATCTTCCTCGCCGACCTGATCGTGATGGCTTCGCTGGCCGACATCGCCGCGATCTACACGTTCAAGCTCTTCGGCTTCACCGAACTCGGCGAATCCAAAGCGGCGCTGATCATCGCCGCGGTCCTGTGGATCGCGATCATGACCTGGATCTGCTATCGCGGCATCGAGCTGTCGGCGCGCATTCAGCAGGTCCTACTCGGCGCCGAGGTATTCATCCTCGCTCTGTTCGCCGTCGTGGCACTCGTGAAGGTCTACGGC
>DATHOH010000066.1:0-21883 GCA_035485155.1 Solirubrobacteraceae bacterium
GAGGGCCCGACAAGACGCGCTCGCCGCCTCCCTGCGTTCGCCCTTCGGGCTCATTCCGCGAGACGGCGACATCCCTAACCTGCAGCACAACAACAACCACCGACTCTCACAACAGGTGGACCCATGAACGGGGTCCGGCCACCTTCCTTCCAGAACTCCAGCGGGTCGCATCGACACCAGACGAACCGTCCGTCGAGCACTGGACGCTTCCGTGCGACAATCAGAGCATGACCAAGGCTGAGCTACACGAGCTGGTGGACCGTCTGCCTGACGGCGCCATCGATGGCGCTGCTGTCCTACTGGGCGAGATCAGCGCCGGCCGCATAGACCCTGAACAGGCGTGGTTCTGGACGCGAGAGTGGCAGGAGAAGGAGCGCGAGGCGGACGACGATCTAGCAACGGGTCGCGTTACGTCCTTCGACGCCGATGCAGAGCTCCTAGCGGCCCTGGACGAGCGGACGAAGCCGCTCGATGCCGACGCGTGAAGTCCTGGCGTCGTTGTGGCGCGATTGGGACCGACTGACTCCGCAACAGCAGCGAGCGTTCCGCGAAGCGCTTGCACAGTTCATCGCTGACGTCGCCGACGGAGGCCAGAGCTTCCATCCACGGCTGCGCGTCAAGCGAGTGCAGGGCCATCCTGGCGTCTGGGAGATGACCTGGGCGCCGGACGGCCGTGCGACCTTCGAGTACGGCACAGCGGTCGACCGGACCAGACGCACGTCATCTGGCGGCGCGTCGGCACCCACTCAGTCTTCCGCCGCCCCTGAACGAGATCGACGACTCGCCGGAAGCTAGTCCACGTCGTTCAGCGACATGCGCTCGCCGGGAAGGCGTGCCGAGCGGTTCGACTTGAGGTCGGTTCGCTCCATTCGCGAAGCTCCCGGCACTACGCTGTCGCTGTGCTCGCGGCGCTCGCAATCACGTGGCTGTTCAACACGCTCGCCCTCTACGTGGCTACCTGGCTGCTGGCGGGTCTCAGCTACGGCGCAGACTGGTGGGTCCCGCTTGTCGCCGGCCTCGTCTTCACGCTGGTCAACTCGTTTCTGAAGCCCGTCCTCGCGATACTCTCGATCCCCTTCATCGTCGTCACGCTGGGCATCTTCTATTTCCTCATCAACGTGTTGATGCTCTATCTGACGCACTGGATCGTTCCCCAGTTCGCAATCGACAACTTCTGGTGGGCAGCGCTTGCAGCCGTCATCATCAGCATCGTCAACTGGATTCTGCACGCAGCCGTCGGGCGCCCCAGCGAGCTCGCGGCACGCTGACCGTTCGAGCGTCACGAGCGGAGCGAGGGCCACGAGCAGCGGCGTACGCCGCCTGGGCGGCATCCGGAAAGCCGCCGCCCAAACCCAGCCGAATCGCGCCTGATTCACCCCAAACCCCGACGCCCAGTGCCCCGGAAGTGTGCGCTATGGCGTCAGTTCGCACCCGCCGCCGCGACGCCGCTTTCAGGCAGCTCCTTGAGCTTCTCTTGGTCTATCGACACCTGCCTGGCAGCCTGCCGGCGCGCCAGGATTGCAAACAGTTTGCCGATTCCGTGACCCTTGAGGTCGAGCTCTGAGTTCATGCATGAGCTCGACTCGCCCGTCGGATCGACCGTGTATGTGCCGACGGGCCGAATCAGGCCGGCGGTGCCGCGGAACGAGGCCTTGCGCGGGGGGGTCGTGCTCTGTGATCTCGTATGGGAGTCTCGCGACCCACCCGGAACGCTGCGGCGCTCGACCACTCGCGTACCTACGCGCGTGGGGCCGTCAGTCTCGACAATTGTGCTCACGAGCGCGCTCTGCCACTCGTTGTGCCGCTCAACCTGATCGAGGTACCCGAACACCTCCTCGGCCGGGCGGTTGATCTCGATGCTGTGCTTGATCATGGTGTCTGGGCGGCGGAGTACAGCGCCAGCGGCTGCGAGCCCGTGCCGGAGTCATCGAGGCAACCTTCGCCGCGTACGTGCTCGATCCCGATGGCAACAACATTGAGGTGGTCAACCACCATCGGCGGGCCTAGATCCAGCTGAAAGGACACAACAGAAGGAGACAGAGATGCCAGCACGAAACAGCAACGGCGTCGAGAGTCGCCTCGCCGCGGCCCCTCCGAGTCGCCTGATGCCGCCAAAGCGGGAGTCCGATCGCCTGCTTGAGCGAGTCCGGACGTTCATTCACGTCAACGTTCGCGGCAGACTCGATGGCCAAGCGAACCGCCCTGCCAACGCCACAGCGGCTCCTGGCGGGCCGATCACGAGCTTCGCGCATGACGCCAAGCGGGGACGACCCGTGCAGCTCGGTAACGACGCCTACCTAGGATGGCGCGAGCACTGCACCCGGGTCACGCTCGCCTACCGCTCCTGGGTCGACGCGGATTGGTCCAAAGCCGAGCAAGCCTGGGAAGCCTATGAGGACGCGCTCGCGCTCGAGGAGATCGCAGCGTCACGGTACGCCGAGCGCGCCGCGCGGGTGGAGCGCGTAGGCCTTCTGAGCCTCGACCCCGCAACGCGCCGCTGACACTCAAGCAACTCGGCACATCGTCCTGGCACTTCGATCGCCGCGACTGTCGTATGAAACGCTTCGGCGGCTTCCTGGCCCGACCGGTCTGAGCGGACGCCAGTTCAAGGCTCGAGTGACACGCCGTGCTGCGCCTCCACAAGCCGGCGCGCAGAGACACTCCCCGGCTGATGGTCGGCGGGGACCTGCTTGACGACGCCGGATCGTGCGCTTGCCCGCAGCTCACCTGTCTGCGCCTCCCGCTCACAGTGCTCGCAGCGAACCTCCACGCGTACCTCGTGCCCGCACTCTCCGTGAGTGACGCGCACCGGTCCGCGCTCACCTGGCCACTGCCAGCGATCGCCCCATTGCATCAGCGCCAGCAGCGGCGGGATCAGCTCGGCGCCCTTCTGGGTCAGGTGGTACTCGTGGCGCTCTGGACGCTGTTGATACAGGCGGCGCTCGAGGATGCCCTCGGCGAGCAGTCCGTCGAGGCGGTCTGAGAGCACGTTTGCCGAGACGCCCAGGTCCTGCTGGATCTCGCCGAAGCGCCGTACGCCGTAGGCGATGTCGCGCACGATCAGCGGCGTCCACCACTCGCCTGCCACGTCCAGCGTCCTTGCAATCGAGCACGGGTGGTCGCTGAGAGAGGTGCGCTTCATTCCCCCAGACTGTATCGCTTGCATAAGGAAAGCGAGTCGTGTATGGTCTCGCCGCGATAGTCACTCCTATAAAGAGAGTGATAATTGGACCCGAAGCGACGGCGGCCGCTCGGCCGCAAGGAGGCCCTTCCGCATGCCCATGCTCGACGCCTACATACCCGCCGGTGCGCTCACGGCAGCAGCCGAGGAGCAACTGCTCCGCGACCTCACAGACATGCTCCTGACGAACGAGGGGGCCGACCCGACCAACCCACGTGTCCGCTCGATCGCGTGGCTGTTCGTGCACCGCCCCGAGGCTGTCTACGTCGCAGGCGAGCGCGCCGGAGCGCCCCACTACCGATTCATCGCCTCGGTGCCCGAGGGGCAGTACGAGCCCGAGCGTCGCCAAGCGATGGTTCACGACATCACCGAAGCGGTACTCGACGCCGAGCAGGGCGCGCACGAACGCGATCCGGGACGCGTGTGGGTATTCACACCAGAGGTGCCCGACGGCACCTGGGGAGGCTTTGGCCAGATCGCTACCCTCGCAGACATCGCCACGCTCGCCACCGGTGATTCTGAGCGCGGGCGCGCCTACGCCGAAGAGCGACTCGGCGCGCGCCGCAAGGCAGTGGCTACGGTCTGACCGCGTGCAGGCGGGTGGCGAGCGCGCCAGCTCGTCCCCCGCGCTGCCATCCCGCCCTCGCCTCGACGCGAGCCCCCACGAGCGGGGCGCCCCAAGCCACGTGACTAGCGCAGCTGTCTGTCGGGGGGAGTGTTGCCCGCCCTCGAGGGCCGAGCGCCTCTCGCCCGGAACGTCTCTTACCCCAGCGCCCCCTTGATGGCCTCTATCGCCGCTCGCTCATGCTCACTCACCGGCTGTGCGCCCTCGGAGTGTGCCCCGGCAACGCGCTCGGACAGGTTCACGACGAAGGTCCTGTAGTCCTCCACCTCCTGCGCCTCGGCCTTCTTCTGAAGGACAGCGACAGCTTCCTGAAGCCGCGCCACCACGTGCGCGGTCAACTCCTCGGGCGAGTGGAAGCGCGTGTGATCGACGTGGGGTCGAGCACCAACGAGCTCGTCAAGCAGCTCGCTCTGGCCATGCTGCCGGCGCGCCTCGGAGTACTCCTTTCCCATCGCCAACGTCTCGCGGAACGTCCCTCCGCGCTGAGATGTGATCACGAGCATCGCAGCGCTCGTCGGACCCTCCTCCACGAGTTTCCACTCGTCAGGCTCGAAAGCCGCCTTAGCGGTCATCGGAACCTCCTTCCTAAGCTAGAGATCGGAGCAAAGCTGGAGTCTATTCGGCTCCCGCAGCGCGTCAGCCGGGTCCTTTGCACGGCGTGCGTTGTTTACCTTCACGTCATGAACACGGACCGCCGCCCCGACCCCGCCCAGCGTCACTTCAACCTCGGCGTCCCGGCAACGGTGCCCACACCTTGGCAGCCCCCGGCACCGGCGACGAGCTCGGAGGCGTGGCCTACTAGGAGCGGGAAACGCGTGGCCGGAAGCCGACGAAGGTGTCGCGGATCCGGGCGACTGCATCGTCGCGGTCCGCGTCGGTGGTGCGCCCGGCGGCGCGGCGGACGTCGGCCTCGGTCGCCGCCGCCCTGGGAACCGTCTTCTTCTCAGCTTTCGTCAGAAGTTCGCCGACGCACGCACTCGCGATCACCGCCTGGGCATGTCTGGCCCCGGTCGCCGCCGCGTTTGCGCTCATCTTCCGGCTGCCGATGCAGGCCCGCGAACCGGGCTAATGTGACGGCGTTTCGACGGCGCGGTCGACGAAACCCCGGTCCAAGATTCGAGACTGGTCAGTACTGACAAGTTCTTGGCTGGCTCCGCAGAGCGCCCCAGCTGGACACAGCTCGGCAGCCACCATGCGGCGGGGATTACGGATCCCGGCGAGCGCAACGAGACCTCCGCTCACGACGAGGATGGCCGCGATCGTGTCCGCCACGCGGAACGCGTGCACCGACGCATCGTCGAAGGCCGCGCTGAGAAGAAGCCGCTCTCGAGGCTGTACTCCTTCCAGGCTGAGTGCGCCGAGAGGCTGTCGCTCGGCGCGGCTGATCGCCGCGCGGCCAGCGGGATCGATCGCGGATCTTCCTAGCGTCGCGTCGACGCGACTGGCAAACGCAAGAGAGACCACGGCTCCCAGCACGGCGACCGCGAAGAGCTGCGCGACGCGTGAGAGCGTGGTATTCACCGCGGCGGCGACACCCGCGTGATCCTCCTCCACTGCCCCAAGCACCGTGGCGGTCAACGGCGCGACAAGCATCGCGAGTCCCAACCCGAACACGAGCAGCGCCGGCAGGACCTCGCTGACATAGTCGGCGCGCTGATCGACGCGCGCCAGGAGCAAAAGGCCGCACCCGGCAACCAGCGCCCCGAGGCTGATCAGCACCCGCGATCCGAAGCGGTCGGCGAGCGCACCGAACCGGCGGGAGAGCACGATCAGCAGCGAGGTGACCGGCAGAAGCGCAAGCCCCGCCTGAATGGGGCTGTAGCCGCTTACCTCCTGCAGGAACACGGGCAGCAGAAAGATCACACCGCCCAGTCCAAGGTAGGTGGTCAACGTCGCCAGGTTTCCCATCGTGAAGTTGCGCCCGCGAAACAGGCTCAGTGGGAGCATCGGCGCCCGGGCTCGCGCCTCGTGTGCAACAAACGCGATGCCTCCCAGAATCCCTGCCGCGAGCGAGCCGGCCACCAGGGTGCTCCATCCGCGCGCAGGCTCCTCGGTCACAGCGAACACCGAACCCGAGAGCGCGATCGCCGCCAAGAGGGCGCCGGGGAAGTCCAGGCGCCCGGCGCCGCCGGCGCTCGCGCTCCCAGGCACGCCACGGGCAATCAGCATCACGGTCACGAGTACGAGCGGCGCATTGAGCAAAAAGATCAGGCGCCACGAGCCGGCAGCGATCAGCACTCCCCCGATGAACGGCCCGATAACCCCGACGACCGAGCTGAGCGCCGTCCATGTCCCGATCGCCCTGGCCCGCTCGTCTTCGGGAAACACGTGGATGATCACCGCCAGTGCGGTAGGCGTCACCAGCGCCGCGCACACCCCCTGCATCGAACGGAACACGCACAGCTCCGGGATCGACGTCGCGACGGCGCAGAGAGCCGAAGTGAGCCCGAAGCCGGCAACGCCAACCAAGAACACGCGCTTCTGACCCAATACATCTCCAAGCGAGCCGCCGATCAACAACAGCGACGAGAGCGTCAGCAGATACGCGTTCGTCACCCACTGCTGGCCCGCCAGACCGCCACCAAGGTCGCGTCGGATCGCGGGCAACGCGACGCTGGTTACGCTCGCGTCGAGGAACACCACGCTCGTCCCGAGCACGGCTGCGAGCAGGGTCAGCTGCTTCTCGCGCGATGTAGCTGTCGGCCGGATGTCTATCTTCAGATCGTGTCGATGCGCCTCAGCGCGGCGACGGTCGCGTCGCTTGAGGCTGCGGCGATCTCGTCGTGAAGCCCGGCTAGGTTGACCTTGCGGACGAATCGCTCGGGGCCACCGAGGGGGATAAAGAAATCGTCGTAGTGGGTGGGGACGATCACACGAGGGTCCAACCGTGGAAGTACGCGCTCCCAGTAGCGTGGTGTCACCTCGCGGCCGGCGACGCCCGCGAGGAACACGTCGACGGGGTCGTGTCGCAGCTCCTCGTCGTCGAGGTCCGCGCTTCCCTGGTGGTAGAGCGAGATCCCCCCGACCTCCAGGCGGATGCCGTACACGGGTCCGCAACGGTATGCGGTCGGCACGAGACCATCCAGCGCCTCGCAGGTCAGCGGCCCGTCCATCGGCACCTTGCGCCCGAGCAGCAGCTTGGAATGCCGGCTGGGCACGAAGGTCACCAGGAATGGACCGATCTCATAGGGCTGATGCGTCTCGATCTCGATCGCGAGCTCGCCAAGGCCGTGCAATGCCATCAGGCGCGCCAGCGAGCTCGACCCGTAGGCGGGCACGCGATGTCGCGCGGCGATCGCCGGCGCGTCTACAGCATGGTCGAAGTGTGTGTGTCCGACGAGGACGCCGGCGACAGTTCCTGGCGCCCGTCCGTAGGTGTTGAGCATCACGGGGTCGGGGAGCGCTGTGCGTCGCAGCAGCAGAGAGCGCAACGGGACACGTGACAAGTACGGGTCGATATACAGCGACACGCCCTCGTAGGTGAGGCAGTAGCCCGAGACTCCCAGCCACGTGATCTCCAGGCCGGCGGGCAGCCCGACCGGCACGGACTCGAACGCCCGGAGCGTCTGAGAATCGTCGAGCGTCGACACGGTCACCTCCGAGGATATGGCAGAGGATCTCGGTGAGTGTCACGCCGTCGGTCTGCTGCGGCCCGACTGAAGACACGCGAGTGTGCGGTCAGCCGCGCGGTCCGGACTGGCGTCGCGTATCCGCACCACGCTGAACGGGGCGGTTTGTAGTGTTGAAGGCAAAGGATCCTCGAGCGCATGGAGACACGATGAGCAAGACACCAACCGCAAGCCAACAGATCACTGACGCGGTCACGTCGTGGCCGGGCATCGAGGCGGGGCCGGGCCGCCGCGGCGAGTTCGCGTTCAAGCTCGGCGGAAGAGAGATCGGCCACCTGCACGGCGACCACGCCGCTCATTTCTTCTTCTCCAAGGAGATCTGGGAGGAGCTAGCTGCGCAGGGACGGATCGCGCCGCACCCGGTCTTCCCCCACAAGCACGGCCCGGCCGCGCGCAGCATCGAGAGCGCAGACGATATCCGCGACGTGATCGAGCTGATGCGGCTCAACTACGACCGCATCACCGCTCGGGCAGGTTCACCCCCGAAGGCCGCGTGAGCAGCGGCACGATCGTCACGGGGGACGGCGGCTCCGTGCTCGTCTGATGTCCAGGGTGCTCGTCACGGGCTCAGCGGACGGGCTCGGCCGCGAGGCAGCGAAGCAACTCGTCCGCGGAGGCCACGAAGTGATCCTGCACGCCCGCGATGACGCGCGCGCACAGCAGGCGTTGGACGGCGTGCCGGGAGCGACGGCAGCGCTTCCTGGCGATCTCTCCTCGATCACGAGCACGCGAGCCCTGGCCGGACTGCTCAACGCCGCAGGCGTCTTCGACGCGATCATCCACAACGCCGGTATCGGCTACCGCGAGCGGGCGCGGCTCGAGACCGAGGACGGCCTCGAGCACGTCTTTCAGATCAATGTCCTTGCGCCCTACCTGCTGACTGCGCTCGTGAACCGCCCGGCGCGGCTCATCTACCTCAGCTCGGGTCTGCACAGGTCAGGTGACCCAGGCCTCGGGGATCTGCAGTGGGAGCACCGGCGCTGGGACGCCTACCAGGCGTACTGCGACTCCAAGCTCTTCGATGCCGTGCTCGCCGCGGCGGTTGCTCGCCGCTGGCCGGACGTCCTCAGCAGCTCCGTGGAGCCTGGCTGGGTGCGGACGAAGATGGGGGGACGCGAGGCGCCCGGTGAGATCGGCCCCGGAGCCGAGACGCAGGTCTGGCTCGCAACCAGTAGCGACCCACTCGCGCGCCAAAGCGGCCGCCACTTCTACCATCGAAGGCCACGCGAGACCCACCCCGCCGTCGCCGACCGCGTCATCCAGGACGGCCTGCTCGCCGCCTGTTATGAGCTCACTGGCGAGGTGATCGCCGACTCGTCGGGGACAGCGCCTGCGGGCTGAAGCCGTTGACGTCGCGCCTGGTGCGGCGAGGTGTTCGCGGTAGCCGATCCCGTATCGCTACTCAGGCGCTCAGTGCGGTGCGGGCGTCGCTCAGCGCTCGTGAGAGCGCCGTCGCATCGCCACGGTAAGCGGGTCCCGTGCCGTCCGTCAGCAGCTCGTTGAGCAGCGCCAAGCCTCGCGCATAGAGCGGCGTCTGGCTTGCGAGCAACGTCGCGAGCGCGTCCAGCTCAGACGCGTTTGCGAGCACGGCGGCGCGCGACCCGAGCGCCCACCAGCGACGCTGAGGGCCTTGGGCAGCGCGAACGAGACCGTGGAGCGAGTCTGCGAGCGACCCGCGCATTCGGGCTGAAGTGAGAAGGGCCGCCCGGGCGGCCAGCAAGGTCGAGCCAGCCGGGTCGTCGCCTGCGATCAGTGCGCCGTCGAGTCGCGGGGCCAGCGAGCGCGCAAGCAGGCGTGAAAGCGCGGCCGGCATCGGCCTTTGGATCGACCGAGTACGACTCTCAGCGGCGAGGCGTGGGGGGCCGAGGACATTGGGCTTCAGCGGTACACTCATGGGACACCTCCGTCATACGATGGCTGGTTTCCGTAACCGACTATAACAAAACACCGGTGTCAATGTCAGCTCCCTCAGAAATCCCCCACGACCTCGAGGCGGTGATCGACTTCATCAACACGTTGGATGTTGAGGAGCAAGTCGACTCGCTCACGTCACCCAGCGAGCTCTCGAGCTGGCTGCGCTCGCAGGACCTGCTGTCCGACGACGGCGCAGACGCCCAGAAATCCGACCTGAGGCCGGCGATCGAGCTACGCGAGGCGCTTCGCGCGCTCGCACTTGCCAACAACGGCAATCAGCAGTGCCCTGACGCGTGGGCGACGCTTGAGCGGACAGCGCGAGCCGGCAAACTGAGCGTGCACTTCGATCAAGGGGGAGATGTCGACGTGCGACCGGACACGGGTGGGATCACCGGCGCGCTGACCGCGCTCATCGCACGGGTCGCCGCAGCCGTCGCCGACGGCACTTGGCCGCGCGTGAAGGCCTGTCGCTCAGACACCTGCGAATGGGCGTTCTACGACCGCTCCCGTAACCATTCGGCGGTGTGGTGCGAGATGGCGGTATGCGGCAACCGTACGAAGGTGCGCGCGTACCGCGAGCGGACACGCTAGGAGCCTCGCGAGCTGGTCACAGGTCGAGCACGATGTCGCCGCGCGGTTGTGAGCAGCAGATGAGCACGCTTCCGTCGGCGGGCGGCTCCACTGGGTCGGGGCTGTAACCAACGCTCCCGGCAATGAGCGCGGTCTCACAGGTTTGGCAGACGCCGGTGCGGCACGACCAACGGACTGGAACGTCGCAAGCCTCGGCGAGTTCGAGCAGGCTGGCGCAGTCCTCCCTCCATGGGATTGCGAGGTCGCTGCGGGCGAATTCGATCGTCGGCCCGTTGCCCGCCTCGCCGACTGGCGGGTGGGGTGGCCGCATGGGCGTCGCTGCGATGCCCGGCGTCTCACTCGGTGCAGGCCCGAACGGCTCGGTGTGGAGGTGTGAGGCTTCGATCCCGAGGCTCGCCAGACCGGCGTTGATCTCGTCCATAAAAGGCGCGGGCCCGCACAGGTATGCCTGCGCATCGCTGGGCGGTTCGAGCTTGGCGATAACCGACCCGGTGAGACGGCCGGTGCCGTCGAAGTCCTGGCCCGTGACGTCATTCGGACCGGGACGACTGTAGTACACGTAGCTGTGCGTGTTCGGGAGCGAGGCCAGAAGCGCTTGAGCCTCGGCTGCAAACGAATGCTCGCGGCCGTTGCGTGCGCCGTGAAGCCACCAGATGTCTCGATCGGAGTGCTCCTCAGCGAGCGCCTGGAGCATGGCGAGAACGGGGGTGGCACCGATCCCGGCGCTGACAAGCAGCACCGGCGCTTGCGTCCGGTCGAGGATAAACGTGCCACGCGGTGCTGCGATGTCGAGCTGGTCGCCGACGGACAGGCGAGTGCACAGGTAGCCGCTGGCGGAGCCGCCGCGTTCGCGCTTGACGCTGACCCGATAGTAGTCCGCGGCGGGAGGTCCGGAGAGGGAGTAGTTGCGCAACAGCGCCCGCTTGCGCATGTCTGGGTGGACTCGCAGCGTGAGGTACTGACCCGGGCGGGCGGCCGGTAGTGGAGCGCCCTTGGGATCCTCGAAACGTATCGAGACCACCGAGTCGCTCTCGTGCGTTATCGCCGTTACGGTCAGCGGCCGAAAGCCGGGCCACGCGGGCGGAGGGCTGGTTGCCGCGAGCCCGTCGTTGCCGGTTCCGGGTTCCTGATCGAGCAGGGCTCTGAACGAGGCCTGCCAGCCCGGACTGAGGGCGGGAATCCGCAGCGCGCGGAGCAAGTCTTGGCGCTCGTGGCCGGGGAGGTATAGCAGCGCGTCGGCTTCGGCGACCGGCATCTGCTCGGGTCCCGACGCGAGCTTGACGATTTCCTCTCCCGCCTGCACCTCGCCCTCTTCGAGCACACGGAAGTAGAAGCCCGGCCGGCGATGGGAGACGAGCAGAGCGGGGATCCGCGGGTCGTTCATACGGATACCGACGCGGTAGCAGGTCACGCGCGGTTGGGTTACCTCGAAGATCGCAGTGCCGATCCTGTAGCGGTCACCGATGCACACCTCGTCGTCAGCGAGTCCTTCCACGGTGAAGTTCTCGCCGAACTGTCCACACACAAAGTCGCTTCGTCCCAGCTCGCGCTCCCAGAATCTATAGGAGCCGATCTGGTAAACGAACACCGCACGCTGCTCACCGCCATGCCCCGCCAGATCGCCCTGACCGTCACCCTCGACGTTGAGCTTGCCGACTCGGCGGCGACCGGTGACGGGATCCTTGAACACGCCGGTGAAGACGGTTCTCCCTTGCCACGACACGTCTTTCGGCATGCCGACATTGACCGACAGCAGCCTCCCGACGGTCTCACCGGCAGGCCGCGCGGACTCGACGCGCTGAGACTGCGAGCCCGTACTCACATCACTACCGTAGCGCCGAACGCGACGACCCCTCGAGTCACATCCACTGCTTCGCCAACCTGCTCCCCGGCTCCCGGGCGCCTAGCATTCGTTGGGCCCATCCCGGCGCGCGAGCAATAGGCGGACGCAGCTGCCGGGTCACGGGGCCGCCAACCGCTCGAGTGCTGTTTACTGTGTAGTAGATGCGGACGTACATTGGGGATGTGCGGGATCGGATGGTGTCGCGGCGCGGGGGACGCGCTAGCCGCTTCATCGCAGCGTCCGCGCGCCGACGTCGTACGGGTGTCGGCGCCGTCGTAACGCTTGCGGCAGCCGCCGTCTGGCTGGTCGCCGCTGCGGCTGCGTCCGCCTTCAGCGCGCACGGGAGCGTGGAACAGGTGTACGTCACCGGCTTGGCGCCGAGCGCTCAGATGTCGCTGCTGCGCTCGAATGGGCAAACGGTGTCCACGCAGACCGCGGACTCGCTTGGCGGGTTGCTGTTCCGGGACGTGGTGCCCGGAAGGCGCTACCGCGTCCGGTTGAGCTCGACCAGCGAAGAATCGGGGCCGATCACCGTTCACACGCAAGCTGCGGCGCCGTGGGATCCCGGCCTCTACAGGCAGTCGATCCCCGACAGCGGCTACACGTACCTGACGACGCGCGACGGTACCCAGCTGGCGATCGACGTCCATCCACCTGGCATCCCGGCGGGCGTGTTTGGCTCGCGCTCAGCCTTCCAGCTCCCGGCCTCGCAAACGGCGAGCCCCACGGCGCCTTACCCGACGCTGATCGAATATTCGGGGTACGGTTACGCCAACCCCGCGGGCCCGGAAAGCGGGATCGCCGAACTGGCGAACCTGATGGGCTTCGCGGTGGTCGACGTGAACATGCGGGGCACCGGCTGCTCGGGCGGCGCATTCGATTTCTTCGAACCGCTGGAGAACCTCGACGCCTACGACGTGATCGAGACGATCGCCCATCAGCCGTGGGTACTCCACCACAAGGTCGGAATGCTGGGCATCTCCTACGGCGGGATCAGTCAGCTTTTCGCCGCTCAGCTCGAGCCCCCGGCTCTCGCGGCGATCGCGCCGCTGTCGGTACTCGACGCAACAGCCACGACGCTTTATCCCGGTGGCATCCTCAACACCGGTTTCGCGGTGCCGTGGGCCGAAGAACGACAGCACGACGCCGAACCGGCCGGTCCCGCAAGCGGCGAGCACTGGGCCTACGAACAGATACAGGCAGGTGATCAGACTTGCGCGGGCAACCAGGACCTGCACGGGCAGGCGACGAACCTGCTGGCAGAAATCAAGGAAAACGCGACCTACAGCCCGTCCGTGGCCGACCCGCTGGACCCGGTGACGTTCGTTCACAAGATCGACGTGCCGACGTTCATGGCGTGCCAGTGGGAGGACGAGCAGACCGGCGGGCACTGCGCCGATTTGGCGCAGCACTTCACCGGCACCGAACGAAAGTGGTTCACGTTCACCAACGGCGCCCACGTCGATTCGGTCGATCCATATACCCTCGACCGGCTGTACGACTTCCTGGAGCTGTTCGTCGCGCACCGAGCGCCGATCTACGACCGGGCGATCGTCCATCTCGCAGCTCCGATCATCTACAGGATGGCGCTGGGAGTCCCTGCGGGGGACAACGTCACGCTGCCGGCGGACCCGGTCCAGCAACCGCTGTCATACGCAAAGGCGCTGTCGGCCTTCATGGCGCTCCCAGAGGTTCGGGTGCTGTTCGACAACGGCGCGGGGACCTCGCCGACCGGCGGGGCGACGCCCGGGAACCCCTATCCCGCGTTCGAACAATCGTTCTCAGCGTTCCCGATCCCGGGGACGACAGCTCGCTCGTGGTACCTCGGGGCGAAAGGCACACTCAGCGAACAGCCGGCAGCGGCCCACGGGGTCGATTCCTACACCTCGGATGCGAGCGCCACCCCGCTGACGGACTATTCGACCAACACCGGTTCAGGCGGGCTTTGGGGCGACGCGTCCCAGTGGGAATGGAAATGGGCGCAGCCTGCGACAGGCTCCGCCGCGTCCTATGTGTCGGCGCCGCTCAGCAGCGACACAACGGCAATCGGTGCGGGCGCCGTCAACCTCTGGGTGCAGTCATCGACTCCAAACGTCGATCTCCAGGCGACGGTCAGCGAGGTGCGCCCCGACGGCAACGAGACCTTTGTCCAAAACGGCTGGATCCGCGCCAGTGAGCGCAAGCTCGCCACCACCTCGGCAAACATGTTCGACCAGACCCCCACGTCGCTCCAGCCGATTCCGACCTTCCTCGCGTCTGATTTGCAGGCGATGCCGGCTGACGAATTCGTCCCGGTCACGATCCCTCTGTATTTCGAGGGGCACGTCTACCGAGCAGGCTCGCGCATCCGGGTCACGATCTCTGCACCCAACGGCACCCAGCCCGTGTGGTCGTTCAGCCAGACGCAGCCAGAAGGCACCACGGCCAACGTGTCGATCGCGTTCGGGCCCGGCATGCCCGCCAATCTCACCCTTCCGATCGTGCCCGGTGTCAACGTTCCTACCGGATTGCCGCCCTGCCCGGCGCTGCGCAACGAGCCCTGCCGGCCCTATCAGGCACTCGTGAACGACGGTTCCTGACGGCGAGTCGCGCCGCCGAGCGCGAGCGGCATCGCCTCAGGCGGCGCGCGCTGAGCTCGCCGCGAAGGCTGAAGCCGCCACCGACAGGTAGGCGCCGGACGGGTTCCCGCAGCGTCCGCCCGCAACGCGCTCCCCGCCGGATCGCCGGCGGCAGGCTTCGTATCGTGGGATGCGATGCAGCCGAAGAGAAAATCCGAGGAGGGAAGGTGAGCGCCACGTTCAATCTGGTCGCCGACCCGGCCGACGCACGCCCGCAGGCGGGGCCTGAGCCGGATGCAGATTCCGGACGTTCGCGCGAAGCGGCGGCGCTAGACGCGTATTCACGGACCGTCGTCGACGTCGTCGAGCGGCTCGGACCGAGCGTCGCGAATCTGCGCGTGCTCCGCGCCACCTCTCGCGGACGGGTCCCTGCGGGCGCGGGCAGCGCGGTCGTGCTTACGCCGGATGGCTTCCTACTGACGTCTGCTCACGTGGTGGCTGGGCGCGACCGGCTCGGACGGGCGACCTTCGTGGACGGGCGTGAGATCGGCTTCCGTGTCACCGGCGCCGACCCGCTGTCGGACCTCGCGGTGCTCCGCAGCGACGCCGACGACCTGATCCCAGCGCCGCTGGGCGAGGCCGCGCACCTGCGGGTGGGGCAACTCGTCGTTGCGATCGGGAACCCTCACGGCTTTGCCGGCTCGGTGACAGCCGGCGTCGTTTCGGCGCTCGGGCGCTCGCTACCGGCCCAGTCGGGGAGCACAGTGCGGATGATCGACAACGTGATCCAGACGGACGCCGCTCTGAATCCGGGCAACTCTGGTGGCGCACTGGTCGACTCACGCGGGGAGCTCGTGGGGATCAACACCGCGGTGGCGGGCGTCGGGCTCGGGCTCGCGGTGCCGATCAACGAGGCGACACGCAAGGTGATCAGCGACCTGATGAACCACGGCCGCGTGCGGCGTGCGTACCTGGGTATCGCCGGTGGACCGCGCCCGCTGCCGGCGCGGGCGCGGCGCGAGCGGGCTCAGGCAACAGGCGTGGAGATACTCGAGGTAATGGCCGACAGCCCGGCGGAGGCGGCCGGCCTGCGTCCCGAGGATCTGATCGTCGAGCTCGGCGGAGAGCGCGTCGAAGGCGTCGAAGACATCCAGCGGCTGATGGTCGCGGACCTGATCGGCTCAGACGTGGACATCCTCGTGCTCCGCGCCGGCTCGCCGCGGAGGCTGCCACTCAGGGCCCGGGAGCTGAGCTCATAGCCTCCGCTGGGCGTGCGCGCCGTCTTTGAGTCATCACCGGCGGCCGGTCATAGTGACAACAGCCCGGTGTCAAGACTGATAGGACGTCGGCACGGACTCGGGGGAGCGCTTGTCCCATCCGTGAAACGGCGCGTAGTCGTCTGCATCCCACTTTGCGCGTAGCCCGGGCTTGCTCAGATCCCAGTCGGGGCGGATCTCGCTGGTCACGGTCCGGAGGTCGTGCCAGAGATCCACGAAGGAGGGACGTCCCCAGAACCAGTAGCCGTTGTAGATGCTGTAGATCACCAGCCCCGGCTTGAGCACGAGCGTGTGGGGGACCATCGGGTCGTGCTCGGGGTCGGTGTACTCCTGGATCTTGAGGTCCTTCTGGACGGTCCGCTCCGGGTCGGAGAGGAAGGGCCACTGGGCGCCGACCGACGCGCGGAACTCCTGGCTTGCGTGATGGGTGTCGGTCGAGATCGTGGCGATTTTCGTGTACGCCACCGCGACCTTGGGGTAGTTGGCAGCGAGCTCGAGGTGCTGCTGGTGCTCCTTGGGGCAGTAGTTCCCGCGCGCGAGCGTGAGGATCAGGGGATCGTCGCCCTGAATCTCGCTGAGCTTTCGCGTGACGTCCTCGTGGTCGGGCAACTCGTAGTCGGGGAAGCTGCCGCCGGGGGCGATGTCGCTGCGCATGATCTGCTCCTGTCGCTGGTTGAGGAGTGACGCGATGGCCGCCGTCCGTCCACTCGCGCCCGGCGGTCACGGGTCCGGATCCCGGTCCGTCGGACGGGTGTGGCCCAGTCTTGACCCGGGACGCCATCGGAGCCATCCGGGTCTACATTGAGCCTAGTCAATCGGCGCCGCGCGCGCCAGAAAGGGGCGATCGCAATGAGCATCCACACGCCGGTGTGCGAGTTGCTGGGGATTGACCACCCGATCGTTTCTGCGCCGGTGTCCGCAGATCCACGCCTGCCCGCCGCGGTCTCGAATGCCGGCGCTCTGGGCAGCGTGGCGTTGTGGTGGGCCGATGACGCTGGCGATTGGGTCCGTGAAACGGCAGCGCTGACCGATCGTCCGTTTAGCGGCAACTTCGCTCTGACCTCGGACCAGCACCGTCGACTCGACCAGGCCCTTTCTGCTGGCCTGCGGGTCGTGTCGTTCATATGGGGCGATCCCGAAAGCTATGTCGACCCGGTACACGACGCCGGAGGCCTTGTGATGCACACGGTCGGGAGTGCGGAGGAAGCGCGGCGCGCGGTCGGATGTGGAGTGGACATCGTCGTTGCGCAGGGCTGGGAGGCCGGCGGGCACGTATGGGGTGGTGTGGCAACGCTGCCATTGGTACCGGCGGTAGTCGACGCGGTGGCACCGGTCCCGGTCATTGCGGCCGGTGGGATCGGGGATGCTCGGGGAGTCGTGGCCGTGCTCGCGCTCGGCGCGCAGGCCGCCTGGCTCGGCACCCGATTTCTGCTGGCCGACGAGATGCCGATCCACGGGGAGTATCGGCGCCGCCTGATAGCCGCGACCGAGACCGATGCAGAGTGGTATCCCGACCTTTACGACGTGGGCTGGCCGGACTCCCCCCACCGTGCCATCCACAACTCAACGGCCGAGATGTGGGAGGCCGCGGGCCGCCCGCCGCTGGGTAGTCGGCCGGCAGAAGGGGTGATAGCGCACTTCGCTTCGGGTGAACCAATCGTTCGATATTCCCCCGCGCCCCCGCTCGTTGGGACAACCGGCGAGATCGAGGCGATGTCGCTGTGGGCGGGACAGAGCGTTGCGCTTGCGAATCGGCCGCAGCCCGCCGCGGAGATCGTGGCGGAACTCGTCTCGCGCTTGTAGCCACCAACCGAGTCGCGCGCATGTCGGCCGGCTTCACGCCGCCGCATGCACAGTTCAAGCCGTTGTTTCCTCGCGCCACTCGTCGCTGGGGATCGGGAAGCCTGTCAATGCGGTTGCCAAGCGGCCCAAGCAGCTGGTGCAGTCCCGCAAAGGCGAGCTCGGACTCGGACTCGACGCCCACGGTCGCGAGCGTGCGAACACCCAAGGAGCTCGCGTGACCGCGCGCGCTCCAGCAGCGCCGACTTTCCGATCCCAGGCTCCCCGCCGATCACCAGCGCACCGCCGCGGTCGCGCACGCGGTCCAGAAGCGCGTCGAGGAGCGCAACCTCGGCGTTGCGCCCGATCAGCTCGCTGGCCACCTCCGGCGGGCTCGAGACGGTCATTTGCGGAGGATAGGCGCAAGCAGTCATATGACTGAAGCGACGGGCGCCGCGCGGAGCTAGGTTGCGCGCGTGGCAACGAGCCATGAGACCTACACAGCGAGACGGCTGACCGTCGAGGTCCCGGGCGTTCGCGAGTTCCAGCAGCTCTACGAGCAGGCGGTGCCCGCCGATCCCGTCGAGGAAGTCGTCGCGCTCGTGCAACGCCGAGCGAGCTGGGCCGAGGTCATAGATGCACATGCCGAGTGGGCCACGCACGGGTTTCTCATCTACTGGCGCAACGACGTACATGGAGTGATGCAGCTCGCGGGTGACGAAAACGACTGTATCGCCTACCTGATGGGCAACAGAAAGCTGGCGGCGCTCTTGGAGGCGCTCCGCGTCGAGGTGCCGATGGCGTTGCTGTCCTCGACTGCGGCCTAATCACCCTTCGAGAAACAGTCGCATGACTCAAGAGAACGCGGGCGCCACGAGTCGGGCTCCTGCTCGATTCCACAGGTGCCGCAGGTACTACCGAAAGGATCAGCATGTCTGCGCAGAGCAAGCCAAGCGTCGTCTTCGCCCACGGCCTATGGGCCGATGGGTCGTGCTACAGCAAGGTGATACCGACGCTGCAGGCTGAGGGTCACGAAGTCGTGTCCACTCAGAACAGCCTCGACACGCTCGACGGCGACGTCGCCGCGGTCAAACGCGCGCTGGGGCGGGTCAGCAGCCCGGCGATCCTCGTCGGTCACTCATACGGCGGGACCGTCATCACAGCCGCAGGAGCCGACGAGCGCGTTGCCGGCCTCGTCTACATCTCCGCGCTCGCTCCGGACGATGACGAGACCTCACAGAGCCTGCAAGAAAAGTTCCCGACCACCGACGTGTTTGCGCACATCGAGGTTGCAGATGGTCGCATCTGGCTGCTCCCGGACGGCATCGACTGCTTCGCTGGAGACCTGTCCGCGGAGGAGCAGCAGCTCGTCTGGTCGACCCAAGGTGTGCCGGCCGTCGACCTGTTCAACGAAAAGGCTGCGGGCACCGCCTGGAGGTCGAAGCCGAGCTGGTACATCGTCGCCAACAATGACCGAACCGTCAATCCCGACCTCGAGCGTTTCGTGGCGAACCGTATGGGCGCCACCGCCTACGACGTCGACAGCAGCCATGTCCCGATGCTCTCCCACCCAGCGTTCGTACTCGACGTGATTCGCGAAGCAGCCAGCGCTGTCCAGGAATCGGCAGCCGTCGCCTAGCGCAGGCTCACGAAACGCGCGGCTGCTCCAGGACGAAGGTCTGATCCAGATCGAGCACGCAGAGCACGGCAACGGACGGATGCTGACCCTCACCGACGCGGGCGCCGAGAAGCTCGCCGAGCTGCGACCCGCGTGGCGCACCGCACAGCATCAGGCACGGGAGCTGCTCGGAGATGACGCGGCCAGCTCGATCAAACAACGGGTCGATCAGATGCTCGCCGGGCAGCTCACAATCGGGTAGCGAGTGGCGACGCGAGCGCGATTCAGGCACTCATCGCGCCTTCACCTCTGTGGTGCGGAGCAGGGTCAGCGCCGTCAGCGGGAAGAGCAGCACGGATAGGAGTCCGGCTGCGACGAGCGCGGCGTCGACGGCGGGACGCAGAAGATGCAGCTGTACACCGATTTGGCCGGCGACGACCAGGAAGCTCAGCGAGGTCGCCTGCAGCAGCGCCGCAGCGAGCGTCTGGCGGCGGGTGACGAGCGATCTGTAGAGGAGCGTGGGGAGTCCGCGTGCAACGAGCAGGGCTGCGAGGAAGATCGGTACGCGCGCGAGGTTCGTGGCGCTCGCGAAGAGGGCGTTCAGCTGGAACTGCACGCCCGTCGCGACGAAGAAGACCGGGACGAACACGCCGTAGCCCACCGCTTCGAGCTTCTGGCGGAACTGCGGGTGGGTGGTGCTCTGGTCGCGGTCGACGAGCTTGACGATCGCACCGGCGAGGAAGGCGCCGAGGATCGCCTCCAGGCCGAGCTGCTCGGCGAGCACGACGAAGATCGTCAGCAACAGGAACGACGCGCGGATGCGGATCTCCGCGGTGGTGTCCTGCAAACGCAGGAGCGTCGCGGAGATGCGCATCGACTGCTCGGCGCCGAGGACGGCGACTCCGACGGCGAGCACGAACAGCCCGAAGAGACCGAGCAGCACCAGCTTCGCGCCGATGCTCGTGGTCTGTCCCGAGAAGAACAGCGACAGCAAGATGATGGGGGAGAGCTCGGCGATCGAGGCGCCCGTGACGACGAGCTGCCCCAACGGCGTCTCGACCTGAGCCGCGTCCTTGAGGACCGGTATCACGATCCCTGCCGAGGTGGCGGACAGGGCGATGCCGATAAGAACCGGCGACTTGACCAGTCCGCTCGCGTGCAGGCCGAGGCCGATCAGCAGCGCGAGTCCGAACGAGATCGCGTACCCCGATGCGGTGAGGCGCAGCAGGCGACCGCGAAAGCGCTCGTACTCGACCTCGAGGCCCGCGAGCAGGAGCAGAAACGCGAGCCCGAGGAGGCTCATCACCCGGATCGGCGTGTCGATCGAAACCCAACCCAGCGCCTGAGGACCGATCACGATCCCGAGCACGATCTCGAGCACGATCGCCGGCAACCGGATGCTCGGGAACAGCCCAAGCGCCAGCGGAGCCGCCAGCGCCACCGCCGCGACGATCGCCAATCCACCAAACGCGATCGTAGGCATCGTGCCACCCTGCTCGAGCAGCGCGGTGGTCGCATCTGGGGATGCCCTGGCCACGGCCCCGGGGAGAACCGCGGTGGCCGTTTCTCTATACGCTTGGGGGTCGATGCCGGCCATGCGCGTGCCTACGCTCCGGGGCCGAACGGGCGAGCGCGAAACACTGGATCGGCTGCTCGCGAGCGTCCGCCAGGGCCGCAGCGAGGTCATCGTCATACGCGGCGAGGCTGGAGTCGGCAAGACAGCATTGATGGCGTACGTCGTGGGGCAGGCCGGTGGCTTCCAGCTCGCGCAGATCGACGGTGTCGAGTCGGAGATGGAGCTGCCGTTCGCTGGGCTCCACCAGCTGTGTGTCCCGATGCTGGAGCGACTCGATCGTCTTCCCGAGCCTCAGCAGGCGGCTCTGCGAGTCGCTTTCGGCGTTCGCGCAGGTGATCCCCCTGACCGTTTCCTGGTCGCGCTCGCGACGCTGAGCCTGATGGCCGACGCGGCGGACGAGCGCCCGCTGCTGTGTCTGGTGGACGACGTGCAATGGCTCGACGGTGCGTCGCGGCAGGTGCTCGGCTTTGTCGCTCGCAGGCTCCTGGCCGAGCGGGTGGGGATGGCCTTCGCGATCCGCGAGCCTGCCGACGAGCCTGATCTCGTTGGGCTATCCGAGATGAGGCTGGAAGGACTCGCCGAGGACGACGCGCGCGCCCTGCTCGAGACCTCGTACCACGGTCGACTCGACGAGCGCGTCCGTGACCGCATCGTGGCTGAGACGCGCGGCAATCCGCTTGCACTGTTGGAGCTTCCAGGCGGCCTGGGCGCGCGGCTCGCGGGCGGCTTCGCGCTCCCGGACGCGACGGATGTCCCGGCACAGATCGAGGACTACTACGGACGCTGCATCACAGCGCTCCCGCAGGCAACGCAACAGCTGCTGTTGCTTGCGGCGGCTGACGCTGTCGGGGAAGCCACACTGCTCTGGCGCGCCGCGCAGGTGCTCGGGGTCGGCAGGGACGCGGCCGAGCCGGCCGAAGCCGCGGGCGTGCTTGAGATCGCAACGCGCGTGCGCTTCCGACATCCGCTGGTGCGATCTGCGGTGTATCGCGCCGCGTCGCTCGATGAGAGACGCATCGCACACGGAGCGCTTGCAGCCGCCACAGATCCCGAGCGGGACCCGGACCGCCGTGCCTGGCATCGAGCGCACGCTGCAACACCCCCGGACGAGGGCGTCGCGCAGGAGCTGCTCGATTCGGCCAGCAGGGCCGAAGGTCGCGGCGGAATCGCTGCGGCCGCCGCCTTTCTGGACCGAGCGGTCACGTTCACCGAGGACCCCGGCGAGCGCGCTTCGCGAGCCCTGGCTGCCGCGCAAGCCAAGTTCGATGCGGCCGACTTCGTCGCTGCAGAAT
>DATHOH010000067.1:0-29493 GCA_035485155.1 Solirubrobacteraceae bacterium
ATCCTCGGGCCCGCGCGGGTGCCGCTACGCGAGATGGTCGCGATCGACTATCTCTACGTCGCCAACTGGTCGCTGTGGACCGACATCAAGATCCTGCTGCGCACCATCCCCCACGTCCTCCAACGCCGCGGACTCTAAACAGCCGACACCACAAGCGCCAGCAGCGCGTCGGATACCTGCCGGCAGACTACGTCCGGAGCAAACAGGCGCTCGGCCTCGGCGCGAGCCTTCGCGCGAACGCCGGGCGCGTCCTGTGCGAGCCGCGCGAGCAGCTCAACGACCGCCGAGGTGAGACCCTCGACGTCGCCGGGCGCCATCTCGGCGACGACGGCTCGATCCACATTCTCGATCGCGCCCACCTCGCTCGTTGCCGCGACGAGCACGCCTGCCGCCAGCGCCTCGCCAACGGTCAACCCGAACGGCTCGTACGTGCTGGCCTGCACCAGCACATCCGCACGCGCAAGCTCTTCGGGAATCTTGGCGGGCGCGATGCGGCCTGCGAATTCCGAGTTCTCCGGCGGGAGATCCGACAGCAGCTCGGTGTAGTCCGACCACAGGCTGGGCCCGCCGACGACACGGACGCGCGCGTCGATGCCGCGGTCGTGCAGCCGCCGGGCCATCGCAATCACGTCCTCGATGCCCTTGCGTGCGGAAATGCGGCCCAGTACTAGAACCGTGGGCGGTGCTCCGAGCGCTCGTGTCAGGTCGGCCGCGGCAAAGCGTTCGAGGCGTACCGGGTTGGGGATCACAACCGTGTTCTCCAGCGGAACGCGGTAGTCGCGCACGAGATGATCGCGAAACACGGTGCTGATGCACACCAGCAGCCGCGCGGCGCGAATCAGACGTCGTTGCACGAGCACGCGCAACCACATCACGCCGACCGTGAGCGCGAAGACGGGTGCCGGCTGGCACTGCAATGCCAGCGAGCGCTCGGCGAGCAGGTGACGGAGCTCTCCCTTGCTGTGAGTGCCGGCATCTATGACGAGCGGGAGCGAATGTCTGAGGGACCGGGGCACGGCGAGTGCCTCGATGCTGTTGAACTGGAAGATCACGTCGTACGGGTTCACCGCATGTCTATCTCTGAGGCTGCGGCGGACTCGCAGAGAGCCGAGCCCGCGAGTCACCAGCCCCGAGACGAAGCTGCCGAGCGCGGTGCGGTTGTACCAGCTACCCCAGCGCCATTCGCCTGTGCCCCAATAAAAAGTCACGCCATCCGCTCTGGCCAGGCGATCGGGAATCTCTCGCTCTCGACCTGAGAGGTAACAATCGATCTGGTGACCGAGGCCGGCGAGCCCGAGCATCAACTCGGTCGCGACGCCGGGAGCCCCGCCGGACTCCTGTGTACCCGGCCCGCTGCCGATCCACGCGATTCGCAGCGATCTCCTCGGCATCCGCTCGGGGACCCTACCAGTCTGCAGCGGCGAGTCCGGCTGGACACCGAGGCACGTCAGCTAGCCGGCAACTCCGCTGGTGTGCTGCTCGAGCGCAGAACTGACGTAACTCGACAGCTGTCGCTGAAAGCTCGCAACCGAGAACTGCTGTGCGTGCTCGACCGCGCGCGCGGGAGCGAACGCGAGTTCGTCGATCGCTCTGATCGCCGCGGCGAACGCATCCGGGTCGTCTGGGGCTGCCAGCAGCCCGGTCTCCCCATCGAGCACGGTCTCGAGGGCTCCGCCGGCGGCGGCGGCGATCACGGGCCGCCCAGCCGCCTGCGCCTCGACGGCGGTGATCCCGAACTCCTCGATCCCGGGCACGATCACGGCGCGGGCACCGGCGTAGAGCTCGGCCAGCTCCGCGTCACTCGCACGTCCCAGGAAGGTGGCCTCCGGATACGCGGCGCTCAGCGCCTCATGGTCCGGCCCCGAGCCAACCACCTCGATCGGTGCGCGAGCCCGTCTGGCGGCCTCGAGCGCCACGTGCACACGCTTGTGCGAGACGAGCTCGGACACGACGAGTAGCGCCTCGCCCGGCACCCCGATGCTGAAGCGTTCGGTTTCCACCGGCGGATAGATGATCGTCGCCGAACGGCCGTACAGGCGCTCGATCCGCTCCTGGGTGACTCGCGAGTTGGCGAGGTAGTGGTCAACGCGGCGGCTGGCCGCGAGGTCCCAGCTGCGCATCCGGTCCAGGAGCATGCCGAGAGGTCTTCGCAGTGCTCCGGGCACTTCTCTCAGCCCGCGCTCGCGCTCGGTCCAGAGATAGCGAAACGGCGCGTGGCAGTAACAGATGTGGATCGCGCCCGGCGGGGTGTGCACCCCGTGGGCGAAGGCGCTGCTGCTGCTGAGGACGACATCGCCGGCGGGGAGCTCGAGCCGTCCGACCGCGAGTGGATAAAGTGGAAGCAGCCGCCTGAAGTTGCTCTGGTTCGCTCCCAGCCTCTGCAGCATCGACGCGCTAATGGGATGACTCGCAAAGCGGCTGCTGGTGACCTTGCTGTCGTACAGCAGTGTGAAGATCGGGGCCGCGGGATAGAGATCGGCAATTGTCGCAAATGTCCGCTCGGCGCCCCGCATAACGAGCAGATAGTCATGGACCAGTGTGACTCCGCCGGTCTGTGTGGTGGTGCTTGTCGTCGCGGCCAAGGCCGCTGAAAGGGTACAGCCTCGCCGTGTTTGCCGCAGACAAGCGCGGCTTCTCGGAGGCGCGGGTGTTTAGGCTACGATCTCGCCCGTGCGGGAAATCATGCTACGGATCCTCGGCTGGCGAATGTTGCTACTTAACAGCGATCCCCCGGTTCTTGATCGCTGGATCTGGCTGCGAGGAAGCCTCAAACGCGGACCGGAAAGGACGTTCGACGCCGGCTGTGGCAATGGTGCGTTCAGCATGTACGCCGCGGACATCGGAAATCAGGTAGTCGCCGCGTCGTTTTCCTCGGATGAGCAGGACGCGGCACGCCGGCGGGCGGATGTGCTGGGAATCGCGGGAATCGACTTTCGGATACTCGATCTGCGCGAGCTCGAGTCGCATCGTGACTCGCTGGGCACCTTCGATCAGATCATCTGCCTGGAGACGATCGAGCACGTGATCGACGACGCCGGTCTCATGACCTCGCTCGGGCGCATGCTCAAGCCTGGAGGACAGTTGCTCTTGACCACCCCTTTTGAGGGTCACCGCCCGCTCTACACAGAGGATCCGCATCCAAGCGGCGTCGAGGACGGTTCGCACGTCCGCTTCGGATACTCCCAGGCGCAGCTCGAGCGGCTCGCGCACGATGCCGGTCTGGACGTCGTCGAACAGTCGTTTGTCACCGGCGTCCTCTCGCAGAAGCTGACAAGCCTGATGCGCTGGCTCACCTCGCGCCTGGGCCTGCTGCCAGCGTGGATCATCGTGCTTCCGTTGCGAGCGCTGGTGATCGTCGATCGCCCGGTGACGCGAATGCTGCGATACCCGTATATGTGCGTGGCGCTACGCGGGGTCAAGCGCCCGAGCAGCTAGCACGTGCGCATCCTCGTGACAGTGCCATGGCACGAGCGCCTCGGGGGCGCCGAGGCGATGCTGCAGACGATCATCGACGGGGTTGGCGAGAGCGGACACGAAATGGAGTTCGTTTTCTTCGAGGACGGGTCGTGGCCGGCTGAGCTGCGGGACGCGGGGCTGCGCGTCGAGGTGATCGAGGCGGGCCGGGTGCGGCAGCTTCATCGCTGGCTGGCGACGGTTCTCCGTCTGGCCGCGCTCTTTCACAGACGCCGGCCGGACGTGATCCTCAACTGGGCGGCGAAAACGCAGGTGTACGGCTCCCCGGCGGCGGCGCTCGTCGGCATGACCGACCGGGTCGTGTGGTGGCAGCACTCGATTGCGGTGCAAACGTGGCTCGAGCGGATCGCGAACCTGCTTCCTGCTCGCGCGATCGTGTGCTACTCGGCGGCGGCGGCGCGCGCCCAGGCGGGGATGTTCCCGGCCCGCAGGACGCTCGTCATCCCCGCCGGCGCAGCTCCCGCCGCCGGCGACGCGCCCGCGGCCGCGCCGCTCGAGCTGCCCCCGCGCGACACCGTGATCGGCATCGTCGGGCGGCTGCAGCCGTGGAAGGGGCAGGACCGGCTGCTCGCCGCTCAGGCGATGCTGCGCGATCGTGGGCACCACGTCCACCTGGTGATCGTCGGCGGCGACGCCTACGGCCTCTCCCCGGAGTACGCCGCGTCGCTGCCCGGGCTGGTTGCCGGCCTCGGCCTCCGCGAGCACGTGACGATGACCGGCGAAGTTGCGGACGCGCGACCGTTCATCGATCGGATGGACGTCCTCGTCAACGCGTCGGATCCCGAGCCGTTCGGGATCGTGCTGTTGGAGGGAATGGCCGCGGCGGTCCCCGTCGTGGCCGTCGACGCCGGCGGACCGGCGGAGATCGTCGAGCGCGGGAAGACCGGCATGCTCGCGCGCTCGGGCGCGCCCGAGGACCTCGCGGACGCGCTCGAGCCGTTGGTGAGCTCGCCCGAGCTTCGGCACGCCCTCGGCCAGGCCGGTCTGGATCGGTTTTTGCGCGAGTATTCGGATGTGGCCATGCGCAAGCGGTTCTTCACAGCACTCGAGGGGCTCGTCGCGGACAGGACCAAGAATGTCGACGGGCGCTGAGCGCGAAGACGGCAGCGGGCCCGCGGACGCGCCGGAGGTGACGCTCGTTGCCCACCACGTCGGCGACGTCGGCGGCATGGAGCGCGTGCTGACTGAGCTCGCGCTGGGGCTTCGGCGCCGCGGCTATGAGGTGACAGTGATCGCCTACGCGTGCACGCTGCCCGCGGGCTCAGGTGTCACGTTTCGCCGCGTTCGCGGTCCCAGCCGGCCGTTCGTACTGAGCTATCCATGGTTCATGCTGGCGGGCACGATCGCGGTGCGACGGTGGCGGCGGGGACTCGTGCTCGCGACCGGCGCGATCATTCTCAACCGGGTCGAGGTGGTCGCGATCCACTACTGCCACCAAGTCGGCCCGGCGACGCCCAGTCGCGCGAGCTGGCCGTTCCGTCTGAATGCCAAGGTCTCTGCGTTGCTCGGTCGGGCCGCGGAACGCGTGTGCTTCCCGCTGAACCGTCCGCGCCGGTTCGTGTGCGTATCCGAGGGTGTGGCGGAAGAGGTCCGCGAACATTTCCCGGCGCTCGCGGAGCGTACGATCGCGATTCCCAACGGGGTCGATTTGAACGCATTCGCGCCCCGATCACGCAGCGAGGATGCGGCGGCGCTGCGAGCGGCGCTCGACATCGACCCAAAGCGCAGGGTCGCGATCTTCGTCGGAAGCGAGTGGCAGCGCAAGGGTCTCGAGCCGGCCATCCGCGCGCTCGCGCTCGTCGACGGCTGGCTGTTGCTCGTGGTCGGCGGTGGCGACCGCGACCGCTACCAGACCCTCGCACAGGAGCTCGGCGTGGCCGACGCGCTGCGTTGGGTGGGCGTGTCGCGTGATGTGGCGCCGCTCTTCCAAATCGCGGACGCACTCGTGTTCCCCACGAGCTACGAGGCATTTCCACTTGTCGCGCTCGAGGCTGCGGCAAGTGGACTGCCGATCCTGGCGACGCCCGTAAACGGCGTGCGCGAGCTCGTCAGCGACGGCGTCAACGGCTTTCTGATCACCGCCGATCCGGGGGACATCGCGGGACGCCTGCGGATACTCGCAGAGGATCCCGCGCTGCGTGAGCGGCTCGGTCGGGCAGCTCGCGACGCGGCCCTGGAGTACAGCTGGGAGAAGATGGTCGAGCGCCATCACCGGCTGTATTCGAGCCTGGCTGCGCCGCCACCGCTCCCAGGCGCTGAGCGCGTCGATCAGCCGGCTTGAGCGCGCGCCGCCAGGATGTCCCGTACGAACGCGCTCATCCGTCGCTGTTGCGCGTCGCGATCAAAGACCTCCGTCCGACACGCGACGGCCGCTCGGCGACGCTCGTCGATGTCGGTGGCTGTGAGCGTCGCGAGCAACGTCGTCAGAGCGTCGATGTAGGTCGGGCTCCACGGGGCGCTTCCCGGCAGCCGCCAGAAGTAGCCCTCGTCGAGGTCATACGCGAGCGGCACCTCGCCTGTGATGACGGGAAGGCCCACAGCGAGGTACTCGCTGAGTTTGGTGGTGTAGCGGAATGCGCCGACGGGGTCCAGGCTCTGAGACAGGCTTCCAGCGTCGAACGCCGCGAGATAATCGGGTACCTGCTCGGGCGGCACACGTCCCGGGAGCAGCACACGTGTGCCCAGATCGTCCCCCGCGAGTTCCTCCAGGCGTCCGCGACCGTCGCCGTCGCCGACAACGCACGCGACGACGTCCTCGCGCGAGGTTCGCCTGACCGCCTCAACGAGCTCGGCTCCGTATACGTACTTGACGCTTTCATTCCAGTGAAGCGAGCCGACCAGACCGACGACGATCGTCGCGTCGCTTACGCCCAACTTGCGCCGGACCTCAGCGCGAGCGTTCGAACTCGGATTGCTGCGGGTCCATCCTGGCGCTGTCATCCCCCGTGGCGCGCCATAGGTGAGTGCGCGCCCCACCAGGTACGGGGTCCAGCCCACGAACCCCGCGCACGCCCGGCACAGAAGGCGCTCGTAGACTCCGCCCAGGATTCCGGCGGAGCGAGAGTGAAGTCGCAGGAATGGGCCCACCGCGTCGCCGCTGGAGACGACGAACGGCACACCGAAGAGCGCGCGCGCCAGCAGCAGCGGCACGCCCCCGGCAAGGCCGGTGCCCTCCATGACGATCAGGTCGGGCCGCTCGGCGCGGGCGGCCCTCAGCAGACCCAGGGCCGAGCCAAGCTTGCGATTGCGCTCAAAGCGATACTCCTCGGCATCGAGCGACTCGAGCAGGGCCCGGATCCGCTCGCCCTCGATGTGCCCGTGGCCCTGCGTCGCGAAGCACAGGATCCGTCCTGCTTTACCCCGCGGCCGCACCGGCGGGGAGTCTACGGGATCGTGAGTCGCAGGGACTCCAGCTGAGCCGCCGTGCCGCTCCGTTTGGACAGCCGCGGGGCTCGCGAAAAGCCCGAGAAACCGGGCCTCTGCACGCGTTCTTGCTCTGCGATTCTGGCCCCGTGGACGCGCTAATCTTTAGCTTCAGGTAAGGGCGGCGCATATGATGCGGGGCCCTTCTCGCCACGGACGGACCTAAACCGATGAACCAGACCCCTGATGCCCGCTCCATCTTTGCTCCGATCTGGCGGCGGAAGTGGCTAATCCTCGTGGTCGCGGTGGTCGTAGGAGCTGCAACCTACTTCTACTATAAGCACGAGCAGCCCACCTACACAGCCTCCACGGAGGTCTACCTGGGCGCCAGCAGCGAAGAACAGGCGCCCACCTCGAAAGCGACGCCCAAATCCCGCAGCGTCGGCGACCAGGCGGCGATCGTCAACTCGATCGTCGTTGAAGAAGTACGCAACCAGCTCGACAAAGAGCACAAGGCCGCGCTCATCCGCGGCGCGAAAGTGCGAGCCAAACAACCGGAAAAGAGCGAATTCCTCACGATTACCGCGGAAGCCCACCGCTCACGCACCGCGGCGTTCATGGCCAACGCGGTGGCTCAGGCATACATCCGGCGCAGGACCAGCAAGCGCGAACGGGGTATCGAGCAGGCGATTTCGCTAAGTCGCCGGCAGCTGCGACGGATCGAAGCAACCAACGCGGCCAAGGAAGCCGCAGCCGCCGCCGCGGCCGCCAAACCAAAAGGCAAAGGTGGCGGCGCGCCAAGCGCCGGCGCAAAGGGAGCATCGACCTCGAGCGTGCTCCAAGCCGCGACCCTGAGTACCAAGCTCAGCGAACTTGAAGCGAGCCTGGGAGCCGTCACCGCCGTGCAGCTGAAACCGGCAAAGCACGGCACGCTGGTCTCCCCAAAACCACGCAAGGATGCCGAGTTCGGGTTCGTGCTCGGCCTCGTGCTGGCCGCGCTGGCGGTGTTCACAGCCAGCCGCTTCGACCGACGCCTGCGCTCGCTGGAAGCGATCGAAGCGGTGATGCAGGCGCCACTGCTCGCCGTGCTGCCGAAGGCGCCGCGCCCGATCGTGCGCCGTGACGGCTCGGTGCGCCCCTCCAAGCTCCTGCTCGAGCCGCTGCGCCGGCTGCACACTGGTCTGCGTCTGATCGAGCTCCCGGGCCACGGTGGCGCTGGCGGATATGACCCGGCAGCAGGCAATGGGACGACATCCGGCAGGCGGCCCAAGGTGATCCTCGTCGTCAGCCCCGATCCAGGGGACGGCAAGTCGACGCTGATCGCGGATCTGGCGCTGACACAGCGCGACGGTGGCGAGCGCGTGATCGTCGTGGAGGCCAACTTCCGCCGGCCGATCCAGGCGCGCATGCTGGGTCTCGAGGCCAACCACTCGCTGGTCGATGTCCTCACGGGCCGGCTCGAGCTGGACGATGCGATGCAGCCGGTGCTTGCGGCCGACCTCGCGGCCGTCGGCGGGGACGGCGTCGGTGTGCTGACCGCGACGCAGCAGCGGGTCGGCTCACTGTTCCTGCTCGCCGGTGACACGTCAGTGCAGAATCCGCCCGCGCTCGTCGCGCAGATGGCTACGTCGGGCCTGCTGCAAACGCTTGCCGACAAATTCGATTATGTGTTGATAGACGCGCCCTCACCGCTTGAGGTGAGCGATGTGGTCCCGCTGTTCGGCGCGGTCGATGGGATCGTGACCGTGGTGCGGGTCGGGCACTCGCGCGAGGTCTCCGCCGTGCGCCTGCAGCAGATGCTGGACGGCCCGTCCAACGCCCCGGTGCTCGGGGTCGTCGCCAACTTTGCGGCTCCGCGAGAACTCAAGCGCTCGGGCTTCTCCTCGTTCAGCGGACGGACGCGGGCGGCCGGCAGGCCAAAAAGAGGATGAACGTTCTTCGTCGGCCCACGCCCGCGATCCCCATGACGCACCCGCTGGTCCGCGAGCGACGCGTGCAAGATGCACTGCGGCTCGCGCTGACCGCGGCGGTTCCGGCGGTCACCGCTACGGCCGTCACGATCGCACTACCGAACACGAACATCCTGGTCGTGCTCGCGATCATCGCGGGCCTCCTGGCAATAGTCGTGCTGATGGCGAGCAGCCGCCTGGATCGCACGGTTTTGTTTCTCCTCATCTATTTCGGGATGGTGAACGGCCCCGTCAAGCTGTTGCTGGGCGGCCGCGAATTGACCGCCTCGTTCCAGGACGTGATCATTCTCGCCGTCAGCGCGGGGGCCCTGATGCGCATCCTGATGCGGAGAGAGCCAGTGCGCCTGCCCGCGCTCTCCGGATGGGTGATCGCCTGGGTTGTGTTGGTCCTGGTCAATGCGTTCAATCCGCGGACCGAAGGCGTCCTGCATGCCCTCGGTGGTTTCCGCCAGCAGCTGGAGTACGTACCATTCTTCTTCTTTGGCTACGTTCTGATGCGCTCGAAGCATCGCTTCCGTCAGCTGTTCTTGATCATCGGTGTAATGGCGTTCGCCAACGGGGTTGTCGCCGCGTATCAGACCGAGCTCTCGCCCGGACAGCTGGCGGGCTGGGGCCCTGGCTACCAAGCCCTGATTCACCCCGCCAACGTCGGTAGCGGGCGCATCTATCACTCCGAAGGCGAAGCCAGGGTCAGGCCGCCCGCGCTCGGTTCGGACGCCGGCTTCAGCGGCGCCATCGGACACATTGCGCTGCCGATGTGCCTCGCCCTGCTTGTGATCTCGCGCAGACGTAAGTGGATCGCGGTTCTGCTCTGTTTGGGGGCGATCGTCGGCGTGTTCGTCGGCCTCGGCCGCCTGCCATTGATCGGAGCGGGGCTCGGCGTGGTCACGTTCATCGTCTACGCGGCGCTCTCCGGCCGCTCGCTGACGCGCAGCCTGGGCGCCCTGATTGCGGTAACCATCCTCGTGATCCCGGCGAGCGTGCTCGTGGTCTCGGAGCTGCGGCCCGGCACGTTCAAGCGATTTGAACAGCTCAACACAGGCACGGAAACCACCCTGCACAAGGAATCCGCGTGGAGCAAAATCCCGCAATACGCCGCGGTGTCGCCGTTTGGGTTCGGTCTTGGAAACAGTGGACCCGTCAGCAGCGTCGGCGGTAAAGACAACGACCTGATCAACGGGCACGGCCTGACCTCTGAGACGGAGTACAACGTCCTGGTCAAGGAACTTGGTGTGCCTGGCCTCATACTGTGGCCGGCGATCATCATCTATGTCAGCATCATCACCGCGCTCGGGCTCAGACGTATATCTGACAGCGACCTCGCGATCTGCTTGGCTGGCACAATGGCCCCGTTCACTCCGCTCCTGATCGAGGGAACCTCCGGGTTTCTCAGCGCCAGTGCCGCGGACGGCCCGTACTTCTGGTTTGCCGTCGGCGTGGCCGCGTACTGGTTCGCGCGGCCCAAACAGGTCCATCAGCAGTCCGAGATCCAAAGGCCTCAGAATGCGCCTCTCGCGCTCGCCTGAGAGCACGCCGTCGCCGTCGCCGGCGACGATGCGTCAGCGGCTCAGCCTGCTGATCGGCGACCGCCGCGGCATGGTCGCCGGGGTCGCGATCTTCTCGCTCTTGTCGGGCTTCGCCGAAGCAGCGACGCTCGCCCTGGTCGCGGTGCTCGCGGCCTCGCTTGTGGGACATTCGAAAACGGCACATACGCACAGCACGCTGACGTTCCTCAACTTTCACGGCGCTCCGGGAACGCTGATCTTGATCGGCTTTGGGCTGTGCGCGCTGCGGCTCCTCATCCAGGTTCCCCTCTCGCTGCTCTCCGCGCGGATCTCGGCCGACGTCCAGGCGCGCTTGCGTACCGAGCTGTTTCACGCATTCAGCAAATCTTCCTGGTCTGTTCAGTCGCGTGACCGCGAGGGACAGCTCCAGGAGGTCATGACCGGTCAGGTGTTGCAGGCGGTCAGCGGCGCAACGGGGACGATCGCACTCATCACAGCGGTGATTCAGTTCACGGTGTTGATGGCCGGTGCGCTGGTGCTGAACGCGGTCGCGGCGGTCAGCGTCGGGGCGCTGTCGATCGGAATGTTCGCGCTACTGCGGCCACTGCGCGCCCGCGGCGGGCGTTACTCGCGTGAGCTGTCGCGTGCGCAGGTAGCCTATGCTGGCGGCATCGCGGAGAGCAACCGCGTCGCGGAAGAGACCCACGTGTTCGGCGCCGACGCCGCTCAGCGAGCGAAAGTCGGGCGACTCGTCCGCCACGCCCAGCACTACTTCTTCCGCGCCCAGGTGCTCGGACGGCTGGTCACAAACGGCTATCAGAGCCTCGTCTACGTGCTGCTCGTGGCGGGCGTCGGCGTGCTGTATCTGGTCGGCTCCGGCCACGCGGGGTCATTCGGCGCCGTTGTGCTGCTGCTGCTGCGCGCCGGGACGACCGGGCAGACCGTGCAGGGCTCCTACACGACCTTGATTCAGGCGCTCCCGTTCATGGAGCGAACGCAGCTGGCGCTGGCGCGCTACAACGAACATGGAGAGGACTTCGGCGAGACGCCTTTGCCGGTGGTCGATCGGATCTCCTTCGAGCGCGTGTCGTTCGCGTACAACCCCGACACGCCTGTGCTCACGGACGTGAGCTTTGACATCCGCAGCGGTGAAGCGATCGGCGTCGTCGGTCCGTCGGGCGCCGGCAAGTCGACGCTCGTACAGTTGCTGCTGCGGTTGCGGCGCCCCGTGGATGGTCGCTACCTCATAAACGGCGTACCGGTCGAGGAGTTCTCGAGCGATGACTGGCACAGACAGGTCTCCTACGTTCCGCAGGAACCGCGCCTGCTGCACGCGTCGGTGGCGGACAACATCCGCTTCTTCCGTGACATCGACGACGAGCAGGTCGAGCGTGCCGCCCGCCTCGCGCGAATCCATGACGACATCATGACCTGGCCCGGCCACTACGAGGCGATCGTCGGTCCGCGCGCGGATGCCGTCTCGGGTGGCCAGCAGCAGCGGATCTGTCTCGCGCGAGCGCTCGCCGCGCAGCCGGAGGTGCTGATCCTCGACGAGCCGACAAGCGCGCTGGACCCCCAGTCCGAGGCGTTCATCGGCGCTTCTCTGCTCGCGATGCGCAGCAGCCTCACCCTGATCATCGTCGCGCACCGCATGTCGACGCTCGAGATGTGCGACCGCGTGATGGTGATCCTCGACGGCCGTATGGCCGGGTTCGACACCAAAGACGCCCTGCAGGCGAACAACGACTACTACCGCCAGGCCTCGCAACTGTCGATGATTGGGAACTCGGACTAGGCGCGACGGCGGACGCCGATCGTCTCCGATGCGCCTCCCGGACTTCTTCATCGTCGGTCACTCAAAGAGCGGCACAACGGCCCTCTATGAGATGCTCAGACAGCACCGCCAGATCTTCCTGCCGGCAGCCAAGGAGCCGTGGTTCTTCGCAGACGAGCTGCACGAGCGCACGCCACCGCGGCCGGAGGGTATACCCGGCAGCCTCGCCGAATACGCGGAGTGGTTCGCGGGCGCTGAGTCGGGGCAGCGCGTGGGGGAGGCAAGCCCGCAATATCTCCGTTCGCGAACCGCCGCGGGCAATATCGCGCGGGCAATCCCCGATGCACGCATAATCGCGATCTTTCGCGAGCCGGCGAGTTTCCTTCACTCCTTGCACCTGCAGTTCCTGCAGGTCAACATCGAGACCCAGGGTGATTTCGCCCTCGCGCTCGCGCTCGAGCCGAGCAGGCGCGAGGGACACGATCTGCCGCGGCACACTTACTGGCCGACGTCGCTCCTGTACTCGGAGCACACGCGCTACGTCGAGCAGCTGACTCGCTACCTCGCCGTGTTTCCGCGTGAGCAGGTCCACGTGATCATCTACGAGGACTTCCGCGCGGACAACGATGGCACGGTGCGGGAGATCATGCGCTTTCTGCACGTCGACGACGAGGCCGCCGTTACGCAGGTCCAGGCAAATCCGACAGTCCGGGCGCGCTCACAACTGCTGAATGAAGTTGTACACGCGGTCGGCGTCGGTCGCGGCCCGATCTCGCGAACGGTAAAGGGGTCGATCAAGTTCATCACGCCGCAGGCGATGCGGCGCAGTGCCTTCCACGCCGTGCGCGAGCGGATCGTCTTCGCCGGCCCGTCTGAGCCTGACGACCAGACAATCGCGGAGCTGCGCGTGCGGCTGAAGCCGGAGGTGCTCGCCTTCTCCGAGTACCTGCAGCGCGACCTTGTTAAGCTCTGGGGCTATGACTCCGTCGATTGATTTGTCTGATTCAGCCCCGCGCGTCGGACGTATTCCTGATTTCCTGATCGTCGGACACCCCAAGTGCGGGACGACCGCGCTGTACGAGATGCTGAGGCATCACCCGGAAGTTCACATGCCCGACCGCAAGGAGCCGTGGTTCTTCGCGGAGGAGCTCCACGAGTTCACCCCCCCGCGACCGGGCGGCACGCCGCGCACCGTGGCCGAGTATGCCGAGTGGTTCACCGGGGCCGCGCCGGGTCAGAAGATCGGAGAGGCCTCGCCCTTTTACCTGTGGTCGAAGACCGCCGCGCCGAACATCGCCCAGGTCATTCCTGACGCCCGCATCATCGCGATCGTGAGAGAGCCGGCGAGCTTCCTGCATTCACTACATCTGCAGCTGCTCGAACTGTATATCGAGGTGGAGACCGATCTGGGCAAGGCGACCAAGCTCGAGTCACAGCGCCGCCAGGGGCAAGTGCCACGCTACACCTACTGGCCACAGCTGCTGCTGTATTCGGAGTACGTTCGTTACGTAGAGCAGCTGCAACGGTTTCACGCGGCCTTTCCCGCGGAGCAGGTGAAGATCATCATCTACGACGATTTCCGCGCCGACAACGAGGGCGCGGTGCGGGACGTGCGCCGCTTCATCGGGGTGGACGACACGCTGCCGGTTGAAACAGTACAGGCCAATCCGACCGTGGCGCCGCGCTCACAGCGCATGAACGAGCTGGTGCACGCCGTCGGCATCGGGCGCGGACCCGTGTCACATACTGTCAAGGAGGTAATCAAGGCGGTCACCCCCTCGGGCCCGCGGCGACGTGCGCTGTATGCACTCAAGCGGCAGGTCGTGTTCGGGCCGCCCCCGGCCGCTGATGAGGAAGTGGCACACGAACTGCGCGTGCAATACAAGGAGCAGGTCATCGCCCTGAGCGAGTACCTGGATCGAGATCTGGTGAGCCTGTGGGGCTATGACCAGCTCTGATGCCGACGCGGTGCTCGAGCGCGCCCGTCGGGCAGCGCAGAGCGCGACGGACTCGAGCCGGACCGAGGGGCCGGCTGGGTCCTCGGGCGGCCGGCTGCCTGATTTCTTCATCGTCGGGCACCCGAAGTGCGGCACCACCGCGCTCTGGGAGATGCTCAGAGCACATCCGCAGGTCTACATGCCGGACCTCAAGGAGCCTTGGTTCTTGGCCAGCGACATGCTGCCGCGTTTCCAACCGCCGCGCGCGGCACCGCCGCTGCAGACGCTCGAGGAATACCGCGCGCTGTTTGCCGAGGCCGCGCCCGAGCAGCGCGCGGGCGAGGCTTCGTCCTCCTACCTGCTCTCCGACACCGCGGCTGCAGAGATAGCGGAGTTGTGCCCGGATGCGCGCATCATCGCGATCCTGCGCGAGCCTGCGAGCTTCCTGCGGTCGCTGCACATGCAGCTGCTGCGCACGCATGTCGAGACCGAGAAGGACCTCAGGCGCGCGCTCGAGCTCGAGGCGCCGCGAAGGGCCGGCAAGAAGGTGCCGCGCCGCTCTCACCGTCCACAGCTGCTCCACTACTCGCAGCACGTGCGTTACGTCGAGCAGCTCGAGCGCTACAAGGCCGTCTTCCCCGTCGAGAAGATGCTGGTACTGGTCTACGATGACTTTCGCCGCGATAACGAGGGCACGGTGCGTTCGGTGTTCCGTTTCCTGGACGTGGACGACCAAGCTCCTGTCGCTGCGCAGGATGCAAATCCGACGCGCCAGCGGATTCGCTCGCAGCTCGTCGATGACATGGTGAATGTGGTGTCCGTCGGCAGAGGTGCGCCGGCCCGCGCGCTGAAGGCCGGGATCAAGGCGCTCACCACCGACGAGCTGCGCAGCGGCGCTCTGCGCGTGACCCGGCGTCACGTGATCCACGGCAAGCCCGGCCCCGCGGATGAGGAGCTGATGCGCGAGCTGCGCACGCGGTTCAAGAGCGAGGTCCTCGCGTTGAGCGAGTATCTGGATCGCGACCTGGTGACGCTGTGGGGCTATGACGGCAGCGACTGACGTGAGCGTCTCGGATGAGCGTCCGCAGCAGGCGTGCCTCGCGCGCTGGCGCGCAGCCACGTCCGAGCAGCAGACCGAGGTGATGCCACGCGGCGCCGTCGCCGTTTCCTGTTCGGCCTCACCAGGCAAGGGCGGCCTCGGGCGCCACCTGCAGGAGATCCTCACCGCGCTCGAGCGTGGGGGGCAGCAGAGCTTCTGCATCTCAGGTGTGAGCGACGCGCACGCGCGGCCTGCCGGGCAGGGCGCTCGGCGGCCGCTTGTCGAGCTCTCGCGCATGGCGGCGGCCGCCTCGCGGCTGCCGCTGTCCCAGGGCCTTCGCGCGCTCGTCCACGCCGCCAGCTTCGACCGCGAGGCAGCCGGGCGCGTGCCGGGCGCCGAACACCTCGTTGCCTTCAACGGCCAGGCGCTCGAGCAGCTGCGTGCTGCGCGCCGCGCCGGCTACCTGTCGGTCGCTCTGGTCTCGGCCAACTCCCACATGCGTCGGGTTGTCCGCCAGCACGAGCGCGCGCGTCAGCGCTATCCGCTCGAGGGCTCCTGGACCAGGTGGCTTCTGAGGCGGAACCTCAGCGAGTATCGCGAGGCGGACCTCATCTACGTCGCGTCTCGCTATATCCGCGAGTCGTTTCTCGAGGAGGGGTTCTCGGATGAGCTGATGGCGGATTTTCCCCTGACACCGCATCCTCGCTTCGACTGCGCGAGCACGCGGGCGAGCTCCGGGGAGTTCGAGATCGTCTACAGCGGAAGCCTCGCCGTGCACAAGGGCGTGCCGCTGTTGATCGACGCGTTTCGGCGCCTGCCCCATGCGGATATGCGACTGAAACTCGTCGGTGGATGGGGCACGCGCGGCATGCGTCGCTTCGTCGAAGGCGCCGTTGCCGCCGACCCCCGGATCACGGCGGGCCCCGGCGATCCGCTGGAGCATCTGCGAACCGCGTCCCTGTGCGTGCACCCCGCCTACGAGGATGGGTTCGCATATGCGCCCGCCGAGGCGCTCGCGAGCGGCGTCCCGGTGATCGTCAGCGAGGACACTGGCATGAAGGACCTGATCGACTCCGCCGCCGCCGGCCTGGTGCTGCCGACAGGTGACATGGACCAGCTCGTGGAGGCGATCGAGGCCGCCTACCGCGGTGAGCTCTTCGGTTGATGACGGAGGAACCGTCGCGGCCCTCCGAGGCAGGCACCAAGGTCGGTGTCGTCGGCGTATCGCTGGGCACTCCCTGCGGCGTCCACACCCACGCGACGGCGCTCGCGGACGAGCTGCGCCACAACGATGTGGCGTGCTCGCTTCACTGGTTGTGGCGCAACGACGCGCCGCTGGCCGCGAGCCGCTCCGAGCTGCGCGCGTGGACGAACGGGCTCGGCGTCGAGCTGCAAGCGGAAAAGCCGGACGCGCTCCTGCTGCACTATTCCGTCTTCGCTTACTCCTTCCGGGGTTTTCCGGTGTTCGTTCATCCGGTGCTGTCGGTCATCCGAGACATGGGCGTTCCGACGATCACGCTGCTCCACGAGTACGCGTATCCGTGGCACCGCGGGGGCGTACGCGGAACCGGCTGGGCGCTGAGCCAGCGCGCGCTGCTCTACGAGGTGATGCGCGCCAGCGCGGCAGTCCTCGCGACGACGGACTTCCGCGCCGACTGGCTGAGCACCCGTTCCTGGCTGCCTGACCGCTCGATTGCCCTCGCTCCGGTGTTCTCGGGCCTGCCGCGGGCGTCCGCCGACGCGGCCGACGCCGCCGAGCACGAGGCACACGTGCTCGGGCTGTTCGGCTGGGGGCACGAGGGTGTCGCGATCGAGATCGTGCTCGATGCTCTGCGGGTCCTCCAGGATCGCGGCGTCGAAGCGGAGCTGGTGCTGCTGGGCGCGCCTGGGCGCAGCTCCGCGGCGGGCGAGTCGTGGGTGGCCGCCGCCGCCGCGCGCGGAATCGTCCGGCCGCTCGAGTTCTCGGGCATGCTCGCCGCCCAGGAGCTCGCGGACAGGCTGACCACGTGTGATGTCCTGCTTTCCGCCGACCGTATCGGGCCGACCTCACGGCGGACCACACTCGCGGCCTCGCTGGCGGCCGGACGCCCCGTGGTGGCGCTCGACGGGCGTCACACCTGGCGTGAGCTGCGTCAGGCCCAAGCCGCCCTGATCGTCCAGCCGCGGGCCGACGCGCTCGCGGATGCGCTCGCGCAACTGCTCCTCGACGGGGGCATGCGCGCGCAGCTCGCGCGCCGCGGAAGCGAGTTCGCGGTGCAGGCGATGAGCGTCGAGCGCAGCGCGCAGGCCGTCAGCCAAGCTCTCGACGAGGTCATCGGCGGCGTCCCTCCCAGGTAGTGCGTGCCGATTCGTATGCGGCGAGCAGCGCCGTGACGTGGTGCGCAGCGGTGAAGCGAGCCTCGACGCTCTCGCGCCCCGCCGCGCCCATCGTCCGCTGGCGCTCGGGATCGTCGAGCAGCTCGCGCAGGGCGGACGCGAGCGCTCGCGCGTTGCCCGGCGGCACCTGCAGCCCGCTGGCTTCGTGCTCGAGCCAGTCGCCGATGCCGCCGGTCGCGCTGGCGACGACGGGTCGGCCGAGGGCGAACGTCTCGATGCCGACCAAGCCGAACGGCTCTGGCCACAGTGAGGGGATTGCCACCACCGAAGCCTGCGCCAGCTCGGCGGCCAGCGCCGCAGCCGTGAGCCAGCCCCGAAACGAGATCCGATCCTCGACGCCGAGCCTCGACGCCAGCGAGCGCATCGACTGCAGGTCGCGCCCGTCGCCGCAGATCACGACCTCGGCGTCGAGCTCGCGCGCGGCGCGCACCAGCACCTGGACGCCCTTGGGTCGCACGACTCTCCCGGCGAACACCACCCGTCGGCGATCCTCGTGCGGGGCGGGATCCGTCAGCGGAAGCGTGCTGAACAGGGGCGCGAGCGCGCGTCGTTCGACGCCGTTCACACGCAGGTGCCGGTCGATCACCGACGAGTAGGAGATCGTCATATCTGCCTGTTGGAGGAGCCTCACAGAGCGCGTTGCGCGCTGGAAGGAACCCGGAAGCCAGCTCGGGTTGCGTGTATGGGCACAGCCGCGCACGAGCAGGTTCGGCACGCACCCGGGACCGTGCGGTCGGTCGCATTCCTGGCCCGGCTGGAAGTAGTGAACGGCGGAGGTGCAGGCGGAATATCCGTGAACGCTGACGAGCACCGGCGCGATCTGCTGAAGCTGAGCTGCGACGTCTGGATCCTCAAACTGGTGAAAGTGAATTACATCCGGCACCCGCGCGAGCGCCTCTCCGACGCGCCGCTGCGGCGTCGCGTCACAGTTGAAGAGATCGCTGCTTTGATGGAAGCTGATCCCCGGCGTGCGCTCGTTCGGGTCGATCCGAGCTGCCAGCACGTGCACCTCGATTCCGTGGGCGGCGAGCGCGGCGGCGCTGGCCATGACGTGCGTCGCCACGCCACCGTCCCGCGTCCAGCGGGGGGTGACCAGCAGCACCGGTCCCGTCATCCGCGTCGGGGTCCGAGGCGGCGGCGACCGCTTTCGCGGCGCTCGATCGCGGCGCGGATCGCCGCCGCGAATTCGCCGGCGCGCGTCTCATAGGAGAGCTCGGCGCGCAACGCGTCGCGATCGAACGTCTGCGGCACTCCGCTCAGCTTTGCCCGCGCGAGCTCTGCCACGATCTCGCCGATGCGCTGCTCGTCGTGCGGGTCGACCAGCCAGACGCCGGATCTGTTCTGCAGGTAGTCCCAGTTCTCTCCTCGCGGCACGGCCGCGAGGATCGGACGATCGGTCATCAGGTACTCGTACGTCTTCGCCGAGATGCGTCCGCCGCGTGAGCCGTCGAGGCGTCGCGGCAGCGTCAGGAACAGCAGGTCCGCCTGGCCCATCAGCGTCGCCACCTGATCATGTGGCACGGGTCCGAGAACGGTCACGACGTCGTCGACCCCGGCGCTCCTCAGCGCGCGCGCAACGACCTCGGGCGCGTAGGGATTGCCGTAGATGACAAGCTGCAGACGGCCGGCCCAGTCAGGCTGCTCGGCGACGAGCCGGTGCAGGGCCGCCCCGATCGGCGCCGGCGAGGAGGTGCGCTGATCGAGCACCAGACGCTCGTAGCGCCCGAGCTGCGTCCATGCGTCATACGCACGCTTGGCGAGACCCGGCCGCGCGTCCTGCTCGATCAACGCCCACCAGCCCGACATCGCGCCGACGTAGGCAATTTGAAAATCCGGGCTGTCCTGCCGCTGCGTGCGGAAATCGCCGGGGTCGGCGCCGTAGCGCACCAGATGCATTCTTGCTGCTACGTCGTTGGGCTGCCTCGCCTGCACCGCGTCGAGGTTCGTCTGCGACACGTACACGACGGCGTCGGCGCGCCTGACGTAGAAGTCCTCGAGCGCGCGCGCGAGCAGGTAGTGCAAGCGCGTCGGAAAATGTGGGTGCATGTCGGTGCAGGTCGGCGAGTCGTCGAGGTTGAGCAGGAGCGGCAGTCCCGTCAGGCGCCGCAGCACAATCCCCACGAGCCCCGCCGAGTAGGGCATCATGAAGACGACGATCGCGTCGAAGTTGGCGCTGCGCGCGGCGCGGCGGCCCGCCATGATCGCGGGCACCACCCAGAAGACCGAGTCATCGGGCCATACGCCCAGCTCGAGCAGCTTGCTCAGCCGCAGCCGCCTGATCGCGGCGAGCAACCGGCGCGGCCGGCGACTACGAACCGAGTCAACCGCGAGCGGACCCTCGCGGCTGCTGCCGGTCTCGCTCACAACCGTGATGTCCCACTCGCTGCTCAGCTTCTCGAGCAGCTTGCTCGCACGGATCGCGGTGGGGGTGGTGGCGGGAGCGAAAGACTGCGATATGCACAGCAGCGCGGGGCGCTCGCCGCGCCCGGTGCCCGGCTGCCCGTTGTCGTTTGTCTGCTTACGCATTTCTGGCGAAGCCACGCTGACCCGCCCAGCAGCTTAGCCAGCCTCGATTAGACTGCGCGGCGATGGCGCCGGGAGCGAGCACGACGAAACCAAAAACGAAGGTGATCTACGTGATGGGGGCGGGACACAGCGGCAGCACGATTCTCGGCGTGGCTCTCGGCAACTGCTCAGATTTCTTCTTCGCCGGCGAGGTCGAGGAGTGGCTGGTGAAGTCGGGCAGGCCGCCGTGGGCAGATGCCGAGCAGGCAGCGTTCTGGCAGACGGTTGCGGCTGAGACCGACGGCGCCGATCTGTTTGGCAGCAAGGCGGTCCCCGCGATCGAGCGTTCCTCGGCCTTGCTGCGCGTCGACCGCTGGCCAACCCGTAGGCGCCTGCTCGGCCGCTACCGCCGCATCTCCGAGGAACTGCTGTGTGCCATCTCCCGGACCGCCGGCGCGAGCAATGTGATCGACACCTCACACTTTCCCCTGCGTGCGCGCGAGCTGAAAAAGCTCGACGCGATCGATCTGTACCTCGTGTTCCTCGTCAGAGACCCACACGGGGTGATCGACTCCAACCTGCGCCAGTTCAAGGCGCATGAGGTTGCCGAGCGACGTTTGCGCACGCTCATGCTGAATGTCAACCTGTGGTTCACATTGCTGATGTCGGTTGTCGTGTTCTACGGCCAGCGGCGAGACCGCCGGCTGTTCCTGCGTCACGAGACGTTCGTCGAGGACCCCGAGTCGGTTTTGCGCCAAATCCTCGAGCTCGTCGGCTCGCAGGCCGCGATGCCCGACCTGGAAGAGCTGCAGGTCGGCGCGCCACTCGAGGGCAATCGGCTGATCAGGAGAGGAGTGATCTCGCTCAAGCGCCAGCCACAGCGCGCGGAGCGCGCATCGCTGCTCACGAGCGTCATGCAGCTGCCCTGGAGAGCGATCCTCGCTCGGCTGCGCCCGGTGGCGACGGTGCCCGCGGCGCCTGAGCAGGCCGGCTGAGCATGCGCAGGCGAGGTCCCGTCGGCCGGTCGGTGAGGCGCGCCCTCGGCTGGGTCTCGCGGCGTCTGGATCGGCCTGAGCTGCTCGCTGCCTTCTACCCCGTCGCCCGCCAGGCGTGGCGTGAGGAGATCGCGATGGGGGCGGTGCTCGCGAGCGCGCTGCGCAGCGATTCCACCTACGTCGACATCGGCACCAACAGAGGTCAGGTGCTGCGCGAGGCCGTGCGCGTCGCGCCACGCGGGCGCCATATCGCGTTCGAGCCGATCCCCGATCTCGCGGCGCAGCTCGCGGCGTCGTTCCCGCAGGTGGACGCGCGGCGTCTGGCGCTCGGCGCCGTCGCCGGATCGGCGGACTACTGCTACTACCGCAAGCTCGACGGCTGGAGCGGGCTGCGGCGCAGCACCCAGGTGAGCGACGCGCGCGGTGCGCCGGAGACGATCACTGTGGAGGTCTCGACACTCGACATCGAGCTCGCGGGCCTGCGGCCGGATGTCGTCAAGATCGATGTCGAGGGCGGCGAGCTCGACGTGCTCGCAGGCGCTCGCACGGTGCTCAGCGAGGCCAAGCCGCTGGTTCTGTTCGAGCATGTAGCCGCGGCAGCAGCGCCGTACGGTTCCTCGCCCGCTGCCGTGTGGGATCTGCTGCGTGAGCTGCACTACGAGATCTTCACCGTCACCGGCGCCGGCCCGCTGACGCGCGCGGAGTTCGCGCAGAGCAGCAGCGTCGTGAACTGGCTCGCGCGGCCCGAGTCCGTCGCGGCGGCGCCCGGGGCGGACGATCCGCCGCCCGCCGCCGGCTAAGCGCCCGCGGACCCTTCGGGCGCTTCTTCTGTTTCGGGTGCGCCGCTCGCCGCTCCGGTGACGGTGACCTCGAACGCGTCACTCGTGCTGTCCAACATGTCCGCGGGGGCCGGCACCCTGATGCGCATCTGGTAGCTGCCGGCGCGGCGGAACGTGTAGGGGATCGAGTAGGCAAAGCCGGCGGTCACAGTGCTAATGGCAACGACGCGGAAGCGGGGAACGGCTGTTTCGCCGCCCGCCGCGCGTTCGAGGTATACGGTCTGCCCGAGGGGGGCGTTCGGCACCGTTCCGGTGAAGCTCACCGGAACGCCCGTCTGCACGGGGCCCGCCGGCGTTTGCATGCTCAGCGGGTATCGGACACCCACGAACACCTCGGCTGAGGTGACGTTTGCGGCGCGGACGCAGTAGGTCGTGTCCTCAGTCGGAGTCGCGGTGAAGCTGTAGGCGCCGCCGGCTTCGCTGACGCCCGTAGCGACGGAGGCGAAGCGCCCGCCGGCGGTCCGCGCGAGCAGCGTCAGTGGCTGTCCCGCCGCACCCGCCGCGACGCCGCTGATCGTGACCGATCCTCCCGAGATGACCGGATCGGTCGACATCTGGATCGTCAGCTGCGGGTTCTGCGCCGGGGCGATGTCATAGGGGAGCGATTCGCTGGCCGCCACCAGCTCGCCCCTGACGTGTGAGAGCACCCTCACCTCGACCTCGCCCGGTGCGCGGAAGCCCCGGCTGATCGAGAAGTGGCCTTCGCTGTCAAGCCGGGGACGGGCGATTGTGCGCCACCGTTCGTCCGTTGCGGGGTACTCGACCTGGAGCGCCACGTGGCCTCCTTCACCAGTCGGGCTGACGCTGCCGCTGAACGTGAAGCGGTTGGGCCCGCGCACGCGACTGCCGCGCGTGGCCAGCTCGGCCCCCGCGGCCGCGGGGCCGGTGAGCGTGACCGTGGGCGTGACCCTGATGGTCGTGCGCGCCCTGCCACCGAGCACCGATTCGGCGACGAACACGCTCTTGCGCGTCAGGGCTCCCGTCGTCAGCTGAAAGGAGCCGTCTTCTGCGGCGCTCACGGCCGCGAGCGCCGCCATATCCGTGCGGGGGGCGCCCTTGCGCTGATAGATGGCTATGTCCGCGCCGTCGGCGGCTGTCGTGTCCGGGCAGCTCAAGTGGCCGACGAGGGTGACCGTTTCACCGGCGTCGACGACGTGCGCGGACGCTTCCAGGCTCACGCGGCATCTTCCGTGGCGACGGACCCGTTCCGGCGGGGTTGTCAAAGCCGGTTCCGCGGGAGGCGGGGCCGCGAGGCTCGGTTCGGCCGGTGGCTCTGTGGAGCTCGATTCGACCGGCGGGTTGGACGCGGGTGGTTCGGCCGCGGTCTGTTCGACCGTGGGGCGCCGGTGTCCGTGCGCCAAGACCGGGGTCGGTGCAAGGGCAGCGCCGAGCAGCGCGATCGGCAGGGCGAAGAGGGCTCGCCGAACGAGCGACGTTCGGCCAAGGAGCTTGGGCATGTGGTCGTCCTCCGAGCGAGAAAACCTGGACAGCGCGGCTGAGGTCCTATCGACTGCCACTCGACGGGACTTGAGCACGCGAGCGCGCGGGCGGCGGATTCCCCCACGAGCGTTCGCCGGCGCGGCGTCGAGGCCACCCGAAGATCACTATGTTTGGGCACGTGTGCGGAATCGCCGGGAGCACGGATGACCCTGGCGCACGCGCAGTTCGCGCGATGTGCGCGACGATGCTTCACCGCGGACCGGACGACGAAGGGGTCCATACCGACAGCTCCTCTGCGGTCAGCATCGGCATGCGGCGCCTCTCGATCATGGACGTCGCGGGCGGTCACCAGCCGCTCTCCAACGAGGACGGCTCGGTGTGGGTCGTCTGCAACGGCGAGATCTACAACCATCCCGAGCTGCGCACGCAGCTGCGGGCGCGCGGGCACACGTTTGCGACCGGCTCGGACACCGAGGTGCTGGTGCACCTCTACGAGGAGTACGGGGACGAGCTGGTGCAGGCGCTCGACGGCATGTTCGCGTTCGCGCTGTGGGACGAGCGGCGTGCGCGCCTGCTGCTGGCCCGCGATCGCTTTGGCGAGAAGCCGCTGTTCCTGCGCGAACGCGGTCGCGAGCTCGCCTTCGCCTCCGAGCTGAGCGCGCTCGTGGCGGTCGAGCCGCAGCTGCGCAGGCTCGATCCCGCGGCAATCGACGCGTTCTTCGTGTTCGCCTACGTGCCCGGGCCCGGCACGATCGTGCCGGGGATCCGTCAGCTGCCCCCGGGGCACCTGCTCAGCTGGGAACGCGACGGCACGGCGAGTGGCGAGCGGCGCTGGTGGACGCCGCACGATCAGGCGCTCGCGCCGCGGGAGCGCATCGAGTCGGTGCTCGCCGAGACGCAACGGCTGTTCGATGAGTCGGTGCGCAGGCGCATGATCTCGGACGTGCCGCTCGGCGTGTTCCTGAGCGGCGGCGTCGACTCGACGCTCGTCGCGATCGCCGCGGCGAAGGCGTCCACCGAGCACCTGCAGACCTTCACCGTCGGCTATGACGTCGGCGCCGTCAACGAGACCGCGCAGGCGCGCCTGACGGCGGACTATCTGCACAGCGAGCACCACGAGGTGACGCTCACCGAGGAACAGGTCGCCACACGTGCACCTGGGTTGCTCGCCGGCATCGACCAGCCGCTGGCCGACCCGGCGCTGCTGCCGCTGCACACCCTGTCGGAGTTCGCCCGCCCGCGCGTGACCGTCGCGCTCGGCGGTGAGGGGGCCGACGAGCTGTTCGGGGGGTACCCCCGCTACCGCTGGCTCGAGCGCTCGCGGCGTTTCGAGTCCGCGCTGCCGGGCTCCACCGCAGCGCCGCTCGGTGCGATGCTGCGGGGGGGCGCAAGGAGGGTGGGCCGCGGCGAGCGGGCAACGCGGCGCTTGACGCCCGGCCCGCTGCTCGAACGCAACCTCGACTGGGTCACCGCCGAACGTCGCCGGCACCGGCGCGAGCTCTACGGGCCGGCCCTCGCGGGGGTCGCCGGCGGGCAGGTGCTGGACGGTGTCGACGCGCGTGCCGGCGAGCTCGACGGCAAGCCGACGGCACGCTGGCTGATGCGCTTGGACCAGCTCGACTACCTACCCGACGACGTGCTCTTCAAGACCGACCGAGCGGGCATGCTCGCGTCGCTCGAGATCAGGACCGTGTTCCTGAACCGGGAGCTGGCCGACTTCGCGGCGTCGCTGAACAGCGCGACGCATCTCGCCGGTGGCGGCAAGGCGCTGCTGCGGGCGATGCTGCCGCCGGGCGTGATCGACACCTCGCGTCTGGGCCGCTACCGCAAGACCGCCTTCAGGGTCCCGGTCGCGCACTGGCTGCGAGGACCGCTCGCAGAGCCGCTCAGACATCAGCTGGAGCACGGCGTCATCTACGGAGAGGGCTACTTCGAGCGGGCCGCCGTGGCGCGCCTGGCGGATGAGCACCTTGCGGGCGCGGCAGACCACAGCGCCGAGCTGTGGCCGTTGCTGTCGCTCGGGCTGTGGGCGGATCGTTTCTGCGGGCTCGACGGCTGCCACGTTCGTGAGTAGTAAGGACACGAGACCGCGGCTGCTGCTGCTGACGCCGGACTACCCGCCTGCGCCCGGCGGCATTCAGGTCGTCGCCGAGCGTCTGGTCGAGGGGCTCGAGCGCTTCCAGACACGCACCGTCGCGCTCGGCGCCGCCGGGGCGCACGAGTACGACGCGACGCGCAGGGCGCAGGTACGGCGTGTCGGCGCGGGCGCCGTCCCGCACAGCGGCCGGGTTGCGCTGCTGAACGCGGTGGCGCTCGGCGAGGCGCTGCGCTTTCGACCGGATGTGGTGTTGAGCATGCATCTCGTCGCCAGCCCCGCCGCGGCCGCTGTCAGGCGTGCGCTCGGGGCGCCCGTCGCGCAGTACTTCCACGCCGAAGAGATCGGCGCCCGGCCGCGGCTCGCGGCGTTCGCCGCCGAGCAGGCCGACGCGGTGATCGCCGTCAGCGCCTACACCGCGGAGCTGGTGGCGGCACGCGTCGCGGCGCCCGTGGAGATCACGGTCATTCCCAACGGCGTCGACCTCGTAGCCGGAGCACGTGCTGAGCCGTGTGAGCGACCCACCTTCCTGACGGTCTCGCGCATTCAGGAGCGCTACAAGGGGCACGACATGCTGGTGCGCGCGCTGGCGCTCGTGCGGGCAAAGGTTCCGAACGTCCAGTGGGTGGTCATCGGTGATGGCTCGCTGCGCTCCGGCGTGGAACAGCTCGCCGACTCCTACGGGGTGGCGGACGCGGCGCGGTTCCTCGGCACGGTGGGAGACGAGGAGCGCGACTCCTGGCTGGCACGCAGCCAGCTGCTGGCGATGCCGAGTCGACTCCCCGCCGAGGGGTTCGCCGGGGAGGGCTTCGGCATCGCGTTTCTCGAGGCGGCCGCGCACGGGCGCCCGGTGGTCGCCGGCAACGTCGGCGGCGCGACCGACGCGGTCATCGACGGCGTGACGGGCCTCTTGGTGGATCCGTGCGACCAGCTCGCGGTGGCGGAGGCGATCACGCGGCTGCTGCTCGACCCCGACCTGGCCGAGCGGCTCGGGCGCGCCGGGCGCGAGCGTGCCGAGTCGTTGTCCTGGCCGCTGATCGCCGAGCGCGTGCAGACGCTACTGCTCGAGTTGGCCGCCGGTCGCGCTCGCCACGACCCCGACGCAGGCTCTCCGATGCGATGAAGGCTGTTAGCCGATGAGGGTGCTGTACGTCAGTCACACCGCCGAGATCAGCGGCGGCGAGCGCTCGCTGCTGGGCCTGCTCGGCGCGCTGCCCGCGAGCGTGCAGCCGCACCTGGCCGCGCCGGCGGGCCCCTTGCAGCGAGCGGCCCAGGGGCTCGGCGTGCCCGTGACGAGCATCACGGGCACCGCCGGCAGCCTGCGGCTGCACCCGCTGCACACGCCACGGGCGATCGCAGAGATCGAGCTGGCGGCGCTGCAGGTGCGCCGCGCGGGACGCCGCTCGCAGGCGGCGATCCTCCACGCGAACTCGATCCGGGCGGGCATCGAGCTCGGGCTCGCGCCGGCACCGCGGACGCAGGATGGCAGGCCGGCCCCACGCGTGGTGCACGTCCGCGACTGCCTGCCCGCGGGGGTGCTGACGAGCGCGACCATGCGCCTGATCGCCGCGACCGCCACCACCGTCGTTGCCAACTCGCATTACACGGCGCGCTCGGTCCGGGCGGCAGCGCCCGGCGCGCGCGTGGAGGTGGTCTACAACGCGGTGGATCTCGCGCGCTTCGATCCGGCGCGGATCGACCGTCGGGCCGCACGCGCCGGCCTGGATCGAGTGCCGGAGGGGGCGCTGCTGCTCGGCGTGATCGCGCAGCTGAGCCCGTGGAAGGGGCAGGACACCGCGATCGAAGCCGTCTCGCAGCTGCGGGACGACGGCATCGACGCGCATCTGCTGCTGATCGGGTCGGCCAAGTTCGTCGCGCGCTCGACGCGGTATGACAACGAGGCATATCTGCGCCGGCTGCACGCGATCGCGGCAGCCGCCGGCGTGGCCGATCGGGTGTCTTTCCTGGGCGAGCGCGAGGACGTGCCCGAGCTGATCCGCGCACTGGACATCCTGCTGCTGCCTTCCTGGGAGGAGCCGTTCGGCCGTGCGCTGATCGAGGCGATGGCGCTCGAGGTGCCCGTGATCGCCACGAGCGTCGGCGGCCCGGTGGAGATCCTCGAGGACGGTCGCGAGGGCCTGTTGTGCCCACCGCGCGATGCGCGCGCATGGACGCAGGCGATCGCCGGCCTGGCGTGCGACGCCGAGAGGCGCGCGCAGATGGGCCGTGCCGGGCGCGAACGCGTCGAGCGGAGCTTCACGATCGCCAGCCATGTCGCGGCGACGCTGGACGTGTACGAGGCCGCGCTGGGACGCCGCGCCGCCTGAGAACGCGGGACGCGAGCGTCGCGTTGCAAGGATGTGATGCTGTTGCAATATCGGGCCCGACGCCCTAACGTTGACTGCGCGTGCACATGGGGGCGCGCCTTGTCAAACGGTCAACGCGCGCACTTCGGACTCTTCAAGGGAAGCCAGCAAGGATGCCAGCCACCTACCACCTCTCACACCTACGCGCGCTGGAGGCCGAGGCCGTTCACGTGATGCGCGAGGTCGCCGCGGAATTCGAGCGCCCGGTGCTGTTGTTCAGTGGCGGCAAGGACTCGATCGTGCTGTTGCGTCTGGCCGAGAAGGCGTTCAGGCCGGCGTCGTTCCCGTTCCCGCTGATGCACGTCGACACTGGCCACAACTTCCCGGAGGCGATCGAGTTCCGCGACCGCCGCGCGCTGGAGCTCGGGGAGCGGCTGATCGTGGCGTCCGTCGAGGAGTCGATCCGCAGTGGACGCGTTGTCGAGCAGCAGGGTCCGCGCGCCTCCCGCAATGCGCTGCAGACGGTCACGCTGCTCGACGCGATCGCCGAGCATGGCTTCGACGCCGCCTTCGGAGGCGCCCGACGCGACGAGGAGCGCGCGCGGGCCAAGGAGCGCATCCTCTCCTTCCGCGACGAGTTCGGCCAGTGGGAGCCCCACAAACAGCGTCCGGAGCTTTGGAGCCTCTACAATGGCCGCGTTCGCAAGGGAGAGCACGCGCGTGTCTTTCCGATCTCCAACTGGACTGAGCTCGACGTGTGGCAGTACATAGCTGAGGAGGAGTTGGAGGTGCCCTCGATCTACTTCGCACACGAACGCGACGTGTTCGAGCGCGACGGGATGCTCTATGCGGTCAGCCCGTTCACGTCGCTGATGGATGACGAGCAGCCGTTCGCCGCGCGCGTTCGCTACCGCACGGTCGGCGACATGAGCTGTACCGGCGCAGTCGAGTCCGACGCCGGCACGCTGGCAGAGGTCGTCGCCGAGATCGCCGCCACGCAGATCACCGAGCGCGGTGAGACGCGCGCAGATGACCGCGTCACCGAGGCCGCGATGGAGGATCGTAAGCGGCAGGGGTACTTCTGATGGCGCAGGCTGGTGGCTCCGGTTCGACACGCGCCACGGCGCTCAACGGCAACGGCGGCGGCGCCGTGGCAAATGCCCAGGCGCCCGCGGCGGAGAGCTCGGCCGACGTGTTCCGTCGCTTGTCCGACCGGCCGACCGACCTGCTGCGCTTCGCCACGGCGGGCTCCGTCGACGATGGCAAGAGCACGCTGATCGGCCGGCTTCTGTACGACTCCAAGCAGGTCCTCGCAGACCAGCTCGAACACGTGGAGCAGGCCAGCCAGCGCAAGGGTCAGGTGCTCGACCTTTCGCTGCTGACCGACGGCTTGCGCGCCGAGCGCGAGCAGGGCATCACGATTGACGTGGCCTACCGGTTTTTTTCAACCGACCGCCGCAAATTCATCGTCGCCGATACTCCGGGGCACGAGCAGTACACGCGCAACATGGTCACCGGCGCCTCTACTGCGGATCTGGCGATCATCCTGATCGACGCGCGCAAGGGTGTGCTCACCCAGACGCGCCGCCACTCCTACCTCGCACATCTGGTCGGGATCCGCAACATCGTACTCGCGGTCAACAAGATGGACCTCGTCGGCTACGATCAGGCGCGGTTCGAGGCGATCGTCGCCGACTACCGTGCCTTTGCTGCGAGCATCGGCGTTACCGACTTCGTCGCGATGCCCATCTCGGGTCTTGCCGGAGACAATATCGCGAAGCGCTCGGAGCGCATGCCGTGGTATACGGGACCCTTTCTCTTGGAACATCTGGAGACGGTCGAGATCGACCTCACGGCCGACCAGGAGCGGCCCTT
>DATHOH010000068.1:0-68159 GCA_035485155.1 Solirubrobacteraceae bacterium
CTCGACGACCGTCCAGGCGCCCGAGTTGCGGACCGCGAAGCGCTCACCAGCCAGGCCCCGGAAGAAGGCCCGGCCGCGGGTGGCGCCGTACAGCACGGTGTTGCCGACGATCACGTTGTCCTCCGCTTTGAAGTGCTCGCCCATGCCCTCGCGCGGGCGAATCGCGAAGACCCCGCCGGAGAGCCCCTTGCCGGCGTAGTCCTGGGCGTCGCCGCGCAGCGTGAACGTCACGCCCGGCGCCAGCCAGCCGCCGAAGCTCTGCCCGGCTGAGCCCTCGAACTCGACGACAATCGAGTCTTCGGGCAGGCCGACCGCGCCGTGGCGTTCGGCGATGTGGCTGGAGAGGATGCCGCCGACGCAGCGGTTGCGGTTGCGGATCGGAAGGCTCAGACCGACGGGCTGGCGCTGCTCCAGCGCGGGCCGCGCGCTCTCGACGAGCTGCCAGTCGAGCGCGTCGTCGAGCACCTGAGGTGGCGGTTCGACACGCCGACGCGGCGCCTCGCCAGGCAGCTCGATGTGGGTGAGGATGTGGCTGAGGTCGACGCCGCGCGCCTTCCAGTGCTCGATCGCGTCGCTGACGCCAAGCAGGTCGACGCGCCCGATCGCGTCGTCGAGCGAGCGTAGCCCCAGCGACGCCAGGATCTCGCGCACCTCCTCGGCAACGAAGAAGAAGAAGTTGACGACGTGCTCGGGGGTGCCCTTGAAGCGCTTGCGCAGCTCCGGGTCCTGAGTGGCGATGCCGACGGGGCACGTGTTGAGGTGGCAGGCGCGCATCATGATGCAGCCCGTCGCGATCAGCGGCGCGGTCGAGAAGCCCATCTCGTCCGCTCCGAGCATCGCTGCGACCACCACATCGCGGCCCGTCTTCAGCTGACCGTCGGTCTGCACGACGATGCGCGAGCGCAGGTTGTTGAGCAGCAGCGTCTGCTGTGTCTCGGCGAGGCCGATCTCCCACGGTATGCCGGCGGCCTGGATCGAGGACAGCGGCGAGGCGCCGGTGCCGCCGTCATGCCCGGCGATCAGCACGCGGTCGGCGTTCGCCTTCGAGACGCCTGCCGCGACGGTGCCGACGCCGACCTCGGAGACGAGCTTGACCGACACCTGGGCCTTGGGGTTCGAGCAGCGCAGGTCGTAGATCAGCTGCTTGAGGTCCTCGATCGAGTAGATGTCGTGGTGCGGCGGCGGCGAGATCAGCCCGACGCCCGGGGTCGTGTGGCGGATCGAGCCGATGTAGGCGTCGACCTTGTGCCCCGGAAGCTGGCCGCCCTCCCCCGGCTTGGCGCCCTGCGCCATCTTGATCTGCAGCTCGTCGGCGTTGACCAGGTAGTGGATCGTCACACCGAAGCGGCCCGAGGCCACCTGCTTGATCGCCGAGCGGCGCCGGTCGCCGTTGGCGTCCGGCTTGAAGCGCACGGGATCCTCCCCGCCCTCGCCCGTGTTCGAGCGCCCGCCGAGGCGGTTCATTGCGATCGCGAGCGTCTCGTGCGCCTCGCGCGAGATCGAGCCGAGGCTCATCGCGCCGGTGCAGAAGCGCTTGACGATCTCGCTCGCCGGCTCGACCTCCTCGAGCGGGATCGCGGCTGCGGGTGGCTGGGAATCGGTTCCGTCGCCTGGGCCGATCTGTAGCAGGCCGCGCAGCGTCGCCCTGCGGGCGGCGTCGTCGTTGACCTCACGCGCGTACTCGCGGTACTTCTCGAATGCGGGGCTCTCGCGCACTGCGGTGTGAGCGTCGCGGTCGCCCTTCAGCGCGGCGGCGACGTCGCCATTGGCCTCGCGCACGGCGTGTTGTACGAGCGCGATCGTCTCGGGGTTCCACATGTGGTGCTCGCCGTCGCGCCGCCACGCGTAGACGCCACCGACCGGCAGCAGCTCTTCGCGGGTGCCACCACGCGGCGGATAGGCGCGCGCGTGACGCTCCAGCGCCTCGGCGGCGAGCACGCCGACGCCGACGCCGCCGATGCGCGAAGCGGTGTAGGTGAAATGCTTGTCGATCAGCTCCTTGTCCAGGCCGACCGCCTCGAAGATCTGCGCGCCGCGATAGGACTGGATCGTCGAGATGCCCATCTTCGAGATCGTCTTGAGCAGGCCTTTGCCGAGCGCCTTGACGACGTTCTGGGCAGCGTCCTCCGCGCTCAGCGCAGCCGCATTGCCGTCCGCGCCGGCGCGGACGATGCGCCCTTCCGCGACGAGCTCGTCGAGCGTCTCGAGCATCAGGTACGGGTTGATCGCGCTGACGCCGTAGCCGATCAGCGTCGCGAAGTGGTGGACCTCGCGCGGCTCGCCCGACTCGACGATCATGCCGACGCGCAGACGCGTGCCCTCGAGCACTAGGTGGTGGTGCACCGCCGCGACGGCCAGCAGCGACGGGATCGGCGCGCGGCGCGGGCCGATCTGGCGGTCGGAGAGGATGATGATGTTGACGCGTTCGGCGATCGCTTCACGTGCCTGGCGGCAGATGCGCTCGATCGCCTCGCTCATCCCCTCCGGCCCCTCGGCCACCGGCCAGGTGATGTCGATCGTACGTGCCGCGTAGACGTCGTGATCGACGTGGCGCAACGTCTCGAGCTCGCGGTTGAGCAGGATCGGCTGGTCGAGCAGCAGCTTGTGCGCATGCTCGGGGGTCTCGTCGAGCAGGTTGCGCTCGTTGCCGAGGCTCGTCGCCAGGCTCATCACGATTTCCTCGCGGATCGGGTCGATCGGCGGGTTGGTCACCTGCGCGAACAGCTGCTTGAAGTAGGAGAACAGCGGCGGCGCCTGATCTGAGAGGACCGCCAGCGAGACGTCGTTGCCCATCGAGCCGATCGGCTCGGCTGCGTCGATGGCCATCGGTGTCAGCAGCACGCGCAGGTCCTCCTGCGAGTAGCCGAACGCGCGCTGGCGCAGGTGCAGCGGCTGGTCTGACAGCGTCACCTGCTCGGAGGGCAGCAGGTCGTGGAACGGCACCGCGTTGCGTTCGTACCACTCGCCGTAGGGGTGCTGCGTGGAGACCTCGCGCTTGACCTCCTCGTCCTCGACGATGCGCCCGCGCTCGAGGTCCACGAGGAACAGCTTGCCCGGCTGCAGGCGACCGAGGCGACGCACCTGCTCGGGCGGCACGTCGAGCAACCCCGACTCCGAACCGAGCACCACGTAGCCGTCGGTCGTCTCCACCCAGCGACCGGGGCGCAGCCCGTTGCGGTCGAGCGTCGCACCGACGACGCGCCCGTCGGTGAACGCGACCGACGCCGGCCCGTCCCACGGCTCCATGATGCAGGAGTGAAACGCGTAGAAGCCCTTTAGGTAGTCCGGCAGGTCATCGCGGTCGCGGTAGGCCTCGGGGATCATCATCATCGCCGCGTGCGGCAGCGAGCGACCACCCAGCATCAGCAGCTCGAGCACGTTGTCGAACGTCGCCGAGTCGGAGTTGCCGGGCGTCACGACCGGCAGGATCTTCTCGAGGTCCTCACCGAACAGCTCGCTGCGCAGCTCTGACTCGCGTGCGCGCATCCAGTTGACGTTGCCCATGACGGTGTTGATCTCGCCGTTGTGGCAGATCACGCGGTAGGGGTGCGCGAGCTCCCAGCTCGGGAACGTGTTGGTCGAGAAGCGCGAGTGCACGAGCGCGAGCGCGCTCTTGATCCGCTCGTCGCTCAGGTCGGTGTAGAACTTCCCGAGCTGATAGCTGATCAGCATGCCCTTGTAGTTGATCGTGCGCGAGGAGCTCGAGCTGACGTACAGGCCGGGGTCCTGCGCCGTCAGGTCGCTGATGCGCCGGATCACGTACAGCTTGCGCTCGAACGCGTCCTGATCTTCGCGCTGCGCGCCGCCCGCGCCCACGAACAGCTGGCGGATCACAGGCCGGCACGCCGCCGCGACCTCCCCCATGTGCTGCTCGTCGATCGGCACCTCGCGCCAGCCGAGCAGCTCCTGGCCCTCCTCCTGCACGATTCGCTCGAGCAGCGCTTCGAGGCGTTCGCGCGGCGCCTGCTCGGTGGGCAGGAAGCACATCAGCACGCCGTAGGACCCGAGCGCGGGCAGCTCGAAGTCGACCACCGCCCGCATCAGCTCGTCGGGCATCTGCAACAGGATCCCGGCGCCGTCGCCCGTGCACGGGTCTGCGCCGGTCGCGCCGCGATGCTCGAGGTTCTCTAGCGCCGTGATCGCCCGCGTGATCACGTCGTGCGTGGGCACGTTGTCCAGGCGCGCGACCATGCCGACGCCGCACGCGTCGTGCTCGAAGCGAGGGTCGTACAGTCCGACGGCCTTTGGCGGCTGCTTGATGTGCGAGTTCATGGAAGTGCTCCCTTGGGGCGGTGCGTCCCGGCAGAGCAGCGGGTGGTCCAGGTTGCGGGCACACCCACCGTCGCACAGGCAGGCGGGCACCTGAGGCGGAGCCAAAAGCGTATCAGCGCGCGGGCGATGTAAAGCCTCCGCGTGCGCTAATTCTTCAACGGCTAAAACGGCCCTGCGCGGCGGCTCAGCGGGCTTCGACGGTGGCTCCCGAGGCGGCCGGGTCGCCCTCCGGCAGCTCACGCAGCGTCTCGCTCTCGCTCCACGAGCACAGCGTGCCCCGCCCCGGACAGGTCAGGCACAACGACCGGTGCGGCCGCGGCGATACCGCGAACGGCTGCGCCCAGGCGCCGGCCAGCCGCTTGGCCAGCTCGTCCTCCAGGCTCGCCAGCTCGGCGAGCGTGTAGCGGGCGACGGCGGGCTCGTCGGGACGCTCGAGGAACCAGTGCACGACCTCCGTCACGACCGCGCCCCCGCGCAGCACCGCCAGCGCGTACAGCAGGCGCTGCACGGCGTAGTCGCGCGCCACGAGCCTCTCCGGATCGGCGCCCGCCTCGAGGCGATCGCTCTTGTAGTCGACGACCAGCGCGGTGCCGTCGGCCTCGTCGCACAACAGGTCGATGACGCCGGTCACCAGCGGCGCGCTCTCACCAAGGCTGAAGGCGAACGAATGCTCGCGGCGCAATCGCCCGGCCACCGCGATTCGCCTGCTCAGCGGCCCGTCCAGCGCACGCGCCAGCAGGCGCGCGAGGTCCTCTCGCTCCTCGGCGCTCGGCGCGAGACCCAGCTCGCGCGCGACCGCGCCCACGCGAGCCGCGTCAGGCGGCGCCCCGCCCGAGAACTCCAGGCACTCCATCAACCTGTGCACGAGCACGCCCCTGGCCCGCGCCTCGAGTCCGCGCGTCGCAGCGGCGCCCGCCGCGCCGATGCGCTGCTCGGGCATGCCCAGCACCCGTTCGAGGTAATAGCGGTAGCCGCAGCGCTCGAGCTGGCTCAGCGATGTGTAGCTGAGCGTGGCGGGCAGCGTCGGCGCGCGCGCGACCCTGTCGGCGTCCGACGCGGCGGGCTTGCCGTTCGCCGCATTCGGCGGTTGCGGCGCGGGCGCGCCGGCGCTCGGGGATGCCGCCGAGGGCCCGCGGGACGCCGCCCCGGAAGGCGCCTGCAGCAGGATCGAGCCGTATGCGACGGGAGTGCTGAGCGTGCAGCGCAATGTGATCGCCGACCGCGTGCCGACGGCCAGCTCGTGGACGCCGGCGCCGCGCCGCCCCACCTCGGCAAGCGTCGGACACAGTGCGGGGCCCAGCCACTGGATCGGTGGTGGGATCTCGCCCGGCGTCGGCCAGGACTCGAAGTCGACGGCGCCGCTCAGCAACAGGCGATCGCGAGCCCGGGTCATCGCGACGTACAGCACGCGATCCTCCTCCTCGGCCTCGCGCCGGCGTCGCTCGGAGCGCAGCTCCTCGAACTCGAGTGCCGGGTGCACATCGCCGTCGCCCACGCGTTGCAGGCGCAGACCGACTCGATCTCCATCGACGAGCAGCTTCGGCGTCCTCACCAGCGGCTGGCGCCCGAGGTCGACGATGCACACGACGGGGAACTCCAGGCCCTTCGCCGCGTGCACCGTCATCAGCCGCACGGCGTCGGGCTCGACGCCTTCGACGGGGGCCTCGGGCTCGGTCGCCTCGGCCCGTCGCAGGTACTCGACGTGGTCCACGAACGCGCGTAGATCGCGACCTTCGCTGGCTTCGAAGCTGCGCGCCAGGCGCAGCAGCTTGTGGATGTTGGCGAGCCTGCGCTCGCCCCAGTCGAGTGCCAGCACGTGGGCCCGGTAGTCGCTGTGGAGGACCACACGCTCGATCAGCTCGGAGATCGCACGCCCGGGCGCGTCGCGGCGCTCGCGCTCGAGCCACTCGCAGAAGGACGCAACGGCGTGCCGGTCGGGCTCGCTCAGTCCCGAGGACGGCTGCTCGGATACCGCCAGCGCCGCCTCCCACGCGTGCCCGCGCGACGAGGCGGCTTTGGCGAGCAGCGCGAGCCCGTCTCGCGAGCATCCGGCGAGCGGCGACGCGAGTGCCGAGTAGAGCGCCTCCTCATCGCGGGGGTTGGCGAGCGCCCGCAGATAGCTGTGCAGGTCCCCGATCTGCTGGCGTCCCCAGAAGGTTCCGACGGTCGCGAGCGTGCGCAGGCCGCGCAGTTGCAGCGCGCGCTCGAAGACCTCGATGTCGCCCGTCGCGCGCAGCAGCAGCACGATTTCTCCAGGCAGGGCCTCGCCGGCGTGCACCAGCTCGTGGACGCGCTGGGCGAGCAGGCGCGCCTCAGCCTGACGCCAGATCGTGGCGTGCGGGAGCCCACCGGCGATTGCCGCGGCGACGGTATCGCTGTCGTCCCAACCGTCCTTGCTGCTCAGGAGCAGCTCGACGAGGGGCCCGCGGGGCGCCGGCACGCTGCCCTGCCGGCGGCCCTCGCGCAGCCGGGTGAAGTCCGCGAAGCGCTCTGCGAAAGCCGTGTTGACCAACTCCAGCAGCTCTCCGCGGCTGCGAAAGTTGCGCGTCAGCGCGAGGCTGCGACCAGAGCGCTCGAGCTGGGCCCGGCGCGCACGAAAGAGGCTCACGTCGGCGTGACGGAAACCGTAGATCGACTGCAGCTCGTCGCCGACCGTGAACAGGTTCTCGCGTGCGAGCGCCTGGAGGATCGCGAGCTGTCGGGGGTTCGTGTCCTGGAACTCATCGACCATCAGCAGCGCGAAGCGCTCGGACCAGGATGCCCGCAGGGCATCGTTCTCGGCCAGCAGCTGACCCGCGATCAACTCGAGGTCGTCGAAGTCGAGCGCGCTGCGCTGAGCCTTGAGCGCCTCGTAGCGCTCGCAGAACCGGCCCAGGAGCCGATCCAGCAGGGCCAGCGCGGCAACGGCCTCGAGCTCGATCGCCTCGGCTGGCGGCGCGGTGCGCGGGACGGGCAGGCGCGGGCGACGCTGACCGCGGCTGCGCAGCTCGCCGTGTACCTGCTCGATCATCGTGCGCACGCCGTCGACGCCATACGCCGCGACGAGGTCCACGGCATCGGGCGGCTCGCCCTCCAGGAACGTCGTGAGCGCCTGTGCGAACGCCGCTTCGCGCAGCCGGCCCGACTGGCCGTCGTCGAGCACCGCAAACTCGGGGTCGAGGCCCGCAGCCAGCGGGTGCGCGCGCAGCAGCCGCGCGCAGAACCCGTGGAAGGTGCCCACGAACGCCGCCTCGGTGTCGCGTGCCCCCTGGCGGTCGCCGAGCTCCAGCAGCCTCGCGCGAACCCGCGAGCGCAGCTCGCCGGCGGCGCGCTCGGTGAAGGTGATCGCGAGGATCGCGCTTGGCGCGACGCCGTCCTCGCGCACCGCCCGCACGAAGCGCTCGACCAGAACCGAGGTCTTGCCGCTGCCGGCGGCAGCCGACAGCAGCAACGACTCGCCGCGCCGCTCCACTGGGGACTGCTGCTCGACCGTCAGCTCGATGCCGGGCGCCACCGTCCCGTCCTGCTCGCCGGTCAGCGCGTCGAGGTCGATCCGCAGCTGCTCCATGCTCAACGCTCGCAGCGGCAGATCGTGGGGTACTTGCAGCCGCCGCGGAACGCGCAGGTCGCGGGCCTTGGCTCGAGCGCGCCGCTCGCCGCCTCCGCCGCGGCCGCGCGCGCGGTGTCGAGCACGGCGTCGAGCAGCTCCTCGAGCTCGTCGGACTCGTACAGGTCGTTGGCCTTGCACTCGAGCGGCGGCTCGTCGACGCTCATCGCCCCGCGCGCCTGGAGAGCCTTTCCCGACAGCGGCTGGTAGAGGCCTCCGATCACATGCAGCCCGAGCAGCTGGCGCGCAGCCTGCATATACAGAGCGACCTGCAGCTGGCGGCCCTTCAGCCAGCGGGCACCCGGCGGGGCACTGCTGGCCTTGTAGTCGATCACGACCGCATCGCCGCCCGGCTCGACGTCGATCCGGTCGATCCGCCCGCGCATCAACACGCCTCCACCGAGCTCGAAGGCGGGCAGCTCGCTGGCCTCGCTGTGCTCGTCCTCGCCCGTGAAGCCGAAGCCCAGCTCGAGCTCGCCCGGCGCGAGCGGCCCGTCGAGCGCGGCGGCGTGCTCGAGGTAGCGCTCGAGGTCCGCGTGCAGGCTGCGACGCACGGCAACGCGCCGCTCGGCGATCACCGACAGGGGGTGCCGCGGCTCGTTCTCGGCCAGCGCGCGGGCCAGCAGCGCACGCGCGAGCTCGAGGTTGGCGGGGCTGAGCTTGGCGCTGCCGGTCTCGTGACGCAGCCCCTCGAGCGTGTCCTTCAACGCCGCGTGGGCGAGTCCACCGCGGGCCAGCGGCTCGGCATCGGGCTCGAAGGACGCGGGATCGAGCAGCCGATCCACGAACCACGCGACCGGGCAGCCCACCCAGCGCTCGATCGAGGACGCCGACCATACGCGCGCGCGGAGCTCCGCCAGGACGCGCTCGTCGCGCAGCCCGCCGGGCGCCACCGCCACCGTCGGCGTCTCGCCCTCAAGGCGATCCACCGCACCCAGCGCGCGCCGCGCGCGCTCGCGCTCCAGGCGCTCGTCGAACAGGTCGCACACGTCGTCCACGAACAGCGATCGCGACAGCGGCCCTCCGTCGTCGTCGCTCTCGTGCCAGCTCAGGGCAAGCCGCTCCTGCGGGCGCGAAAGCACGGCGTAGAGCAGGTAGCGCTCGGACGCCAGCACGTCTTCGGGCTCGCCCAGGCGCAGACCCGATGCGACCGCGATGCGTGAGCGCTGCTGCTCGGAGAGCAGCGGCTGCGGACGCGCGTGCTCTGGGAACACACCCTCCTGCAGCCCCGAGGCGAACAGCGCCCGCACGCGCCTGGCCCGTAGCGACAGCGGATCGAGCACGGCCACCGCTCCCGGTCCGGGCAGCTCGCCGGCATAGACCTCGACGCCGGCCAGCGCCTGCGCCAACTCCGCGGCGCTGTCCGGGACGGCCTCGGCGGCAAGGCGGCTCAGATCGCGCAGCTCGGCAAGCGCCCGGCGGCCGCCCGCAAGCGCCCTGGCCTCATCCATCTCCCCCTCGCCGAGCACGCTCGCACGGCCACGTCGCGGCGCCGAGAAGATCCACTCGAGCTCGCGCGCAGCTCGCTCGATGAGCGCGCCGGGGCCACGACGCTGGGCGTCGGCGAGATGGTCGATCGCCTCCAGGCGCCAGTGGCGCTCCTCCCAGCGGGCGCGCGCCTGCGCGGCTGTCAGGCCATTGCGCCGCACGGTCAGCTCCAGCGAGTCGACCAGCTCGAGGTGCTTGAGCTGTCCCGGCGCGCGCAGCCAGGCGAAGAGATCGGCGGCTGTGCCCGTCGGAGCACCGTCGGGTCCCGGCACGCAGCACAGCAGGCCGAGCAGCGCGCGCCCCACGGCGCTGTCGCCGAAGGGGCGTCGGGTCGGCATCGCGAACGGGATCGCGGCCGCCCCGAAGACCTCCGCAACCAGTCCGGCCGAAAGCTGCGGTCGGCGCACGATCACCGCGATCTCGTGCGCCGGCATGCCCCGCTCGAGCAGCTCGCCGACGCGCTGTGCGATCAGCTCGAGCTCTGCGCGCTCGCCGCCGCCCTGCAGCAGCTCCACCACCTGCGCGGGATCCACACGCCGCGCCGCCGGCTCGAACAGCGAGCGCTCGAGATGCGCGAGCGCAGAGCGGCTGCCCTCGGCGTAGTAGTCGGCGCGTGCGGCCAGCACGCGGTGCTCAGCGGCCAGCGGCGCCAGTGCCTGAAACGTCGAGGCGCGACCCGCGAACGCCGTGCGGCCGGCCTCGTAGGCGAGCGACACGGTGACCTCGACGTCGACCACGCGGCCGAGCGTCTCGATCGCATCGAGCTGCAGCCGTGTGAGATCGTCGAAGCCGTAGATCAGGACAGGCGTCGATCCCCACAGCGACGGGCGTTCCCGCAGGGCGTCGAGCGCACGCAGTGCGCGCTGCTCGGCGTCGTGCCTGCCGAGGCGGGCGAGCGTGGCGTGGTAGTCGCCGTAGATCCCGATGAGATCGACACCGAGCGCGTCAGCTTCGGCGCCGAGCCCCGCGCGCAACGCCGCCGCCAGCCGGGCCGGGCTGACGCGCCGGACCTGCAGCTCCTCGAACAGCTCGCCCAGCGCACGCACCAGCCCCGAGCCGACGCCGGCGCCGGCGCGCCGGGCGGCGAGCGTCGCGATCACCCGTTCCCGCGCGAGCCCGCCCAACACGGCCTCGGTAGCGCCGGCGCGCCCGACCGTCTCGTCGATCAGCTCGGAGAAGCGCACCACGCGTATACCCATCGCAACACGCTCGCCCGCCAGCTCCCGCAGGTAGTGCTCGACGTCGGCGCTCCGCGGCACGATCAGCAGCGGTTCGCGCCCGTGCGCCAGGTAACGGCGCGCGGCGTCCATCACCACCTCTGCCTTGCCCGCGTTGGCAGGCCCAGTGACCAGGGTGATCGGCATCAGTGCTCATCCTGCCGCACGCGCCCGCCGCGCCCGGCCGGCTCACCGGCGCGGCCGCGCTAAGCGGCGCTTCGAGCGGCCACGGCGGCGCTCTCGGCGCCCGCCTCGGCCTCGGCCTCGGGCGGCTTGGCGCCCTCCTTGGCCCACAGCTCGTCGAACTCGACCCGCCATTTGCCCTCGTCGGTCTGCTGCAGCGCGAGGTGGGCGCGGAAGCTGCGTCCGCTGCGTCCGCGAAAGCCGGTCACAGCCTGCTCGGTGTAGCCACGCTTGATCAGCTCGCGCGCGACCGCCAGCGGCAGCGTCTTGCCGGCTTTGGCCTTCCAGATGACGAAGCCGCAGCCGGGGTCCTCGCGTGCCCAGCACGAGTAGCCCTTGCGGTTCTCGACGATCTCGTGGCCGCACACCGGGCACGGCCCGAGCCGGGCGCGTGGGATGCGCACGTCTTTGAGCGTCTCGTCGAGCTCTTTGACTGTCTCCTGCGCGAACACCGCGATGTCGTTCATGAACTGCTTGCGAGAGTCCTCGCCGCGCTCGATCTTGCCGAGCCGCTGCTCCCAACTGCCGGTGAGCCCAGGCGAGGTCAACGCGTGCTCGTTGAGCAGGCGGATCACGTTCAGGCCCTTCTCGGTCGCCACCAGCGCGCGTCCGTCGCGCTCGAGGTAGCTGACCGTGATCAGCCGCTCGATGATCGCAGCGCGGGTGGCCGGCGTGCCAATCCCCGAGTCCTTCATCGCCTCACGCAGCTCGTCATCGTCGACGAGCTTGCCCGCCGTCTCCATCGCGCCCAGCAGGGACGCGTCGCTGTAGCGCCGCGGCGGTTTGGTTTCCTTGCGCATGCTGGCGAGGTTGCGCGTGAGCACCTGCTCGTCGGCCAGCAGCCGCGGCAGCTGCTGCTCGGCCTCCTCGTCCTCCTCGCCACGGGCCTCGGCTTCGGCGGCCTTCGCGTCCGCTGAGATCTCGTCGTAGACGCCGCGCCAGCCGGGCACGATCAGCAGCCTGCCGCGTGTGCGGAACACGTGACCGGCACGCTCGCCGGTGGCGTCGGCCGGCTCGACGGTCGTCTCGACGCGCGTGTTCTCGAACACGGCCTCCGGGTGGAACACAGCCAGGAAGCGCCTGACCGCCATGTCGTAGATGCGCCTGTCATCGGAGCCCATTTTCTCGAGGTTGTGCTCGGAGCGCGTCGGGATGATCGCGTGGTGATCTGAGACCTTCTCGTCGTTGACCACGCGCGCAAGCGGCAACACATCGAGGCCAACCACGTACTCGGCGCCCTTGCGGTACTCCCCGTGGGTCCCCACGAGCTCGGCGATCGGCTTGATCTCCTCGACCATGTCGCTCGTCAGGTAGCGCGAGCTGGTGCGGGGGTAGGTGAGTGCCTTGTGCTCCTCGTACAGGCGCTGGGCGGCCGCGAGCGTGCGTTTCGCCGTGAAGCCAAAGCGGTTGTTTGCCTCGCGCTGCAGCGTCGTCAGGTCGTACAGCATCGGCGCTTTCTCGCGCTGCTCTTTCTTCTCGAGCTTGGTGATCGTCCCGGGCCGGCCCTCGCAGGCCGCGACGATCGCCTGCGCCTCCTGCTCGGTGCCGATACGGGGGCCCTTGGTCGATCCGGCACCCGCCCGCCTGCCGGCCGGCGCCTGGAAGTGCCCGACGTAGACGCGCTCGCCGCTGTCGCCGTTCAGCGCGTCGGCCGCGAACGTCGCGTCGACGAGCCAGTAGGGCTCCGGTTTGAAGACCTTGATCTCCTCCTCGCGGCGCGCGACGATCGCGAGCGTGGGCGTTTGTACGCGCCCGAGCGAGACGGCGCCGTCGAAGGAGCTGCGCAGCCTGATCGTCGCGGCGCGCGTGGAGTTCATGCCGACGATCCAGTCCGCCTCCGAGCGCGAGCGTGCCGCCTGCTCGAGGCTCTGGAACTCCTCCGCGGGACGCAGCGAGGCGAGCGCGCTCTTCATCGCGGCGTTCGTCATCGAGCTCAACCACAGGCGTTTGACCGGCTTCTTGGCTTTGGCCTTCTCGTACAGGTACGCGAAGATCAGCTCGCCCTCACGACCGGCGTCGCACGCGTTGACGACCTCCTCGACGTCCTCGCGGCCGAGCTGTTTGCCGACCACCGTCATCTGCTTGCGCGAGCGCTCGTCGCGCACCTCGAGCTTGAAGCGCTCCGGCACGATCGGCAGATCAGCCATGCGCCAGCTCTTGTATTTCGCGTCATACGCTTCCGGTTCGGCCAGCTGCACGAGATGCCCAACCGCCCACGTGACAACGTGCTCGGGGCCCTCGAGGAACCCCTCCTGCTTCTTGAACGGGCCGGGCAGCACGCGCGCGAGGTCCTGCCCAACTGAGGGCTTCTCGGCAACCAGGAGCGTCTTGGACATGGCGGTCAGCGTAGCGGGCGCTCGACGTGGCAACGTTCTGCGGCGACGCGGGAGCGCCGCGACCTCAGCCGCTGGTGCACGGCCCGGTGCTCACCTGGCTGCGTTCGCGCTCCCGCGCTTGCGCTTCGCGCAGCACGCCGGCGACGGTTTCGTTCGCCACCCCGTAGCCACCGCGAACCTTGCTGTCGACGGTGGCCGCGAAGACCGTCGTCAGGACCCTCCCGTCGTCGTCGACCAGCGGCCCGCCGGAGTTGCCGGGACGCACCAGACCGCGCAGCGGCGTCAGCAGGCGCGTCACCGGCCCCTGGCCGTAGGCGTTCTGGGTGACCACGTCCTGCGTGCGCCCGATCCTCGCCGGCTGCACGTCGAACGGGCCGTTCTCCGGGTAGCCGAGGATCGCTCCCGATGTGCCCGCCGGCGTGCTGGGCGCGACGCTCAGCGTCGGCAGGTTGAGTTCGGGGACGAACAGCACGGCGATGTCGTGCTGGGGTTCGAAGGCGATTGGCTCGGCCGGCAGACTCGGCGGCTGGCCGCCGACCTCGACTGTCGTGTCGGTCTCCCCCGCGACGACGTGCGCGTTCGTCACCACCACGTCGGGCTCTGCCACCCACCCGGAGCCCTCGATCGCCAGGCCGCACGCGGTGCCGTCGACGCGCACGACGCTGCGCGCCGCGCGCCGGACACCGGGGGTGCGGGCGATCGCCGGTTCCGGTGCGGCGACATCCGGCGACGGGCCGCTGATCGACGGGATCGGGTCGAGTCGCGCAAGCGCGTTGAGGATCGGCCCGGACGGGGGCAGTACCTGGTTGAGCTTGCGCAGGATCGCCGACCGCTGGATGTCGGCCTGCAGCTGGCCCTGGCCGGGCGTCTGCCCGGCCACCGCGGCGGCGATCCACACGATCCCCAGCGCCAGCGCGGCACCGAGCGCGGCGCCGAGCACGCCGTCGATCGCGCCCATGCCGGGGATGATCAGCGTGCGTCGCAGCCGAAATCCGAGCCCCTCGAGGCCGCTCGCCAGGATCGCCCCTCCGAGCAGCGCCCCGAGGAGACCGAACGCCGGCGCGTACGGCGAGGTGGAGCCCTGGGGCAGCACGAGCGCGGCGACCCGTGTGCCGAGGAGCGCCCCGAGCGCGAACCCGCAGAACGACAGCGCACCCACGATGAAGCCCTGCCGGAAGCCGAGGATGGCGAGAATCGCCGCAAACGCGACTATTAGCCAATCCAGCTGGGTCACCTGTCATGTTCTACATGCTCAGTGATTGAAAGCCGCAACCAGCGTATGCGACGCGCGCGCCCGGTCCTCGTGCTGGCCGCAGCGGCGTTTGCCACCGGCGCGATCCTCGGCGCGGATCACGGAAGCCCTCCCGGATACGCGGTCGCGCAGCGGTTCGTGACGGCCTGGGCGCGGCGCGACTACGCGGGCATGTACTCGGACATTGCGCGCTCCTCACAGCGCGCAATCTCTCTCGGCGAATTCACCGACGCCTACAGGCAGGCGCTGACCACGGCGACGGTCACCAGCGCGAAGATCATGGGCGCTCCGAGCGCTGCCGCGAGCGGCGCGGTCAAGCTCCCCGTCAGGCTCGACACGCGCCTGTTCGGGCGCCTGTCGCTCGACTTCATCCTGCCGACCCTGGATGACCCCACGCGCGGCACGCGGATTGCGTGGTCGCGCTCACTCGCGTTCCCGGGCCTGCGTCCCGGCGAGGCGCTCAGCCGCGACACCAACCTCCCGCGACGCGCGACGCTGCTCGCTCGCGACGGCAGTGTGCTGGCGGAAAGTGGGCCGGGTCCTGACCCGACGCTCTCGAGCGAAGCCACTCGCAGCTCGCCACTGGGGAGCGCCGCCGAAGCGCTCGTCGGGACCGTCGGACCGGCGCCCGCTTCACGACGCCAGGAACTGGAAGCACAGGGCGTACCCGCTGACGCGAGCGTCGGGCTCAGCGGCCTCGAGCTGGCGTTCGACGATCGTCTGCGCGGCATGGCCGGCGGCAGGCTGCTGGCCGGAGCGCGAGTCCTGGCTGCAGCGCTGCCGGTTCCCGGGCCCACGATTCGCACGACGATCTCGCCGGCGGTGCAGCGCGCGGCTGTCGGCGCGCTCGCCGGCCAGTATGGCGGAATCGTCGTACTGCGCCCCTCCAGCGGACAGATCCTGGCGGTCGCCGGCGTCGGCCTCAACGGCCTGCAGCCGCCAGGTTCGACGTTCAAGATGATCACCACCACCGCGGTGCTCGCGGCGAAGCTGGCGACCCCGCACACCGTCTTCCCATACGCGACGTTCGCCACGCTCGACGGCGTCAAGCTGAACAACGCGAACGGCGAGGAATGCGGCGGCTCGCTGGAACTCGCGTTCGCCGTCTCGTGCAACTCGGTGTTCACCCCCCTGGGGGTCAAGCTCGGCGCCAGCCGGCTGGTCGCGACGGCAGAACGCTTTGGCTTCAACCACCAGCCCGGGATTCCGGGCGTCTCGGAAAGCACGCTGCCGCCCGCCGGCGAGATCCAGGGCGAACTCGCCGTCGGCTCGACCGCGATCGGCCAGGGGCAGGTGCTGGCGACGCCCCTGGAGATGGCGACCGTGGCCGCGACGATCGCCGACGGCGGCCACCGGCCCGAGCCGACGTTCCTGCCTGCGCCCGCGCGCGCGCCTGTGGGCGTGATGAGCGCCCCGGTGGCGCACACCATGCGCCACCTGATGATCGGTGTCGTTCGCGAGGGCACCGGGACCGCCGCGGCGATCCCAGGGGTAACGGTCGCCGGCAAGACCGGCACCGCCGAACTGAAGAGCGCAGCCGAACTCAAGAGCAGCTGCACGGCCGCCGCCCCGGAATCCAGCTCAAGCTCGAGCACGGCCGCGAACAAAGAAGGCTGTCAGGCAGCCGAAAGCGAAGCCGCCAACACGGACGCCTGGTTCGCGGCGTTCGCCCCGGCGCTGCACCCGCGCGTGGCGGTGTGCGTGATGCTCGTCAAAGACGGCGCCGGCGGCGCCACGGCCGCGCCGGTCGCCCGCGAAGTGCTCGAAGCGGCGCTACGCGCTGAAAAATAGATCAGACGTCGAGCTCGGCGGAGGCTGTTTCCGTCGGGTTTCCGGGGGCGACGATTTTGATCTGCATCGGCCGGTTGTTCAGCGACGCGATCTGGATCTTGTAGAGCACCAGCTGACCCTGCGCGGAATCGAGGAAGGCGATCGTGCCCGGCGCCGGCAGCTGGGAGTTGGCAGGCACCAGCCCGCCGCGGTAGGCGAACAGGTTGGTTTCGCCCAAGGGGATCGGGTAGTAGGTGTTGTTCTGTGTGTCGCTGACGGTCAGGGTGTTCGTGGCAACGTGCGGGGCGTTGCTGGTGTTGTAAACCTGCATGAACACGCCGAACCACTCCTGGCCCGGTTCGAGTTTGCGCACGGCCGCGGGGATCCCCTGCAGATAGGCGGCGTCTTCGACGTTGAAGGGATTCAGCTGGCGCGAGACCTGTACCTGATAGATCAGCGGACCCACGTACAGATACGGAGCGCCCGCGCCCCCCTCGCCGGCGTATGTGCCGGTGGTGACCCGCGTGTGGGCCTGACCGCACGCGCTCAGCGCGAGGACGGCGAGCAGTGCGGGCAGAACGAGCGGGAGCTTGCGCAGACGGCTGAACATGCGACGCGGCAGTCTATCCGCCTGCGACCGTGACGCGACGTCCGCGGCCCTCTCCCTGCTCGAGGATCCCGCGCAGCCGGAGCATCGCGCGGCGGTTCTTGCGCCTCAGCCAGGCGCGTGCACCGAGTCCCTCCATGATCCGGTCCGACAGCGTCATCGGCAGCGTCTCGAGCGTGAACTGCACCCTCGTCGAGCCGGCCGCGGCGGGCGCGAGGTCGTAGACGCCGAGAGTGCGGATGCGGTTGTTCTTGCCAGTGCGCCCGACCTCCACGATGCGGTGCGGGCGCGCGACCTCGGCGAACGTCACGTCGCCCCAGCTGAAGCGATTGCCCGGCGCCTTTACGCGAAAGCGGGCGCCCGCACCGGTGCCTACCGAGTCGAGCCGCGTGAGGTGCCAGTCGACGAGGTAGTGATCGGTGAACTCGGGGTGGTTGGCGATGTCCTGCAGGTAGTCGAATACCTGCTCGCGGGGCGCGGAGACGACTATCGAGACGGTGAGCGGGTCCATCGCGAGCGCAAGTCTAATGACCGCGGCCCGCAGACCGATCCAGCGCTGAGAGTGCTCAGGCGGCGCGTGCCATCAGGCGCACGGCGTGGCCGTGCTCGCAGTGCCTGACCAGCTCGCTCGTGACGGGCGCGTCCTCGCGACGCACGCGGCAGAGCTCGCAGATGATCCGTTGCTGGCGCCCGGCGTAGACGTGCACACGCTCGCCCGTGAGCGGCGTGCGTCCACAGTCGGCGCAGCGGTCCCTGCTCGCCTCGAGCGTCCCGAGTCCACGGCGCAGCAGCAGGCGCTCGAGCTGCTCTACATGAGTGGTGAGGGAGGTCATGATGCTCCGAATTCGCTGCTCGCCGGGCGCCTCCTGCCTCTGGGAAGTTGCGCCCAGCGGCGCGTTTGACCGCGCGGGCCGCGGGGTATCAGACTGGCTGCGGGAGGATCCCGGGGCACGCGCCGGTGAGGGCGCGGAGCAGCCGGCGAGTTCCCGTCGGACGAAGGTTCGATACCGTTATTCAGAACTTCGGCAACGCTTGACAGCCTTGTTATGATCGCCACAAGTTTCCCCCGATCCAACAGCCGGCCCCTCCGGCAGCGATCCGCGGCAGCAACCGAGAGGGAGGAGCAGCGTATGGAGTCATTTACCTCAGGGACCTTCGTGGGAGCCGGTTCGTTCCGCTGCGTGCGCTGCGACTACACGCTGATGTTCAACGCGTCCGAGATGCTGCCTGACTGCCCCCACTGTGGCGGGCGCGAGTTCGTCCGGGCCTCGCTGTTCAGCACCGAGCGCATCACGACCAACGTCGGTGCGATCGACGCGGACAGCAGCGAAGCAACGCTGGTTTCCCCGGCGGCGCCCGATCAGGATGCCCGTCTCGCGCGGGCCAGAGCCGGTATCGAGAAGCCGGGCGAGTATCTCCTCTACGAGGAGAACGGCGAGCAACTGCTCGTGGCGCTCACACGCGAGTGGACTCGGGTTGGCCGCAGCCTCGCAGCAGACGTGCGTTTCGACGATCCGACCGTCTCCCGGCGCCACGCGCTGATCGTGCGCCAGCCCGACGGCGTGCGCCTGCTCGACGACCGCAGCCTCAACGGCGTGTTCGTGAACGGCGCGCGCGTCGACGGCCAGACGCTGAAGGACGGCGACGAGATCATCGTCGGGCGCTACCGCCTGGCGTTCATGAGCGTGCCGGCGGACCCAAACACGCGCGCGACGGACACCGAAACGACATCTCTGCACAGCATCGGCTGAGCAAACCCGCGCGTGACGAGCCCGCTTCCCCACGGTGGACGCCACGGCGTGCACCCGATGAGCTCCTCCGCGTAGTATCGCTGCGACAATGGCCCAGACGATCGCTGTGCTCTCGCAGAAGGGAGGAACGGGCAAGACGACCGCGGTGCGCACGCTGACGGACGTCCTGCGTCGCAGCGGGGCCCGCACGCTGGCCGTCGACCTCGACCCTCAGGGCAACCTGTCGGACTACTTCGACCTCCCGCCCGAGGTCGAGCCGACGATCGCCGACGTGCTCGCAGGACGCTCCACCGCGGCCGAGGCGATCCACGACGACATCATCCCTGCCAACCTGAGCCTCGCGGAGGCGGAGCTGATACTCGGCGGCAAGATGGGGCGCGAGCTGACGCTCAAGCGCGCGCTCGCAAAGACGAGCTCGAGCTACGACGTGATCCTGATCGACTGCCCGCCGTCGCTGGGATTGCTGACGGTCAACGCGCTGGTCGCGGCAGACCGCGCGCTGATCACCGCCGAGGCGCAGTACTTCGCGCTGCAGGGCGTCGAGCAGGCGATGGAGGTTGTCGAGCTCGTACGCGACAGTCTCAACCCGCAACTGACGGTTCTCGGCGTGCTGCTGAACCTCGCGGACATGCGCACCGTACACTCGCGCGAGGCCCTGACATCACTGCAGGAACGCTTCGGCGCGCTGGTGTTCGACTCGGTGATCCGCACTTCGATCGCATACGCCGAGTCGGCCGAGCGAGCGCGCTCGATCCTGGATCATCGACCGGACCTCGGCGCGGACTACCTGGCGCTCGCCGCCGAAGTGCTCGCCCGGCTCGACGACATCGACGGTACGCGCAAGCGCCTCGCGCAGCTGACTCAGAGCGCGTCCACGTAGGCGCCCTGCGTCTCGAACGGCACGCGCAAGAGCGTGGCCCAACCGTCGATCTCCGTCGCCAGCGCCTCGGCGACAGCGCCCGTCTGCTCGTAGAAGCACCACACCAACACCGTCGGGCCCGCACCTGAGATCGTCGCGCCGAGCGCGCCGAGCTCGCGCGCCCGGCGTGCCAACTCGAACGAGCGTGGGAACAGGCTCGCCCGCTGCGGCTGGTGCAAGCGATCGTGCAGACCGCACGCGAGCAGATCCCAGTCGCCGCGCGCGAGCCCGAGCGTCAGCAGCGCGCCATGCGCGATGTTGAACACGGCGTCCTCGCGCGGAACCTGATCGGCCAGCGCGGCGCGCGCGGCGCGCGTGTTGACCGCCTGCTCGGGGACGACCGCCAGCGCCTCCAACCCCGTCGGCGGGTCAAAGCGCGTCGCCTGGCCATCGGCACAGATCACGAAGCCGCCGTGCAGGGCCGCTGCGACGTTGTCGGGATGCCCCTCCAGAGCGCTCGCGTGCTCAAGCAGATCGGCGTCAAGCTCGAAGACGTGATCGGCGGCCATCAGCCCGGCGACGATCGCGGCCGCACTCGAGCCGAGACCTCCCGCGAGCGGTATCTGCGAACTGATCCTGAAGGTGAAGCCGTCCGCTGGATGCAGTCGCTCGAACGCCCGCACGCACAGGTTCTCGCGCCCCTTGGAAACCGGCAGATCCGTCTCCACCGCGAACTCGCCGGTCTCCTCGACCTCGAGCTCCAGCGTCAACGCGAGCGCCGCCGCCATGCAGTCGAATCCCGGGCCCAAATTGGCGGAGGACGCGGGCGCGCGCACGACGCGACGACGTTTGAGAAGCGAGGGGCCCGACCGAAGCCGGGAGACACTCGCCTCCGGTTCGCATCCCCTCTTCGGCCAGCCGGCCTCCGGCCGACTGCGCCACCCTCTATGGATCACCCAGCACCGCTTCCTCGATCGCGGCGGTCTCAGCGACACACTGGATCACGCGACCGTCGTTGTTGGCGATCGCCGTCTCCGGGTCCTTGAGGCCGCGGCCGGTGAGCACGCAGGCGACCGATTCGGCGCCGTCGGCGCCGTACTTGAGCAGCCCGGCGACTGACGCCGCGGAGGCCGGCTCGCAGAACATCCCTTCGCGCGAGGCGAGCAGGCGGTAGGCCTCGAGGATCTCGGCGTCGCTGACGACCCTGATCGCTCCGCGCGAGTCCGTCGCGGCGGCCATCGCGTCCTCCCAGCGGACGGGGTTGCCGATTCGAATCGCGCTGGCGATCGTTTCTGGGTGCTCGATGATTTTCCCCTCGACGAGCGGCGCAGCGCCCTCGGCCTGGAAGCCGAATAGCTTCGGCGCCGCCCCCAGCTCCTGGAAGCCGCGCCAGTAGGAGGTGATGTTGCCGGCGTTGCCGACCGGGATGCAGAGCGCTTCGAGACCACCGTCGAGGCCCTCGTGGATCTCGAAGGCCGAGGTCTTCTGGCCTTCGATCCGGAAGTTGTTGACCGAGTTGACCAGCGCGATCGGGTGCGTGTCGGTGAGCTCGCGCACGAGCGTCAGGGCCTGGTCGAAGTTGCCCTTCAGCGAGATCACGCGGGCGCCGTGGACGAGCGTCTGGGCCATCTTGCCCTGCGCGATCTTGCCCTCGGGGACGATCACCGCACAGGTGATGCCCGCGCGAGCGGCGTAGGCGGCGGCGCTGGCGGCGGTGTTGCCGGTGGAGGCGCAGATCACAGCCTTGGCGCCGTCGCGGACAGCAGCGGATACCGCGCACGTCATGCCGCGGTCCTTGAACGAGCCGGTCGGGTTGGCGCCCTCGAGCTTCAGGCGCACGGTCGCGCCGACGATCTCGGAGATCACCGGCGCCCGCAGCAGCGGCGTCGAGCCCTCCTGCAAGCTGACGAGCGGGTCGCCGGCGGCGAACGGCAGACGGTCGAGGTAGCGTTCGATCAGCGGCACATGCGCCCCCGTCGACGGCGTGCCCTCGATCCGCGGCAGCTTGACCTTGGGGATGTCTGTGCCCAGCTCACTCATACAAACTCCTCTTCGATCACACGGATTGTCCGGGGTGCCGAGCGCACGAACTCGAAGTCGCTGAGGCGCTCGATCGCAACGCGCAGTCTCGACTCGAGCACGGGGTGGGTGATCATCACCAGGCGGGCGCGCTCGCGCATGCCTCGCTGCACCACCGACTTGATCGACACCTCGTGCTCGCCCAGCACCTTAGTCACAGCCGCGAGCACTCCCGGACGGTCGGCCACGTCGAGGTGCAGGTAAAAGGCGCTCTCGACATCCTCGACCAGCGGTATCGCCAGCGGCGGCGCCGGCGGACGGGCGCCGCCGGTCATCACACTGACGACGTCTCCCAGCACCGCGCTCGCGGTCTGGCGTCCGCCTGCGCCGGGACCGGAGAGCGTGATCTCGGTGATCGCCTCGGACTCGAGCGTGACCGCGTTGAAGGGGCCGGAGACGCCTGCGAGCGGGTGCCCGGCATAGAGGAAGGCGGGGTGCACGCGCACCGACAGCCCACCGGGCAGGCGCTCGGCGGTACCGATCAGCTTCAGACCCAGGCCGAGCTCGCGCGCGAACTCGAGGTCGTCGCCGTGCAGATGCTCGATGCCCTCGTAGCGCACGTCGTCGAGGTGCACCGGCGAGCCATACGCCAGGCGCGCGAGGATCGCCATCTTGGCGGCCGCGTCGCGGCCTGAGACGTCGTCGCTGGGGTCGGCCTCCGCGTAGCCGATTCGCTGCGCCTCGGCGAGCGCCTCGGCGTAGCTCGAGCCGCCGGTCATCTCGGTGAGGATGAAGTTGGTGGTGCCGTTGACGATCCCGTGGATGCGCTCGATCGGCGTCGCGGACAGCGACTCCTCGAGCACGCGCACGACCGGCACCACCCCGGCCACCGCCGCCTCGAAGCGCAGCCGCACCCCGTATTCGCGCGCGGTCTCGAACAGCTCCTCGCCGTGCTGTGAGAGCAGCTGCTTGTTGGCCGTGACGACGTCCTTTCCGGATCGCATCGCCGTGAGCAGGTACTCGCGCGCCGGCTCGATCCCGCCCATCAACTCGACCAGCAGGTCGGCGTCCGACAGGATCTCCTCGAAGTCGCCGCGGCTGCGCGTCAGCACGCCGCTGACGAGCGGCCGGCGGCCGTTGAAGCGCTCGATCTCGCCGGCGCGTTCCTCAAGCAGCACCGCGAACGCGGCGCCGACGGTGCCGTGGCCGAGCAGGCCGACCTTGAACGGTGGCGCCTGCGCCGGCCGCTCAGCAGCCATCGCGCACGCTCGCTGCGTCACCGAACATCGCGCGCGATCAGGTCCTGGTAGCTCTCGCGCCTGACGACGACGCGTGCGTCGCCGTCGCGGCAGAAGACCACCGGCGCCCGCGGAACGCCGTTGTAGTTGTTCGCCATCGCGAAGCCGTAGGCACCGGTCGCGGGCGTCACGATCACGTCGCCCGGCCTGGGGTCCTCGAGCATCGCCGCGCGCACGATCACGTCGCCGGACTCGCAGTGCTTGCCCGCGATCACGCACTCGGTCCTGCCGCCGAAGCGACTCGCCACGTGTGCCTCGTAGCTCGCGCCGTAGAGCATCGGGCGCAGGTTGTCGGACATGCCGCCGTCGACGGCCACCCAGCGCGAGACGTTCTGCTTGACGCTCTCGACCGTGTACAGGGTGACGGCGGCGTTCGCGCAAAGCGCCCGGCCGGGCTCGATCAGCAAGCGCCGCTCGGGGCCGATCCCGTGAGCGTGCGCCGCCTGCACGAGCGTGGTGACGTACTCCTCGATCGATGGCGGCGACGGCTGTGCCTCGGTGTACTGGACGCCCAGGCCGCCGCCGAGGTCATAGATCGAAAACCCGCCCACCTCCTCGCCGAGCTTGGCGAGCTCGAGCACCTCGCGGCGAAAGGGCTCGAGTCCCAGCAGCTGCGAGCCGATATGCGCATGCAGACCGCGCAGCGAGAGCCCTGGGGTCGCCTGCAGCCGCGCGATCGCCTCGCGGGCGTCGGCGACCACGAAGCCGAACTTCGAGTCGGCTTGACCGGTCGAGATCTTCTCGTGGGTCTCGCCCCTGACGTCGGGCGTGACACGGACGAGCACCGGCTGGCCCTCGGCACGGTCCGCGATCGCGCCCTCGGCGACGAGCCGCTCGAGCCGCTCGATCTCGTCGAAGTTGTCCACCACGATCGCCCCCACGCGGTGGCGCAACGCCATGCGTAGCTCCGCCTCTGACTTGGCGTTGCCATGCAAAACGATCCGCTCGGGGCGAAAGCCGGCGTGCAGAGCGAGGTGCAGCTCGCCCCCGGACGCCGCGTCGCACCACAGGCCCTCCTGGGCGAACAGTGCCAGCACGGCGCTGCAGGGGAACGCCTTCGAAGCGAATACAACGTGGAAGTCCTCGTGGCCGGCGTCGCGGCCGGCCTGCAGGAACGTCCGCGCTCGCGTGCGCAGATCGTCCTCGGCGACCACGTAGGCGGGCGTGCCGAACTCGCGCGCCAGCTCGATCGTGTCGCAGCCACCGACCTCGAGATGGCCGCGCTCGTTGAGGCGGCTGCCCAACGGATAGACGGCAGAGAGGCTCGTCCCGGTGACCATGGCGGGTGATTATCGCTTGCCGGCTGAGCTGCCGCTCATCGGGCCTGCGCCGCCCCCCGCCTGCCCCCGCACGTCAACGCGCCGGCGCCGGGGTCGCGCTCGTTGTGGCTCGCAGCGCCCCGACGCCGCCGCGCCGGGCAATCACGCCGAGCCACAGCAGCCCCAGCGCGAGCAGCACCAGGCTCTCCAGCTGCGGCGCCGTCAGCCCTGCGAAGACCTCCTTGTTGCGGCGGACGAACTCCACGAGGAAGCGCTCGAGCCCGCTGCCGACGAGGTACAGCGCGAACACGACCCCCGGCCGCACGCGATCGCGCAGGTGCCACAGCAGGTATGCGAGCAGGCACATCGTGACCGTCTCGTAGATCGGCGTCGGTTGCACGCGCACCCCCGGCGGCGTGGGCAGGGTCCCGTGCGGGTAGCCCATCGCCCACGGCAGACTCGAGCGGATCCCGTAGTCGCCGTCGCCCGAGACCTGGCAGCCGATACGCCCGATCGCGTAGCCCAGCGCGAGCGCGGTGGCGCACATGTCGAGCATCCTCAGCTCCAGCGCATCGCGCCAGCGCATCCATGCGAACACCGCGATCGCCCCACCGATGACGCCTCCGTACCAAACGAGCCCGGCGCCGGAGAACAGGCTCTCCAAGAAATCGTGTCTGACTTCGCCGTAGTTCTGGATCACGTAGTAGCCGCGCGCGCCGATCACGCCCCCGAGCAACGCGGCGAACACGAGCTCGTAGGACCAGTCGACCGGCCTCTCGAGCTCGCGCAGGCGACGCGCGAGCAGGCAGCCGCACGCGAGGAAGCCGAGCGCGAACATCACCCCGAAGGTCTTCACCGAGATGCCGAGGACCTCGATTTCGGGCTTCATCGCGTCCGGGCGCGCGGCATCGCAGGCGGCATCGTTCGCGGCTGAACTTTAGGGCACCCGTATCTGCTTCTGCGACAATCGGATACATGGCTAAGCCGCGAGCAAACTTCGGAAAAGACACGGGCCTGCAGGCGCGAATGCTGCTGACGATGTTCCTGCTGACGGTCGTGTATGTCGTGTTCATCGGCGCCCTGTTCGCGGCCGGCGCAGGCGCGGGGCTGATCGTGGTGGTCGCGGTGGTGCTGCTGGTAGCGCAGTTGTTCGGCTCGGACAAGATCGCGCTGGCGACGATGGGCGTCAAAGAGGTCACCCCCGAGCAGGAGCCTGAGCTTCACGCGATCGTCGAACGCCTGTGCGTTCAGGCGGACCTGCCGAAGCCGAAAGTCGGGGTGATCGAGACCCCGATGCCAAACGCCTGCGCGATGGGAAAATCCAAGCAGGCGACAACGGTATGCGCCACGCGCGGGATCCTCGAGCTGCTCTCGCCGGCGGAGCTCGAAGGGGTGATGGCGCACGAGCTCACCCACGTGATCAACCGTGACGTGCTCGTGATGACGCTGGCGAGCTTCTTTGCGACGCTCGCCGCGCTGATCCTCCAGTTCGCTTTGCTCTTCGGCGGGGGCTTCGGCGGCGGCTACGGGCGCAGCCGCGACGAGGAGCAGGACATCATGATCGTGCTGCTCGTGTCCGCGTTCGTGTACGCGATCTCGTTCCTGCTGCTGCGCGCGCTTTCCCGCTACCGCGAGTTCGCGGCAGACCGCGGCTCGGCCGTGCTGACCGGACGCCCGAGCGCGCTCGCCTCGGCGCTGCTGAAGATCAGCGGCACGATGGAGCGCGTCCCCAGCCAGGACCTGCGCAAGGCCGAACCGATGAGCGCGTTCTTCATTCTGCCGGCGCGCACCAAGACCTCGCTGATGAACATCTTCGCCGACCACCCGCCGCTGGAGAAGCGCCTGGCGGCGCTCGAACGGCTGGAGTCGCAGTTGCAGGGCGCTGCCTGAGCCGCATGGGGGGCCGTTGGACCGCCGGGGCGAGCGTCTAGTGGGGCTGCGCGACATGCTCACGGGCCGGCACACGGTCAAGGGTCCGGCACCTGACCGCCTGTTCGCGATCACAACCGCATACGTCACCCTCCAGGCCGAGCACCAGATCGACCCGACCGGCCAGGCCGCGATCGTCTTCCAGGCGCTGGCGACGAGCGACTTCGAAAGCACGCTGAAGGAAATGGAACAGGTCGTGGCGGCGACCGGCGGCGAGAGCGGCAGCACCGTCACCACCGAGGACGACAGCTACGGCTACCGCTGGATGATCCTGCACAACCCCGAGGGCGCTCCCAGCGTCGAAGACCTGGCGGTCGGCATCAACGCCGTCTCCGGCTCGATCGAGACCGCCGGCTACGGCGAGCGGCTGCTGTGCGCGGTGTTCGCGTTCCTCGATGCGCGCAAGCAGCGCGTGTACTTCATCTACAACTACAAGCGCGGCGACTGGTATCCGTTCGTACCGGATTCGAATCCCACCCACCCGGGCCAGCAGCGCGACACCGAGCGTGAGCTGCAGATCAAGGCGCAGATCGCCTCGGAACTGCCGATCGAGCCCGAACTGGAGCGCTGGTTCCCGCTGTGGGGAATCCCGATCTGAGACGCCTCGCCCCGGGACGCGCCCGCTAGTCCGGAATCAGGCCCTCGCCCGTGAATTCCATGCCGGCCTCCGCGAAGCTGATGTCCGAAGGCGGCAGGATCACGTCGGAGCTGTCCAGCTCGTCGTCGCCGAGTGGCGTTCCCTTGGAGCGCACGTAGTCGAGCAGCTGACGAAAGGCATCGGCGAAGCCATCCTCGGTGCCACCTTCGACGATCGAGATAACCCGCTTCTCGAGCTCGGTGAGACGGTCGCAGTCGCTGTCGTCGAGGCGATATTGGCCCTCGCCCGAGATCCGGACGATCATCCCTGGCTGCCGTTCCCGCTCGCCGGCTGCTGAGCCTGCTCGGGAGCAGCTGCCGCCTCGCCTCCCTCCGGCGTGCCCGGCGCGATCTGGGGCGCCGACGCCGTCTCGGCCTGACCGAGTTCGGCCTTCATTTTCGCCAGGTCGTCTTCGACCGCGGGCGTGCTCGAGAGCTGCTTGAGCTGACGGTCGATGTCGTCTTCGCCGGAGCCGAGCTGGCCGACGTCTTCGAAGGTTCCCGCGGCTTCCAACTCGGACACCGCATCGGCGCGCGCCTTCATGTTTTCGGTCTTGTCGACCGCACGCTGCATCGCAAGGCCGACGTCGGCCATCTGCTCGCCGACGCCGGTCGCCGCCTCGGAGATCCGCACCTGGGCCTCGGCGGCCGAGTACTGCGCCTTGATGACCTCCTTCTTGGTGCGGAACGCTTCGATCTTGGCGCGCAGTTTCTGCTCGGAGTCGGTCAGCTTCTGCTGCTGGTCTTCGAGTTCGCTCACCTGGGTGTCGAGCCCCTGCAACTCGGTCTGGGCGACGTTCTTGCGTTCGAGCGCGGTCTTCGCCAGGTCTTCCTGGCCGGCCGACAGCGCCTGACGGGCCTGCGTGTCGAGCTTGACGACGCTCTGCTGCAGCGAGCTCTCCTGCATCTGCAGGCGCTTCTTGGCCGTCACCACGTCGGCGATGCCCTTCTTGACGTTCTGCAGCTGTTCGACCTGCTTCTGGTAGCTGTAGTCGAGTGTCTCGGCCGGGTCTTCGGCCCGGTCCAGAAGTTTCGAGACCTTCGCCTTCACTACGGTGGACATGCGCCCAGTCAAGCCGGCCATCTGATCCTCCTATTGCTTTCCACGAGGCGACCGACGAGCTCGGCCAACACCGTCAAGCGTAGCCGACTGGGGGCCTGCCGCCGCGCGTCAACCGCGTCAGCGTCGCTCGCCGCGATCGAGCCCATCGGCGCCCGACACCGCGAACGCGCCCGTCAGAATCCGGTGGGGTGGCGGACGGTGAAGCCCGCGTTCGTCTGGCGCAGGGGGCGCCAGCGAGGACCCGCGAGGTTGGCGGGGTCTTCCGCGGGGCTGGTGTCCAGACGCAGCCCGGCAACGGTCATGTAGGCGTGGCCGCCGTTGGCGAAGATCGTCACCCAGCGCCCGACTCCGCGCGAGCCCCAGGCCTCGAATTCGGAGGAGTCCTCAGGGGTGGCCAGCAGCGCAGCGCCGTGCAGCGAGAAGGACACAGTGCCCGAGCAGTCGTACCCGGGCGAAACGAACGAGCCGTGGCCGCCGCCGTAGATGTAGGGCAGTCCAATCAGCTCGTTGCCGGCCCAGATCATCTGCTGGACCGCGACCGGTGCCCCCTCGGGGGCGGCGGCCAAGCCGTCGACGAAGCGCGCCGTGGTGCCGGGAACCAGCAACTCCGGGCGCAACGTCGGTCCCGTCGCCGTGGTCATGCCGTCGCCGATCGTCAGTTCGCCTGGAATTTCCGTCGGAAGTGCCGCCGGAACGGGTTCGCTCGACGTTGCAACGCTGCCGCCCGTGGCGCTCGCGGCCGTGCCGGTCGTCGTGCTGGCCGTCGTCGGGGCCACGAACGGAACGAGTTCTCCGGACGCCGTCTTCTCGTAGACGGGCCCCTTGTAGGTGATTTTCGAGGACTTGGCAGTGATCGGAGCGTGGATCACCGGGACGGGCGCCGTCGCCGGGGCGGGGGCCGGGGCCGCCGCTGCGACCCCGCCGCTGCCGTTGGCCAGAGCTGCCTCAGCGCTCGCCGCGTAGGCGATCAGGCTGCACAGCAACACCGTAAAGCTACGCATCCGCACAGCAACAACCTCTTTCGTCGGCCTGCGGGGTTAGCTGACGGGCTAGCGCTGAAAGAGCCTGCGCTTCTCACGGTCCTACCGCGGGATTCGCCCCAACAACTTGGGTCCCCCGTTCCTTGACACCTGGCCAAGGACTCGGCATTCGGGCGGGCACGCTAGCAGAGTGCAAGGACGCTTGCAGGACCTGCACAGGTTTTCGCACGTTTGCCCGCAAACGCCGCGCTTTTGTGCGAGGGCTGGTTGCCCGGTGCTAGCGCTAGTGTGCCCGCCATGCGCACCGTGGTGGCACGACCGCCAGCGACCCTGTTGTTGCTCGCCGCCGCGGGACTCGCCGCGGCGGCGCTCGCCGGCTGCGGCAAGGGCGGATCGGAACAGCTGAGCGGCGGCGGTCCCGGGCGCCAGCTGGCGCCGGTGGCCGCACAGGGGGCTGTGAGCGTTGCCACCCGCAACACCACGCGGTTGGGCGGCGCCGATGTCGCCACTGACGCGGCCGCGGTCGCGCGCGCGGTCTATCCCGGCCTGACGGTCGCGACGCGGCCGCTGGTGGCGGTGCTCGTCAACGAGCGCGACTGGCTGCCGGCGCTGGCTGCCTCCGTTCTCGCGAGCGCTCCCACCGGCGCACCGATCCTGTTCAGCGAAGGCGACAAGCTGCCGGCGGTCACCCGACAGACCCTCGAAGCGATGCATCCGCTGGGGGCGCCTGCGCTGGGCGGCGCGCAGGTTATCCGGATCGGGACCGCGGCGGCCGTGCCGGATGGCTACCTCACGCGAAGCGTGCCGGTCGAATCGCCGACGGCGAGCGCCGCGGACATCCAGCAGCTCGCACAGACGCTCGGCGCCGGTGCTCCCCACGCGGTGATCGTGCTACCCGCCGACGGCGCGCCCGCACTGCTGATGCCCGCGGCGGGTCTCGCCGCCGTGAGCGGCGCGCCGCTGCTGTTCGTGACTCCTACGCGCCTGCCGGCAGCGACCGCGAGCGTGCTCGGCACCCTGCACAAGCCGTCGATCTACGTCATCGACGCGACCGCCGTTGGCGCGCGGACGCTCACGGCGTTGGGCAAGCTCGGCTCGGTCAAGACGATCACGAGCGGCGCCCCGGCGCCCGGCGGGGAAGCGGCGGCCGAAAACGCGATCGAAATCGCGCGCTACACCAACGGCAACTTTGGCTGGGGCGTCAAAGAACCGGGACACGGCCTCGTGTTCGCGAACGCGAGCCGCCCCCTGGACGGCCCCGCATCGGCGCTGCTGTCATCGACAGGCGACTACGGGCCGCTGCTGCTGCTGCAGAGCGCGACGCAGGTTCCGCTGAAGCTCGCCGGCTACCTGTCGGACATCCAGCCCGCGTACGACTCACCGCAGTTCCCGCCGGTGCGCGGCGCCTACAATCGCGGCTGGCTGATCGGCAACGAAGAAGCGATCTCAGCGATCACGCAGGCCGAACTCGATTCCGTGCTCGAGATCCGCCCGCAGGTCCACACATCCGAAGAACCGTCGGTTTCGCAGGTCGAATAGTGTCGGTCAACCAAGCCCAGCAGTCGATCACACAGAGGCAAACTTGAGTCAAGCCGAGGATCCCCGCCGCCTGAGTCGCAAGGCGAGCACCCACGAAGTGACGGTCGAGGACGTGCGCCAGCTGATGGGGGCATCGACGCCGCATTTCGCGCTGCAGCTGCGCAACCGCATCGCCAAACTGATCGCCGATCTGCCACCGGATGATCCCGCGCGCGTGGAAGGCGAGCGTGAGATCGCGCGCCTACAGCGACTCGGCTTCGAAGGCGAGAACCGCGGCGAGGGCGCTGCCGAGGGCGAGCGGCCGCTGCCGTCGCTGAGCCTCAGTGCCGCCGCGCCCACGAAACCCTGACCGCTCAGCGCAGGCCGGCGAACGTGCGCTCGCGCCGCGCGTCGACGTATCGCGCGCGAAGCAGTTTGAAGCAGACGACCACGATCGCGACGTCGAGCGGCAGCAGCGCGACGTTCAGCCAGCGCGGCGCGTGATTGGCAAACGCCGGGACGACCAGCACGACGGCGGTGTGGAACACGACGGCGGGAATCACCGCCAGCATCAGCGTGTGCGCGCGAAAACCGGCCAGATGCTCGCGAAGCGCGACCTCGAAGGTTCCGATCGCGACGGCGCCGATGCTCGCGCCGAGCAGCGCGACGCTGCCCTCGACGCCGCGCAGGAACGCCACCACAGCGCCGATCATGCCGACCAGGATCAGCAGCTCCGACAGGGGCAGCGGGTGCCAGGGCGCCTGCGGGCGCTCACCCAACGTCTTGGGCTGCGCGACCGCGCCGACGGCGCGCGGGGCACTTCGCGCGGGCGCCGAGGCGCGCTCCGGGAGCTCTCGTGCGTTGTGCTGGCCCGGGCGGCGCTTGCGCGAGCGTCCACGCCGTCCCGTGTTGTGCTTGGCCACAGTCCTCAGGAGCCAGGCGGGAGGTCGCAGCGGCGCATCGCCGTCGATGCTAGCGCCTATGCTGCGTTGCGTGTCCACGTCCGCGCACCCTGCCTCGCCGGCCACGTCGGGCATCCCGGACAGCCGGCTGTCGGGCCCGTATCCGGTAGGTGAGTACGCCGCCGCGCTGCGCTCGAAGCTGCGCTCGTTCACGCGCGTGCAGCTGATGGGCGAGCTCGTCAACCTGCGGCCGTCACGCGCGCGCGTGTACTTCGAGCTGCGCGACGCCACCGGCGCGATCCCGTGCGCGGCGTGGCGCGCAGACTGGGACGCGATCCTCGCCCGCGCGGGAGCGCCGGCGGAGGGCATGCAGGTGGTCGTGGCGGGCGGCTGCGACTACTACCCCGGCAGCGCCACATCCTCGCCGGGCTTCTCCTTCGCCGTGCTCGACCTGCGCCTGGCGGGTGACGGCGACCTGCTCGCGAGGATCGAGCGCCTGCGCAAGCAGCTCGACGGCGAGGGCCTGCTCGAGACCCAGAAGCGCCTGCAGATGCCGGTACTGCCGCACACGATCGGGGTCGTGACGGGCGAGGGTGGCAAGGCGCGGGACGACGTGCGTGCGGCGCTCGCGCGGCGCGGCTGGGCGGGACGGTTGGTGTGGGCGTTCGCGCCCGTGCAGGACCGCCACGCGGCGCCGGCGATCGTGCACGCGCTCGGCGAGCTCGTGGCGGTCGGCGGCGTCGAGGTCGCGATCGTCGCCCGCGGCGGCGGCTCGCTGGCGGACCTGCTGTGCTTTTGCGACGAGACCCTGTGCCGAACCGTCGCGCTGCTCGGCGTGCCGGTGATCGCGTCCGTCGGGCACCACACTGACCGCACGCTGCTGGACGACGTCGCCGCGGTGAGCTGCTCGACGCCGACGCACGCCGCCGAGGCGGCGGTCGGCGTCGACTGCACGCGCGCCCGCGCGCAGCAGGCGGCGACAGCGGCGCGGCTGCGCGAGCATGCCCGCCGAGCTGTGCTTCCGCGGGCAGGCCTCGCCGGTGCCGCCGCGCGGCTGCGCGAGCACGGCCGCCGCGCGGTCCTCAACCGCGCGAGGCTGCTGGCGAGCTTCTCGCGCGCTCCCACCGCGCACCTGGATCGCCAGCGCGCACATCTGCACCAGCGGCTGCGCGAGATCCGCGCCGGTTCGCGCCGGCGGCTCGACGCCGAGCGGCGACTGACCGAGCGGAGGGCTGTGGTGCTCGAGCGCAAGACCGCGTCGTTCCTGCTCGACTGCCGCGAGCGTCGCCCGCGAGAGCTGGCACAGCTGGCGCTCGCGCTCGCCGGCCACGACCCGCAGCGCACGCTCGAGCGGGGCTACGTGCTGGCGCGCTCAGCCGCCGGCGACCCGATCGTCACGGCGGCGGGCGCGCACGACGCCGGCGAGCTGCAGCTGCGGTTCGCCGACGGCTCGGTGCCCGCGAGGGTGTCCGAGCGATGAGCGCGGCCGAGGAGCCTGGGCAGTCAGGCGAGCAGCAGACCTACGAGGCGGCGGCAGCGCGCGTCGAGGAGATCATCCGCCGACTGGACTCCGGCGAGGCGAGCCTCGACGAGACGCTGGCGCTGGTGAGCGAGGGCAAGCTGCTGATCGAGCGGTGCGCCAGCCAGCTCGCGGCGGTCGGCGGCGCGCTCGAGGAGCTGCGCCTGGACGAGCTCGTCAACCGTCTCGAACGGGAGGCTGGCGGTTGAGCACGTGGGAGACGCTCGCGGAGCTCGCGGTCGAGATCGATGACTACGCCCTGGAGCCGTTGCAGGCGAGCGTGTCGAGCGACTTCGAGCGCAAGAGCACCGTAATACGCCTGCGCGGCGCCGGCGAGGATGGCCTCGGGGAGGACGTCACGTATGACGCGGTCGACCAAGACATCCTGCAGCAGGCGGGCCCGACGCTGGCGCTCGCCGGGCACTACACGCTGGCGAGCTTCAGCGCACACCTTGCCGAGCAGCAGCTGTTCCCGCAGCCGCCGCAGCGCGAAGTATCCAGCCGCTACCGCACCTGGGCCTACGAGTCCGCGGCGCTCGACCTCGCGCTGCGTCAGGCGGGGACGACGCTGCACGAGGCGCTCGGGCGCGAGCCACGACCGGTGCGCTTCGTGGTGTCGCTGCGCCTCGGCGAGCCACCGTCGCTCGAGCCGATCCGCACGCGCCTGGCGCTCTACCCCTCGCTGCGCTTCAAGCTCGATCCGACCAGCTCCTGGGATCAGCCGTTGATCGCCGCGCTCGTCGCCACGGGCGCGGTCGACTCCGTCGACTTCAAGGGTCTGTATCACGGCTCGATCGTCGACCAGCCCGCCGATCCGGTGCTCTACCGCCGCGTCGTCGAGGCGTTCCCCGACGCGTGGATCGAGGATCCGGCGCTCACGGCGGAGACCGATGCGGTGCTCGCCCCCCACCGCGCGCGGTTCTCGTGGGATGCGCCGATCCACTCGATCGCCGACATCGCAGCACTCGCGTATCCACCGCGGATGGTCAACATCAAGCCGTCGCGGCTAGGCGGGCTGCGCAACCTGCTCGACGCCTATGACTACTGCGCTGCTCGCGGGATCGGCAACTACGGCGGCGGTCAGTTCGAGTTGGGCGTCGGGCGCGGCCAGAATCAGTACCTGGCCTCGCTGTTCCATCCTGACGCCCCCAACGACGTGGCACCAACCGGCTTCAACCTCCCCGATACGCCGCCCGGCCTGCCGTCGAGCCCGCTACAGCCGGCGCCGAGCGTGAACGGTTTCCGCTGGGGGTAGCCGGGCCGCCGACAGCGGCCGTGCTGCGACTGCGCATGCGCAACTTCCGTGCCACCATTCGGTTTCCCACCTCATAGCCGATAACGTCGGGGGCCGCCGGTTGGGGCACGTATTACGCCCGACCCGGCCCGGGCCGGCTCTGCGCGAAGGAGTGTCCACGTCTTGGCGAGCACAGGCGCCCACAAGCGATCCAGGTTCGTACCCGCGACAGCAATCGTCGCGTCGCTCCTCGCGCTCGCGACACACGCGCCGGCGGCGAGCGCCGCCGGCGCAGGCGGAGCCTCGGCGCCGAGCGCCACCTCGACGGCAAAGGCCGGCGGCACGTCCACGTCCAAAGCCCCCGGCTCAGCCAAGGGCAGGACGAACGCCAGCAGCAGCGCCACCGCCAAGCCCTCGCGCCACGTGATGAGCGTGAAGATCCAGAGTGTCAGTTGCGTGCCCGCAGCGCATTGCAGCGGCAACCCGCACCAGGTCTCGACCCATGGGACGCTGCTGCTCGGCGGCGTCGGGCTGAGGCCCGGCATGGTCGTGGCCTTTCCGAAAGCGCCGGGCGCGCGTATCAGCAGCGTCTCACCGGCGGCGCAGCCGGCGGCACATACGCGCTACGCGATTCCGGGCAAGCCCGGAGACGGCCTGCTCGTGACGGTTCCCAAGACGGCTCACTCCGGGCACATCATGATCCTGCTCAGCCGCGGGCGCTACACGAGCTCGTACGGCCCGATCTATGTGTACAGCCACGCGTTGCACCCGCCGCCGCCCAAAGTCGTGCCGGCGCCGACGAGCAGCGTCGCCGTCGCCGGCAGCCCCTTCGAAGGCCAGGGGATGTGGATCTGGTACCTGAGCAAGTCCGATGGCGGCAACATTGCGGCGATCGCCGCCCAGGCTCACGCAGCAGGCGTAAGCACCCTGTTCATCAAGAGCTCCGACGGATCGAGCAACTACTGGAGCCAGTTCTCCCCGCAGCTCGTCGCTGAACTGCACGCAAACGGGCTCAAAGTCTGCGCCTGGCAGTTCGTCTACGGCACCGAACCCGTCGGCGAGGCGGCGCTCGGCGCCGAGGCCGCGGCCGACGGCGCCGACTGCCTCGTGATCGACGCCGAGGGCGAATACGAAGGCCACTACGCCGCCGCCCAGACCTACGTCGCCGACCTGCGCGCCAAGGTCGGCCCGACGTACCCGCTCGGACTGGCCTCGTTCCCGTACGTCAGCTACCACCCCTCCTTCCCGTACTCCGTCTTCCTCGGGCCCGGCGGGGCTCAGTACAACGCGCCGCAGATGTACTGGAAAGACATCGGACAGTCGATCGACACCGTGTACGCCAACACGTACATCGCCAACCGCATCTACGGGCGCCCGATCTACCCGCTGGGGCAGACCTACGGCGGTGTGTCCTCTGCAGAACTGCTGCGCTTCCGCGAGGAGGCCGTCGACTACGGTGCCACCGGCATCTCGTTCTGGGACTGGCAGGAAACCGGCGTCAGCGGCTGGACGACACTGGGCTCGCCACTCGCGCCGCTGACCAGCGTCACGCCCAACAGCGAAGTTCCGGAACTGCACGACGGCAGCAAAGGCGACCAGGTGCTGTGGATGCAGGAGCACCTCGCAACTGCGGTCCCCACGCAGGAAACGACCGGCGTGTTCGGCGCGCAGACGCTCGCCAACCTGGAGGCCTTCCAGACAGCGCACGCGATCCCCGCCAGCGGCATCGTCGAAGCGGCTACATGGGCGGCGCTGCTGGCGCTGGCGCCGATCCCCGTCGAGTGGACCGGGTCGACCACGCCCAGCGACTGACGCCGCCGCTCAGCCTCAGCCCGGGGGGAGCTCCAGACGGTGGGAGCGCGCGATCTGCTCAGCCATCCTCCGCGTGGGTGGCTTCGCGGCCGAGGGCGTAGCGTTGGTGATTGTTGTCGGCGTCGAACGGGCCTGGCGTCGGCACCGCACCCGCAACGCATCCGCGTAGAGCTGCACAGCTATCAAGGTCCGAGCCACCCCGCACGCCGCGAGGCCGGCCCGAAGGCCGGCCCCTTAATCATAAACCCGCTTGCGCAAGACCGTTACCGGTCTGACGTGCGAGAGCCAAGCGAGGCAAGGACGCAGGGAGCGCCGTGTGCTTCGCACATACCCCTTCGGGGCACAGGCAAGCTGACCGAGGACGCCGCCTCGCGCCGGCTATCGCGCGTCAGACGCGCTGGATCAGCGTGCCCGTCCCGAGACCCCCGCCGCAGCACATCGTCACGAAGCCGATCTCCTTGTCGGAGCGCTCGAGCTCGTGCAGCAGCGTGGTGATCAGGCGCGCGCCGGTCGATCCGAGGGGGTGACCGAGCGCCATCGCGCCGCCGTTGACGTTCACGCGATCCATGTCCGGCGAAAGCTCGCGACGCCATGCGGCGACGACGGGAGCGAACGCCTCGTTGATCTCGAACAGGTCGATGTCGTCGATCGCCATGCCGTTGCGCTCGAGGATCTTGCGCGTCGCGGGAATCGGGCCCTCGAGCATTTTCACCGGGTCACAGCCGACGGTCGTCTGGTCGACGATCCGCGCGCGCGGCGTCAGTCCCAGCTCCTTGGCCTTGTCCGCCGACATCAGCAGCACCGCCGCCGCGCCGTCGGAGATCTGCGACGCGTTGCCCGCCGTGATCTTGCCGTCGGGCTTGAACGCCGGCTTCAGCTGCGAAAGCGCCTCGAGGTTGGTGTCCGGGCGGATGCCCTGGTCGGTGACGTAGGTGTCGCCGTTGACGCTCATCGGCACGATCTCGCGCTCGAAGCGGCCCTCCTGGGTCGCTTCGTTGGCGAGTCTGTGCGAGCGCACCGCGAGCTCATCCAGCTCGGAGCGAGAGATCTCCCACTGGTCGGCGATCATCTCGGCGCCGAGGCCCTGGCCGACGATGTTGTGCTTGGCCATCAGCTCCGGCGGGAACGCCACGCCGAACTCCTGCTGTGTCTGCGCCACAGCCGCGAACGGCAGGTGGCCCATGTGCTCGACGCCCGAGCCGATCATCGCGTCGTGCACGCCCGCTGCGATCAGGCCCGCCGCGAAGTTGACCGCCTGCTGCGCCGAGCCGCACTGGCGGTCGACGGTCGTCCCCGGCGTCTCGATCGGCAGACCCTCCTGCAGCCACGCGTTGCGCGCCACGTTCAGGCCCTGCTCACCGAACTGCGATACGCAACCCGCGATCACGTCTTCGACCTGCGCCGCGTCGATGCCCGCGCGCTTGATCACCTCTGTGTAGGTCGTACCGAGCAGCTCGTTCGGGTGGATGTCCTTGTAGTAGCCCTTTTCTCTGTGTCCGCGGCCGATCGGCGTGCGCACCGCCTCGACGATCACGACTTCGCGGCCCTCTGCTTGCCTCATTGTGCGGTCCTCCTACGAAGGTGTCTGCGCCCGCTTCCGGCGATCTGGGCGCGGCTGAATAAGATGCCCGGAGCCTGCACCTTTACTGTACCGCGTCCATCGATTGACTGGTCAGTCAGCCAGGAACGCGCGCCCGCCTCAGACAAGTCCAAAGGAGAACCTTGAGCAAACGCCTCGCCATCGCCGGCAGCGGCGCCATCGCGTGCGGCCTCGCAGCCACCGCCGCCCACCACGGGCCCGTGCTGCTGCTCGCGCGCTCGGACAGCTCAGCCGAGCGCGCGCGCGCGACTGTCGAGAAGACCCTCAGCAAGCTCGGAGCGGAAGTCGACAGGGCGGGTGGGTTCCATGACATCCAGATCGTCACCGATCCTCAGGAGCTGGCGCCCGCGACCTACGTCGTCGAGGCCGTCGTCGAGGACCACGACATCAAGGCACGTCTGCACGCCGAACTCGACGCGATCATCGGTGCGGACGCGATCCTCGCGACCACCACCTCGTCGCTGTCGGTACAGAGGCTCGCCGACGCCAGCGGGCGGCCCGATCGCTTCCTCGGGCTGCACGTGTTCAACCCCGTCACCAAGATGGAGCTGATCGAGCTGATCTTCCCCGCCGGCGCCAGCGCCGACACACGCGCGCGGACGCTCGCCCTGTGCGAGGACTTCGAGAAGACGCCCGTCGAGGTCCCCGACATCCCCGGCTTTGTCGTCAACAGGCTGCTGTTCCCGTATCTGTTCAGCGCCGTGCGACTGCTCGAAGAGACCGGCATGGACCCCGAGGACATCGACACGTGCATGCGCCTTGGCGCCGGGCACCCGATGGGGCCGCTCGCGCTGCTGGACCTCGTGGGGCTCGATGTGTCGGCGGCGATCGGCGAGACGATCGGCGAGCCCGTGCCCGCACGCGTGCAGGAGCTGATCAGCGAGGGCGCGCTCGGACGCAAGCGCGGGCGCGGCCTGCACAGCTACTGAGGGCGCTCTGCGCCGCGCGAACATTTATCGACGCTCACCAGACTTTTAGCTGAGGTTCATCACGGTGGCGATACTTGTACGTGCGACATCAAAGTCGCATCGCACACCCGCCTCCTCCCAGTGCGCACGATCCGGTCCGCTCCCCCCGCGGGCCGGTCGTGTTTAACGAGCCGGTCAAGGTCGGCAACGGCCGCTCGAGCGCGTTCGTGAGCGCGAGCGCCAGGCGCAGGCGCTGCAGCCTCAGTCCTCGGCGGCGCGGCGCTCGCGCTGGGCAACCTGGCGGCGCTCGCGGATGCGCACAGCCTCGATGCGGTTATCGCGCACCGACTCGACCCTGATCGAGAAGCCGTTCGCGGCGACCGTGTCGCCGCGCTTGGGCAGCCGCCCGAGCTGGGCGAACACGAAGCCGCCGACCGAGTTGTACGCATCGCTGTCCACCGGCAGGTGCAAGCCGTAATCCGCGAGGTCCGTGACCGCAACGTGCCCGCGCACTAGCCATTCGCCGTCGGCGAGCTGGCGAATCTCTCCAGCCTGGGGGTCGGTCTCGTCCGCGATCTCTCCCACCACCTCCTCGATGATGTCCTCCACGGTCACCACGCCCACGACGCGGCCGTACTCGTCGACGACCACCGCCATCGACGTGCGCTGGCGTTGTAGATCGGCCAGCAGGTCGTCGAGCGGCTTGGTCTCGGGGACGATCAGCGCCTCGTGGACGACCGGCTCGATCGGAGTGTGCGGGCCCGCCTCCATCAGCTGCCGCACGAGCTCAGACACGTGCACGATCCCACGGACGCGGTCGCGGTCTTCCCCTTCGGTCACCAGCAGCCGCGTGTGGCCGCTGGAGACGCACAGCCGCGCCGCCGTCTCCACGTCCTGGGAGATGTCGACCGTGACCACCGCCGGCGCCGGCGTCATCACCTGACGGGCCTCCTGTTCGTGCAGGTGAAAGACGCCTCTCAGCATCCCCGCCTCGCCCTGGTCGATCTGACCCCCTTCGTGGGACTCCGCGATCAGCAGCTTCAGCTCCTCCGAGGAGCCGCCGCGGCGCTCCTGGCTCATGTCCACGCCCAGCAGACGCAGGATCCGGTCGGCGACCGCCGTCAGCGCGACCACGAACGGATGGAACAGCGTGCTGAACATCTGCAGCGGCCGCGCAACGCGCCGGGCGACCGCCTCGGCGCGGTTGATCGCATAGAACTTCGGCACCATCTCGCCCGCGATCAGCTGCGCCGCGGCGATCACCGTGAACGCCACCACAACCGCGATCACCACCGCCACGCCGTGGCTGAGCGTGTTGCCGAGCGCGCTCTTGAAGATCGACGCCAGCGCAGGCTCGCCGAGGGCGCCGACGCCGATCGAGGTCAACGTCACGCCGATCTGCACCGCCGAGATGTACCTGTTGACGTTCGCCACCTGATCGAGCGCGAGCGCCGCGCCCTTTTCGCCGTCATCGCGCATCACTTCCAGGCGTGCGCGACGGGAGCGCACCAGCGCATACTCGGCGATCACGAAGAACGCGTTGACGGCGATCAGCAGCGCCGTCAGGATCAGCTTCAGGCCGTTCACGCGCGACCGGCGATCCTCGACGCGCGCCCGAGCGGTCTCACGCTGCCCCGACCGCTGCCGCCATGGCACACGCGGCCAGTCGGGGCGATGCTACTTCGGGGTAGATCTTCGTCGTCGTTCATCGCGCTGGTCGACGCGTCAAAGGTAGCAAGCGCAATGGTCGGACGCTGGCACCGCTGGCGTTCGCTACGCGAGGGCGTCGATCCGGGCCGCGAGCTCGAAGTCGGCGTCCGTGAGCCCCCCCTGGGAGTGCGTCGACAGCGTCAGGCGCACCTTGTTCCAGCCGTGGAGCAGGATGTCGGGGTGGTGGTTGGCGATCTCCGCCGCCTGCGCGACGCGGTTGACGAACGCCATCGCGTCAGCGAAGTTCGCGAACTGCAGGTCGCGGACGATCGTGCGCTGCTCGCCGGCGCGCCAGTCCGGGGTGCCGGCCAGGCGCTGCTCGATCTCGGGGTCGCTGAGCAGGCTCATCTGCTGCGAGGTTACCCGCATCGCTCTGGATCCAACTCGCGATCTCGCTCCCCTACAGTCAGCGCATGAGGATCGTCAGCCTCGTCCCGCACGCCACCGAGCTGCTGTTCGCGCTTGGCGCCGGTGCTGACGTTGTCGGCGTCACCCACGAGTGCGACTTCCCCGCAGCGGCGGCGACGCGCGCGCAGGTCACCCGCGACGCGCTGCCAGGCGGCCTCAGCGCGGGCGAGATCGACACCGCGGTGCGCGAGCGCACGCTTGCGGGCGAGGCGATCTACACGCTCGACCGCGAGCGGCTCGCGGCGCTCGAGCCGGAGCTGATCGTCACGCAGGCGCTGTGCCCCGTGTGCGCAGTCTCCTACGAGGAGGTCGCCGCGTTCGCCGAGAGTCTCCCCTCGAGGCCGCGTGTGATCGCACTCGACCCGAAGACGCTCGGCGAAACGCTTGGGGACGTGCGCACGATCGCGCAGGCGACGGGTCGACGCGATGCCGGCGTCGAGCTCGTCGAAGACGCCGCCACACGCATCGACCGCGTGAAGCTCGCCGTGCGTGGACAGCGACGCCCGCGCGTCGCGGCGCTCGAGTGGCTCGATCCGGTGTACGTCGCCGGCCACTGGACCCCGCAGCTGATCGAGCTCGCCGGCGGCGACGACGTACTGGGTCTCCCCGGCGAACCATCGCGGACGGTCTCCTGGGAGGAGCTCATCGCCTCCCGGCCGGATGTCGTCGTGGTGATGCCGTGCGGCTACGACGCGCCGCGCGCGCACGCCGAGGGGATCGCCTACGTGCACCAGCTCGCCGCTCTCCGCGCTCAGCGGGTGTTCGCGGTCGACGCCTCCGCCTACTTCTCAAGGCCCGGCCCGCGTTTGATCGCCGGGCTCGAGCTGCTGGCGCAGATCCTGCACCCGGATCACGTCCCCCAGGCCTCCGCGCAGGCGCGAGCGCTCGCCGTCGAGCCGGCCGGCGCCACGGTCTGAGGAGCAGCCCCGGGGCCGGCGGGCGCCCCGCTGAGGGGCGTCAGGCGAAGCCGCTGCCCGTCGCGCCGGATACGGCGATCGCTCCGGCGACCGCCGCCACCGACAGCGCCAGGCACGCGAGGAACCCGAGCGCCGGGACCTTGTGGTCGTCGGACCAGCGAATCGCCAGGCCCGCGAGGAAGCCGCCGATCAAACCGCCGATGTGGGCACCGACGGAGATGTTCGCGAGCGTGAAGCTGAGGACCAGGTTGATCACGATCAGCGCACCGAGCCCGGACTCCTGGATGCTGATGCCGCGCGAGCGCAACTCGACCACGGCCGCGCCCATCAGCCCGAAGATCGCACCCGAGGCGCCGAGGCTCGGGCTGCTCGTCGCGAACACAACCCCGAAGGAGCCGACGAGCAGCGAGGTGAAGTAGATCACGGCGAAGCGCAGCGACCCGATCGCGGGCTCGAGCAGCACGCCGAGCAGGTACAGCAGGTACATGTTGAAGCCGATGTGGATGAAGTTCTCGTGCAGGAACGCGCTCGTCACCAGCCGCCAGTACTGATCGTGCGGAGACGCGATCGCTTCACGGAACAGCACCCCTTCGTCGATCACCGGTCCGTGGATTTCCGATCCGAACAGCGAGAACTGGCCCTGCTCGGTCAGGAACGCGACCACGTTGATCGCGATCAGCGCGTAGGTGACGCGCGGGACCTTCGTGAGCTCGCGCATGCGCACCACGCGCGTGCTCTGTTTGGCGCAATCGGGGCAGCGCATGCCGACCGGCGTCGTGGTCATGCAGTCGGGGCAGATCGGCCGCCCGCAGTTAGAGCAGGAGACCCCCGTCTCGCGCGAGGGATGGCGATAGCAGGTGGCCATGTCCGGGAAGCAGAGCCTATCCGCAGCGCTGGCGGGGCACGGCAGCTGCCTGCGCCGCGGCCGCGCCTTGGCTGCGGTCGGCCGCCGGCGCTCGCTTCCGCCTAGCGATCGCCGAGCAGCTTGCGCGCCTCGCGCCCGATGTCCTCGAGCGCGCGCTCAGCGGTCCCGCGCACCGCGTCGAGGCTTCCCGCCGGGGAATGCGGCCGCCTGCGCGCGCGCAGCAGCACGAGCGCCACACCGGCGCTGCCGCCGACTACAAGCGCTGCCGCCGGGCGCGCCCAGTTGCGGGGGTCGCGCATCGCGGACAGCTCCCACGCCTCGAGCTCCTCGGCTGCCAGCTCGGTGATGCTCGTCAACGTCAGCTCGAGGCGCTCGGCAAGGTCGGCCGGCGGCTCGACCGGCGCGAGCGCTTCACGCAGCAGACCCTCGAAGCTGGGGGCGGCCTCAGTCATGGACGAGCTCCTCCAGCTGCTTGATCGCGCGATGGATCAGCACCTTGGTAGCGCCGTCGGAACGACCCAGCGCGCGCGCGATCTCGCGGTTGTCCATGCCCAGCGCGAAGCGCATGATCAACGCCTCGCGACGGTCGTCGGGAAGCAGCTGCACGCCGTCCAGCACGCGGCTGAGCTCGTCGCGCCCCTCGACCAGCTGCTCGGTCGTATGCGTCGCCGTCAACGTTGTGGTGTCGTCGATCGGGGACACCGGCTTGCGCGAGCGATCCCTGTAGAGGTTCGCCGCGAGGTTGTGCGCGATCCTGATCAGCCACGGGCGCAGCGGGCGCCCATCGGATTCGTGCTGCGCCCGGGCGAAGTGGCGGTAGGCCTGCAGGAAAGTCTGCTCGGTGAGGTCCTCCGCGTCGTGGTGATTGCCCACCCGGTAGTACGCGTAGCTGTACACGTCGCGCAGGTGCGCGCGGTAGAGATCCGAGAACTCCGCATCGAGCTGCGCCTTGGGCTTCTGGCTGACTTGACCGCTCACTCATTGCACCCTATCCCTGCACCAATCGCTCGGGCCCGCCGGGCGCGATCAAGCAGCACGCGAGATCTCGCGCGTCGGTGGTCCGGGCGCCAGTTCGCCCGCCGAAGCCTCTGCGCCCCCCAACCAGTCCCACTGCAGGCTCACGCACGCCCAGATCCGCTCGGTGACAGCGGACGCCAGCGCCGGCGAGCAGCTCTCGACGGTCGGGTAGTGAAGCGGGCGGCCCACCCGCAGTCGCACCTTGCGCGGCCGTATGCGCCAGCCACGGCGCACGGCGTCGCTGCCGATCACCGCCACAGGCGCCACCGGCGCGCCGGTTTCCAGCGCGAGACGCCCGACGCCCCGCCGCGGGTCGCCCAGCCCCCGCGAGCGCACGCGCGTGCCCTCCGGGAACACCACCACGCAATCGCCGCGCGCGAGGATCGCGCGGGCGGTGTCCATCGCGTCGTGGTCGCCCGCGCCGCGGTCCACGGGGAAGGCTCCCAGGGCGTTCAGGATCCATGCCTGCCAGCGCTTTTCGAACAGCTCGCGCTTGGCCATGTAGTACACGGGACGCCGCACCAGCGTTCCGATCACGAACGGGTCCAAGAAGCTGCGGTGGTTGGAGGCCAGCAGCAGCGGCCCGCTGCGTGGCAGGTGCTCGCGTCCCACGCGCTGCATGCGCAGGGTCACCAGGAAGCACGGCACGAGCACGGCCCGTAGCGTCCAGTAGATCAGCGGATTGACGCCGCGCTGCAGCGAGCGTTCGCGGAACGCGCCCAGATCCAAAGATGCCCCGTCTGCGGCCTTATGCGCGACGAGCGCCTGCGGTTCATCGGTCTGCTCCATGCCCCAGAGATACACCGCCCGTGAGGGCGGTGTTACAGCGCCCGGCGGCCGCTCTCGCGGCTACAGCGGCGCCTCGCTGCGCCGGCTGGCCGCCTCGCGTTCGCGCAAGCGCTGATCGGAGGCGGCTGCGTTGACCAGGTCGGAGGCGTATGTGCTCCGCGCCCGTGCCAGGAAGATGCCGGCCCACACGAGGGCGCCGAGCATGATCAGGAAGCTGAACTGGAGTCCCGTGGCCGCGCTCGGGGAGATCGTCGCGGCGTGGGTACCGACCGGAGTCTGCTCGGGCGCGATGCCGGCGATCAGGTCGGCGAGCGCCCCGAACACCAGGGGCGCGAGGGCCTGTGCGAGCGAGCGCAGGAACGTGCGCGTGCTCTCCGCCAGCCCCCATAGCCCGGCAGGCATGATGTCGAGCCTGGCCGCGTCGAGCGGTGGGTTGGCGGCCGACAGCAGCGTCGCGGCGCCGACGTCGAACCACAGCGCCGGCGTCAGGTGGCCGATCAGCACGCCTGGAACGAACAGCGCGGCAGCCCCCAGGTAGCAGATCGCCGGCCCGACGACGCGCGCCTCGAGCAGGCCGCGGCGCATCGCCAGGTCGGTCAGGCGCCCGCTCGCGAGTGTGCCAACCAGCGCGCCCACGACGAGCAGCACGAGCGCGAGCTCGGCGCTCGCCTGGCCGACGTGATAGCGACCGCGGACGAACAGGATGCCGAACGTCTGCAGCCCGGCGAAGAAGAAGTAACCGAGCGACGAGCCGATGATCAGCCGCAGGTTCGTCGGAATCGAGAGGATGTAGCGGATCGCCCGCACGGCGCCCATCGTCCGCGGATCCTCGGTGAGCACCAGCCGGGGGTCGGGACGCAGCCCTCGCGCACGCGCGGTCTCGCGCGAGAGCTCGTCGGGGTCCGCCGCGGGCTCGTGCGGGTCGGCGTCCTCCGATTGGACGCTTGTGCCTGCGCCCGCTGCGGCTGCCTGCAGGTCGAGCGCCCCCGGCTGCAACCGGCTCTGACCCCCGCGCAGCGGCTCGGGCAGCGTGCGCCACAGCGATCGTGCGAGGAAAAATCCGGGAATCGCCAGCAGCACGAACGCGGCGCGCCAGGAGATCGCGCTGGCGACCGTGCCGCTGACGATGAAGCCTGCGGCCGTGCCCGCCACCTCCCCGCCGAGGATGTAGGAGTAGATGCGTGCGCGCTCGCGGCCGGGAAAGTAGTCGCCGGTGAGCGACGCGATCGCGGGACCGGCCGTCGCGATCGCTGCGCCGAGCGCCAGCCGGGTCAGCAACAGCGTCTCGTAGCTGCCTGCGAAGCCGCTGGCAAGCGACGCGACGCTCCACAGCACGATGCTCGCCGACAGCAGCGGCACGCGCTTGACGCGGTCCACGAGCATGCCGACCGGCAGCACGAACACGGCTCCGGAGAGCAGCGCCACCGAGCTCAGCAGGCCGATCTTGGTGTTGCCGATGTGCAACGCGTGCTCGAGCTGCGGCGCGACCGCGCCCACGGTGGCTGCGTCTGCGCTGCTCAGCGCGAGCACCCCCCCGAACAGGAAGATGACGCGCGCACGTGCCGGGCCGCCCACACGTTTGACCGCCTCGCCGGCCAGCACGTGCGCACCGGCGCCCAGGAAGCGCCCGCTCGCCCGCAGCGCACGCGTGGTGATCCCGCCACTCGTCATGTCAGCGTCAGCCTGACACCGCGACGGTACGATGCGAAGGTCAAGCCGACGTAGCTCAATTGGTAGAGCATCGCTCTTGTAAAGCGAAGGTTTCCGGTTCGATCCCGGACGTCGGCTCTCGCTTTCGGGGCCTGGGGACGGCCCGGGAGGCCGGAGAATGAGTCAAGACCTCCCGGGGTCGTCCTCTGCCCGGATGACCTGTCGGTCTTCGGGTGGTTTCTATCGGCCGCGAGCCTGCCACGCTTGAGGCGGCATAATCCCTCACATGGAGACACAACGTGCCCGCGAGCTGCTCGCACTGGAGCGCGCCAGACTGGCGCTCGAGCTGCCCGAGCTGGGCCCGCACGACCCCGAAGAAGTCCCCGATCCATTCGAGCAGTCCGACACGGGCGCGGAGGTGCTTGAAGACGAGCTCGCCGATGCAGAGCTCCAGCGCGTGCGCGATGAGCTCGCCGCGATCGAGCGCGCCGAACAGCGACTCGCAGAAGGCACGTACGGCCTGTCGATCGACAGCGGCGAGCCGATCCCCGACGCTCGCCTCGAAGCGATCCCGTGGGCCGAGCGCACCGTCGAGGAGCAGGCTCGCTTCGACGGGTCGAACCGCCGCTAGGTATCAGGTGTCGCCTGCGAGCGCCGCGCGGGTGGCCGCCACGGCGGACGCTCCGGCGACCCGCAGCGGCTCGGTGCTGCGCAGCGCGCGGCAGAACAAGAAAGCGCCCTCGAGCAGACACAGCATGTTGAGCGCCAGCTCGCGCGCGCGGCGCGCCCCGATGCCCGCCGCACAGAAATACCGCGTCGCGCCGTCGATCCAGCCGTCGAAGACCTCGGCGCATGCTTGGCGAAGCTGCTCGTTGGTGCTCGACACCTCCAGCGCGACTGTCGCGATTGGGCACGCGTCCGCGTAGTCGGTCTCGACCAGCGTCTGCGCTGCCCCGTCGAAGAAGTCGCGCACGGCGCTTGGAACGTCGGGCGCCTGGGCGGCGATCGTCGCGAACAGCTCGATGTACAGCCGTCCCGATGCGCGAATCGTCTCTGCACCGAGCTCCTCCTTGCCGCCCGGGAAGAAGTGATAGAGCGAACCGAACGGCGCCTGCGCGCCGGCAAGGATCTGCTTGATGCCCGTCCCCGCGTAGCCCTGGCGGCGGAACAGCTCGGCGCTGCTGTCCAGGAGCCGGTCCTTCGTGCCTGCCACATCAGCCTCCCTGTCGCGCTTGCGACGTCGATGATAGGCTTCATCCTACTAGAGCGATCTATCTAATCTGGGACGCCGGCGGAAGGTGCGCGATGCCCGAAGTGAAGCTGTCGAGCGGCACGATCGACTACGAGGACACGGGCGGAGATGGTCCGGTCGTGGTGATGAGCCACGGTCTGATCATGGACGGCTCGCTGTGGCGCCACGTGACCGAGAGCCTGCGCGAGCGGTGCCGCTGCATAGCGCCGACGCTGCCGCTGGGCGGCCACCGCCGCGCGATGCATGCCGACGCCGACCTCTCGATGAGGGGAATTGCCGAGCTGCTCGGCGAGCTGCTCGAAGCACTCGAGCTCCACGAGGTGACGCTCGTCATGAACGACTGGGGCGGTCCGCAGCTGCTGGTCGGCAGCCGCCACGACGCGCGCATCGCGCGGCTCGCGCTGTGCTCGTGTGAGGCTTTCGACAACGTACCTCCCAAGGGAGCCGCGCAGCTGCTGCCGCATCTCGCGCGCGTCCCGGGCGGCATCACAGCCGCCGTGATGCCGCTGCGCTTCGATCGTCTGCGGCGGCTGCCCGTCACATACGGCCCGCTGAGCCGCCGGCCCGTCCCGCGCGAGGTGATGGACCGTTGGTTTGACCCGGTGACGCAGCAGCGAGAGATCCGACGCGACCTACGCAAGTACGTGCTCGGCGCCGCCCAGGGCCGACGCGACCTGCTGGCCGCGGCCGACGCGCTGCGGCAGTTCGACCGCCCCGCGCTCGTCGCGTGGGCCAGCGAAGACCGCCTGATGCCCCGCGAGCACGGACGACGCCTCGCCGAGCTGCTGCCGCAGGGCGCGCTCGTCGAGATATCCGACTGCTACACGCTGATCCCGGAGGATCAGCCGCTCGCGCTCGCCGACCACCTTCGCGAGCTGCTCGCTCGATGACCAGCAGGCTGAGCCGTCGGCTGCCGATCGCGCTTGCGGGGGCGGGACTCCTGCTCACCGGCAGAGCGCTCGTCTGTCGCGCGCTGCTGCTCAGGCTCCGGCGTGACGTGCGGGCTCTCAACGCGGGCGACATCCGACCGCTGCTGTCCAACTTCGCGCAGGACGCGGTCATGCGCTTCAACGACGGCGAACATCGATGGGCGGGCGAGCACCGCGGCAAGGACGCGATCGCAGCGTTCCTGCAGAGCTTCGTCGACGCCGGCCTGCAAGGCCACGTCAGCGAGCTGTTCGTATCCGGACCGCCGTGGCGCACGACGCTGATCGCGCGCTTCGACGATCACGCGAGCGACGCCGCAGGCGAGGAGATCTACCGCAATCGCACGATCCTGCTCGCGCGTGCGCGCTGGGGGCGGATCGTCTCGCAGGAAGACTTCTACGAAGACACACAGCGGATCGTCGAGCTCGAGCGCCGGCTGTCCGGCTAGCCACTACGATCCGCGCGGTGAACCGCTCGCACGCCAAGCGGTGGATCGCGAGGCTCAGCGCCGCACTGGGGCTCGCTCTCCCGCTGGGCGTTATCGCGCCCGCCGCCGGCCTCGCGGCGTCGACCTCGGTCCCGCAGCCGTTCACTGGCACAGCCCTGTGGGTCGACCAGGTGGTGCCGCCGCAGAGCGGGCGAGAGCTGGCCGCGGAAGCAGCGGGCGCGGGGGTGAAGACGCTGTATGTGAAGGCAGCGGAAGGCTCGAGCGCCGAACTGCAGTTCTCAGCAGTGCTCGTCGGGGAAATCCGCGCAGCCGGTGAGCGTGTGTGCGCATGGACGTTCGCCCGCGGGCAGGAGCCGATCGCCGAAGCGGCGGCCGCTGTGGGCGCGGTGCGCGACGGAGCGCAATGCCTGGTCGTCGACGCCGAGGGTGAATACGACAAGCTCTATGGCGCGGCGCAGCTGTTCGTACGCACGCTTCGCGCGCAGCTCGGCGCCGGCTTCCCGATCGGTCTCGCGAGCCAGGCCGAGGTCGCACAGCACCCGACGTTCCCCTACTCGGTGTTCCTCGGGCCGGGCGCCTTCAACGTCGTGCTTCCCGAGATCTACTGGCTCGACTTCGGCGTGAGCGTCGACTCCGCGTACGCCGCCACGATCGGGCCGAACTCGATCTACGGCCGCCCGATCTTGCCGCTGGGACAGCTGTACGGCTCGCCGCCGCCCGCTGAGCTGACGCGCTTTCGCGCTCTGGCGCATGCGTATGGCGCTCCCGGCTCGAGCTTCTTCGACCTCGATGACGCGCAGCCGCAGGAGTTGGCCACCCTGGCCGCCGCGGCGCCCGTGCTCGCGCGCAAGCCCGTCATCGCGCCGACACTGCACGCCGGCGCGTGCGGCGATGAGATCGTGCAGGCGCAGGAGCTGCTCAACGCAGCGGGCGCGCACCTGCCGGTGGGCGGCTTCTTCGGCGTCGAGACGGCGAGCGCTGTGAGCGCGTTCCAGGCTCGGCATCGGCTGCGCCCGAGCGGCGTGCTCGGCGCCGCGACGTGGAGGGCGCTATCGCGCTTGCGTCCCCGCGAGCCCTCCTGGGCCGGCGCACCGCCAACCTGCGAGCGCTGAGCCGGCCCGCACCGCGGCTTCGTCAGCCCGCGTACATTGCCTCGATCGCGCCGTTGTACTTCTCGGCGATCGGCTTGCGCTTCAGCTTCATCGTCGGCGTCAGCTCGTCGCCCCCGGGCAGCCAGTCGCCGCTGACGAGCTCGAACTTCTTGATCTGTTCAACGCGCGCCAGTTTGGCATTTGCCACATCGATGCCCTCCTGCACGGCGGCGCGCACGCGCTCGTCGCGCGCGAGGCTCTCGAGCGAGGCCTCCTCGATGCCATGCTGCGCAGCCCACACCGGCGCGAAGTCCGCGTCGAGCACGATCAACGCCGTGTTGTACGGGCGCCGGTCGCCGATGCAGCAGGCTTGACCGATCAGCGGCGAGGCCGTCTTGACCGTCGCCTCGATGTTCGCAGGTGACATGTTCTTGCCCGCCGCACTGATGATCAGCTCCTTCTTGCGGTCGACGATCGTCAGGTAGCCGTCCTCGTCGAACACGCCGATGTCGCCGGTGCGCAGCCAGCCGTCGTCGGTGAAGGTCTCGGCGGTCTTCTCAGGCAGGTTGCGGTAGCCGAGCATCACCACCTCGGATTTGACGAGCACCTCGCCGTCGGTGTCGAGCTTGATCTCGATTCCCGGGGCCGGCGGGCCGACCGTACCCAGCTTGATCTTCCCGGGAGGGTTGACGCTGCCCGCGCCACACGTCTCGCTCATCCCCCACAGCTCCGCCAGCGGCAGCCCGATCGCGTGGAAAAACTCAAGGACTTCGATCGGCGTTGGGGCTGCGCCAACGTTGATCGCCTCGACCTGGTCGAGCCCCAGCATCGCGCGCAGCCCGGCGAAGATCTCGGCGTCGGCCTTCGCCACCTGCGCCGCCAGGGCGTCCGGCACCGGTTCCCCGGACTGCTCGAGACGGACCTTGCGTTTGGCCGCCTCGAACGCCGTTTCCAGCTGCTCGCGCTCCGCCTCCGGCTTGCCGGCGATCATCGCCTCGAGCCCCGCCTTCAGCTTCTCCCAGATGCGCGGCACCGCGAAGAACCAGCTGGGGCGGACTTCTGGCAGGTAGGACAGGACTTCGCGGGGATCGGCGCAGCACGTGATCTGCAGGCCGAAGACGATCGGCAGATAGTGGTGGGCATTACGCTCGGCGACGTGGGCGGCCGGCAGCCAAGAGATCACGCGGCCGTCCTCGGGGAACTCGATCAGGTCCTCGATGCCTTCGACCGTCGCCAGCAGGTTGCGGTGTACGAGCTGCACGCCCTTCGGCGGACCGGTCGTTCCCGAGGTGTAGATCAGCGTCAGCACGTCCGTCGACTTGATCTGGGCCACCGATGCGTCGACGTCGAACTCCGGGTTCGACCCCTCGACGTCCGACAGCGCCAGCGTCCCCAGCGGCGCCTCGCCGTCGACCACGATCACGTAGTCGAGGTTCGGGAGCTGCTTGCGGGCCTCGCGCACCTGCGGCAGGTACTGCTGCTCGGTGATCAAGACCTTGGCCCCTGCGTCGGAGGCGACGTACTGGATCTGCTCAGGCGTGTAGGTGTTGTAGATCGAGAACGGCGTCGCCCCGAGCATCATCGCCGCCAGGTCGCACAGGTGAAACTCCGGGCGGTTGCTCAGCATCAGCGCGACGCTGTCGCCACGCTGCACGCCGAGCTTGGCCAGACCACCGGCGAGCGCGTCGACGCGCTCGCGCAGCTCCCCCCAGGTGATCGTGAACTCGTCCCCTCTGGTGCGAATCGCCACCTGCCCCGCACGCTCGCCGGCCGTGATCCGAAACGCCTCCGCGATCGTCGCAGCGGACAGGGCAGCCCGCGCATGCGTCACCGATTCCGTGAGCTCAGTCTCCATTGCACGCTCCCTCCTCTCGCGGTTCGCCCCATCCCCATGGGTTCTGACGGTCCAAGCCCAGCGGGCCTGCGTCGATCATACCCCTCGCCTGAATAGTCTCAAACGAATGCGCAACGGCGAGTTGGGCCACTGGTGGCGCTCGCTCGGCGGGCCGCCGCCACCGCGAGCGCCGCTGCCGGGTCCGGCCAGCGCCGACGTCGTGATCGTGGGCGGCGGTTACACGGGGCTGTGGACCGCCTACTACTTGAAGCGCGCGCAACCGTCGCTCGAGATCGTCGTCCTCGAGCGCGAGCACGCCGGCTTCGGCGCATCCGGGCGTAACGGCGGCTGGGTCTCGGGCTTCTTCTCCGGCCCCGCGCGCGTGTACGAGCGCCAAGGCGAGCCACATGGGAATGCCTTCGCGAAGCTGCAACGCACGATGTTCGACACCGTCGAGGAGATCGCGGCAGTCATCAGCGAGCACCAGATCGACGCCGACTACGTCAAGGGCGGCCGCCTTACCGTCGCGCTGAATGGCGGGCAGCTGCAACGCTTGCGTCAGGAGGTAGCGCACAGCCGTGCACATGGTCTCGACGAGCGCGATCTGCGCGAGCTGACCGCCGGCGAGCTGCAGACGCGCCTGCGGGTAGCTGGTGCCGTGGGAGCGAGCTTCTCACCCCACGTCGCGCGCGTGCATCCAGCCAAGCTGCTCACCGCCTTGGCAGCAACGGTTGAGGGACTCGGGGTGACGATCTACGAGTCCACCCCCGTGAGCACGATTCGCGCCCACGAGGCGATCACGCCGGCCGGCAGCGTCAACGCCCGTTGGGTGGTGCGGGCGACCGAGGGCTACACAGCCGAGCTCCCACGTCTGCGACGTGCGCTCGTGCCAATCAACAGCTCGATGATCGTCACCGAGCCGCTGGCGCCGGCAGTGTGGGAGCAGCTCGGCTGGGAGGGCCTCGAGGTGCTCGCCGATGGAGCGCACGTGTACGTGTACCTGCAGCGCACCGCAGATGGACGCATCGCGATCGGCGGCCGCGGCGTGCCGTATCGCTTTGGCTCCCGCACCGACGCGGGCGGCGAGACCGCTGTCGCGACGGTCCAGAGCCTGCACGCGAATCTCCGGGCGATGTTCCCGCCGGCTGCCGACGCAACCATCGATCACGCCTGGTCGGGGGTGCTGGGCGTGCCGCGCGACTGGTGTGTGTCCATCGATGCCGACCCGCGCGCAGGGCTGGCATGGGCCGGCGGCTATGTGGGCGAGGGCGTTGGCGCCGCGAACCTCGCGGGCCGCACGCTTCGTGACCTGATGCTCGGCACGCCCAGCGCGCTCACGTCGCTGCCGTGGGTCGGACGGCACCCGCGACGGTGGCCGCCCGAGCCCCTGCGCTGGAGCGCGATCCGCAGCACCTACTCGCTCTACCGCCGCGCCGACCGCGTCGAGCAGCGGACGCAGCGACCGTCACGGCTTGGCCGACTCGTGGACGCCGCCACCGGGCGCGAGTGAGGCTCCTCCCGGCGCGCGGCCCCGGCGCTGCGCAGCGCACCTAGAGAATTCCGAGCAGCTTTTCGGTCGGTTTGGAGGTCGCCGAGGACGAGCCGCTCACGTTCGTCGCCGTGACGATCGCGTCGAGCGTGTCGCCGATGTCGATCCCGAGCAGCGTCAGCGTCGCGCCCGTCGCGCCACCGATGTTGGTGCAGGTTCCGAGCAGGCAAAGCTGCCACTGGTATTTGAAGCTCATCGGCGTTGTCCCCGACCAGCTGCCGTTGCTGACGCTCAGCGCCTTGCCGACTTCCAGCAAGCCGGAGATCACGGGCAGCGCGGTGTTCAGTGGCGCGATACCTGAGATCGGCGAGCTCACGGGGCTGGTCGCGGTGGTTGAGCCGGCGACGTTGCTCGCCTTGACGACCACGTCCACGCTGTCGCCGACGTACGGCGCGAGGAGGCTCAGCACCGAGGCAGTCGCTTCGGAGATGTTCCTGCAGGCTTCGCCGAGCGGACACAGCTGCCACTGGTAGCTGTAGGAGATCGGCGCCGTGCCTGACCAGCTGCCGCTGGCAGCCGTCAGCGATTTGCCTTCCAGCAGCGTGCCGGCGATGCTCGGCAGCACGTTGTTCACCGGGAGCAAGCCTTCTATCAGGCCGGTCAGCGAGCTCGTAACAGAGGTGGAGCCGACAGGGTTGGTGGCGGTCACGACGGCATCTAGCGTCTTGCCGATATCCGATGAGGAGGGTTTCAAGCTCGACCCCGTCGCTTCCGAAATGTCGCTGCACGCTTCCCCCAGCGGGTTACACAGCTGCCACTGATAGCTATAGGCGATCGGTTCGGTGCCCGACCAGCTACCCGTCCCAACACTCAAAAGCCCGCCTTCCTTCAACAGCCCCGTAATCGACGGCAGCACCGTGTTCACCGGCAACAAACCTTCGATCAGCCCCGTAAGCGACGTGGTAACGGACGTCGACCCCGCAATACTCGTCGCCTTCACGACGACATCGAGCGTCTTGCCTATGTCCAACGAGGTGAGTTTCAGACTCGACCCCGTCGCTTCCGAAATGTTGCCGCACGCTTCGCCCGACGCGTTACACAGCTGCCACTGATAGCTGTAGCTGACCGGTTCCGAACCAGACCAGCTGCCCGTGCCGACACTCAAAAGCCCGCCTTCCTTCAACAGCCCCGTAATCGACGGCAGCACGTTGTTAACCGGCAGCAAACCTTCGATCAGGCTCGTCAGCGACGTGGTAACAGACGTCGACCCCGCAACGTTCGTGGCCTTCACCACGACGTCGAGCGTCTTGCCGATATCCAACGCGGTGAGTTTCAGACTCGACCCCGTCGCTTCCGACATGTTGCTGCATGCTTCGCCCATCTGGTTACACAGCTGCCACTGATAGCTGTAGGAGATGGGTTCCGAACCAGACCAGCTACCCGTCCCAACATTCAAAAGCCCGCCTTCCTTCAACAGCCCCGTAATCGACGGCAGCACGCTGTTTACCGGCAGCAAACCTTCGATCAAGCCCGTCACCGGCGTCGTCGCGACGGTGGATCCCCCGGCGTTGGTCGCGGTGACGAGCGCGTCCAGAGTTCGGCCGATGTCCCCCGCCGACAGCCCGAACGTCGCGCCTGTCGCCCCGCGGATTTCTTCGCATTCTTCGCCGAGGGGGCTGCACAGCTGCCACTGATAGCTGTGGGAGATCGGTTCCGAACCAGACCAACTACCGGTCGTCACGCTCAACAGCTGGCCGTCGCGCAAGGTGCCCGAGATGCTCGGAGGCAACGTGTTCGAGGGGAGCAACGCAAGGATCGGGCTGGTTTCGGCGGATGTCGCAGACGCGCTGCCGCGGCGGTTGGATGCGCTCACCACGACGGCGAGCTGGCTGGCGAGGTCGAGCGCGCCGAGAGTGTACGTGGAGCTGGTCGCTCCGGGGATTTCTTCGCAGCCGGAGGCGAGGACGCTGCAACGCAGCCATTGGTAGCTGAATTCGAACGGCGCGGTTCCCCCCCACGTGCCGGTATCGGCGGTGAGCGTCTGCCCTTCCTGCAAGCTCCCGGAGACAACGGGCGCGGCGGTGTTGACCGGCGGCCCAGGACCGATCGGCTTCGTTGGCTTCGAGGTCGACGTCGCCGAGCCGCCGGGGCCGGCGGCGGTGATCAGCGCGCGCAGCCTGGCACCTTCCAGCGAACTCGCGATCTGGTAGCTCGCACCCGTCGCTCCATTGATTTCAGAGCAGTTGGCGGCGGTCGCGTCGCACGCCTCCCACTGGTAGGTGAAGGACAGCGGCGGGGTGCCCTTCCATGTCCCGGTCACGACCGTCAGCGTTTGCCCGCTCTCGAGCGCACCGGTGATTTTCGCGGCGCCTTTCCGCTTCGGCGCCTTGGTGCCGGCGCCTTTCCGCTTCGACGGCTTCGGCTTCTGAGCGTTCTTGGCCGTTCGCGCGATGCCCGCACGCGCCGCGTTCACGGGAGCAGCGGCCGCGGGCGCCACCCCAGCGGCCGGCAACCCGCACGCGGTCGCCAACGCGGCCGCCGCCAGCACGCCAGTCACCCACCGCAACGCACCGCGCAGCCCCTCCCTCTCCATGATCCCCATTCCTTTGGCTTTCGAGCCTGCGCAGTTTACCCGAGTCATCCCGCCGCGCATAGCCCCTCGGCCGCGACAGCGGTCGTCTGACGGCCGCTCGCGCGCACCGCAAGCGACCGCATCGAATATGGCCGCGGGGGGTTTAGGTGCTCGGACGCAGCGCCGTACAAACGACGCATCACAAGGAGAAGGCAAGCATGCGAGCAATCAAGCTGGCCGCGGCATTCACCGCCGCGGCCGCCTCATTTGCGCCGGTTTGCGCCACCGCACTGGCGCATGGCAGGCACTCCCACCCTCAGACCACCGGTGCCGGTGGCTGCCAGATCACCCTCGAAGTCGCGCCCCATCCGGCATATGCCGGCGAAACGGTCAGCGCTTACGGACATCTCTCCCAAGGGTGCGGCAGCGAAGAAAAACAGCTGGTCACGCTCTACCGTGGCGACGCGGGGGCGCGGCCGTCCGAGTTCACCGCCGTCGCAACGGGCGCGAGCGAAAAAGGCGCGTTCCTCATCAAGTACGGCGCGATCACGACGAACAGCCTGTTCTACGTGTCAGCCGATGGCGTGCGCAGCTCGGTCAAACAACTCAAAGTGATCGCGATCGTCAAGCTCGAAGGGCCGCCCGAAGGCAGCGTCCTCTTCACTGCGCAGCACGTAGGCCGGCGGCCTCCGGTACCGGTGAGCTTCACGGGCGAAGTCAGCCCCGAAGACACGGGAGCACAGGTCGTACTCCAGCGCCAGAACGCATACAAGGGCAACGGATGGCACCGCATCGGCGCGGTGATGACTGTCGGCGAACACGGCAAGTTCACGATCGCCCACGACTTCGTGGTGCCGGGCGCCGCGAACATCCGCGTCGTCGTGCGCGACTCCGGACACAACCTGTCGAGCCCGTCGAACGTCCTCGACTACGAGATCACCCAGGCCCAGAACCCCAACCTCAAGATCGAAAGCACGGCCGACCCGATCTCCTTCGGGCAGTCGACGTCGATCCACGGCACGGTCACAAGCCTCGCGACCAACACACCGCTGCAGCTGATGGCACGCGAAGCACACACCCACGGCTTCAACAAGGTCGGCGAAACAAAGGTGCAGCCGGGCGGCGCGTACAGCTTCGCCTCGGTGTACCCGTCGAGCAGCACGTTCTACAAGGTCGTTGGCGGCGATGAATCCTCAGCGGTGCTGTACGAGGGCGTCAAATACGTCCTCAGCTTCAACCTCCTGCCGGGCACGACCGTGCAGGAAGACCAGCCGCTGACGTTCTCGGGCACCGTCAAGCCGGGCATCATCGCCGGGCACGAAAGCATCGCGGGGCACGACGTCTACCTCGAGCGCCAGAACCCCAACACGGCGGGCTTCCACGTACTCGAGGTGGGGCACGTGATCGCACCGGTACCGCCGTCGACGGAATACACCTACTCGATCGAACACAGGTTCTTCGGGGCCGGCACGCAGGTCGTGCGGATCAAGATCCCGGGCGACCCGCAGAACGGCAGCTCGGTCAGCGAACCGTTCACGATCCAGGTCAACTCGGCGCCTGCGTCGTCGCTGACGCCGGTGTCGCCTGGCAACTCGAGCCAGCCCTCCGAAGGACAGGTCTAGCCGGAGACAGACAGCAAGCAGCAACCGAGGTGTCCTGTGGCCGCTCCCCTCGCCGGGGGCGGCCACAGCGGTGCCGCGAGTTCACCGCGACCGCTGGGATCGCCCAGCGCCCGCGGGTCGCGCTCCTAGGCTGCCACCGCGCGTGACTGCAGGTGCGCGCCGACCTTGCGCTTGACGCGCTGCAGCGCGTTGTCGACCGTCTTCGTGTCGCAGGCCAGCCGCGCACCGACTTGCTCGTAGGAGTAGCCGTCGAGATACAGCGACAGCACACGACTCTCCAGCTCGGAGAGAGCACTCGAGAGACAGCCGACGAGCGAGCGCAGCTCCTCCGATGAGATCACCTGGTTGACCGGATCCTGCACCGTGGGGCCGGGGAGCATCTGGTCGAGCGTCGGCACGTCGTCGCCGCTGCCGGCCGGTGTCGATGAGAACGACACGTACTGGTTGAGCGGCGTGTGCTTGTTGCGCGTGGCCGTCTTGACGGCGGTGATGATCTGCCGCGTGATGCACAGCTCGGCGAAGTTGCGGAAGCTCGACTCGCGGTCGGTGCGGAAGTCGCGAATCGCCTTGTAGAGGCCTACAAGACCCTCTTGGATCAGGTCTTCGGAGTCGCCCCCGGCGAGAAAATACGAAGAGGCCTTGAGGCGTACGAAGCCGTGATAGCGACGGACGAGACGGTCGTATGCGTTGCGGTCACCCTGCTTCGCAAGCGCGATCAGGAACAGATCCTCGACCTTAGGTTCAGGGTGAGAGTTATGGGAGATTCGTGCCACGAGCAGTCCTTTCTTCGGAGACCACCTCCCTGGCTGGGCGGCGGGCCGTCAAAATGCCCATGGCGCACTCCTCCCCTGGCGCCAAAGCTATGAAATTACGCTTTACCCCCCGGCCTTTCTCAACCTTAGGTTCAGCGTTATGCCGGCGCAGCCTTACACAGTTATGGAACCTTGTCAAGGCCGCGAGCCGCGGCTCTGCAAGATCTCATACAGAAGCGCCGCCGCGGCCGCGCTGACGCCCAGCGATTCGATCCTGCCGAGCAGCGGCAGCGTGATCAGCTGGTCGCATGCCTTGCTCACGCGCGGGCGCAAACCCGCGCCCTCGCTGCCCAGCACCAGGACGACTCCCGAGTCGCGATAGTCGGGCACGTCGTAGGCCACCGGCGCGTCCGCGCCGGCGCCGCCGCCGATGCTCGCTCCGTAGCACCAGCATCCGGCCTTGCGGGCGTCGGCGAGGAAGTCCGCGAGGTTGCGCACCTGCGCGACCGGCAGGAACTCGACGGCTCCGGCCGATGCCTTGCACACCGCCGCGGTCACCTCGGCGGCCCGCCGTTCCGGAATCACCACCCCCGATGCCCCGGCACACTCGGCGGTACGACAGATCGAGCCAAGGTTCTGAGGGTCCTGCACCTGGTCGAGCGCCACTATCAGCGGGTTCTCGCCCGAGAGCAGCGCGTCGGCGCTCACGTAGCGGTAGGGCCCCGCATCCGCGCACAGACCCTGGTGCGCATCCGAGCCACAGCGCCCCTCGATCTCCTCGGCGGAGGAGATCCGCACCGGCACGCCCGCGAGCCACGGCTCACGGGCGGCGCCGGCTGTGGCCCAGACCTCCCGAACGCTGTCCGCCCGGCGCCCGCGCAGCGCCTCCCTGACGGGGTTGCGCCCGTAGACGATCACAGCGGCAGCAGCTCAAACCCAGCGGGTCCGTCACGGACCTCCCAGCCGAGCGCCGCGATCTCATCACGCAGCCTGTCGGCCGCCGCGAAGTCGCGCTCGGCGCGGGCGCGCTCGCGCTGCTCGGCCAGCTCCCGCACGTCCCCTGGTGCCTGTTCGCTCGGTGCGAGCAGCGACTCCAACCCCAGCACCCCGAGCATCTCGCGCAGATGCGCGTCGCCGGTCGCGTCCGTCCGGCTGGATGCCTCGCGGAGCCACTCGTTGAGCACGGACAGCGCCTCCGCGGTGTTGAAGTCGCGTGCAAGCGCCTCGAAGAAGCGGTCGCGCAGCCCGGCCAGTTCGGTCGGGGAGTCTCCCGATGACAGTCGCCGCCCTGCCTCGCGGATGCGCTTGACGTTGGCCTGGGCCTGCTCCAGCGCGGCCGTTGAGAAGGCGAGCGGCTGACGGTAATGACCCGAGATCAGGTACATCACGACCGTCTCCGGGCCGTATTCGTCGAGCACCTCGTGCAGCAGCGCGACGTTGCCCACCGACTTGGCCATCTTCTCGCCGGTGAACTGGATCATGCCGTTGTGCATCCACAGTCTGGTCAGCTCCTCGCCGCGGGCCGCGCGCGTCTGCGCCGCCTCGTTCTCGTGGTGGGGAAACACGAGGTCAGAGCCACCGCCGTGGATGTCGAAGCCGACGCCGAGCAACTGCTCGGCCATCGCCGAGCACTCGATGTGCCAGCCCGGCCGCCCCACGCCCCACGGAGCCGGCCAGCTGGTGTCCTCGCCGGGCTTCTGCGCCTTCCACAGCGCGAAGTCGAGCGGGTCCTCCTTGCGCTCGGCCAGCTCGTCGGCCTCCGAGGCGGCTTCGCCCTGGTCCATGTTCTCGAGCTGGCGGTGCGAGAGCGTGCCGTAGCCGGGGTCTGAACGGACGCGGAAATAGACGTCGCCATCGACCGCATAAGCGTGGTCGCGATCGACGAGCGTCTGAATGTGATCGATGATCGGCCCGATCGTCTCTGAAGCGAGCGGCTCGTGGTCGGGGCGTCCCAAGCCCAGCGCGTCCGTGTCGGCGCGGTAGCGCTCGGTCATCTCAGCGGCCAGCTCGGCACTCGAGCGCGGGTGGGCGGGACTCGATTGACGCGCGGCATCGTAGATCTTGTCGTTGACGTCGGTGACGTTCACGACGAGGTCGACCGCGTAGCCCTCGTGCTCCAGAAAGCGCTTGAGCAGGGCGAACACCACGAAGGGTCGCGCGTTGCCGATGTGGATCCGGCTGTAGACCGTCGGTCCGCACGCGTACACGCCGACCCGTCCCGGGTCGCGGGGCCGTAGCGGCAGAAGCTCGCCGCTACGCGTGTCGTGCAGAACGATCTCGCGCATCGCCGCGCCAACCCTAGCGGGCGCGGCAACCCGCGACGCTTTCAGGCCGGCGGGCCGTGAAAGTGCCAGAACACCGTCGTGGCTCGCAGCAGGGCCTCCTGATAACGGGCGCGATCCGCCTCCGGACCGTTCAGCAGCGCTTCGATTCGCGGCCGCGAGATGAAGCTCCACAGCTCGGAGTTCGGCACGGAGAACAGCCCGCGCACGAGCTCGATGCGCTTCTCGAGCCAGGCGTGCGGGAAGGGATATGCCGGCAGCACCGCTGCCGGCGCCTGATCCTCCCCGCTCGCGCCCGAGCGCGAGGGTTGCACACGTTCACGAATGGCGTGCGTGAGCTTGCGACTGGCGTGCAGCGGCGCGACCCAGGATCGTTGTGGCAGCAGCGGCGACTCGAAGCGATGGTCGCGCAGCGCCGGCGAGAGCTCGGTGAGCAGCCGATAGTGCGGCGCCTCGATGTAGCGCTCGGCGGCTCCAAGCGAGAAGCAGTAGTCGATGAACGCACGCGAGCAGAGCGGCAGGAACGCATCGTCGGTGCCGGCCATCCTGCGCCCGCTCGCACCCCAGCGGCCCACGCGCTCGAAGGTGTAGAACGCCTCCTGCAGCTCGTATGGGCGCCACCCCTCACCGAGACGCTGCTCTCGAAAGACATCGAGGTAGCGTCCGAGCTCCTCGCATGAGTCGGGCGTCATCAGCCCGCCGTCGTTTCTCGCCTTCATCGCCAGCAGCTTGCGCTGGGCCCGGACGGATGCGCGCAGGAATGGCACGTTGGTCGCAATCGCCGTGAGCTGACCGGTTCCGCATCTCCCGATCTCGCCGCCGACGCCGCCGAGCTTCACGCCCAGGGGCGGCCGCTGCACCGACAGGTCGATGTAGTCGCCGATCTGCTTCAGGCTCACGAGGCCATCGTTCTGGCGGACGAACTGGACAGCGGCGTCGGTCCAGTCGCGCGACGCGCCGTTCGGGTCGTGACACACGACTTCGTGGCGCAGCCCGAGGCCTTGAGCGATCTCGCACGCGATCACCACGTCGGGATGGTCGGCCGTGCCGCCGGTGAAGTACAGCGCATCCTCGCCCGTCGCCTTCAACAGCGCCGCGAGCATGCGCGTGTCGCGCCCGGCGGTCAGTGCGCAGCCGACCCTATCCATGTCACGAACGGCGCTCGCGGTCAGCGACGTCAAGCTCTCGGCCACATCGCTCGCCGCGAAATGCTCGTCGCCGCGCTGGGGGATCGTCTCCGGCCCGAAGTGTCGGCGCGTCACGTGCCCGTCGCTGCCGAAGCTGTGACGTGCGCCACCGCACAGGACGCTCACGCCGCTCGTCAACGTCGCGTCCCCCGCGGCCCAGCCCAATCCGAGGAACGAGCTGACGCCAAGCGGATCCGGGTCACGCAGCTCGAGCGCGGAGGCGATCAGCGTCGCGCTGTTGCTGATCAGCCAGCCGTCGCCATCACGGGCGACGAAGACCTGCACGAGCCCGAGCGTGTCGAGCAGCACCTCGGCTCGCCCGCCCTGGAGGTCGAGACGCACGGCGTTGAACTGTCCCTCCAGGCTGCTCTCCAGCATCGGCCAGTTGGCAGCGAGGGCCTCGGCGTCGCACCCGCGAAACCGATCCGAGCGTTCAACCGGAAGCCCGTCGAACCACGTGAGGTGAGTGGCGTCGCGCGCCAGGTATCGGCGCGGCCCGCAGCGCTCCTGACCGTGGTGAACCCCAACCGCGGCGATCCCCCCGCCGGGCGAGCGTGCGCTCCACGCCGTCGTGGGGTCGAGGGCAAACGAATCGCCCACCGTGCTCAACTCGGCGCTGAGCCGCTCCTCGCTGAGCGAAGGGGCGTTCACCGCTATCGCGTACAGATGCACTCGATCCCCCCGGGCGTGTTCTGTCTTTACCTAACGCTTATGGTACTCCAAGTACCCCGTAACGTCCTCGCCAATCGGGCGGTCCGCTGGCGGGACGATGCGCCACTCGGCTGGCTCTGCTCGAGGAGCTCAGTCGCCGCTGCTGCGCAGACCGGCGATCGCAAGCGCGGCCACACCCTCGCCGCGTCCGACGAAGCCCATCCCCTCGCCGGTGCTCGCCTTGACGTTGACGCGCGCGATCTCGAGACCGAGCACCCCCGCGAGCCGCTCGCGGATCGCCTGCCTGTGCGGCGCGAGCTTCGGCGCCTCCATCACCACGGTGCAGTCCACGTTGACGATCTCCAGACGCTCGTCGAGCACGCTGCGCACGACAGCGGCGAGCAGCTGCATCGAGTCGGCGTCGCGCCAGCGCTCGTCGCTGTCGGGAAAGTGCGCGCCGATGTCTCCCAGACCGGCGCCCCCGAGCAGCGCGTCGATCACAGCGTGTACGAGCACGTCGGCGTCTGAGTGACCGTCGAGGCCGAGCTCGTATGGGATCTCCACGCCGCCGATCAGCAGGCGACGCCCAGCTGCCAGCCGATGCGAGTCGAAGCCAATCCCGACAAACGTCATCGCCGCGATGCTTCAGCGGAAGCGCTCGTCTCGCCGATCGGCACGAGACGTCGCGCACGGGCTTCGAACACGCACAGCTCGCTAACCCCCGCCTCGTCGAGCAGCGCCAGCGCCCGCTCGTAGTCCGCGCCGACGTCCTGCGGACGGTGAGCGTCGCTCGAGAGCGCCACAGGCACACCCGCGTCGACGCACATCTCCAGGAAGGCACGCGACGGGTAGAGCTCACCGGCGGGCTTGCGCAGCCCGGCGGTCGACACCTCCACGGCGATCCCGGCTTCGGCGATCGCTTCGACCGCCGGCTCGTAGTAGCGACGCAGATCGCCCTCGGGCGTGCGTCGCGGAGTGCTCTGCGCGGGGTGGGTGGGGTGGGTGGTGGGGTGGGTGGGCCCCCAATACTTCACGAGGTCCGGATGCGCGGCGATGTCGAATAGCCCGCTGCGCGCCATCTCGGCGATCGTCTCGAAATACCGGCGCCAGACTTCCTCGGGGGAACGGCCTGCGTCCCAGACGCTGTAGTCGTCCATGTCGACGGCGCCCTCGCGTAGGAAATGCACGGAGCCGACGACGTAATCGAAGTCGCGAGCCTCGAGCAGGTTCGCGGTACGGTCCTCGGCGCCCGGAACGAAGTCAGCCTCGATCCCGAGCCTCAGGTCGGTCTGGTCGCGTACGAACGCGCAGTACTCGTCGAGGTCGTCGTGCGCGTAGGTTTCCCAGAAGGGGTGGCGCCAGATGGTGAGCGCCTGCGCGAAGCGGTAGATGTGTTCGGAGACGCCGAGCTCGGCGATCCCCCGTTCCTCGGCCACCTCGCGGTAGCGCTCGACGTTCGCCTGCGTGAAGTACGCGGAGGCCTCGGCGTCGCGGCTGTCGGGTCGGAGGTGGAGGTGGTAGTCGGTGAGCACGTCGACGGCAGCGATTCAAGCAGGATTCAGGGCGAGTGTCGTCAGCTGCCATCGGCGGCGGAGCGCCTCGCGAGCAGCAGCTCCGCTACCTCGAGGTCAAGCGGTGTGGTGACCTTGAGGTTTTCATCGCTCGCCGGCACCACGATCACCTTGCCGCCTTCGCGCTCGATCAGCCAGGCGTCGTCGGTCGCGCGTGCGAGCTCCTGGGTGGATGCCGCCAGCGCGTGCTCGAGCGCTGCGCGGCGGAAAACCTGCGGCGTCTGCACCGCCCACAACTCCCCGCGGTCAAGCGTCTCGCGCACGGCTCCGCCGGCGCGCCCCGCGCGCTTGATCGTGTCGGTGACCGGCACGGCGGCGATCGCCGCGTCGGCGTCGGGATCGGCCGCGAGGGCCGCGAGCACCTGCTCGGCCAGCGCCGCCGTGAGCAGCGGCCGGGCCGCGTCGTGCACGAGCACGGGGTCGCCCGGACCCGCCGCGGCCAGCGCCCGGCGGACCGACTCAGATCGCGAGCTGCCGCCCTCCACGAATAGACGGAAGGCATCGTCGACACCCGGGGTGGAGACGTGCATCATCCCGGGCGGGACCGCGACGACGATCCGCTGGATCCTCGGCACGTCACGCAGCGCGAAGAGGCTCCAGGCGAGCATCGGGCGCCCGCCGAGCTCGACGAGCGCCTTCGGTCGCCCGGCTCCGAGGCGCTCGCCGCTGCCTGCGGCCACGATCAGCGCGACGGCCATCGCGAGGGGCGCTCGCGCACGCGGCAATTGTGCTGCCGCGTGCGCGAAAGCCTCGTTACTTGGCTCCTGCGGCCGCCATCTGGTGGTTGGCGGAGTCCTCGAGCAGATCGTCGAGGTAGCTCTCGGCCTCGTCCTCGTCCTTGTCGAGCGCGTACATCAGCTCGGAGGCGAGGATCTTCTTGGTGCGCGTGAACATCTGCTTCTCGCCCGTGGAAAGGCCCTTCTCGCTCTCACGCAGCGAGAGGTTGCGCACGACCTCGGCCAGCTCGTAGATGTCGCCCGTCTTGATCTTGTCGCGGTTGTGCTTGAACCGCCGGTTCCAGTTCTTGGGCATCTCTGAGACTTCGTCGCGCAGCACGTCGAGGACCTTCTTGACGGTTTCCTCGTCGATGACTCTGCGCAGGCCGGCGAGCGCGGCGTTCTCGGTGGGGACTCGTACGGTCATGTCGTTGTGAAGGATCTTGATCGTGAGGTACTCGCGGCGTTCGCCGAGGATCTCCATCTCCTCCTTCTTGAGTACCTTCCCCGCTCCGTGGTGGGGATAGACGACATGGTCTCCGAGCTCGAACTCGATGTACTCGACTTCGCGAGTGACCTCGAGCTCCTCTTCCAGTACTGCTTCTTCAGTTGCTTGTGCGGGAATGATGTCCTCCTTCGTTGCGAGCGACGACTGAGCCGCCCTTGAATCAAGTCTGCAGGTAACGATCCACGAGGTTCAGCTCCTGCAACCTGCGCAGGCCCTCGCGGATGTCCTTGGCGCGGATCTCGCCCACACCCTCGACCGCCTCGAGATCCGCATCGGTGGCAGCCAGCAGCTCGTCGAGGCCGCCAAATTCGCTCACGATCTGCGTGACGACCAGCTTGGGCAGTCGTGGGATGCGTCCGAGCACGCGGTAGCCGCGTGGCGAGACGGGATAGTCGAGTGTGTTCAGCTTGCGGTCGTAGCCGAGCAGCTCGGCCAGGCGCCCGAAGTCGAGCAGGTCCTGGTGCGCGAGCCGTCCGATCTCCTCGAGCGCCGCGGCGAACGCCTCGTCGGAGTAGTTGGACAGGTAGTCGCGCACGAGCGCGGACTTCTCTGCCGCCGCCCCGACCATCGTCTCCTCGAGCTGCATCTCGATCAGGCGGCCCTCGCTGCCGAGCTCGACGATGTAGCGCTCGATCTCGACCGCCATGCGCGTGACCAGCTCGGAGCGCTGCAGCACCGTCAGCACGTCGTGGAGCGTCGTGCCGCCCTCGAACTCGAGCGCCGTCAGGCGTGTGGAGACCTGATCCAGGCGCGTGCGGAACTTGTCGAGCGTGGCGAGCGCCTGGTTTGCCTTGGCCAGGACCACGGGGATGTCCTCGAGGATGTACTTGACGCCGTCCACGTACACGGAGACGACCTCGCGCCGCTGCGAGATCGCGATCACGAGCGCGTCCGTCTGCTTGGAGACGCGCTCGGCGGTGCGGTGCCTGGTGCCGGTCTCGTGGGACAAAATGGTCGGGTCGGGCATCAGCTGCACGTTGGCCATCGTGATCTTGGTGGCGTTCGCGTTGAGGATGATCGCGCCGTCCATCTTCGCGATCTGGTACAGGAACGCGGGGGTGTAGTCGATGTCGAGCTTGATCCCACCCGAGTTCAGGAAGCTGAGGTCTTCGGGCTCGCCGATCACGATCAGCCCGCCCGTGCGGGCGTGCAGGATGCTGTCGAGCCCCTCACGCAGGGCGGTCCCGGGCGCGATCATCTCCAACGCCCTCATCAGCCCTGGATCCGGTCGTACCTCGTTGTCTAGATCTTCGCCGGATCGTGGAGCCACGGCCCTTGATTCTAGGGCAATTATCAATCTCTTAGCAGCTCGTACACCGCGCACATTCCTGGATTCAGGGCGCGAGGACGCCGCTAGCCGTCGGGGGCGAGCGCTTCGCGCGAGCGTGCCGCCGGCTCGGGGGCAGGCCGCAGCGCGCGCTCGGCGGCGGCGGGCCTACGATCCTCGACGCGCGTCAGCGCGGGGGTCGTCGGCTCGGGCACGGTGCGCGGGCGCCCACCTGAGGGCCCGGCCGGCAGCGCCAGCGCGAGCGCTTGGCGCAACGTCCTCGCCTCACACGCCTGGCGCCCGCTGTCCGGCGGCGCGATCACGTCGGCAAGACCGTGCCTGGCGGCCTCCTCCAGGCGTCGCTCGGGGTGCCCCACCCAGCGCAGCTCTCCCGTGAGCCCGAGCTCGCCGAAGCACGCTCGTGGCTGGGGTGGGTGGGCGGTTTGGATCGGCACGCCGCGGCTCGCGCTCGCGACCGCCAGCGCAACCGCAAGGTCGCAGCCGGGCTCATCGACGCGCACTCCCCCGACGACGTTCACGAACACGTCTGCGCCGCCGGTGCGTACGTTCCCGTGGCGTGCGAGGATCGCCAGCACGAGCGCCAGCCGGTTGCGGTCCAGACCCGAGACGACCCTGCGCGGCTGCTCGAGCTCGGAGGGCGCGACGAGCGCCTGGACCTCGACGAGCAGCGGGCGCGATCCCTCCATCGCCGCCAGCACCACGCTGCCGGGCGCACGGGTCGCCTCCGCGACGAACCTTGCGGATGCGTCCAGCACCTCGACCAGCCCGCCCTGGCGCATCTCGAACAAGCCCGCCTCGTTGGTCGAGCCGAAGCGGTTCTTCAGCGCCCGCAGCTCGCGGTAGGGACGCTCGCGCTCGCCCTCGAACTGCAGCACGCAGTCGACGAGATGCTCGAGCACGCGAGGGCCGGCCAGCGCGCCCTCCTTGGTCACGTGGCCGACGAGGATCACAGCGATGCCGCGGGACTTGGCGAGCTCCATGATCCGCGCCGCCACCTCGCGTACCTGCCCGACCGAGCCCGGCGCGCCGGACAGGTCTGACGCGCGCAGCGTCTGCACCGAGTCGATCACGCACGCCTGCGGCGCGTGCGCCGCGAGCGCGTCCAGCACGACGTCGAGGTCGGTCTCGGCGAGCACCGGCACCTGCAGCGCCACGCTCTCCCCGCTGTTGCCGCCGTTGCTGGAGCTCAACACGAGCCGCTCGGCGCGCAGGCGCACCTGCTCGGCGGACTCCTCGCCGCTGACGTACAGCGTTCGATGACCGGCCTGCTGCAGATACCCGAGCACCATGTTGGTGAGCGTCGACTTGCCGATCCCCGGTGAGCCTCCCAGCAGCACCAGCGAGCCGGGCACGAGTCCGCCACCGAGCACGCGATCGAGCTCGCCGATGCCGGTGGACATGCGATTGACCGGCGCCGTACCGACCTCCCGGAGCGGCAGCGGCACGACCGTCGCGCCGCGAGCGGGCACGCCAACGGGAGCCACGCCGCCCGCGCGCTTGCGCGCGCCCCGCCCCCGCGCCGCCGGCATCGCTTCCTCGACGAGCGTGTTCCACGCCTCGCACCCAGGGCACTGACCGTGCCACTGGGCAGACTGGAAGCCGCACTGCGAGCAGCTATGGACGGTGTCGCGGGCCATCGCCCACCCAGCGTAAGGGTCGGCGGGGACGCTCCCGCGTGCCCGAAGCCCAGCCCGGCGCTACTGCTCGTCCGGCTCGCCGATCTCCGGTCCGCCTGCGCCGTCGACCGGCGGCGCCTCGCCCTCGGAGAGCTCCTCGCCGCCTTCGGCACCTACGCCGACAGGCGTCTTCTGCTTCTTTGGTTGGACGATCGAGAGGCGCACCTCGCCCTCCTGGTCGCCCTCGGCGGGGTCGACGACGACGGTCGCGCCGGGCGTCAGCTGCTCGCGCAGCACGAAGTCGGCGAGTGGGTCCTCTATGTAGCGTTGGATCGCGCGGCGCAGTGGCCGCGCCCCCATCGCCGGGTCCCAGCCCTTGTCGACGAGCAGATCCTTGGCGGGCTCGGTCAGCTCCAGCTGCAGCTCGCGTTCGGCCATCGACTCGCGGATCCGCAGCAGCAGCAGCTCGACGATCTGCTTGATCTCCTCCTTCTGCAGCTTGTGGAAGACGATCACGTCGTCGATGCGGTTGAGGAACTCCGGCCGGAAGACCTTCTTCAGCTCGCCCATGATGCGGTTCTTCATGTCGTCGTAGGTGATCCCGGTCTCGTCGTCGGAGACCGCGAACCCGAGCGGCGTGTTGCGCGCGATCTCTGCGGCTCCGATGTTCGAGGTCATGATCACGATCGCGTGGCGGAAGTCGACCGTGCGCCCCTGGGCGTCGGTCAGCCTGCCGTCCTCGAGGATCTGCAGCAGGATGTTGAAGACGTCCGGGTGCGCCTTCTCGATCTCGTCGAGCAGCAGCACGCTGTAGGGCTTACGGCGCACGGCCTCGGTCAGCTGGCCGCCCTCGTCGTAGCCGATGTAGCCGGGAGGCGAGCCGACCAGACGCGAGACGGCGTGCTTCTCCATGTACTCGGACATGTCGATCCTGATCAGCGCTTCGTCGTCGCCGAACAGGAACTCGGCGAGCGTGCGTGCGAGCTCGGTCTTGCCGAC
>DATHOH010000069.1:0-36437 GCA_035485155.1 Solirubrobacteraceae bacterium
TGCTCAACGACCTGCGCTCGCGCATCGTCGTGCAGACCGACGGGCAGCTGAAGACCGGCCGCGACGTGGTGATCGCGGCGATGCTGGGCGCGGATGAGATGGGCTTCTCGACGGCGCCGCTGATCGCAACCGGCTGCATCATGATGCGCGCCTGCCACCTGAACACGTGCCCGGTGGGGATCGCCACGCAGGACCCGGAGCTGCGCAAGCGCTTCAAGGGCACCCCCGAGCATGTCGTCAACTTCTTCTTCTTCGTCGCCGAGGAGGTGCGCGAGATCCTCGCCTCGCTCGGCCTGCGCTCGCTCGACGAGGCGACCGGCAGGGTCGACCTGCTTGGCGCGAGCGCGGCGATCGAGCACTGGAAGGCGCGCGGCGTCGACCTCACGCACCTGCTCACGCACATCGAGCTCGGGGGGGAGGGGTCCGAGTCGCCCCCGCGCAGGCGCGTCGAAGGACCGCCGGCGGTGCTCGAGGACGCGCTCGACTGGCAGCTGCTCGAGCAGGCCGCGCCCGCGCTCGAGGGTGAGCGCGGCGAGCAGGTCAAGCTTGCGATGCCGATCCGCAACCGCAACCGCTGTGTCGGCGGCATCCTCTCGAGCAACATCGCGCAACGCCACGGCGCCGAGGGGCTGGCGGCGGACTCGATCGTCGTCGAGTTCGAGGGCTCCGCCGGGCAGAGCTTCGGCGGCTGGCTCGCACCGGGGGTGACCTTCACGCTGCGTGGCGACGCGCAGGACTATGCCGGCAAGGGGCTCTCCGGCGGGATCTTCGCGATCCGCCCGCGCGAGGGCATGGGCGAGCACTTCAAGGCCGAGCACAACGTGATCGTGGGCAACACCGTGCTGTACGGCGCGACCGCCGGGCGGGCGTTCTTCCGCGGCCTCGCGGGCGAGCGCTTCGCGGTGCGCAACTCGGGCGCGTGGGCGGTGGTAGAGGGCATCGGCGACCACGGCTGCGAGTACATGACCGGCGGGCGCGTGGTCGTGCTCGGGCCGACCGGGCGCAACTTCGCGGCCGGCATGAGCGGCGGCTTGGCCTACGTGCTGGACGAGGACGGCACCTTCGCCGAGCGCTGCAACATGGGCATGGTCGGCTTCGAACAGCCATCGGAGGCTGACGCGATCGAGCTGCGCGCGATGGTCGAAGAGCACCTGCGCCGCACCGACTCGACCGTCGCGGCGCGCGTGCTGCGCGAGTGGGAGCTGCTGCTCGGGCGGAGCGCGTTCGTGAAGGTCATGCCGAACGACTACAAGCGCGTGCTGCGCGAGCTGGCAGAGGAAGAGGCGCTCGCCGCGAGCGCCGCCGGCAACGGCCGTCCGGCGCGCACGCGTCCGCTCGACCCGGTCGGCGAGACGGGCGTCTGATGGGCAAGCTCGGCGGCTTCCTGCAGATCGAGCGCCACGGCGTCCCCCAGCGGGATCCGGTCGAGCGCGTGGGCGACTACCACGAGTTCCTGCTGACGCGGCCGGTCGCGGAGCTGCGCGAGCAGGGCGCCCGTTGCATGGACTGCGGCGTGCCGTTCTGCCATAACGGCTGTCCGCTGGGGAACCTGATTCCCGACTGGAACGACCTCGTCTATCGCGACCGCTTCGCCGACGCGATCGCGCAGCTGCACGCCACCAACAACTTCCCCGAGTTCACCGGGCGCCTGTGCCCGGCGCCATGCGAGGCGTCGTGTGTGCTCGAGATCCGCGAGGGCGACGCGGTCACGATCAAACAGATCGAGAACGCGATCGTCAACCGCGCCTGGGAGGAGGGCTGGATCACGCCGCAGCCGCCCCGGCGCGAGCGCGAAACCGGCCAGGCTGTCGCCGTCGTGGGCTCCGGCCCGGCGGGCATGGCCGCGGCGCAGCAGCTGCGCCGCGCCGGCCATCGCGTGACGCTGTTCGAGCGCGACGAGGCGATCGGCGGGCTCGTGCGCTTCGGCGTTCCGGACTTCAAGATCGAGAAGACGGTCGTGCAGCGGCGCGTCGACCAGCTGATCGCTGAGGGCGTGGAGATCCGCTGTGGCGTCGAGGTCGGTAGCGACGTGGACGTGCAGGAGCTGCGCGAGGTCTTCGACGCGGTCGTGCTCGCGACCGGCTCGCGCGTGCCGCGCGACCTTGCCGTCCCCGGCCGGGAGCTCGACGGCGTGCACTTCGCGATGGACTACCTCTACCAGCGCAACCGCTGGGTCGCGCGGCAGCACGAAGCTACGTCCGCCGGCCCGGCGTCCGCGCTCGCGCAGCCGCCGCTCGAGCGCGAGATCAGCGCCGCCGGCAAGGACGTCGTCGTGATCGGCGGCGGCGACACCGGCGCGGACTGCGTCGGCAACGCGGTGCGCGAGGGCGCTCGCTCGGTGGTCCAGCTGGAGCTGCTCGCCGAGCCGCCCGCGCACCGCCCCGACGACCGCACGCCGTGGCCGCTGTGGCCGCTGAAGTACCGCCTCAGCTACGCCATGCAGGAGGCGCTCGAGCTCGGCGCCGGCGAGCAGGACTACTCGGTCACCACCACCGCGTTCGCCGGCGACGACGTCGGGGCGGTCGCGGGGCTGCGGATCGCACAGGCGATGTCGGAGCCGCCGTTCGAGCCGCTCCCCGGCAGCGAGCGCGAGCTGCCCGCGCAGCTGGTGCTGCTGGCGATGGGCTTCCTGCACCCCGAGCAGGCGCTGCTCGACCAGCTCGGCGTGGAAAAGGACGCCCGCGGAAACGTCAAGTCCGTGAAGCCCTACACGACATCGGTGGATGGCGTGTTCGCCGCCGGCGACGCGCGCCGCGGCCAGTCGCTGATCGTGTGGGCGATCAACGAGGGTCGCCAGTGCGCGCGCATGGTTGACCGTTATCTCGCCGCGCAACGTGACGGAGCGCCCGGCCCGCTCGCGCTCGCAGGCGAAGACGGCGGGCTTGCCGGCCACGCCGATGCGGACGCCGGGCCGGAGGGTCCGCCGCAACACGTGCACCCCGGCGTCGGCGCCTCGGAAGCGTAGCCGGCGTGTACGGCGAGATCGATCTGCAGCAGCGAGCTGAGCTTCCGAACGTCTGCGTGATCGGCGCCGGCTCCTCCGGCATCACGGCGGTCAAGGCGCTGCACGAGCGCGGGATTCCCTTCGACTGCTTCGAGAAGTCCGACCGCGTCGGCGGCAACTGGGTTTTCGAGAACCGCAACGGCATGTCGGCCGCCTATCGCGACCTGTTCATCAACACCTCGCGTCCGCGCATGGAGTACTCGGATTTCCCGATGCCCGACTCCTATCCGGACTTCCCGCACCACACCCAGATCGCCGCCTACTTCGACGCCTACGTCGACCACTTCGGCCTGCGCGAGCGGATCACCTTCGAGACCGGCGTCGAGCGCGCGACACGCGACGAGCACGGCTCCTGGACGGTCGAGCTCGACAGCGGCGAGAGCCGCCGCTACGACGCGCTGCTCGTCGCGAACGGCCACCACTGGAATCCGCGCTGGCCCGAACCGGCGTTCCCCGGCGCGGAGACCTTCGGCGGTAGCCAGCTGCACGCGCACTCCTACGTCGACAACTCGATCTTCGCCGGCAGGCGCGTCGTGGTCCTGGGGATGGGCAACTCGGCGATGGACATCGCGGTCGAGTCCTCCTACGTCGCCGAGCGCACGTATCTCGCGGCGCGCCAGGGCGTCTGGATCCTCCCGAAGTACATCTTCGGGAAACCGATCGACCAGATGCGCAACGACCCGCGCGTCCCGTTCAAGATCCGCCAGCGGATGATGCAGCAGCTGATCCGCAGCTACGCCGGGCCACCCGAGCGTTACGGGCTGCCGAAGCCCAGCCACCGTTTCGGCGAGTCCCACCCGACGGTCTCCGGCCGGATCCTCGATCGCATCCAGCACGGCACGATCACGCCGAAGCCGAACATCGCCGCGCTCGAAGGTGACCGCGTGCGCTTCGCCGACGACAGCAGCGCCGAGGCCGACGTGGTCGTCTACTGCACCGGCTACAAGATCACGTTTCCGTTCTTCGAGGAGAGCCTGATCTCCGCGCCCGAGAACCGCATCGACCTTTACCGCAGGGTCTTTCATCCGGAGATTCCGAACGTGTTCTTCGTCGGCCTGCTGCAGCCACTCGGCGCGATCATGCCGCTCGCCGAGGCTCAGGGTGCGTGGGTGGGCGATTATCTCCTCGGCGACTACGCGCTGCCGCAGCCGGGTGAGCTTCGCGCAGATATCGAAGCGGAACAGGCGGCGATGCGCAAGCGCTACGTCGCGTCCAAGCGCCACACGATCCAGGTCGACTACGAGAATTATCTGCATGCGCTGGCGAAGGAGCGCCGCGCGGGCAGCGCACGCGCGCGCGCAAACGGATATATCCCACCGGCGTCATGCCGACCTTCTGCCGTCACAACCGCTTCATAGAGCGCTGCCCGATCTGTAGCAAGACGCTGCCGGGCAACGAGCCGAGCAGCGGCCCCTCGACACGCGCCAAGTCCCCCACGCGCCCGCGCTCCGGGGGCGAAGCCTCGCGACGCCGGCGTGCGCGCGGCGAGGGCGTGCGGATTCAGCGCGAGGGCCGCGCAGAGGACGACGGCTATCGCTCAGAGCTCGTGCCCGGGCTGCGCGCCTCCGCCGACGCGCTGCGCCTCACCCACGAGATCGCCTTCTCGGCCGGGCGGCTGCTGGCGCTGGTCGCCCAGCCTCCTGGGCTCTACGGCGAAGCCCGCGCGCTCGCCGACGAGGACCTGGAGCGCGCCACCTGGATGTGCTTCCTGATCGCCTACCTCGGGCCGCTCGAGGACGACGATCCCTTCGCGGGCATCCGCACGGCGCTGGAGGCCCCGCGGGGCGAGCTGCCGGATCTCGACGGAGTGCCGCTCGGCCCCCGGAGCTCGCACGACCCCTCGCGCGGCTCCGAGACGCTGCTTGCGTATCGCCAATGGGTCGCGCGCGGCGGGCGCGCGAACGTTCCAGCGCAGGCGACGCCGGCAGGGGAGACGCAGGCGGCGGCGTTCACCGGCGACCCAGCATGGAGCCCCGAGCGGCGCTTCGAGCGCGTCTTCGAGCGCCTCGCACTGCCGGGCTTCGCCCGTATGGGACGCTACGAGCTGCTGGTGACACTCGGACGTCTCGGGCTGTACGAGCTGACGCCCGACTCGCTGCACCTGGCGGGCGCGCGCGGACTCTCCTCCGAAGACCTCACCACGCTGGCCGCCAAGCGCGTGTTCGGCATCGGCGACCCGCTGGTGCTGGAGCGGCGCGCGCAGGCGCTCGCACACGCCGTCGCGGTGCCGATCGAGACGCTCGATCTGGCGCTCGCCAACTGGCAAGCCCCGCAGCCGGCGACGCTGGGAATCCCGCGCGAGATGCTCGACGACGGCGCGTTCGAGCGCGCCGGCGCGGCCTTCGGGCTCTGAACGCACGAGCCAGAAATGCCGTCCACACGGCCACCTACAGTGCGTGCAACCCAGTTGTTCCGAACCCCCAGGGAGTCGCTGATGCCACTCTGTTTCATCGAGCCGCAGGATGCAATCCGCGTGATCGCCGAGTCCGTCGGTCGTGAGGCGCGCCGCCAGCTCGTGGGCGAGGTCGTGCGCGCCTGGGTCGACGACATCCCAGACCAGGAACTCTCGGTCCACTACGCAAAGGCGATCGCGGACCTCGACGAGGACGACCTGCACCTCCTGGCCGCCTGGCACGCCTCACTCGAGGTCGGCCAGCCGATCCCCAACACCGAGTTCCTCGTCGGCGTGTTCCCGAGCCTCGGCGAGAACCGGCGAGAGGCGCTCAAGATCGCCGCCGGCTTTCGCGGCGAGGAGGCCTTCCAGGCGGGCGTCGCCGAGGACCAGGCGCTCGACACGGTGCTGCCGCGCCTCTCCAGCGAGCGGGCGATCGAGCTCGCGAACGAGTGCATCCAGTTGTACATGTGGGACCGGCTCGGCTGCGATAACTAGCCCGGCTAGACTGGCTGGAGATGACTGAGACCGAGGCGATGCCCACCGAGGATGACGTGATGGACGCGCTCTCGAACGTGATCGATCCCGAGCTTGGGCTTGACTTCGTCGAATTGGGGTTGATCTATGGGGTGGAGGTCGTCGAGGGCAATGTGCGCGTGACGTTCACGCTGACAACGCCTGGGTGCCCGATCGGACCGCAGGTCAACGAACAGATCGAAGAGTTCGTCGGCGATCTCGACGGTGTCAAAGCGGTCGAGTCCGAGATGGTGTTCACGCCGCCGTGGTCCCCGGAGATGATGAGCGAGGACGCCAAGTTCGCACTCGGCTACTAGGCCGGCAACGCGAGGAAAGGTTTGACCGTCGGCCCTCTGGGCTGACACCCCGACGCTATGATCGAGCCGTCTCGTCGGTCGGGGGCCTTCGAGACTTCCATCGCCGGCCGGACGCATGGCTGCGTCACGCGGCCAACGCGGACCGCCGGACCGTCGACCAGGGGAAAGCCGGGGGCTCCCATATGGCAATCATCGAGCAGTGTCCGGGCGATAACGAAGAGGGTCTTCCCGAGCCGCAGCCCGGTCAGCTCGACATGCAGGTGTTCGTCGCGGGCGGCGAGCAGACCGTGCGCATCGCCGGCGAATTGGACATCGCGACCCAACCGTTGCTGGCGAACGCGATCGACGGCATGGACATCGAGGCAGCGGAGGTGATCACGCTCGACATGCGACGCCTGACGTTCCTCGACTCAACCGGCTTGCACGTGATCCTGATGCTGCAGGAGCACTGCGAACGCGCCGCGACCGAGCTGCGGATCATTCCCGGACCGAGGGCTGTCCAGCGCGTGTTCGAGATCACGGGCGTTCTCGAGTCGCTGCCGTTTCGTCAGCCCTAGGCCCGACCGGCCCCGCACGACGGTGTCGCTGCCGTCCGCTGGACGCTCGCGGCGGGGCGTGGCGTCAGACGGGCGCGGCGGTGCGCTCGCGCGCGAGCGCCACGAGCGTAGCGAGTTCGGAGGCGATGCTCTCGCCGATCGCATCGATGTCGGGGAGCGCGTCGAAGTCGCCGAGTAGTCCGAAGTTCATCTGCCCGTTGTAGGACATGATCGCGATCGCGAGCGCGTGATTCTCGGGCAGGAACGCCACCGGAATCGCGTGCAGCATCTCGCGTCCGAGCACGTACAGCGGGAACTGGGGGCCGGGCACGTTGGTGACGATCAGGTTGAACAGGCGCGTGGAGAAGTTCAGCCGCGAGGCCTGCGCGAGGATCGTCGGAGGCGCGAAGTTCTGGGCGCCCGAGATCACCTCTGCGCCGAGCGCCTGCTTGGACTCCTTCAGTCCGTCCATCGCGCTCGTGACGAAGCGCAGGCGGTTGATCGGGTCGCTGATGTAGATCGGCAGCGGCCCACGCATCACCACGATCCGATTGCCGCCGTGGTGGTGCTCGCCCTCGGTGCGCACGGACACCGGCACCAGCGCGCGCATCTCGACGCCCGCGGTGTGCCGGCCGCGGGAGATCAGGAAGGTTCGCAGCGCGCCGGCGACCACCGCGAGCACGACGTCGTTGACGGTGCCGCCGAAGGCGTTCTTGACGAGCTTGAAGTCCTCGAGTTGGGCCGTCACGCCGATGAAGCGCCGATGCGGCCCGATCGGCACGTTCAGCGGTGTTTCCGGCGCCGGGTTGAGCCCGGCCCACACGATCTCGCCGACGCCCTCCGCCGCCTCGCGAGCGCGCGACAACGCGCGCTCGGGGTGTGCAAGCGCGTCGATCGCGCCCTCGGCGAGCGCGACCCCGGCGCGCACGGCTCCCAAAAGCCCGGCGGCCACCAGGTGAGCGGTTCCCGGCTCGGGATGTGGCTGCCACGCGCGTCCAGTGATCGGCGTCTGCGGCGGATCGGGCGACAGGTCGAACAACACAGTTGCCAGATCGACGCCGGCGATGCCATCGATCAGCGAGTGATGCGTCTTGGTGATCAGCGCGAAACGATCATCTTCGAGGCCCTCGATCAGCCACATCTCCCACAGCGGCTTCGAACGGTCGAGCTGCTGGGAGAAGATCCGCGCGGTCAGGTCCTGCAGCTGCTCCCACTGCCCTGGGGCGGGCAGCGCGGTGTGGCGGACGTGGTAATCGAGGTTGAAGCTCGGGTCGTCGACCCACACCGGACGCCCGCTGTCGAGCGCCGTGTAGGCGAGCTTGTGTCGATAGCGCGGAACCAGGTGCAGCCGCCGCCGGATCTGCTCGAGGAACTCATCCATGCTCGGCGGAGGCCCTTCGACGATCGTCAGGCCGCCGATGTGCATGTGCGACACCGAGCTCTCCTGATGCAAGAACGACGCGTCTACCGGCGTCAGACGATCGAGGTGGCGTTGGCTCATCAGGGTTAGCCTAGCGGGGCGCCCCCTACAATGGCATCCGTGTCGAACACCGTCGAGAAGCTGCTGCTCGCAGCCCCCCGCGGCTACTGCGCGGGCGTCGATCGCGCCGTGCAAACCGTGCAGCGCGCGCTCGCGATCCATGGCGCCCCCGTGTACGTACGCAAGGAGATCGTGCACAACAAGCACGTCGTGGCGCAGCTGGCCGAGCGTGGCGCGATCTTCGTCGAGGAGCAGACCGAGGTGCCCGAGGGCGCCGTCTGCGTGTTCTCGGCGCACGGCGTCGCACCGAGTGTCCGCGCCGGCGCGGCCGAGCGCGGGCTGCAGACGATCGACGCCACCTGTCCGCTCGTGACGAAGGTGCATCGCGAGGCCGTGCGCTTCGCCCAGGAGGGCTACACGGTCGTGCTCGTGGGCCACGACGGACACGAGGAGGTCGAAGGCACGATGGGGGAGGCCCCCGACCGGATCGTGCTCGTCCAGAACGAGGACGATGTCGACGAGCTCGAGGTCGCCGACCCGCAGCGGATCGCGTACATCACCCAGACGACGCTCGCCGTTGATGAAACGAGCGCGATCCTCGCACGACTGCGCGAGCGCTTCCCGAGCATCGTCGGTCCGCGCACCGACGACATCTGCTACGCGACCACCAACCGCCAGGCGGCCGTCAAGCAGATGGCGGCGAGCTGCGATCTGATGCTTGTGATCGGCTCGCGCAACTCTTCCAACTCCGTGCGCCTCGTCGAGGTCGCCCGCGATTGCGGCACCGAGGCGCACCTGATCGACTCCGCACGCGAGCTCCAGGAGGAGTGGCTCGCAGGCGCGCGCGTGGTAGGCATCTCCTCGGGCGCGAGCGCTCCCGAGGAGCTCGTAAGCGAGCTGGTCGACGCCTTCCGCGTACGTGGCGTGGAGGACATCTCCGAGTTCGACGTCGTGCGCGAGGATGTCCGCTTCATGCTGCCCAAGCAGATACGTGACGCCGTCACAGCGGCGCCGCGCCCGGACGGCGTGGCGGGAGCATCCTCCTGAGCGACGCGAGTCGTTCGGCGGCGCCGCCCCGACGGCGGATCCGCCCGCGCGCACGAGGTCAGCGATGCGCACGCTGATCGTCTCGGACCTGCATCTCGGGAGCGTCTCGCGCGCAGACCTGCTGCGGCGTCCCGAGCTGCGCGCTGCGCTGCTCGACGCCGTCGCGGATGCCGAGCGCGTGGTTCTCCTGGGAGACGTCCTCGAGCTGCGCCACGGGCCGATGCGCGATGCGCTGGCCGCGGCGCGCCCCTTCTTCGAGGACATCGGGCAGGCGCTCGCCGGCAAGGAGCTCGTGATCGTCGCCGGCAACCACGATCACGCGCTCGTCGAACCGTGGCTGGCGCGGCGCGGCGAGGAGGCCGAGGCGCAGGACCTCGGCGTCGAGCAGCTGCTCGAGTCGGCGCTGGTCTCGCCGGCGCTCGAGCGGATCGCCGGCTGGGTCTCGCCGGCGCGGCTGCGCGTCGCCTATCCCGGGCTGTGGGTGCGTCCCGATGTGTATGCCACGCACGGGCACTACCTCGACTGCCATCTGACCGTGCCGACGCTCGAGCGTCTGAGCGTCGGGGCCATGAGCAGGGTGCTCGGACGCCCGGCCAGCGGGTTCGACTCGGTCGCCGACTACGAGGCGACCGTCGCGCCGGTGTTTGCCTGGCGCGACGCCGTCGCACGGGACGGTCCGACCGGCGCCGCGCTGAACGGCGGCGCCACCGTCACCGCCTGGAACGCGCTAAGGGCAGACAGGAAGGGGCCGAGCGGGTATCGCGATCTTCCTCGCTGGCTGCGCGCTCAAGCGATCGTCGGCGCGTTCACGCTCACGGTCGCAGGGCTCAACCGCGCGGGTATCGGTCCGTTGCGCGCCGACCTTTCGGCGGACGAGCTGCGCCGCGCGGGCCTGCGGGCGATGGGGGAGGTCGCGGCGCGCCTGCGCCTCGGCGACGCCTACGTCGTCTTCGGCCACACCCATCGCGCGGGACCGCTCCCCGGCGATCACGAGCTTGAGTGGAGCGGGCGCGACGGCGCGCGCCTGGTGAACGCCGGCAGCTGGACCTACGCGCCGATCTTCCTGAGCGAACGGCCCAGCGAGAGCCCGTACTGGCCGGGCGTCTGTGTGCTCGTCGACGACGACGGCCCACCGACGGTGACGCGTCTCCTGCAGGACCGCACGCACGCGCAGCTCCGCGCCAACGCTAGCTTCGTCAGCCAGAGGAGACCCCCGGCGTAAAGCAGGTGGCGAGGCAGCGCACGCCGCCGCCGATCACGAGCTCGAGTGAACCGCTCGTGTGCCTCGCGTGCTCGAGCAACGGGTACGCGCCCGGGTGCGTGACCTTGACCTCCGCGCCGCCCGCAGTCGCGCCGCCGTTCACCGTTACGACGCCAGCGCCGTCGAGCACCGCCCACACACCGCCGGCCTCATACGGTCCCGAGTAGGGCCCCTCCTGGTCCTTCGTCTGCGGCACGAGCAGCGCGCCCGGGGTGTCCTCTGGGCGCAGCGGCGAGAGCGGCTCACGCGTGACTCCGAGCAGCTCCTGGATCGCGAGCTCCGTTTCTGCGTAGCCCCCCTCGCCGTAGTGGTACTCGAACAGTCGCGCGTGGCCGTCGAACAGGTAGCGCGACGGCCAGCCTTCGTTGCCGTAGTCCTGCCACATTTCCAGGTCGCTGTCGATCAGCACCGGATACTCGATGCCCAGGCGCGCAACTGCGTCCCTGACGGCCAACTCGTCGCTCGAGGCATCGAAGCCGGGACAGTGCACACCGATCACGCGCAGGCCCGCCGGCGCGTAGCGCTCGTGCCAAGCCTTCAGGTAGGGCAGCGTGCGCAGCGAGTTCGGCCGGCAGAAGTCCCAGAACTCGACAAGCATTGGCTTGCCCTGCTTGAGGATCGGCTGCGGCCCACCCGCGTTCACCCACGGCCCAGGGGGGAACGGCGGCGCAGGGATCGTGTCGACAGGCGCGCGCATTGCTGGTCAACGCGCCCCTGAGAGGTGCGAGTCGCAAGCCTGCCAAGGACGCAGTGAGCGCCGCGTGCTTCGCACGCAAGCGATCGAGGACGCCGGCAGGCGCAGTGAATCGCGCCTCTCAGCCGATGGAGCCGACCATCTCCAACTGTATGAGCCGGTTGAGCTCGACCGCGTACTCCATCGGCAGCTCCTTCGTCACCGGCTCGATGAAGCCGTTGACGATCATCGCCGCCGCCTCGTCCTCGGTGAAGCCGCGCGAGCCCATGTAGAACAGCTGGTCGTCGGAGATGCGCCCGACCGTGGCCTCGTGGGCGACCGTCACGTGCGGGTTCTGGATCTGGATGTCGGGCCAGGTGTCCGATTTCGATTCGCCGTCCATCATCAACCCGTCGCATTGCACGCGCGCTTTCGAGCCGGCCGAGTTGTGGCCCATCTTGACCAGGCCGCGGTAGCCCATGATGCCGCCGTCCTTGGAGATCGACTTGGCGAGGATGTTCGACGTCGTGTTCGGCGCCAGGTGCACGACCTTCGCGCCGGTGTCCTTGTGCACGCCTTTACCGGCCACGCCCACGTTCAGGTGATCCGCGCGCGCGCCCTCGCCCATCAAGAACGAGCCCGGGTAGAGCATCACGTACTTGGCGCCCATCGAGCCGCCGACCCACTCGACCGTTCCCTCAGCGTCGACGATCGCACGCTTGGTGTTGAGGTTGTAGACGTCCTTGGACCAGTTCTGGACGGTCGTGTAGCGCGCCTTCGCGCCCTCGTGCACGAAGATCTCAACGACCGCCGAGTGCATCGAGTTGACGCTGTAGGTCTGTGCCGTGCAGCCCTCGATGTAGTTCACCTCGGAGCCCTCGTCGGCGACGATCAGCGTGTGCTCGAAGGTGCCCTCGCCGGCCCCCTCCATGCGGAAGTACGACTGCAGCGGCAGGTCGCACTTGACGCCCTTGGGGACGTAGCAGAAGGCGCCGCCCGACCACACCGCGCCGTGCAGCGCCGAGAACTTGTTGTCCTGCGCCGGCACGCACTTGGTCATGAAGTATTTCTGCACCAGCTCCGGGTACTCGGTGATCGCCGTGTCCATCGAGCAGAACAGGATCCCCTGCTTGGCGTACTCCTCCTTCAGGCCCTCGTACACGGGCTCCTGGCGCCACACGCCGACGACGCCCGCGAGGTGCTCGCGCTCGGCCTGGGGGATGCCAAGGTCCTCGTAGGTCTGCTTCATGTCCGCCGGCACGTCGTCCCAGCTGTTGAAGCGCCCGGCGGTTGGCGGCGAGTACAGGACGAGGTCGTCGAGGTTCAGGCCGCTCAGGTCCGGACCCCACGTCGGGATCGGCTTGCGTTCGAAGATCTCCAGCGACTTCAGTCGTTTCTCGGCCATCCACTCGGGCTCGCCCTTGATCTTCGAGAGCTCGGTCACGACCTCGCGCGAGATGCCCTGACGGGCACGCAGCTGACCCTGCTCGTCCTCGACGATCGGGCTGGGCTTTGCGATCTTCGTGCTCTCAATCGTGGCCATGAAGCTCCTCGCTGGCGGTTCGCTGGGCAATCCTGTGCTGTGCAGTAGGAATTGTATCGAGGCTGGCGGGCCTCACCAGAGCGCGGCCGGATGATCGCGCGCGAATCGCGCTACGGCCGAGCATCGGCCGTCGTTGCCATGTCAGCTTTGCCCGTCGAGAAGCTCGTCCAGCGTGTTGCCGCTGAGCACTGAGCAGGGCTTCTCGGCGACGATGTCCGACCCCGGGCGCGCCTGCTCATCGCGGCGCTTCAGCAGCAGCCACTGCGGCTTTGGCCCGGGCCGTGTGCGCTGCAGCGCAAAGCCGCCGCTCAGCTTCTCGCCGTGCAGCACGAACACCGCGTGGCCGCGCTCGAGCGCCTCCGGCCAGGCGACCCGGCCGCCCTGCTCGTAGTCCCCGTGGTCCCAGATCACCACGCCTCCGTGTTCGGTGCGGCCCTCGAACGAGTTGTGGTGCAGGTCGTGGTCCTCGACCTGCACCGCCAGACGCTTCACCGACGGGTCCAGCGACGGGCCCTTCGGCACCGCCCACGAGCGCATCGCGCCGTCCACCTCGAGGCGCAGGTCGAAGTGGCGCGTTGTCGCAGCGTGCTGCTGCACGACGAACACGCCTGCGCTCACGCCGCGAATCGCAAACTGCTCATGCCCCTCGATCTTCGTGTCCGCCAGCGCGACGTCCGCGACAGCAGCTCCCCGTGGGCCTTCGCGCAGGAACGAGGCGAGGGCCTCGGTTGCCGCGGCTGGCCCCTCGGCGTGCACCTCGACGCTGCCGTCGTCCGCGTTGCGCACCCAACCCATCAAGCCGAGCTCGCGCGCACGGCGCCGGGTGGCCTCGCGGAAGCCCACCCCCTGGACCGAGCCCCTGATCACTGCTCGGATCGCCCTCGGCCCCGGCGTGTCGCCTCTCAAGTCGCCGTCTCCGGCTCGCGCCGACCGGTTGGCCCCGGGGCCTGTCGTCCCCAGGGCCAACCACTGCTCGAGCGCGACTCGCCTAGAAGGCCGACCACATCTTCCCGGCGCTGAGGTGGACCTTGTAGGAGACGGTCACGCCTTCTTTCGGTGGGGTTCCCGCGGGACCGCTGAGCGTGACTTCTGTCCCCGAGCTTGGGGTGAATTCCAGCGGGTGTTCGATCTTTTCGGTTTCCACTTCATCGTAGTTGCAGACCATATCGCCATCGGCGTGGAACAGGCCTTTGAACGTGCAGCTGGGCCCTTCGATTTCGAACACACCGATTTCGCTCCCGCTCTGCGGGATGAATTTCAGTTTCTCCGAGCCAGGAGGTCCTTCGAGGGTGCCCTTCAGCGGGTTCGTCAGGAAGCGACTTCCCGCGACTGAGCATTTCGTGTTTTCGACGGCTGAGTTGGGTTTGGGCTCGTACACCTTGCAGCCCGCGTATTCGACGGCGCTTTCGGTTCTGGTGCTCGGTGCTGTGATCGTCCCGCCTTTGACCTTGACTTCGCTGCACTGGATGCTGCCGATTTCAGCAGTTTTTTCCTGCGTCAGTATCAGTTTGAAGGGTGCCGTGACGGTGGTCGATTCCGCGACCGGTTCCGAGCCTGTCATAAGTTTGCCTTCCAGCCACCACTTCGGTGTGAATCTTGGGCTTTCGGCCCTGGTCTCGATCGCTGGCGAGTAGACGGTTTCGGTTTGTCCGATCTCCTGTGCGTGGAACGGGCCGAGTTCTGTCGGGGTGAAGGCGGTCGTTTCGAGATCCTGTTCGCTCCCGTTGCTTTCCGCGAACGTCGTCAGCGCTGTCGCGCTCATCGCGCCGATCGGACTGTCGACGCCGGCAGCGAAGCCGGTGGTCTCGTACTGGACACCTCCGCATTCGAACCAGGTCTGGAAGTGCGACGCGCCCGCCGAGTCCGTGAATCGCGTGTCGACGACGAATTTACCCGATATTGCAGGAAATTCTACTTCGGTCAGTTCTGTCGTAAGCGGCTCGGTGATGACTTCGCCTGGACTGGTCGCGGGTTCACCGGGCGGCACGCTCTGGCATTTGTTGCCCAGCGTTTCGCAGCCTGCAAAGACGATTTTGTCGGTGTCCGTTTTCGCCCCGGTGATCGCGCCGACGTCGGTGTCCGATTTGCAGGTCACCGAGCCAGAGCCGGGAGTTTCGAGAAGCTGTTCGCCGCCTTTCGACGTGTACGTCGGCTTCGGCGCGAGTTCGAACTTACCCTTGTGGTCCGGTTTGCCCTTCTTCTCGGCGACGGTTTTGCATTCGCCTTCGGTGAAGTTGGCTTTCTTCTGCGGGTAGCATGTGCCGGCGGCGTGCCATTCGAAGCTGCCCTTCTTCGCCGCGCGCTGGGTGCAACCGGCGTCTTGGTAGATGCCCTTTTTCTGGGCAACGCACACGCCGTATTCCGCCGCAGAGGACGTCGATACTCCGGCGACGGCGCCAAGCGCGCACACGAGCACGGCGCAGAGCGCCGCCATCTTGATGCGTTTCATCGTTTCCACTGCTCCTCTCCCCACGTGTGGGTAGGTGAGTGGCATCCGAGCCCCATTGCCTTGGGACTAACGCGGCCGCAAGGCGATCCATGACTGCGCTGGCATCATCCCCCGAGTCCAGCGGCGGCGAGTGTCTCAGAAACAAGGAGTGGCGTCAAGGTCAATAAATGTTAACGTCAGCTGGACGGCCAGCCAGGCCGTTCGGCTTGGAGTCCGCGTCGGGCCTGCGGCTCGTGTCGAAAGCGCGTCGCGCAGGCTCAGGTAGGCCAGTCGTGATCGCCGGTGACCGCGCCGCGCACCACCTTCAGGTTCAGCAGCGCGCACTTGCGTCTCGTCGCCGACACGGGGATGCCGAGCAGGTCGATCATCCAGTCCGCGTCCAGCTCGCCGACCTCCTGCAGCGTCATGCCCTTCAGCTCCTCTGAGGCGATCGACGCCGACGCCTGCGAGATCGCGCACCCGTGGCCGTGGAAGCGGATCTCCTCGATGCGGTCGTCGCTCACACGGATGTGCACGCCCAGCTCGTCGCCGCAAAGCGGATTGTGCTCCAACGCCTCCAGGTCGTGGGGCTCGAGCTCTCCGAAGTTTCGAGGGCGCTTGTAGTGGTCGAGGATGTAGTCGCGGTACAGGTCGTCCATCAGAGCCCGAACACCTCGCGCCCCGCCTGCAGCGCATCGACCAGTGCGTCGATGTCCGATCGGTCGTTGTATACGCCCACGCTCGCCCGCGCAGTCGCGCCCACCCCCAGGCAGCGCATCAGCGGCTGCGCGCAGTGATGGCCCGCACGGATGCACACGCCGGCGCGATCGGCCAGCTCGGCGATGTCGTGTGGGTGCATGCCCTCGATCGTGAACGACGCCAGGCCGCCTCGCGCGTCGGCCTCCGGCGGCCCCACGACGCGCAGCCCCGGGATCTCTGCCAGGCGCTCGAGCATGTACGCAGTCAGCGAGCGCTCGTGCGCGCGCACGCGCTCCATCCCGAGCGCTCCCAGGTACTCGACGGCCGTGCCCAGGCCGACCGCCTCGGCGATCGGCGGCGTGCCCGCCTCGAACTTGTATGGCAGCTCGTTCCACGTCGTCTCGAGGAAATCGACAGAGGCGATCATGTCGCCGCCCGTCAGGAACGGCTCCATCCGCTCGAGCAGCTCCGCGCGCCCGTGCAGCACCCCGATCCCCGTCGGCCCCAGCGCCTTGTGCCCCGTCCATGCGTAGAAGTCCGCGCCGATCCGCTGCACGTCGACCGGTAGCTGCGGCACCGCCTGGGCGCCGTCGATCAAGGACACGGCCCCCGCCGAACGGACCCGCGCGGCAATCTCGGCAACCGGGTTGATCGTCCCGAGCACGTTCGACACGTGCGCGAACGCCACCAGCCGCACATCGCCGCGTTCCAACTCCGCGTCGAGCGCCGCCAGCGACAGCTCGCCGCGCGCGTCGACCTCCAGGTAGCGCAGGCTCGCGCCCCGCTCGCGGCACAGAACCTGCCACGGAACCAGGTTGGCGTGGTGCTCCATCTGCGTGATCAGCACCGCGTCGCCCGGGCCCACGTTCGCTCGGCCCCACGCGTACGCCACCAGGTTGATCGCCTCTGTCGCGTTCTTCGTGAAGATCGTCGTCCTCGGGTCGGCGCCCGTGAAGCTCGCCACGCGCGTGCGCGCGCCGTCATACGCCGCATCAGCTTCCTGTGCAAGCGCGTACACGCCGCGGTGCACGTTTGCGTTGTGGCGGCGCAGGTGCTCGGCCTGCGCGTCGATCACGGCCGCCGGCTTCTGAGAGGTCGCGCCCGAGTCCAGGTACACCAACGGTCGCTCGCTGGGGCCGCGCGAGAAGATCGGGAAGTCGGCGCGTACGTCCAGCGCGCCCGCAGCCGAGTTCTCAGCGACTGATGGCATACGTCTCGATGTCCTCGCGCGCCGCCGCCAGCTTCTCGGCGACCCTGCCACGCACGAGCTCCTCGAGCGCCTCGTCCTGCAGCTCCACGACCAGCGGCTCGAAGAAGCCCTCGACGATCACCCGCACCGCCGTCGGACGGTCGAGACCGCGCGACTGCATGTAGAAGATCGCCGTCTCGTCGAGCTCACCGACCGTGCCGCCGTGGGACGCCGACACGTCGTCCGCCGACACCAGCACCGACGGGATCGCGTCGATGCGCGCCTTCGGCGAGAGCATCATCGAGTGGATCTGCAGGTAGGTGTGCGTTTGCTGTGCGCCCGGGTCGATCTGAATCAGCCCCTCGAAGCTCGCGCGGCTCTCACCGGTCGCCGTCCCGCGCCAGTGCACGTCGCCGCCCGACGGCCCCGTTTCGTGCAGATCCACCGCGAACACGTCCAGGTGCTCGTGCTCCTCCGCGAAGAACAGTCCACGAAACGCCATGTCGCCGCCTTTCTCGGTCACCGCCAGCTCCAGGTGCTGGCGCACCAGGTGGCCGCCCAGCAGCGCCGGCAGCCAGTGGCAGTACGCGTCGCGGCCGACACCCACGAAGCGCGTCGAAACGTCGAACACCTCGCCGGAGCCCCAGTCCTGGAACTGCGTAACGCGGCAGCGCGCGCCGTCCTGCAGGTAGCACTCGAACGCGCCCGCGTGCAGCGCCTGGCCCTCGAAGTCCTCCGCCAGGTCGTACTCCTGGACCCGGAACTCGCTCGTCGGGCCGCCCAGCACCAGCGTGCGCCCGTACTGCGCGATGCCGGCGCGGTCGATCGCGTACACGATCTCAAACGGCGCCTCCACGACAACCCCCGCCGGGACGTACAGGAACGCGCCGCCCGTCCAAAACGCCGCGTTCGCCGCCTCCAGCTTGTGGCGGTCGATCGGCATGCGCGTGGAGTACCACTGCGACACGAGCTCGCCGTGCTGCTCGAACGCCTGCTCGAGCGAGCACAGGATCACGCCCTGGCCCGCGAGCTCGGCGTCGAGCTCCAGCTCCACGATCGCGCCCGCGCTCTGCACGATCCGTCCCGCGCGCGGCCGGTCCGGGAGCGTCCTTGTGACGACATCCGGCACGCCGTTCTCCGAGACGCTCGTCTGCAAGGCGTCGAGGTCCAGATCCTGCAGGCTCGTGCTCCAGAAGCCCGAGCGCCGCCACACCGGCAGCTCCGATGTCTCATACACCTGCAGCGCGGCCTCACGCAGCTGCGAGAGCGTGCGCCCGTCGCCCGCGCCGGCGCCATGCAGCGCCTCGTACAGCGTCGCCTCACGATGGCGGCCGGCCTTGACCTGCCCGGGCGCCCGAGGGTCGACCGGGGCCGCCCCGTTCGTCGATGCGCCCGCCGCGCCATTGGTCGCTGCCCCAGGATCAGACACTGCTGTCACCGGCTGCCACCGCACCGGCCGCGCCCGCGCCAACCTCCTGGCGAATCTGGTCGTAGCCCTCGCGCTCGAGCCGTTCGACCAGCTCCACGCCGCCCTCCAGCACGATCTGCCCGTCCATCAGGATGTGCACGAACTGCGGCTGCACGTAGTGCAGGATCCGCTGGTAGTGGGTGATGATCAGCGCGCCGAGCCCCTGCTCGTCGTGCAGCCGCTGCACACCCTCGGCCACGGTGCGCAGCGCGTCGATGTCCAGGCCCGAGTCCGTCTCGTCGAGGATTGCGATGTCTGGAGCCAGCATCGCCATCTGCAGGATCTCAGCACGCTTCTTCTCGCCGCCGGAGAAGCCGTCGTTGAGGTGGCGTGAGGTGAACGCGCGGTCCACGTCCAGCAGCTCGATCGCATGCTGCAGCTGCGTGCGGAACTCCTTCACCTGGATCGGCTCCTCGCGTTTGGCGTTGATCGCCATGCGCAGGAAGTTCGCAACCGACACGCCGGGGATCGACACCGGGTATTGGAACGCGAGGAACAGGCCCGCCTTCGCGCGCTCGTGCGGCTCGGCCTCGGTGATGTCCTCGCCCTTGAACGTGATCGAGCCCTCCGTGATCTCGTAGGAGGGGTGGCCGAGCAGCGTGTTCGCCAGCGTCGACTTGCCCGAGCCGTTCGGGCCCATCAGCGCGTGGATCTCGCCGCGGTTGATCTCCAGGTTGACGCCGCGCAGGATCTCGCGCTCGTCGGTGCGTACGTGCAGGTCTCTGATCTCTAGGTCGGCCATGTTCTGTGCTCAGGCTCCGGTCGTCAGGGTTGATGGTCGGGGTTCGGTTGCCAGCGGTTGTGCGCCGAGCGTCGGCAGCGCTGGTCCCGCCGTCTCGCTCAGCCCCGGCAGGGAGGGGTGCAATGAGTTGACCAGCAGGTCGGCGAGCGTCGTCTCGCGCAGCGTGCGCACGATCGACACGCGCACGCGCGTCCACAACAGCTTCGTCGGGCACACGTGATCGGCGCTCGACTCGCGCGCGCACACGATCGACCCGTCCGCCGCCTCCGAGATGCACTCGATCGGCGCGATCGAACCCTCCAGCGCCTCGACCACCTCCGCCATCGTGATCGCGCCCGCCGGGCGCGCCAGCATGTAGCCGCCGCGCGAGCCCCGGCGCGAGTCCACGAGGCCGGCCTTGCGCAGGCGCGCCACGAGGTGCTCCAGATACGCCAGCGGCAGGCCGTCGTGTGCTGCGATCTCGGCCAGCGGCACGGGGTCGTCGCCGACGCGTCGAGCAAGCTCGACCATCACCCGTACCCCGTACTCTGCCTTGGTTGAGAACATCATCGCAAGATTTCCTACCTGGCAGCTAGGGTATCAAGGGTCGGCGTGATCGCCCTCGAGCAGCTGGATGTCGTGGCTCAGCGATTCCGGCGTCAGCTGTTCTGACTCGAACACCACGCGCTCCCGGCCGGACGGGTCGATCAGCAGCACCGACGCGTATTCGTCGAACACGCGCGAGCCGGCGCTCGCCGGCTTGACGTCGTACGCGCTCCACACGTGCGCCAGCAGCGCCGGCGCCCCCGACAGGTACTGCGCGCGCCCGCTCAGCGCCGCTTCGGAGAGGAACCGGCGCACGCGTGCAGGCGAGTCCGAGGCGGGGTCGGCGCTCACGATCAGCACCGGCACGCGCGCGTCCAGTTCATCGAGCGCGCCGCGGATCTGCTGAGCGATCAGCACGCACGGCGCGCCGCACGTCGAGTACAGGAACGTGAGCACGACCACGTGGCCGCGGTACTGGGCGAGCGACACGTCGCGGCCTTCCTGGTCGCGCAGCGTGAACGGTGGCGCGGCGATGTTCGCCGGAAGCGCCGCGCCCGCGAACGCCGATGACGGGCCGGTGGAGGACACGGACGAGCGGGGAGCGGACGAGCCGTCTTCGGATGAGCGCCAGACGACCACCGCGAGCACCACCGCGAGCACGATCGTCGCGACCGCCGCAGCGGCGCGCGCGGCGGTGCGTCCTTGCATGGGCTCGCGATTCTGTCGTTCCCAGAGCATGCCGGTGAGAGTAGATGAGGCGTAGCCGGCAGTTGAGACGGCGCAACGGGCGAGCGCGTCGGGGCCGTGGACGCGGACGCGGGTGGCCGCCGACCACGAGCGTAATATCCCAACAGATGGGGGTAGGCATGCGCTCTGCGGCGGCGACGGCTCGGAAGCTGGCGGGAGTGCTCGTCCTCGCTCTCGCGACCTTGATGCTGCTCGCAGCCGGAGCCTCCGCTGAAGGCACGGCCCCGGTCAACTCCGGCCCACCGCCACCGCCACCGGCCAACGACACGCTCGCGGGCGCCCAGGCGATCCACACCCTGCCGGCGTCGATCAACGGCACCACCGTCGGCGCCAGCACAGAAGCCGGCGAACGCGAATCGGGATGCAGCGTTCCCACCGGTCACTCCGTCTGGTACAGCGTGCGCCTTCCGACCGCACATCGCATCGCGCTCCACCTCGCCGCCGCCGGCGCGCTCGACGCCACGGTCGACGTCTACCACGCGGTGCGCTCGCAGCTGACCTCCGTCGGCTGCCAGGAGACCGACGCCAACGGCAAAGCATCCTTCTCGTTCCGCGCCTCGAAGAACGGCCTCTACGACGTCCGCGTCGCCGCGCTTCAGAGCTCGCAGCTCGCCACATTCACGCTCGAAGTGTTCCTGCCCACACCCGCCGTGCAGCCGCCCGGCTCGCCGCTGCCTGGCGGCGGCGCCAGCGGTCAGGTCGACCGCATCCAGAACATCAACGCCGCCTACGCCGTGACCCTGCACGCGGGCGTCAGCTACCTCATCAGCCTCGCGAACGAGACCAGGGGCGCGTGCGTCAGCGGTGCGCTGTTCGCCCCCGGCACCACCTCCTTCGGCGGCGAAGAAGAAGAACCGGAAGCCGGGGGGCGCGCCGGCGACTCGCTGCTGCAGATCAAATGCAGCGGCTACCGGCTGTTCACGCCCGCCGCCGGCAAGGGCGGCCGCTACAGCTTCGAGATCACGCCGCGCCTCTCCCATCGCGGCGTCCAGCGCTTTCACCTGCAGGTTGCGCCCGCGGGGCCCGACGAGACGGCTCCGGGGCTCCTGCTGTCCAACTACGGCCGCGCAAGCGGCTATCTGAGCTCACGCAGCTCACAGGTGCTGCGCCTGTACCGCGTGCAGGTCACCAGTCACTCCAACCTGACGCTGAAGCTGCGTGCACCGGAATCGGCAGAACTGAAGCTGCAGCTGCGCAACCAGAACGGCGATGTCATCGACTGCAGCTGCGAAGGCGGCGGCTCGCAGACGCTCCAGCAGCAGCTGGTCCCCGGCACCTACTACGCGGTCGTGTCCGTGCACGGCGATACCGCCGGCGGCTTCACGCTCACACGCGAGTCGCGCACGATCACCGCCACGAGCGTCTCCTTCAGCGATTCCAAGGCCGCGCCCGGCACGCCGCTCGGGATCGACGTCAAGGTCTCACCCGCCGCGTCAGGCCCCGTCAGCGTCTTGATCGAACGCTTCGACCCCGTTTTCGGCTGGCAGTTCTACCGCGAATCGCACGCATTCGTCAGCGGCGGGCTCGCCGACGTGCCGTTCACAGCCCCCGCCGTCGGCCAATGGCGCGCCAACGCCACCTACGAAGGCTCGAGGACGGCCAGCCCGAGCGCCGTCGGCTTCACCTACCTGCTCGTCTCCTGAACCGGGAGTCTGCGCGCCGGCGTCTGGCCCGACGGCTCGCCAAAGGTCGCTACACTTTATGAAGTCCCTGAATCCCGACCCTGGTTTAGGAGTTTAGATGAGCCCGTCAGGCGCGGAGCTTCTCCGCCGAGTCAAGAGCGAAGTACAAGAGGTCGATCCATCCGAGGTCGCCGAGCTGATGCACGAGGGCGTGGCGATCATCGACGTGCGCGAGACCGAGGAGTACACCGCCGGGCACCTGCCCGGGGCCAAGCACGTGCCGCGCAGCTACCTCGAGACGAGGATCGAGGGCGTCGTCCCCGATCGGTCCTCGCAGGTGATCCTCTACTGCGCCTCCGGCAACCGCTCCGCCTACGGAGCGCGGACGCTCGAACAGGATCTCGGTTACGAGCACGTGCGCTCGATGACGGGTGGCATCACGCTGTGGAAGGACCGCGGCTACGACGTCGAGGTTCCGCGCGCGCTCAGCGCCGAGCAGCGCGAGCGCTACTCGCGCCACCTGCTGATCCCCGAGATCGGCGTCGAGGGCCAGCAGAAGCTGCTCGACGCCAGGGTGCTGCTGCTCGGCGCCGGTGGGCTCGGCTCGCCAACCGCTCTGTACCTCGCGGCCGCCGGCGTCGGCACGCTCGGCATCGTCGACGACGACGTCGTCGACCTGTCCAACCTGCAGCGCCAGGTGATCCACGACACCGAGCGCATCGGCACCCCCAAGGTCGACTCCGCCGAGCAGACGATCCGCGCGCTGAACCCCGACGTCAACGTCGTCAAGTACCAGACGCGCATCGACGCGTCGAACATCATGGAGATCATCGACGGCTATGACGTGATCGTCGACGGCGTCGACAACTTCCCCACGCGCTACCTGCTCAACGACGCCAGCGTGCGCCTGCAGATCCCCGTCGTGTCGGCGTCGATCCTCGGCTTCGACGGGCAGCTGTCGGTGTTCAAGCCATACGACGGCCCCTGCTACCGCTGCCTGTTCCGCGAGCCGCCGCCCGCTGAGCTGGCCCCCTCGTGCGGAGCCAACGGCGTGCTCGGCGTGCTACCCGGCACGATGGGCCTGCTGCAGGCCACCGAGGTCGTCAAGCTGCTGCTCGGCATCGGCGACCCCGCAATCGGGCGCCTGTTGCTGTACGACGCGCTCGGCGCGACGCTCACCGAGGTCAAGGTCCACCGCGACCCCGAGTGCCCGATCTGCTCGCGCGATCCCGACGAGATCGCCGACGAGGAGATGGGCGTGTTCCCTGACTACGAGGCGTTCTGCGCCGCAGCCGGCTAGCGGGTCGCTGGCACGGCGCCGGGCGGCGTCGCGCTCTTCCTGCTAATCCTTCCCCGAACATGGCAACGATCAAGATTCCACCTGTCCTGCGCAACTCCGTCGGCGGCGAGAAGGAGGTCGGTGCTTCGGGCGGGAACGTCGGCGACGTGCTGCGCGACCTCGCCGCCAACCACCCGGCGACCCAGGACCAGCTGTTCTCTGCAGACGGTGCGCTCAACCGCTACGTCAACGTGTACCTCAACGACGAGGACGTACGCGTGCTCGACGGGCTTGACACCGCCGTCGGCGAGACCGACACGCTTGTGATCCTGCCGGCGATGGCCGGCGGGCGCTGCTGAACAGCAGCGGTTTCGACCCGCCGACGAGGAGCAGTTCGCCGCCCGGTGGCCACTACTCATAGGGCGTAGCGGCCGGGCTCGTCCTGTCGGAGCCGGGTTTCGCTTCTTGGCCCAGATGATATACTTATATATATCATGCGGCCAGGGGAGCTGATTCGAGAACATCGCGAGCAACTCAGTCTCAGTCAGCGAGCGCTTGCGCGCCGCGCAGGCACGACGCAGGCTGCCGTCAGCCGGATCGAGCAAGGCCTGACGGCGCCGAACTGGGAGACGGTTCGTGCGCTGATGCTGGCGATGGGCTACGAGCCAGACCTACGGGCGCGGCGGCTGAGTGGTCGCTGGGACCCTGTACATCTCGCCGCGTCGCGCAAGCGCTCTCCCGAGGAGCGACTCGCGCTTGCCATTTCCGGGAATCGTTTGGCGGGGCGTCTGAGACAGGCAGGAGCGCGGGCGCGCCGTGGATCGTGAGACTGAGACGCCCCTCGACGCAGAGCGGATTCTGGGAGCGCTGGCCGAGCACTCTGTCGACTATGTGATCGTTGGCGGGCTCGCCGTCCAGGCCCACGGGCACGTGCGCACGACTGTTGACATAGACGTCTATCCCAGCCCTGACCATGCCAACCTGGCGCGTCTCGCGGATGCGCTCAACTCCCTGGACGCCGAGATACTCAACCCTGAAAGCGACGGCTTGAAGATCGACGCGAACACGCTCCCGCGCGCGACGCTGTGGCAGTTTGCGACCCGCCATGGGGCGGTCGACGTGCTGTTCGACGCGCCGGGCACGCCACCGTACGACGAGCTCCGTGCCGGCGCTCTGGAGATCGAGCTCGGAGAGCTGAGGCTCGCGGTCGCCGGCCGTGACGATCTGATCAGCATGAAGCGTGCGAGCGCCCGTCCCGTAGACCTAGAAGACCTCGCGGTGCTGACCGAGCTCGGTGCAGAGGATTCGACCGAGCGCTGAGTGGCTACGCCGCGCTGGCGCTCTCAGCCGGCTCGGCCACCTCGTCCTCGCTCGCCCCAGGCACCTGGCTCATCGCGTGCTCAGCCAGCGCCGTGATCGTCAAAGACGGGTTCACGCCGACGTTCGCCGGCACAGCTGAGCCGTCGCACACCAGCAGGTTCTCGTAGCCGAACACTCGCTGGTGCGCATCCACGACGCCCTGCTCGCGGCTGGGCGCGATCACCGCGCCGCCGAGGATGTGCGCCGTCGTGGGAATGTTGAAAAGCGCCTCGGTGAACGAGCTCTGCGCAATGCCGCCGGTGCGCCTGGCGAACCATTCGGCCGCCTTGTTGGCGATCGGGATGAACGTCGGGATCGGGCGTGCGGGGTCCTGCTCGGTCTTCAGCCAGAACGTGCCGAACGGGCCTTTGTGGGGACGCAGCGCGATCGCGTTGTCGAGCGTCTGCATCACGAGGATGATGATCGTGCGCCGTGACCAGTGTTTGGGGAACATCACCTGCGCGAGGCGCTTGGGATGCAGCAGGATCTGCCCGAGCAGCTTCAGCGGACGCGTGACGCGCGTTCCGTCGCCTACCAGCAGCGTGTTCAGGCGGTGCATCGAGTCGCCGTCGTCGCCGTAGGTGACGGTCTCGATGTGCGTGCTCGCGTCCGGATAGATCGAGGAGGTGATCGCGACGCGTTTGATCAGGTCCTCCGGATAGTCCTCCGGCACCGTCACCGCCAGGATCGACTCGGAGTTCGTGCGCACCAGCTCACCAAGGCGCTCGGAGACGAGCGGCAGCGAGCCTTTCGTGCGGCAGCGCTGCAGCAGCTTGTTCGTTCCCAGCGGGCCGGCCGAGACGACCACGCCGCGGGCGCGTTGGACGCGGCGGTCCTTGCGCAGCCACGCACCCGAGCGCACGCTTTCGATCTCGTAGCCGTCGCTGCCATCGGCCGCGCCGAGCGGGCGGATGTCGAGCACGGTGCGCTCGGGCATCACCCGTGCGCCGAGCTTCTCGGCGAAATACAGGTAGTTCTTGACGAGCGTGTTCTTGGCCCCATGAGGGCAGCCGACCATGCAGCGTCCGCACAGCTCACAGCCGGTGCGATCCGGCCCCTCGCCGCCGAAGTACGGGTCGGGCACCGTCTTGCCGGGCTCGCCGAAGAAGATCCCCACGGGCGTGCGTTTGTAGCTGTCGCCGACGCCGAGCTCAACGCCCAGCTCGCGCAACAGCTGGTCGGCGGGGTCCTCGTGGGGGTTTTCGACGACGCCGAGCATCCGTTGGGCCTCGGCGTAGTGGGGGGCAAGCGCGCTCTCCCAGTCAGTCATGTCAGCCCACTGGCGGTCCTCGAAGAACGCCTTCGGCGGCACGTACAGCGTGTTGGCGTAGCCGAGGCTGCCGCCGCCGACGCCGCAGCCGGAGACAACCGAGACGTCCTTGAACGTCGTCAGCCTGAAGATGCCCTTCATCCCCAGCCGCGGGTTCCAGAAGTAGCGCTTGAGGTCGGCCGTCGCCTTCGGGAACTCGTCGTCGGCGAAGCGCCGGCCACACTCGAGCACGCCCACCGAGTAGCCCTTCTCGGACAGGCGCAGCGCCGAGACGCTGCCGCCGAAGCCCGAGCCGATGACGAGCCAGTCGAAGTCGAAGCTATCGCGTGATGTGCCCATGATCTGCAGACCCCTCAGTCGGTGGCAGGAGCGCGAATGTTACCCGCGGCTGGCCGCGCGGCCAGCCGTTGCCGAGACCCGTCGTCGAGTCGGGGTGGACCGTGCCGGCGCGCGCGGCTGGCATCGGCCCGATCTCGAACGCCTCCAGCCGATCGGGCGTCCCGGCAGGCGACCGCGTTGCGGCCCCACGACCCCGCTATATTCCGTGAAGTAATGGCGGCGGAGAGGCTCGGCAACAGGCCCTGCGCGGGGCGCTACAGCGACATCGTCCAGTCGATCGGCAACACGCCCCTGGTCGAGCTTCCGCGTCTGTCGCCCAAGCCCGGCGTGCGCGTCTGGGCCAAGCTCGAGTCGCGCAATCCGACCGGCTCGGTCAAGGATCGTGTGGCTCGGGCGCTGATCGAGGACGCCGAGGAGAAGGGCGCGATCGCTGTTGGCCAGACGATTCTCGAACCAACCTCCGGCAACACCGGCATCTCGCTGGCGATGATCTGTTCGCGTAAGGGCTACAAGCTGAAGGTCGTGATGCCCGACAACGTGACCCCGGAGCGCACACAGCTGCTCACCATGTACGGCGCCGAGATCGTCTACTCGGATGGCACACAGGGCTCCAACGGCGCAGTCGCGAAGGCGCTCGAGATGGCCGCCGAAGATCCCTCGTGCTACATGCCCTACCAGTACGGCAACGAGGCCAACCCCAACGCCCACTACAACGGCACCGCGCTGGAGATCCTCGAAGAGCTCGACGAGGTGAGCGCGTTCGTCGCCGGGCTCGGCACCGGCGGCACGCTGATGGGCAACGGCCGGCGCCTGAAGGAGACATTCGGGGACGCGGTCAAGATCGTTGCCGCCGAGCCGATGCAGGGCGAGCCGGTGCAGGGCCTGCGCTCGCTCGACGACGGCTTCATCCCACCGATCATCGACATCTCGCTGCTCGACCGCAAGATCTTCGTGACCAACCGCGACGCGATCATCTGGACGCGCAAGCTGCTCGACGAGGAGGGCGTGTTCGCGGGCGTCTCCAGCGGCGCGATCGCGAGCATCGCCGTGCGGATCGCCGGCGAGCTGGACGAGGGCAATGTCGTGTTTGTGGTCGCCGACGACGGCTGGAAGTACCTCTCGAGTGGCATCTACACGCTGCCTGTCGAGGAGATCGAGAATCTCGAGTCGACCGTCTGGTGGTAGCGACGTTCGCGATCCGCAGCAGGGCTGCTCGGCGGACATGAGGATTGCACCTGCGCTCCGCGAGGAGCTGATCGCGCACGCGCTGGAGGATCCCGGCAACGAGGTTTGCGGCGTGATTGCCGTCGCGACCGCCGAGCCCGAAAGCGGCGGCGGTGCGGGGGCGGGGGATGCGAGCGCCCGCGCGGTGCGCGTCCTGCGCGCCAACAATCGCTACGCCAGCCCGTTGCGCTTCGAGATCGAGCCGAAGGAACTGCTGGAGCTCTCCAACACCTGTGAAGAGCTGGGGGAGCTCGGCGCGATCTACCACTCCCATGTGCGCAGCGCTCCCTATCCCTCACAGACCGACATCAACTTCGCAGCCAACTGGCCCGGGGTCGAGTGGTTGATCGTTGGGCTCGCCGCCGACGCAGATCCGGAGCTACGCTCGTACCTGATCGAGAATGGCCAGGTCCGGGAGGTCGCGCTGGAGGTGACGTGATGGAGGGAGAGCTGATCGTCTGTCCGACCTGCGCGCAGGCCCACCCGCCGAGCGAGCGGTTCTGTGACGCGTGCGGGATGCCGCTGGTCCATCCCGATGGCGCCGAGCAGGCGGTCACCGAGCGCCAGCGCACGGCACGCAAGATCAAGCCCCAGTACGCCGAGGGTCCACTCGTGAAGGTCACCCGCGTCACCACCCAGCCCGAAGCCGAGTTCATTGCCGGCCTGCTGCTCGAGGAGGGGATTCCCTGCCTGCTGCGCAACGCGGTCGCTGGTTACTCGCCGCTGATCGGCGCGCGCGAGGTGATGGTCCCCGAGTCCGGAGCCCAGGCCGCGCGCGAAGCGCTCACGTTTCAGAAGCGCTAAACCAGCACAGGCTGGCCCGCTGCTTCGGCGGTGATCGCTCTGATCTCCTCCGAGGCGCGCTCGAACTCCGCGTCGGAGAGCACCGGGGTGCCCTCGAATGGGAGTTCGCGCTGCAGTTCAATCCACGCGCCGGGACCGGTGTACTCGTCCTTGACCTTCACCGTCACCGGCCGCGGGATGCGGTAGGTGCGCAGCAGCAGAATGTGCAGCGGCTGGCGCCCACGCCAGCCCAACCGCTTTTCGGCGTAGTCCGGCGTCCAAACGTAAAACGGCGACAAAGCGTCCACGCAGCGTGGATCGACGATCGTGAAGTGGTCGGTCACTTCAGCCCACGCGCGGATGCGCACCCGGTCGGGCTGCTGCAGGGGCGCGCCTGAGACGAACGTGTGCAGCGGCGGCTCACCGTCGCTCCACACGCCCTCCTCGAGCGCCCTACGCAGCTCGGGCTGGTGGGACTCGCGCACGAGATCCCCCGGCTGGTGGTCGAACGTGGGGTAGAGGAAGAAGCGCTCGTGCGCCAGCTTGAACGGCTTGCCCGCGCGCGGAAGCACACCCTTGCGGAGCGTCAGGAGCTGCTCGCCTTCCGCGAGGGCGCGGACGGTGACAGCCCATTCTTTGAAAGCAATTGGCATGAAAGAAGAACTAACGAGATGAGGGAAACGTCACGACTGAAGCGTGCGACGCCGCAGCGACACCGCACATGCATTAAAGATACGAAACCTGAGCGAAAATCCCAAATCGCCTGCAAATCGGGGACTTTTTTGGCCGACTAGCCAGTTTGGGGTGTCACGAACTACTTACAACCGCCGTCCTGCGAGGCCCTCGACCGCCTCGATCAGCGCCGCATAGTCCTGCTCGCCGTAGCCGCGGCCCATCGTCGCCGACAGCAGGTCGTGCGCATGCGCAGCCGCGGGAAACGGCACGCCGGCGCTCTCGGCCTCCTGCAGGCACAGGCGCACGTCCTTGAGCATGTGCGCCGTCTTGAAAAACGTCGTGTAGTCGTGTGCGCGCATCGGCGCCGACTTCATCTGCAACTGCGCCGAGGCGCCTGACCCGGCGGAGGTGACCTCGACGAGCGCGTCGAGGTCGATCCCGGTCGCCCGCGCCAGCAGCAGCGCCTCGGCGGCGGCGGCTGCGTTGGCGGCGCCGAGCGAGTTGTTGATCAGCTTCAACATCTGGCCGTGACCCAGCTCGCCGACGCGCACGATCAGCCGGCCCATCGCCTCCAGCAGCGGGCGCGCGCGCTCGAACTCAGCAGGCTCGCCGCCGACCATGATCGTCAGCGAGCCCTCCTCGGCGCGGGGCGAGGAGCCTGTCACAGGCGCGTCGAGCATCGCCACGCCGCGCTCGTGCAGCGCGGCTGCGATGCGGCGCGCGTCGAGCGGCCCGATCGTCGACATGTCCATGCACAGCAGTCCAGGATGCGCCGCCTCGATGGCGCCGTGCTCGCCGAGCAGCACCTCTGCCACCTGAGCGCCGTCGACGACCATGCTGACGACGATGTCGCTGTGTTCTGCCACCTCGGCCGGTGTGGCGAACGCGGCCGCGTCGTGCTCGGAGGCCCAGCGCTGGGCCTTGCCCGGCGTGTGCGTCCACACCGACAGTGGGAAGCCCGCGCGCGCGACGTTCGCAGCCATGCGCGAGCCCATGATCCCGAGCCCGAGAAAGCCAATCGATTCCGGCCGCGCGCGCTCAGCGCTCTCGTTCTCGGGCATCTCCGAATCCTCCTCCGCCGGGGGTTTCGACGCGCAACCGCTGGCCGGTGCGCAGCGTGCCGGTCGTCTTCGCAGGGAGCGTACGCCCGTCGAGCAGATCGCGCCCGCACGCGCCGGGCTCGCCGCCGTCGGCGCCGCGAGCGGGATGGCGCCGGCGCTCCCCGATCAACGAGAAGGTCATGTCGGTCAGCGCTTCGAGCTCGCGCACGACGCCGTCGCCGCCGCGATGGCGCCCAGCGCCTCCGGAGCCCCGGCGCAGCGCGTATTCGGTGACGCGCAGCGGAAACTCCCGCTCGAGCGCCTCGATCGGCGTGTTGAGCGTGTTGCTCATCGCGACGTGCACCGCGCTGGGTCCGTCGGCGTCCGTGCACGCCCCCTGGCCGCCGCCGAGCGTCTCGTAGTAGGAGAAGCCGGCGGCGCCGAGCGTCAGGTTGTTCATCGTGCCCTGGCCCTGTGCCCGTCCGAACGCCCCGAGCACGAGGTCAGCCACGCGCGAGGAGGTCTCGACGTTGCCCGCCGCCACCGCAGCGCCGGGGCGCGCGTTGAGCACCGTGCCTTCGGGGGCGCGCACCTCGATCGGGCGGTACGCGCCGGCCGTCGGCGGGATGTCGGGGTCGGTCAGCACGCGCACCGCGAACAGGCACGCAGACAGTGTCACCGCCAGCGGACAGTTGAGGTTGCCCTCGTGCTGCTCGGCGCTGCCGGCGAAGTCCAGCAGCAGCCGCTCGCCGTCGATCTTCGCGCGCACGCGCAGCACGAGGTCGCCCTCCGGCGCCTCGAGCACGTCCTCGCCGTGCAGTTCGCCGTCGGGCAGCGCCGCGAGGCAGGCGCGTGTGCGGCGCTCGGAGTAATCGAGCACGGCGTCGGTCGCCTCGCGCAGACGCTCGGTCCCGACGCGGCCGGCCAGCTCGGCGAGACGCTGCGCGCCGGCGCGGTTGGCGGCGAGCTGGGCACGGAGATCGGCTCTACGCTCCCGCGGTTGGCGCATGCGCTCGACGAGCTCCGCGAGCGTGGCGTCGTCGAGTGGCCGCGGCGAGATCACGACGCCCTCCTCCTGCAGCGTACGGCTGTCGGCCGGCATCGAGCCGGGCACGCGCGCCCCGACGTCGGCATGGTGCGCGCGGCTCGCGGCGAACCCGAGCAGCGTCTCGCCCTGCGCGAACACTGGTGTGACGACGGTGATGTCCGGTAGATGGGTGCCGCCGGCGAACGGGTCGTTGAGGATCCACGAGACCCCCGGGGCGTGTTCGGCCTCGAGCACCGCCGCCACAGCTGCCGGCATCGCGCCGAGATGCACCGGAATGTGCTCCGCCTGCATCACCATCTGCCCGTCGGAGTCGAACAGCGCGGTCGAGGCGTCGCGGCGCTCCTTGATGTTCGACGAGTGGGCCGAGCGTACGAGCACCACGCCCATCTCCTCGCACGCGGCGCGCAGCGCGCCGGTCACGACCTGTAGCTCGATCGGGTCGAATGTGCTCATAGGTGCAGATGGACTGTGCCCTGCTCGTCGACATCTCCCCACCAGCCGGGCGGTACGAGCAGCGTCGACTCCGGCAGGGCGCACAGCGCTGGTCCCCGCAGGCGCGTGCCGGGAGGGAGCTCGCCGCGCAGCACGGTGGCGGTGACGGGACACCCGTCGAAGACGATCTCGCGGAGCTCGGTGCTGGGAGCCGCCGCTGCGCCGCTGCGCAGCTGCGCGTCGGGCGCCGAGCCCCATATGGACACGCGCATGTTGACGAGCTCGATCTCGGCGTCCTCGTCGGCGTAGCCGTAGCGCAGCTCGTGCGCTCGCGCGAAGGCCGCGCGCAACGTGTCGCGGTCGAGCGCCGGCGTGCCGGGCTCGAGCTCCTCCTCGAGGGCGAGCTCGAACGACTGGCCGCGGTAGCGCAGCTCGTGGCGGACACGGACGCGCGCCTCCTCGACGGCGAGCGCGGCGCGGGCCTCGGCGATCAGTGTGTCGCGCTCCTCGCGAAGGCGGCTGTCCGTCAGCGAGCGCTGCTCGAGCATCAGCGTGCGAGCGGCATCCCGGCGCGGCGCTGCGGCCGCGAGGCCGAGCGCGCACAGCACGCCGCAGGCACGCGGACAGAGCACACGCGAGATCTCAAGACCCCGCGCGAGCGCGGCCGCGTGCAGGGGGCCGGCGCCGCCGAACGGCATCAACGCGAAGCCGCGTGGGTCGATTCCGCGCTCGACGCTCATCACGCGCAGTGCGCCAAGCATCTGCGCCTCGGCGACCCGCACGATGCCCTCGGCGCACGCCGTCACGTCGAGGTCGAGCTCGCGCGCCAGGCGCGCGATCGCATCGTGTGCGGCGCCGCGGTCAAGCGACAGCTCGCCCGCCAGCGGCGAGTCCTCCAGCAGCCGTCCGAGCAGGAGGTTGGCGTCGGTCACGGTCGGCTCACGGCCGCCGTGCCCGTAGCACGCGGGGCCAGGATCGGCGCCCGCCGAGGCTGGCCCCACGCGCAGCGCGCCGCCCCCGTCGCGCCACGCGATCGAGCCGCCGCCCGCGCCGACGGTGTGGATGTCGAACGCCGGCAGCGACAACGGACGGCCGGCGATCGTGCGCTCGGCGGTCTCGGGGACCTGGCCGCCGTCGATCAGGCAGACGTCGCAGGAGGTCCCTCCCATGTCGAAGCACAACACGCGCGGCTCGTCGGCGAGCTCGGCCAGCGCCAGCGCGCCGCCGACGCCGCCGGCCGGGCCGGATAGAACTGTGAGCGCGGCGTGTGCTGCAGCTTGAGCGGGGTCGGTGAGGCCGCCGGAGGACTGCATGATCTGCGGCTCGGGGATCCCGAGTGCGCCGGCGTCGCGCGCGAGCGCTCGCAGGTAGGAGGCGAGCAGGGGCGAGAGAGCGGCGTCGAGCACCGTCGTGGCGGTGCGCTCGTACTCGCGGAAGGTGCCCACGAGATCGCTGGAGAGCGACAGGTGCGTGCCGGGCAGCAGCTCCTCGAGCAGCTCCCCGAGCAGACGCTCGTGGCCCGGGTCTGCGTATGAGTGCAGCAGCGAGACCGCGATCGCGTGCGGTTCGGCTGCGGCGACCTGCAGAATCAGCTCGCGCGCGAGTGCGGGGTCGAGCGCGAGCAGTGGGCCGTCCGGTCCCGTGCGCTCAGGAACCGCGAAGCGCAGCTCCGCGGGGACGAGCGGCGCGGGTGCCTCGGCGCACAGCCTGTAGAGCTGCGGACGGTTCTGGCGAGCGAGCTCGATGACGTCGGTGAAGCCTGCGGTCGCGAGGAGCGCGGTGCGCGCGGCGTGTCCCTCGAGCAGCGCGTTCGTCGCCACGGTCATGCCGTGGGCGAAACGCTCGACGTCGCTTGCGCTTGCGCCGGCGCGAGCGAGCACGCGCTCCACCGCCTCGAGCACCGCCTTGGACTCCTCCGAGGGCGTCGAGGGGACCTTGGCGGTGTGAACGGCGGCGTCGTCGTCGATCAGAACGGCGTCGGTGAACGTCCCGCCGACATCGACGCCCAGGAGCATGCGTCCATACTACGCGGCGGCCAGCTCGCGATCCTCGGTGTCGGCGAGGTGCTGGTGGGAGGGGCAGTAGCCGTTGTGTGGCAGCGGCGTGCGCTGGCACGCAGAGCCCTTGCGGGTGGTGGCGCGGCACTGCGGCGGAGCGCCGCTGACGGCGGTGTAGCCCTCGTGCGGATGCTCGGCCAGGAACGTTTGCGCGTAGCCCATGTAAAGGCCGATCACACGATGGACGTGGCTCTGAGCAGACATCGGGAAGTAACTGCGGACGTCGAGGAACAGGGTGCGCGCGGGGCGTGCGAAGTAGTGACGGTCGGTGGCCAGGCGCGTGATCACCGCCTCGCAGGCACGCAGTACGGCGGTGTGGTTGCTGGTGGGGGGCATGCCTCGGGATGGAGCCTCGATATAGGGAGCGAGCTCCCGGTAGATGGCCCGACTGAACTGGTACATGCTGTGTTCCTCGCCCTCTTTTGCTCGGTCTGATTGGTCAGAGAGCACACCCGCCGTTCCTAGAGACTCCGTGGACTCTGGGAACTTCCGTCTGCAAGTAACACATTTGCAAATAGAAAGGATCGCGAGATAAAAATCGCGGGGCGATTTATTTATCTATAAAAGATGATCCGAGCGGCCGAGCGGTGCGTCAGCGCCACGTCTGCCACGAGATTGGCTCCTCGTCGGCGACGATCGCGTGGCGCAGATCGAGCGCCGAATCGCGCTCGGGGCGATCGGCACGCAGGTGCGCTCCCCGGCTCTCGGTGCGCGCGAGCGCGCAGGCGGCGATCAGCCGCGCGAGCGGATGCGGGTTGCCGAGCAGCTGTCCGAGGCCCTCCGGCGTGCGCACGACGCCGGCGTCGCGCCACAGCGCCGCGCGCACGGCGGCGTCGGCGCTCGCCGGGGCGGGCAGCTCACGCAGCGTCTGCAGCTCGCGCTCGCTCGGCGCGGCGCGGGCCTCGACGGGACGCGACAGCGCATCTTCGACCGCCCGTCGGGCGAAGACGAAGCACTCGCTGAGCGAGTTCGACGCCAGTCGGTTGGCGCCGTGAAGTCCCGTGCACGATGACTCGCCGACCGCGTACAGGCCGGGGAGCGTCGAGCGGGAGTTCAGATCGGCGACGATGCCACCCATCATGTAATGCGCGGCAGGTGCGACCGGAATCAGCTCGCTGGTCGGGTCCAGCCCCGCCTCGCGCAGCGACGCGACGACGTTGGGGAAGTGCGCGGGGTCGATCGCGCGCATGTCGAGGCCGACCGCTGGCTCGCCCGACTCCAGTAGCTGGACGTGGATCGCCCGTGAGACCTCGTCACGCGGGGCGAGCTCATCGACGAAGCGCTCCCCGTGGGCATCGTGCAGCGTCGCGCCCTCGCCGCGCACCGCCTCGGTCACGAGGAAGCCCTCGCGTCCTGGAACACCGATCACGGCCGTTGGGTGGAACTGCAGCATCTCCAGGTCAGACAGAGCGGCGCCGGCCGCGTGGGCGAGCAGCAGCCCGACGCCCTGGGAGCCTGGTGGGTTGGTGGTCCGTGCCCACAGGGCTGCGGCGCCGCCCGTCGCGATCACGACCGCGCGCGCCGCGATCACGCGCCCGTCGTCGCAGACGACGCCACGACAGAGCCCGTCCGAGCACCACAGCGCCTGTGCGCGCGCACCCTCGAACACGGTGATACGCCGCTCGCCGGCTGCCAGCGCGGAGAGTTGGCGAACTACGCGCCGGCCGGTGGCGCTGCCGCCGGCGTGGACGACGCGCCGGACCGAGTGCCCGCCCTCGAGGCCGAGCGCCAGGTGTCCGAAGCGATCGGCGTCGAAGCGCACGCCGAGCGCCTGCAGGTCGCGTACGCGGTCGGGCGCCTCGGTGACCAGTATCTCCGCCGCCGAGCGCCGCACCAGCCCGCGTCCCGCGAACTCGGTGTCATGCAGGTGCAGCGGGGGGCTGTCGTCTGCGGCCAGCGCCGCCGCGAGGCCGCCCTGCGCCCAGTAGCTGGCGGTCTGGGCGAGCGGCGTGGCTGAGACGAGCACCACGCGCGCCCCGTCGGCCGCGGCACACAGTGCGGCGTACAGGCCGGCCGCGCCCGCACCCAACACCGCGACGTCGGCCTCGTGGGTCCCTGCCGAGGGAGGGGCGGGCATTGGCGGAACCGTATCTGGCCGCGGCGCGTCGCCGATCTCCGGCGTCGCCCGGGCGACGACGCGCGGTTACGCGGCGCCGGCGCGTGCCTGTCATCTGGTGTTCGTCGTCGGCAGGTGCAGGTGGATTTTGCCCAGCCCTTCTTTGACGCCGCGTGCGATTTCTTCGCGGGTCTTCGCGTTGAGGGTGCCTGGCACGGTGGTCCCGGCGTGGCCCGTCCCGGTTTTCTCGGTGCCGGCGGTGCCCGTCCCGACTTTGCCGGTGCCCGGCGTGGCAGTCCCCGCTTTGCCGGTGCCCGGCGTCGTGGTTCCGGCTTTGCCGGCGCCGAGCGTGCTCGTGCCGATTTTCGGAGCTGTGGCTTTTCCGGTGCCGAGCGTCGAGGTCCCTGTGCCGGGAGTGCCGGGCACTGCGCTCGACGGCGCCGTGCTCGTCTGGGTCGGGGTGAGCGCCGCTGAGGTCGTCACGACCCTCGTGATCGCAGGCGCTGCAGGGCCGGAGCCGCCCGCAAGCTTGACCAGCGCGGCGGCGAGGACGCCGAGCGCCAGCACGGCCACGACCGCGAGTGCGCTGATCGGTGCTTTCCAGTTGGGGGACGCCGCCAGACGCGTTCGCGCGGCCGCGCCGCAGTGCAGGCACCACTCCTGCGCGGGGTGCAGCGGGGCGCCGC
>DATHOH010000070.1:0-2527 GCA_035485155.1 Solirubrobacteraceae bacterium
AGGGTCGCGGTGAGCATGAAAGTGGAAACGAAGAGAGCGGCGAAGCTTTTCCAATGCATGTGCAAGCTCCTCCCGAGTTGCCTCGAAGGTTGACGTCGACAGACGCAGATTCAGCGCGCCCAGGGGCGCACGCGACAGCGGGGGCGACGGGTCCGGCTCACGTCACAGAGCATCCGCTATCACGGACATCGTGTCAAGCTCGCGGTGGCGGGTGGGTGCCTACCTGAAGCTGGGGCCCCGCCAGGACGGATGCGCGTTCGGCAAGAAACTTGGCCCAAGTGACGAAGCTGTGGCTGGCGGCGTTGTCGTGCGGGCCCGACTTCGAGGCCGCGCCGAAGGAAGCTCGTGGAGCGTGTTCGTCGTGGTCCGATGGTTCGTAGCGCGCATGCTGGAGCTGGCAAGACGGCGGTCCCTGCGCTGCTGGCGGAAGTGCCGCTGCTGGTAAGGCTGGAGCGAGAGGTGGAGGAGGAGCTTCGTCCGCTGCTTCGGGAGCGGCTCGTGGAGAAGATCGCCGCCGAAGCTGCTTCGTTGCAAGGGACCGCGCCGCGATGCGATGGGTGCGGGAAGGCCATGGAATGCCGAGGCCGCAAACCTTTCTCGTTCACCTGCCGCTTCGGCAAGGTCGAGCTTGCGACGTCCGCTTATCGCTGCCCGCCATGTCGCCAGCGCAAGTGCCCGCTCATCGACAAGCTTGGGGTGGAGGCGGGCAGGCTGAGCGGCTCGTTGGCACGGCTCGTGGCCTTGTTGGGGGTTGTCGTGCCCTACGAGCTGGCGTCGCGATTGGTCTCGTTGTTCTTCGGCGTCGAGGTCAGCCCGATGACCGTGTGGCGCACGGTGCAGAGGCTGGGCCAGGCGGTCGAGGAGCGCACCGAGGCCCTCGCGCGCCACCACGCGAGCGCTCACAGCGACGCCGGCAGCGCGCCCGAGCAGGCGCCAGACGCCGTGCTCTTGGGCGTCGACGGATGCGCGCTCGGGATGCAGGTTCGGGAGCACAGACGGACCCGTGCGGGTTCCGGGGAGAAACGACCGCCGTTGCCGGTCGTGGAGGAGGGGCACTTCCGCGAGGTCAAGACGGGTGTGTTGCTGTTGCCCTCGGAACGCGTCGAGCCTTCGCCGGGGCGCCGCTCGGTCGTGCGGCGAGCGCTGGTGACCTGCTTGGGAAATGCGGACGCCATCTTCGATCGGCTGTGGGCGAAGCTGCACGAGCTTCAGTGGCTCGGCCCCAAGACGATCGTGATCATCGTAGGCGACGGCGCGGAATGGATCTGGAACCGCGCCGAGCTGTTCCCCGTCCGCTGCGAGATCCTCGACTTTTGGCATGCGGTCGAACACGCGTGGGAGTTCGCCCGGATCCACTTTGGCGAGACCTCGGCGATGACGACCGGCTGGGTCGCTCGCCTCGCCGAGGACCTGCGCGCGGGCAAGGTCGAAGAGGTCACCGCGCGCCTGCGCGCGATCCAACCCTCGACCGCCGAGGCGCAGGACAAGCTCGACAGCCTGATCCGCTACTACACGAACAATGCGACGCGCATGCGGTACGACGAGTACCTGCGCCGAGGCTACGGCATCGGCAGCGGCGCCATCGAGAGCGCGCACAAGCAAGTCGTCCATGCCCGTCTGCGCCAGGCGGGGATGCGCTGGTCCGAAGCAGGGGCACGAAGACTTCTGGCCCTGCGCGTGCTGCTGCTCAACCAGCAGTGGTCCCTGCTCGATCGTCTCTCGATGAAACGCGTCGCCTGAACCTCCGACTATCGCTCGTGCTCAAGGCGCGGCAAGCTCGCGGCATGGCGCAGCGTGTCCGGGACAAGGTCCCGAAAGATCTCCAGGCTCGGCTCGAGACGCTGCGGCTCGACTTGTTGGCGCTCTTCCGCGCGCTGGATCGGCTTGTCCTCGCCCCTCCTGAGGTCGACGAACACGCGCTGCATGCGCTGTTCGAACTCGACGCCGACCTCGCAGAAGCGCTCGTCGTTCTCGACTTCCCGCTGCGCGGCATCGACGTCGCCTCGCTGCTCGCTGAAACGCTGGCCTCGCTCGGCCGCATTCCCATGGCTCGCGAGGACTTGCTCCGCGGACTGGCGCCCGACGTCCAGGCTTCCCTCGCCAAGATGCAGACTCGGGTCCGCGCCACCCTCGACCCCGACGACGCCTACCACAGCATCAACGGCCGGGGCAGGGGCGGGGGCTCCCGTTCTGGGTAAGCACCCCGCAAGCCTCGCGGGGCGCCCGTGATCCCACGGCCTGCGTCCCGCGCCCGAGCGCAGCGATGTCGCCCACCCGCGCCCTCGGACGACCCGCCATGCTAGCGTCGCCCGCCATGAACGCCGTCGACCCGGTGCCGCACGCGCCCGTGGCTACGATCAGCGCCACGCGGGACAGCCGGTACCTCACCCGCGTCGTCTCTGTGCCCTTCGTCGCGCTCGCGCTCGGTTGCAGCACCAGCACGCACCCGACCGCGACCACCGGCGCCGCCGCTCTCACCACGGCCGCCACGGTGGCCGTCCGGGCGGCGGCCCCTGTTCCATCGAGC